>NZ_JBIRRR010000025.1:0-68 GCF_044333795.1 Streptomyces sp. NPDC020917 | reverse complement strand
GCACTCCTGGAGCATCGCCCCTCCGGGGCGGGAATCCGGGGTGCCCCCGGAGGTGCGTTGCCGGGTGC
>NZ_JBIRRR010000024.1:0-168328 GCF_044333795.1 Streptomyces sp. NPDC020917 | reverse complement strand
GCGGGCCCCCCCCCCCCCCCGGCCGGGGGGCGCGGGGCCGGGGCGGGGGGGGGGGGCGCGGCCCCCCCGCCCCCCCCCGGGGGCGGGGGGGCGCCCCCCCCCCCCCCCCCCCCCCCCCGACTGGTGTCTGCGAGGACGTCATCCCGCCAGCGCGGGCGCCTTCGCGGGCTCGACCGCGGGACCCTCGGCCTCCGGGGTGCGGGCGGTCCGCCGGGGCAGGGCCGTCATCAGGGTGGCCACGATCGCGAGCGCGCCGACCATCCAGAACATCGCGTGCTCGAAGGCGCGCACCGGGGTCGGACCGGTGAAGGCGACCGAGACCAGCGCCAGGCCGAACGCGTTGCCGAGCTGGTTGGTGGTGTTGATCAGGCCGGAGGCGGACCCCGCGTGCTCCTGCGGCACGTCGGACAGGACCGCGTCCGTCAGGGGCGAGAAGACCATGCCCATCCCGGCGCCCATCACCAGCAGCGGCAGCGCCATCTGCCACGAGTGGACCGCGTGCCCGTAGCGGTGGGCCTCCGCGATGTAGAGGAGCGCGCCGGCAGCCGTGGTCAGCGCGCCGGCCTGCAGCACCTTGCGACCGAAACGCGGCACCAGCAGCTGCACGGACATCCCCGCCGAGGCCGAGCACGCGACGGTGAACGGCAGCCCGGTCAGGCCCGCGTGCAGCGGGGTCCAGCCGAGGCCGATCTGCATGTAGAGCGTCCAGACCAGGAAGAAGATGCCGCAGGCGACGCCGAAGACCAGCTGGACGCCGATGCCGGCGGCGAAACTGCGGGCCCGGAAGAGCGCCAGCTCGACCAGCGGGGAACCGTCCCTGGCCTTCTTCGCCCGCTCGTAGCGGACGAAGCCCGCGAGGACCGCGAGCCCGCCGGCCATCATCGCGTAGCCCCACAGCGGCCAGCCGTTCTCCCGGCCCTGGACCAGCGGGTACATCAGCAGCAGCAGACCCGCGGTGGCCAGCGCGACACCGATCAGGTCGAGCCGGAGTGCCTGCGCGGCCTTCGACTCGTCGATGAACCGGCGGCCCAGGACCAGTCCGGCGATCCCGACCGGCAGGTTGATCAGGAAGATCGGCCGCCACTGCAGCCCGAGGATGTCCCACTGGGTGAGCAGCGCGCCGAGCAGCGGGCCGGTGACGGCGGCCAGGCCGATGATCGCGCCGAACAGCCCGAAGACCTTGCCGCGCTCCTCACCGGAGAAGGTGGCATGGATGATCGACAGCACCTGAGGCACCATCAGCGCGGCCGCCGCGCCCTGCAGCAGGCGGGTCGCCACCAGCATCTGCGGATCGGCCGCCACGCCGCACAGCAGCGACGCGACCGTGAAGCCGGCCGTGCCGATCAGGAACACCCGCTTGCGGCCGTAGATGTCGCCGAGCCGCCCGCCGGTGATCAGGCCGACCGCGAACGCGAGGGCGTACCCCGCGGTGATCCACTGGACCGCGCTGAAGCCGGCGCCGGTGTCGCGCTGGATGCTCGGCACGGCGATGTTGACGATGGTCGCGTCGACCAGGTCCATGAAGCTGGCGGTCATCACGACGGCGAGGGCGATCCAGCGCCTGCGCTCGGTACTCATCTACGGCTCCTGCCTGCGTCTTTCGTTGACAGGCCCTACGCTATGAAGGATGTAGGACAGTTCCTGTCCTAGACGGCGCGGACGCTGGAAAACATGATGGACACCCCGGCACGACTGCTGAATCTGCTCTCCCTCCTGCAGACCCCGAGGGAGTGGCCCGGAACGGAACTGGCCGAACGGCTGGAGGTGAGCACCCGCACCATCCGCCGCGACGTGGACCGGCTGCGCGCGCTCGGCTACCCGGTCGAGGCGACGATGGGCTCGATCGGCGGCTACCGCCTGGTCGCCGGCACCGCCCTGCCGCCGCTGCTGCTGGACGACGAGGAGGCGGTCGCCATCGCGGTCGGCCTGCGCGCCGCGGCGGGCAGCGCGGTGGACGGCATCGAGGAGGCGTCGCTGCGCGCGCTGACCAAGCTGGAGCAGGTGCTGCCGTCCCGACTGCGGTACCGCGTCGGCGCGTTGGGCTCCGCGGTGGTGACGATGACCGGTGGCGGCCCGCGGGTCGAGCCCTCCGCGCTGACCGCCCTGGCCGGTGCGATCGCCAACCACGAGCGCGTCCGGTTCGCCTACCGCGCGGGTGACGGTGCCGAGACCCGCCGGCACGCTGAACCGCAGCGGCTGGTCGCCACCGGCCGGCGCTGGTACCTGGTCGCCTGGGACCTGGACCGCGACGACTGGCGCATGTTCCGGGTCGACCGGCTCACCGGCGTCACCGCGACCGGGGCGCGGGCGGCGCCGCGCGCCCTTCCCGCCGCCGACGCCGCGGAGTTCGTCGATTCCAAGCTGCGCAACCTGTGGCCCACGGCGCCGGCCGTGGTGGACGTCGACGCCCCCGCCGACGTCCTGCGGTCGAAACTCGGCCAGGCGCCGGGCGAGGTCGACTCCCTCCCGGACGGCACCTCACGCTGGCGGGTCGACGCGGACCGCGTCGACTGGATGGCCATCCGGCTGCTGATGCTGGACCTGCCGTTCCGCGTGCAGTCGCCGCCGGCCCTGATCGACCGGCTGCGCACCTTCGGCGAGCGCGCGCGGAGCGGGACGGAGTGACCTCTCAGAGGTTGATCATGTGGCCGGCGAGCCCGTGCAGCGCGTCCTGGACCGCCTCGCTCAGCGTCGGGTGGGAGTGGACGTTCCTGACGAGCTCGTTCACGGTGAGGTCCCACTTCTGCGCCAGCGTCAACTCCGGCAGCAGTTCCGTCACATCGGGACCGATCAGATGGGCGCCCAGCAGCTCGCCGTAGCGTCCGTCCGCCACCAGCTTCACGAACCCGGCCGTGTCGCCGAAGCCGTGCGCCTTGGCGTTGGCGGAGAAGGGGAACGTCGAGACGCGGACGTCGAAGCCCTCCTCGCGCGCCTGCGCCTCGGTCCAGCCGAAGCTCGCGATCTGCGGCTGGCAGAAGGTGGCCCGCGGGATCATGCGGTAGTCCAGCTCCATGGTCTCCACGCCGGCGATCGTCTCGGCGGCGACGATGCCCATGGCCTCGGCCGCGTGCGCCAGCATCAGCTTCGCGGTGACGTCGCCGATGGCGTGGATGTGCGGCGTGCTGGTGCGGCAGCGGCCGTCCACGTCGATGGCGCCGCGCTCGGTGAGCCGCACGCCGGCGGCGTGCAGGCCGGCGCCGGCGGTGCGCGGCTGGAAGCCGATGGCCTGCAGCACCTGGTCCGCCTCCAGGACCTGCTCGGTATCGCCCTGCCGGACCCGCACGCGGACGCCGTCCGCGGTCTCCTCGATGGACTGCACGGCGGTCGACGTCATGACGCGGATGCCCTGCCGCCTGAAGCGCCTGGCGAGTTCGGCGGAGACGTCCGCGTCCTCCAGCGGTGCGATCCGGTCGAGAAACTCCACGAGGGTGACGTCCACGCCGTAGGCGCGCAGCAGGTGGGCGAACTCGACGCCGATGGCGCCCGCGCCGGCGATGACCAGGCTGCGGGGAAGGGTGGCGGAGAGGATCAGCTCCTCGTAGGTCAGCACGCGCGGGCCGAGCGCCGTCCCGGGCAGCAGCTTCACCGTCGAGCCGGTGGCGATGACGGCGGAGCCGAACCCGAGGGTGATCTCGAGGTCCTCCGTCCGCACGTGCAGCGTGTGGTCGTCGAGGAACGTGCCCTGCCCCTCGAACTGGGCGATGTTGTTCTTGCGCATGAGGTAGGTGACGCCCTTGGCGCGGCCCTCGGCCACCACCCGGCTGCGCTCGTAGGCGACCCGGTAGTCCAGGCCCACGTCCCCGCTGATCCGCACGCCGAACTTCTCCGCGTCGTGGAGGATCAGCTGGGCGACCTCGGCGTTGCGCAGCAGCGCCTTCGCCGGGACGCACCCGATGTTCAGGCAGGTCCCGCCCCAGAACCGGCCCTCCACGATGGCTGTGCGCAGCCCCAGCTGGGCGCAGCGGATGGCGGCCACGTAGCCGCCCGGCCCCGCTCCCAGGACGACGACGTCGAACTCGGTGTCCACGGCACCACCCCGTTCCAGGCGGTCAGGACGTCTTCCTGCCAGGACTTCCAGGGTCTCCCTATCCCGCCGATCCCGAAACCGCACGCGCTCCGGGCCCGGAGGCCGGGGGCTCGGGGGGGGAGGGGGCGGGGTACCGGAGGGCGTCGGTCAGTTCGCTGAGGTGCTCGAGGGCGGGGACGGCGGCGGTCAGGGCCGCTGCCTCGTCCGGGGGGAGCTGGGCGATCAGCCCGGTGAACGCCTCGACGTTCCTGCGGCGCCGGGCGCGGAGGTACTCCGAGCCCGAGGGCGTGATCGCCACCAGGACCACGCGCTTGTCGCCGGGGTCGCTGCGGCGCTCGGCGAAGCCGGCCCGCTCGAGGGTCGTCACGAGCGAGGTCACCGACGGCTGGGTGATGCCCGCGATCCTGGCCAGTTCGGTGATGCGGCGCGGGCCGGTGCGCTCCAGGGCGACCAGCGTGGCCGTGGACGTCGCGCTCAGGTCGCGCGACACCTGGAAGAACAGCGACGAGAGCAGCCGGTAGACCGCCGCGGCCGGGTGGTCCAGGCCGTCCGCCTCGTCGCCGCCGTCCGCGGACGTGGAGCTGCTCATGGTCCGAAGTATAGCCATCTCTATATGCATGGCTCTTCTATATTGACCATCTATATAGAAGCCCTATACGGTTTTTCCCGTGACAGGAGACGGGCCCCTCCAGATCTCCTCGCAGGCCGCTCCGGACGAGCTGGTGGCGGTCGCGGAGGCGCTGGAGCGCATCTCGGGCTGGACCAACTGCGCGACGCCGCGCGGCGGGCCCCGCGGTGTCGCCCTGTCCGTGCTGACCACGATCGCCTCGGCGGGCCCGCTGCGGATCTCGGACCTCGCCGGGCGGGAGCGCATCAGCCAGCCCGGCATGACCCACGTCGTCGACCGGCTCGTGGAGGCGGGTCTCGCCGAGCGGCGGACCGACCGGGCCGACGGGCGGATCGTGCTCGTCGCGGCGACTCCCGCCGGCCGGGAGCACCTGGCGGCGCAGCGGTCGTCCCGGGTCGACGCGCTGGTGGCCCGCCTGAGCCTGCTGCCCCCTCGTGACCGGCACGCGTTGTGCGCATCGATCGACGTGCTGAACGACCTCAGCACCAGTCCCACCCCAGAGGAAGCCCCATGAAAAGTCCCGCCCCTGACGACGCGGCCACCGAGACGGCGAGCGCGCCCAGCCCCTTCCGCCAGCCGAAAGCCGTGTGGGCGGTGGCGTTCGCCTGCGTGATCTCCTTCATGGGCATCGGGCTCGTCGATCCCATCCTGCCGTCGCTGGCCGCCAAGCTCCAGGCCAGCCCCAGCCAGGTGGAACTGCTGTTCACCAGCTACCTGGTGGTCACCGCGGTGGCGATGCTGGTGACCGGCTGGGTCTCCAGCCTGCTGGGCGCCAAGAACACGCTGATCGCCGGACTGACCCTGATCGTGGTGTTCTCGGCGGTCGCCGGCGCCAGCGGCAGCATCGGGGAGATCGTCGGCTTCCGGGCCGGATGGGGCGTCGGGAACGCCCTGTTCATCGCCACCTCCCTGGCGGTGATCGTCGGATCGGCCAGCGGCGGCTTCAAGGGCGCGATCGTGCTCTACGAGACCGCGCTCGGCGTGGGCATCGCCTGCGGCCCGCTGCTCGGCGGCCTGATGGGCAACGTGAGCTGGCGCGGACCGTTCTTCGGCGTGGCCGTCCTGATGCTCATCGCCCTGGTGGCCACCGCGATCCTGGTCCCGCCGACGCCCCGGCCCGCCCGGCGCTCGTCCCTCAGCGAGCCGATCAAGGCCCTGCGGCACCGCAGCCTGGCCACCACCGGCGTGACCGGCCTGCTCTACAACTGGGGCTTCTTCACCATCCTCGGCTACGCGCCGTTCCTGATGCACCTGTCACCGCTGCGGCTCGGCGGCGTGTTCTGCGGGTGGGGCGTGCTCGTCGCGCTCTTCGCGGTCTTCGGCGCCCCGATGCTCAAGGCCCGCTTCGGCACGGCCGTCACGCTCTACGGGTCCATGGTGCTGATGGCCCTCGACACGCTGGTGATCGGCATCTTCCCCGACCACCCGGGCGTCGTCATCGGCGCGGTGATCGTGTCCGGAGTCTTCATCGGCACCAACAACACCCTCGTCACCACGGCCGTGATGAGCATCGCCCCGGTACCGCGCCCCGTGGCGTCCGCGGCCTACGGGTTCGTGCGCTTCATCGGTGGCGGACTCGCCCCGTACGTCGCGGGCAAGCTGGTCGAGCACTACAACGTGCACGTGCCCTTCGTGCTGGGCGCGGTGACGGTGCTGGCCGCCGCCGTCGTGCTGAGCACGGTCCACCGCGCGCTGTGCGACGCCGACGCAGAGGAGACCCACGCGGGCCCGTCGCGGGAGCGCAGCGACGCCGAGGAGGCGGTCCGCGAGACGCCAGGACTGCCCGAGGAGGCCATCCTCGCGGAGACGGCCCTGGCCGAGGACCGCGCGTTCGGCGGCGGGACCGCCGGCCGTGGCGCCGCGAGCGAGGGCGGCGCGGAGGACGCCCGCAGGCCCTGACGCCGCTCCGAACCGGCAGCGGCTCCCGGCCGGTAGCGGCTGCCGCTTCGGCCGGGCACCGGCGGGGCCGCATGCCGCGGGTCCGGCGCCCCTGCCCGGAGGGGGCGTTGACCCCGCCCGCGGGAATGGCCAGAGTGGGGACGGACCTGCGACGGCCGTCCTGCGTTCGGGACCGCCGTGGACGTCGGCCGCGGGCCGCAGCACCGAGGGGAGCGTGCAACGCCCGTGAGCGACCCGTCGAACCGCCGTGCACTGGTGGTCCGCGGTGGCTGGGAGGGCCACGACCCCGTCACGATCACGGACCTCTTCGTGCCGTTCCTGAAGGACCGCGGGTACGCCGTCGAGACCGCGGACGACCTCGCGGTCTACGAGGACGCGGAACGCCTGGCCGCCACCGACCTGGTCGTGCAGTGCTGGTCCATGGGCGACATCACCGCCGCGCAGAGCCGCGGCCTGTCGGCGGCCGTGCGGGCCGGCACCGGCTTCGCCGGCTGGCACGGCGGCATCGTCGACGCCTTCCGCGGCGACCTGGACTACCTCCTGCTGACCGGCGGCCAGTTCCTCATGCACCCGCCGGGCTTCCACGACCACGCCGTGGACCTGGTGCCCGGGCGCTCGCACCACCCGGTCGTCGACGGGCTCACCGGCTTCCGGGTGCACACCGAGCAGTACTGGGTCGCCACCGACCCGGCCGTCGACGTGCTCGCCACCACCACCTTCGCCGCGGACGAGGAGCGCGAGGCCCCCGTCGTGATGCCCGCGGTGTGGACGCGGAAGCACGGCGCGGGACGGGTGTTCGTCTCCACCATCGGCCACAAGGCGGACGACTTCGACGTGCCCGAGGTGCGCGCGCTCACCGGACGGGGACTGCTCTGGGCGAGCCGGTGACCCCGCGGGGAGCCGGGGACCGGCCGCGACGGCACGGCGTGTGACGTCGCGTACCTCCGCCCGGGGATCCGCGCCGGCCCCGGCCGGTACCTGAACGGCGGCCCCTCCACCGCGACGTGAGCGCCTGCGCCGGGGAGTTCGGCGAGCCGCGCGCGACCGCGTCCGGCCGGAAGGATCCCGGCAGCCGCCCCGGGACGGCTCGGGTACGCGACCCGCGGAGTTCGGGGGTTTTGTCGTCGTCAGTCAAAACTCTGGGCACCAACTCCCGTCGTGAGTCTTGACGTTGGGAGAACGAAGGACACAAACTCCCACACTGACACCGCAAGCCCCGGACTTTCTTCGGACTTGCACGGAAGTCCGCCGAACGGACCGGGTCCCCTGCTCGATGACGACGGAGGCAGGATGGACAAGCGAAAGCGCCGGCTCGGCACTCTTGCCGCGGTCTGCGCGCTGGCCTGCACGGCCGCACTCGGCGCCACCGGCGGCGGCACCGCCCTCGCGCAGTCGCCGCGCGCCACGGCCGGCGGCACCCCGATCTACCGCGACACGCACTACTCGTTCCCTGAGCGCGCCGCCGACCTGGTGTCCCGGATGACGCTGCAGGAGAAGGTGCAGCAGCTGAGCACCAACAGCGGGCCGGCGATCCCGCGGCTGGGCGTGCAGCAGTACACCTACTGGAGCGAGGGCCAGCACGGCGTCAACAGCCTGGGCGCCGACCAGCACAACGGCGGGGTCCAGGGCGGCGTGCACGCCACCAGCTTCCCGACCAACTTCGCCTCGTCCATGTCCTGGGACCGGGACCTGATGTACCAGGAGAGCACCGCGATCTCCGACGAGGTCCGCGGTTTCGTCGACAAGTCGCTCTTCGACAAGGGGCAGAACAACCTCGGCCCCTCGGCCGACGACTACGGCTCCCTGACCTACTGGGCGCCCACCGTCAACCTGGACCGCGACCCGCGCTGGGGCCGCACCGACGAGGCGTTCGGCGAGGACCCGTACTTCGTCGGCCAGATGGCCGGCCAGTTCGTCGACGGCTACCAGGGCAACAACCAGGACGGCAGCCCGCAGACCGGCTACCTCAAGGTCGCGGCGACCGCCAAGCACTACGCCCTCAACAACGTCGAGGACAACCGCACCGGCATCAGCTCCGACACCACCGACACCGACCTGCGGGACTACTACACCGCGCAGTTCCGCAGCCTGATCGAGGACGCGCACGTCGCCGGGCTGATGACCTCGTACAACGCGATCAACGGCACGCCCTCGGTCTCCGACACCTACACCACCAACGAACTCGCCCAGCGCACCTACGGGTTCGGCGGCTACATCACCTCCGACTGCGGCGCGGTCGGCACCAACTGGCGCCAGTTCCCCGGCGGCCACGACTGGGCGCCGCCCGGCTGGACCACCGACCACAAGGCGTCGCCGACCTGGACCGAGACCGCCACCGGCACCACCCTGTCCGGCCAGGCCGGCGGGCAGGCGTACGCGCTGCGGGCCGGCACCGACCTCAACTGCACCGGCGACGAGGCCACCACCGCCAACATCGCCGAGGCGATCAGCGCCGGCGCGCTCAGCGAGGGCGTCGTCGACACCGCGCTGGTGAAGGCCTTCACCATCCGCATGGCCACCGGCGAGTTCGACCCGCCCGGCTCGGTGCCCTACACCGCCCTCACCAAGGACCAGATCGAGAGCCCGGCCCACCAGGCGCTGGCCGCCAAGGTCGCCGACAACTCGCTGGTGCTGCTGAAGAACGCCGCGCCCGCCTCCACCGGCGCCCCGCTGCTGCCCGTCGACCCGGCCAAGGCCGGCAAGGTGGTGGTCCTCGGCGACCTGGCGAACACCACCTCGCTGGGCCTGTACAGCGGCGAGCCCACCCACACCACCAGTCCGGTGCAGGGCATCACCGACGCCCTCAAGGCCGCCCACCCCGGCGCCGACGTGGTGTTCGACGCCGCCGGCACGTCCTCGACCGCCGGCGGCGCCGCGGTGCTCAGCGACCAGACCAAGGCCGACATCCGCAGTGCCGACCTCGTGGTGCTGTTCGTCGGCACCACCAAGGCCAACGGCGACGAGGGCAACGACCGCGACAGCATCGCCATGCCCGGCAACTACGACTCGCTGATCGACCAGACCGCCGCGCTCGGCAACGACAAGCTGGCCCTGGTGATCCAGTCGGACGGCCCGGTGAAGATCGACGACGAGCAGGGCAAGGTCGCCTCCGTCGTGTTCAGCGGCTACAACGGCCAGGCCCAGGGCACCGCGCTCGCCGACGTGCTCTTCGGCCGGCAGAACCCGGCCGGGCACCTCAACTTCACCTGGTACAAGGACGACTCGCAGCTGCCCGACAAGCAGAACTACGGTCTGACCCCGGCCGCCACCGGCGGACTCGGCCGCACCTACCAGTACTTCACCGGCACCCCGACCTACCCCTTCGGCTACGGCCTGAGCTACAGCAGCTTCGCCTACTCCAAGATCAAGGCCGACCACAGGACGGCCACCGCGGACGGCTCGGTCAAGATCGGGTTCAACGTCACCAACACCGGCAGCACGGCCGGCGCCACCGTCGCGCAGCTGTACGCGGCGACCCCGTTCGCCGTGCCCGGCGTGGACCTGCCGAGGAAGCGGCTGGCCGGCTTCGCCAAGACCCAGGTCCTCCAGCCCGGGCAGACCCAGCACATCGACCTCACCGTCAGGGCCGCCGACCTCGCCACGTGGGACGCGGCGCACTCCCGGCAGACCGTCTGGAACGGCACCTACCAGTTCCAGGTCGGCGGCGACTCCGCGCACATCGCCGGGACCGCCCCGGTGACGATCAGCGGCCGGCTCACACCGAAGGTGCAGTACGTCACCGTGCAGCCGGAGAACGTCGTCCACGACGCCGGCGACACCTTCAGCCTCACCGCGAAGAACCGGTGGATCAAGGACGACACCGACCCGGCCAAGGAGCAGCGGGACCGGTCGCTGACCGCGGACGGCGTCGTCGAGGCGGTCGCACGCGACCAGTCCTTCGTGGACCTCGCGCACACCCCGGTCCGGTACGCCAGCAGCAACCCGGCGGTGGCGACCGTCGCGGCCGACGGCACCGTGCACGCGGTCGCCGACGGCGTCGCCACGATCTCGGCGACCGTCGGGGGCGTCACCGGCTCCGCGCCCGTCGTGGTGCGCAACTCCCTGACGCTGAAGGCCCTGCCGATTGCCAGGGCGGGCAGCACGCTGACCGCCACCACCACCTACACCAACGGCGGCGCGTCCGCGGTGGACGGCGTCGCGGTCACGCTGGACGCCCCGGCCGGCTGGACCGCCACCGCGACCACCCCCGCCACCTTCCCGACCGTCGGCGCGGGCCAGGCCGTCACCACCACCTGGTCGGTGAGCGTCCCCGCGGGCACCGACCCGGCGTCCTTCACCCTGGACGCCGCCGTCAGCACGCCGGGCGGCGAGCACACCGCGCAGGCCCCGGTGACCGTGCCGTACGCCTCGCTGGCCGCGGCCGCGAACAACTCCGCGATCAGCGACGACAGCACGCCCGGCACCGGCAACCTCGACGGCGGCGGCGCGAGCTTCTCCGCGCAGGCGCTCGCCGCGGCCGGCTGGACCTCCGGCGCCTCCACCGTCCACGACGGGGTGTCCTTCGCCTGGCCGGCGACCGCGGGCACCGGGCAGCCGGACAACACCGTCGCGGGCGGCCAGGCCGTCGAACTCACCGGCAGCGGCGGCAAGCTGGGCTTCATCGGCACCAGCGACTTCGGGTCGTCGTCCGGCAGCGGCACCATCGTCTACACCGACGGCACGACCCAGACGTACGCGCTGGCGCTCGCCGACTGGTGGGCGGGCAGCGCCTCGCAGGGCAGCGACATCGCCGCCACCACGCCGTACCTCAACAACGGCGGCGGGCACCAGAACCAGACGGTGCACCTGTACGGCGCCACCGTCGGCCTGCTGCCCGGCAAGACCGTGCAGGCCGTCACCCTGCCCGACGTCAGCCAGGGCGTGGCCAACGGCCAGCTGGCGATGCACGTGTTCGCCGTGGCGGTCGGGGGCTGACCCCGGCCCGGCCCGGCCCGGTCCCGGCGCGAGCCGGGACCGGACGCGTGGCAGACCGGTGTGCCGCCCGTGTCAGGGAGGGCGGACGGCACACCGGGACCCGGGGGGACGGGAACGCGGCGGTCCCTTCGCGAGGGGACGGCGATCGTTATTCGTTCGGCATCGACTGAAACTCGCGGCATCGGGTAGAACAGGTCGCGAGTTTCTGCCTGAACTCCCGCATAAGTCAAGGCTCTTGACGGGAATGTCGGTGAGAGGGCACGGTGCGGGCAGACGCTACGCGACAGTACGCACGGACTCCGGGGGTCACGATCGACACGCCAGTGAACCTGCGCGAGGTGGGACGGCTGAGGGTCCTGGAGGCCCTGCACGCCGCGCCGCGCAGCAGCCGGCCGGAACTCGTCCGGGTGACGGGCCTGTCCAGGGCCACCGTCTCCTCACTGATCGCCGACCTCATCGCGGTCGGCCTGGTCACCGAGGACGAGGGCGCCGACGACACCGAACCGCGCCGCACCGGACGCCCCGCGCAGTCCCTCTCGCTGGTCCCCAGCGCCGGCTACGCGATCGGCGCCGACATCGGCCACCAGCACGTACGGGTCATCCTGTGCGACCTGTTCGGCGCGGTGATGTGGGAGCACTGGGTGGCCAAGGAGGTCGACCGGGCCCCCGAGGAGACCCTCGACCTGGTCGCGGTACTCGTCGGGCGCGCCCTTCAGGAGACCGGCGTCGCCCGGGACCGGGTGCTCGGCATCGGCGCGGGCATCGCCTCCCCGGTCGAACTGGGCAGCGGCGCGCTGGGCGCCGAGGGGATCATGCCCGGCTGGGTCGGCCTGCGGCTCACCGACGAGCTGCGCCGCCGCACCTCGCTGCCGGTCCGCGTCACCAACGACGCCAACGCGGGCGCGCTCGCCGAGCGGATGTACGGCGCCGGCCGGGAGGCCGGCGACATGGTCTACGTCCGGCTTTCGGCCGGGATAGGAGCCGGGATCGTCAGCAACGGCCGGCTGCTGCTGGGCGCCCGCGGCCTGGCCGGCGAGATCGGGCACCTGCCGCTGATCGCCGACGGCCTCATCTGCCGCTGCGGCAACCGCGGTTGCCTGGAGACGGTGGCCAGCCCGGTCGCCATCGCCCGCCTGCTGTCCGACAGTTGGGGCCATCCCGTGGCGCCGCGGGACCTGCCCGCGCTGATCGAGCAGCGCAACACCGGGGCGCTGCGCGCCGTCCGCGACGCCGGGGACGCGGTGGGCCGTGCCCTGTCCACCCTGGTCACCCTGCTCAACCCGCAGCTGATCGTGGTCGGCGGCGACCTGGCCGGCGCGGGCGAGGACATCCTGGAGCCCATGCGGGCCGGCGTGCGGCGGCACACCCTGCCCTCGGCGGCCGACGGCATCGAGATCGTCACCGGCGGCCTCGGCGACGGCGCCGAAGTACGCGGCGCGGCCGGCCTGGTGCTGGCCGACGCCCCCCAACTGCTGTCCGCGACACCGGCGATGACGGCGGACTCCGCGTAGGCGACGTCTGTGCCGGGCGCGGTCAGGGCGCGGCCATGACCCCGGAGTGCGGGGCGCGACCGCCGTTCCGGGGCGCGGGTTCGGCCGTGGTGGGTTCTGCGGGCCCTCTGCGGCCCGGGCTCGAAGAGCCTGGGTCCGGCGGGAGTCAGTCCTGCGCGGCGCGCGGGGCCGTGGCGGTGACGAGCGCGAAGGTCGCGCCCTCGGGGTCGGCGACCGCGGCCAGCCGGCCGTGGCGCGAGTCGCGGGGCGGCTCCAGCACCCGTGCGCCCAGGTCGGCCGCCCGCGCCGTCGCCGCGTCGGTGTCGGCCACCGCGAAGTACGTCATCCAGTGCGCGCCCCGCTCGCGCGGCAGATCGCGTCCCAGGCCCCGCACGCCGGCCACCTGCTGCCCGCCCGCGGCGAGCACCAGCCGGTCGGCCCCGCCGTCCTCCGGTGCCTGCACGGCGAGGCCGAACACCGCCTGGTAGAACTTCGCCACGAGCGCCGAGTCCCGGGTCAGCAGCTCGCTCCAGGCGACGGTGCCGGGCTCCCCGGTCGCCTCGGCGCCCGGCAGCCTGCCGCCCTGCCAGATGCCGAACACCGCGCCCGACGGGTCCACCGCGAGCGCCAGCCGCCCCTCCTCGCCCGCGTTCAACGGGCCGATGCCGACCGTGCCCCCGCACTCGCGCACCAGCTCCGCGGCCGCGTCCGCGCCGTCCGACGCGAGCATCGTGGTCCACGCCACCGGCCGGTGCGGCTCGGCGTCGCCCTCGCCGATGCCGGCGACCCGCCGCCCGTCCCGCACCGCGATCCGGTAGGGACCCAGCTGGCGCGGCCCGGGCACGAACTCCCAGTCGAACAGGGCGCCGTAGAACTCCAGCGCGCGATCGACCCGGTGGGCCATCAGGCTGGCCCAGCAGGGCGTGCCGGGGAACCGCCGGCTCGGTACGTCGGTCATGGCGCAGCGACTCCTCGGGACGACTCCGGTGAACGTGGCACGGAACGTGCACGCCGATCGTTCCATCCGGGGCTGTCCGGTGCGCCCCGACCGCGCCGGATTCATCACCCTGGTGCTGAGGAGCGGCCGAAACGGTACCCACCGGGCCGTAACCCACCGGGCCGTAACCCACCGGGCCGTGGCCGCCCGCCGCGCGCGGGCCGCCACAATGGCGGTATGGAACCGATCATCTCCGCGGCCGGCCTGGCGGCCGAACTGGGCGGCGCAGGCGAGCCGCCCGTCCTGATCGATGTGCGCTACCGGATGGGCGGGCCGCCCGGGCACGGCGAGTACGCCAAGGGCCATGTCCCCGGCGCCCGGTACGTCGACCTGGACGCCGAACTCGCCGGCCCGCCCGGTGCCGGCGGCCGCCATCCGCTGCCCGGCATCGAGGTGTTCGGCGCGGCGATGCGCCGGGCCGGAGTCAGCGCCGGACGCGACGTGGTGCTCTACGACGACTGGAACGGCTGGGGGCCGGCCCGCGCGTGGTGGCTGCTGCGCTGGGCCGGCCACGAGCGGGTGCGGGTGCTGGACGGCGGGCTCGCCGCCTGGACCGCGGCGGGGCTGCCGCTGAGCACCGAGGAACCGCCGCCGGGCGACGGGGACTTCGTGCCCGCGCCGGGCGGGATGCCGGTCCTCGACGCGGACGGCGCGGCGGCGCTCGCGCGGCGCGGCGTGCTGCTGGACGCGCGGGCGGGGGAGCGTTACCGGGGCGAGGTCGAGCCGATCGACCCGGTCGCCGGCCACATCCCCGGCGCGGTCAGCGCGCCCACCATGGACAACGTGGCCGCCGACGGCACGTTTCTGCCCGCGGCACGCTTGGCGGAGCGGTTCGCCGCGGTGGGTGCGAAGGGGGGTGCCGAGGTGGGCGTCTACTGCGGGTCGGGCGTCTCGGCCGCGCACCAGATCCTCGCGCTCGCCGTCGCCGGCGTGCCGGCCGCTCTCTACCCCGGCTCCTGGAGCGAGTGGACCGCCCACCCCACCCGCCCCGTAGCCACAGGCCCCACCCCGGCCTGACCGCTTCCGTGTTCGCCTCTCCGAAGCAGGTCACGCTCAAGGGGCGCGGGGAACTGCGCGCCCGGCCCGTCACCGGCGGCTGGTCCGGTGGCGACCGCCATTGCCCCTTCGGGCCGGCGGCGACGGGCGGGCTTCATCGTGGTTGGTCGCGCAGTTCCCCGCGCCCCTGAGGGGTGACCCACTCCGCGAGGGTGCGGCCTCGAAAGGGTGACCCCTTGGCGGGGGAGGGGCGCCCCGCGTCAGAGCGGGGCGCGGCCCGTTATTCCTGCTTCTTGCGGCGGCTGCCGAAGACGATCTCGTCCCAGCTGGGGACGGTCGCCCGGCGGCCGGGACGGACGCCATCCGCTTCGGCCTGGCGGTCCGTGGTGCCGACGAGGCGGTCGCGGTGGCCGGCCACCGCCCGCGGCATGAGGACGTCCGCGTACGCGGCCCCCGCGCTGGCGGCCGGCGCCTGCTCCTCGGCCTCCTCGGCCGGCTCCTCCACCGAGGGCGCCGACTCCGGCGCGCTCGGGGGCGGCCCCGGCACGACCATGTCGCCCCGGAAGTTCGGCACCGCCTCCAGCAGGCTGGTCAGCGAGTCCCGCTCCTCCGGCTCCGCGGCCGCCCGCTCCTCGGGCCGCTCCGGCGCCTTCTCCGACTGGCGGTCCAGGGCGCGGTCCAGCGGCCGGTCGCGCGGCAGCCGGGCGATCCTCGGCACGAACGGGAAGCTCGGCTCCTGCGCGGCGCTCGGCATGGTCTCGCCGATCAGCGACCTGGCCTCGTCGTCGACGGCCTGGACCAGCCGGCGCGGCGGGTCGTACGTCCAGCTCGCGGAGTGCGGCTCACCGGCCACCCGGTAGACGAGCAGCACCTCCCAGGTGCCGTCGTCCCGGCGCCAGGAGTCCCACAGGACGGTGTCCTTCTCGGCGCCGCGGAGCAGCAGCCGCTCGGCCACCGCCTCGCCCAGTTGCGGCCCGGTCGTCTCGCCCTGCCGGCGCACCGGCGTCTTCCTGGCCCGCTCGGCCATGAACGCCCGCTCGGCGAGCACCGGACCCTCGAAGCGGCGCACCCGCTCGACCGGGATACCGGCCAGCTGGGCGACCTCCTCCGCCGAGGCGCCGGCACGTATCCGCGCCTGGATGTCTCGGGGCCGCAGATGGCTCTCGACCTCGATCTCGATCTGGCCGAGCCGCGCACGGTCGTTGCGCACGGCGGCGCGCAGCCGCTCGTCGATGGGGAGGGTGTATTCCGTGCTGTCGGCAGCCTTGAGCACCAGTCGTGTGCCGTCGTTGCTGACGGCCACGACGCGCAGTTCGGGCACGGTTACCTCCCGGGTGGTGCCTGCCGACGTCACGTGCGTCGCTGCTCCCGTTGGACAGAGTGTGGCCTGCCCGGGTGCAGCGTGCCACAACCTTGCTGAGTTACCCGGCGTGTCGGGCCTGCTCGGTGACACGCCGTTATGGGACTGTAGTCGATTGGCCACGCTGCGTGACCGATCGCCAGTGCCCCGGGGCACGCACTCCTGGCCCCTCCCCATCTGCCCGGGCGACCGGACGGGCACCGGGAGCCAGGATTCGTCACGGTACTCCATTTGGGCCAGTGGAGGGCGGCTGCCGCGCCGCCGAATGTCCTGCGGGGGGCGGGAGTTGGGTGACGCGGGTCACGCGTGAGCCCCTCGTGCGCCGGGCAAAAGCGGACACAGTCCAATGAACCGTCCCGCGAACCGCCCTACGCCCCCAGCACCCTTCGGAGGTAGTGGTTGGTGAACAGCCGATCCGGATCCAACCTGTCGCGCAATTCCGTGAATTCGCCGAACCGCGGGTAGACCCCGCGGAAATACTCTGCGTCACGCGTGTGGATCTTCCCCCAGTGCGGGCGGCCGCCGTGGGCGACCATGATCTGCTCCACCTCGGTGAAGTACCGCTGGTACCCGCTGCCCCGGTACATGTGCACCGCCACGTAGGCGCTGTCGCGCCCGGACGCGGTGGACAGCGCGATGTCGTCGGCCGGCGCGACCCGGACCTCCACCGGGAAGCTGATCCGCAGGTCCGACCGCTCGACCATGGCCTTGAGTTCGCGGATCGCCGCCACCGCGGCCTCCCGCGGGATCGCGTACTCCATCTCCACGAACCGCACCCGGCGCGGGCTGGTGAACACCTTGTACGGGATGTCGGTGTAGGTGCGGGCGGACAGCGCGCGGCTGGAGACCTTCGCGATGCCGGGAATCGCCGCGGGCACCGCCTTTCCCAGCGCGCAGGCGGCCTGGAAGACGCCGTTGGACAGCAGTTCGTCGTCGATCCAGCCGCGCACCGCGGGGACCGGGGCGGCCGGGCCCTGGCTGCGGTTGTTCCGCTTGGTGTTGCAGCCGTCGGTGTGCGGGAACCAGTAGAACTCGAAGTGCTCGTTCTCCGCGACGAGTTGGTCGAACTCCGCCATCACCCGGTCGAAGGGCATCGGCTCCTCGCGGGCGGTCAGCAGGAAGATCGGCTCCACCCCGAAGGTGATCGCGCTGACGACGCCGAGCGCGCCGAGCCCGATCCGGCCTGCGGCGAAGACCTCGGGGTTCTCTTCGGGCGAGCAGGTGAGCACCGAACCGTCGGCCGTCACCAGCTCGAACGCGCGGATCTGCGCGGCTATGGACGCCGAGTCCCGGCCGGTGCCGTGGGTGCCGGTGCTGGTGGCGCCGGCCACCGTCTGCACCATGATGTCGCCCATGTTGGTGAGCGACAGGCCCTCCGCGGCCAGCACCGCGTTGAGCTGGCGGAGTTGCACGCCCGCCTCCGCGGTGACGGTGCCGGCCTCGCGGTCGACGGAGCGGATCGCGGTCAGCGCCTCGGGGCGCACCTGCACGCCCCGGGTGGCCGCGGTGGCGGTGAAGGAGTGCCCGGCGCCCACCGCCTTGACCGTGAGGCCGTCAGCGGCCGCCTTGCGCACCTCGGCGGCCAGCTCGTCCACCGAGGCGGGCGCGACCGTGCGGGCGGGCGTCGCGGAGACGTTCCCCGCCCAGTTACGCCACGCCTTCCCGGTGGTCGCGTTCCGCGTCCCGGCCGGCCCATCCGTCTGCTTCGCCCACGTCCCCGCCATGCCTGTGCGGCTCCTCCCGCTCCGACGCCGGCCGCAGCCGGCGGTTCCCCAGGACCGCCACCGCCACGGCGACGACCGCAGCGACGGCGGGTACCGCGAACGCGGCGGAGGCGCCGCTGGTGTCGACCACCCGGCCGGCCAGCGATGCCCCCACGGCGACGCCGACGGCGAGCCCCGTGGAGATCCACGTCATGCCCTCGGTCAGCTTCGCCCGCGGTACCAGCTGCTCCACCAGGCCCATCGCGGTCACCATCGTCGGCGCGATGGTCAGGCCCGAGAAGAACAGCGCACCGGCCAGGAACCACAAGTTTCCGACCAGTAGTGGCGGGATCATACTCACCGCCATCAGCGACACGCCCAGCAGGAAGCGCCGGGGAGCCGATCCCCGGGGCTTCACCAGCCCGAACACCAGGCCCGCCAGGCACGAGCCCAGCGCGTACGTCGCCAGCACCAGGCTGGCCAGCGCCTTGTGGCCGCGCTCGTCCGCGAACGCCACCGTGGTCACGTCCACCGCGCCGAAGACCGCCCCGGTGCCCACGTACACGGCCGTCATCAGCGCCAGGCCCGGCGTGCGCAGCGCGGAACCGCCGGTCAGCTGGTCGTGCGGGTGCGGGGGCGGCTCGGTGGCCCGCTGCGCGGTCAGCAGCAGCACGCCGACCCCCAGGAACAAGGCGGCCAGCAGCGGCCCCGCCTCGGCGAACCAGGCCGTGCACAGGCCGATGGACAGGATCGGGCCCAGGATGAAGACGACCTCGTCCACCACGGACTCGAACGAGTAGGCGGTGTGCAGCAGCCGCGGCGAGTCGTGGTGGATCACCGTCCAGCGGGCCCGCACCATCGCGCCCATGCTCGGCGTCAACCCGGCGAACAGCACGCAGACGAAGTACACCCAGTCCGGTGCGCCCGTGCGCACCGCGACCAGCAGCGCCGCCAGCGCGGCGACGGTGACCGCGGACACCGGGCGCAGCACCCGCCGCTGCCCGTACCGGTCGACCAGCCGGGACACCTGCGGGCCGCACACCGCCCCCGCGAGCGCCAGCGTCGCCGACAGCGCGCCGGCCAGCCCGTACCTGCCGGTGACCTGGGAGATCATCGTGACGATGCCGATGCCGAGCATCGACAGCGGCATCCGGCCCACCATGCCCGCCACCGAGAAGGCCCGGGTTCCGGGAGCGGCGAAGATCGCCTGGTACGGACTGCTCACTGGTGCTCCCGGGCGTCGCCGCCGTCGCTCGGCGGACACACGGGTGGCGTGTGTCCGTAAGGAACATAGATGGTCCGTACAGCTTACGAACGGGGGCAAGTCCTTTTCCGGCCAGACCTGCGGGGCCGCCCCGCCGCCCCTCCCGGCGGGTCCCGGCGGCCCGTGCGCAGGCCCGGTCGGGCCCACTACGGCCGGTGCCTCCGGTGCGGGCGGTTCTGCCGGGGATGGCAGGATCGGAGACATGCCCGATCAGCCAGACCAGCCCGACTCCGCGGCCCGTCCCGACGCCGCCCCCTATGACGCCCTGCTGCTGCTCTCGTTCGGCGGCCCGGAGGGACCCGACGACGTCGTGCCGTTCCTGGAGAACGTCACCCGCGGACGCGGCATCCCGCGCGAGCGGCTGAAGGAGGTCGGCCGGCACTACTTCCTGTTCGGCGGCGTCAGCCCGATCAACGCGCAGAACCGCGAGCTGCTGCACGCGCTGCGCAAGGACTTCGCCGAGCACGGCCTCGACCTGCCGGTCTACTGGGGCAACCGCAACTGGGCGCCCTACCTGACCGACACCCTGCGGGAGATGTCCGACGCCGGGCACCGCAGGATCCTGGTCCTGGCGACCAGCGCCTACGCCTCGTACTCCGGCTGCCGCCAGTACCGCGAGAACCTCGCCGCCTCGCTCGCCGTGCTCGCCGAGGAGGGCCGGGCGGTGCCGCGGGTGGACAAGCTGCGGCACTACTTCAACCACCCGGGCTTCGTCGAGCCGATGACCGACGCGGTGCTGGCCGCGCTGGCCCAACTGCCCGAGGAGGTGCGGGACGGCGCCCGGCTGGCCTTCACCACCCACTCGATCCCGACCGCGTCCGCCGACACCTCGGGGCCGGTACCGGGGCACGGGAACGGCGGCGCCTACGTCGCCCAGCACCTGGACACCGCGGCCGTGATCGCCGAGGCGGTGCGGGCGGCCACCGGCGTCGACCGACCGTGGCAGCTGGTCTACCAGTCGCGCAGCGGCGCCCCGCACATCCCCTGGCTGGAGCCGGACATCTGCGACCACCTGGAGGAGGTGCACGCGGCCGGCGCGCCCGCCGTGGTGATGGCGCCGATCGGCTTCGTCTCCGACCACATGGAGGTCAAGTACGACCTGGACACCGAGGCCGCCGCCAAGGCCGAGGAACTGGGCCTGCCGGTCGCCCGTGCCGCCACCGTCGGCGCCGACCCGCGGTTCGCCGCCGCGGTGCGGGACCTGGTGGTGGAGCGTGCCGCCACCGAGCGGGGCGGCACGCCCCGGCGGTGCGCGCTCGGCGCGCTCGGCCCCAGCCACGACGTCTGCCCCGCCGGCTGCTGCCCGGCCAGGACCCCGCTGCCGGCCGCTGCCGGCACCGACTGAGGAGCCACCACGATGAGCACACCGCAGACCGCGGCCGCTCCCGAGCTGCTCGACGAGCTGCTGCAGATCGCGCTGGACGCCGCCCGCAGGGCCGGCGACCTGCTGCGCGACGGGCGCCCCGCCGACCTCGGCGTGGCCGCCACCAAGAGCAGCTCCATCGACGTCGTCACCGAGATGGACATCGCCGCCGAGAAGCTGATCACCTCCGTCATCGGCCGGGCCCGCCCCGAGGACGGGTTCCTCGGCGAGGAGGGGGCCAGCAGCGAGGGCACCAGCGGCATCCGCTGGGTCGTCGACCCGCTCGACGGCACCGTGAACTACCTGTACGGGCTGCCGTCGTGGGCGGTCAGCATCGCGGCGGAGCTGGACGGCACGACGGTGGTCGGGGTGGTGGCGGCGCCGATGCGCGGCGAGACGTACCAGGCGGTGCTGGGGCGCGGCGCCCTCGTCAACGGCCGGGCCGCGCACTGCCGGCCGGCACCCGTGTTCGCACACGCCCTGGTCGGCACCGGCTTCGGCTACATCGCCGAGCGGCGGGCCGCCCAGGCCGAGGTGGTCCGCGTGCTGGTGCCCCAGGTCCGGGACATCCGGCGGGCCGGCTCGGCGGCCATCGACCTGTGCGACGTCGGCTGCGGCCGGCTCGACGCCTACTACGAGCGCGGGCTGAACCCCTGGGACCTGGCCGCGGGCGAGCTGTTCGCCCGGGAGGCGGGCGCGCTGACCGGCGGGCGGCCGGGCCGGCCGGCCTCCGGCGAGCTGACCGTCGCGGCGCCGCCCGGGCTCTTCGAGCCGCTCCAGGAGAAGCTGGACGGGCTCGGCGCCTGGCACGACTGAGCCCCGTCCGACCCTCGCCCGCCATGCCGCCGTCCCGGCGGCCGCCCGCCCGCCCGCGGGCATGCGAACGCCCCGGCACCTTCCTGGTGACCGGGGCGTGCGGCTTGGGGGTCCGCCGGGACGGCTCAGGCGACCTTGGGCCGTACGTCCACGCCGTGCTCGGCGGCGAGGCGGCGGAGATCCTCCAGCTCGCTCTGTTCCACGTCGGCGAGGAAGTCGTCGCCCACTTCCCGGGCCCGGCGCAGATCGGACTCCGTGGTGTGTATGCGCTGCAGGATTCCGGTGGTGAACGCGTCCATGGCGCCTCCTCGTCGTCTCCGTTGACACGGGGATGTGTCTGCCCCGGGTGCCACACGTGGGAAACGGGTGGCAGGGCACGGTGGGTGGGTGTAAAGCCGTCCTCCCCGCATGACTGATGCCGGAAACCTCTCCGACACGAAAGAAATTCCCCTGGATCCGGCGGGGGCCGCCCCGCCTGCTGCGCGTTCAGCCGCCGTTCGATCCCCGTTCCGAACCTGCACGCGGTCTCCACACGCTCCGCTCACGTCCCGCCCGGCTCTCGCTTACCGCCGGTTTACGGCCCTGCGGTGCAGGATGTGTGGAGGATCCCCACAGTTCACCGGAAAGGACACGGCCTTGCGCGTTCTGGTCGTCGAGGACGAGCAACTGCTCGCGGACGCGGTTGCCATCGGCCTGCGCCGCGAGGCGATGGCCGTCGACGTGGTCTACGACGGCGGTGCCGCCCTGGAGCGGATCGGGGTCAACGACTACGACGTGGTCGTCCTCGACCGCGACCTGCCGGTCGTGCACGGCGACGAGGTGTGCCGGCAGATCGTCGGGCTCGGCCTGCCCACCCGGGTGCTGATGCTCACCGCGGCGGGCGACGTCAGCGACCGGGTCGAGGGCCTGGAGCTGGGCGCCGACGACTACCTTCCGAAGCCGTTCGCGTTCACCGAGCTGACCGCCCGGGTCCGCGCGCTCGGCCGGCGGACCACCGCCGCGCTGCCGCCGGTCCTCGAACGTTCCGGCATCCGGCTCGACCCGAACCGCAGAGAGGTGTTCCGGGACGGCAAGGAGGTGCACCTCGCGCCCAAGGAGTTCGCCGTGCTGGAGGTCCTGATGCGCAGCGAGGGCGCGGTGGTCTCGGCCGAGCAGCTTCTGGAGAAGGCTTGGGACGAGAACACCGACCCGTTCACCAACGTGGTGCGGGTGACGGTCATGACGCTCCGCCGCAAGCTCGGCGAGCCGCCGGTGATCGTCACCGTGCCCGGCTCCGGCTACCGGATCTGATCGCCATGGCCACCCAGTACCCCGGTCACCCCGCTTCATCGTCCTCGGCGGCCTCGCGGGGCGCGACCCCGCCCGCCAGGCCGCCCGCCCCGCCGCGCCCGTCCTGGGACCCGCCGCCCGCAGAGCACCCGCCGCCGCCCTGGCTGCGGCCGACGATCCGTATACGGCTGACCGTGCTGTACGGCGGCATGTTCCTGATCGCCGGCGTGATCCTGCTGTGGATCATCTACCTGCTGGCGGCGCACGCCATCCACGAGGGCTCGAGCCTGCCGTTCCAGGTGACCGGCATCAACGTGCCGCCGGGCGGCTGCCTCGCCGCGAGCCACAGCAGCGACATCAACACCGCGATCAACGAGTGCATGCAGCACCAGCGCGACGTCGCGCTCAACACCCTGCTCAAGCGCTCCCTGATGGCCCTGATCGGCCTCGCCGTGGTCGCGTTCGCGTTCGGCTACGTGATGTCCGGGCGGGTGCTGGCGCCGCTCGGCAGGATCACCAGGACGGCCCGCAGCGTGGTGGGCTCCGACCTCAAGCGCCGGATCGAGCTGGACGGCCCGGACGACGAGCTGAAGGAGCTGGCCGACACCTTCGACGGGATGCTGGACCGGCTGGAGCGCTCCTTCGACGCCCAGCGACGTTTCGTCGCCAACGCCTCGCACGAGCTGCGCACCCCGCTGGCGATCAACCGGACGCTGCTGGAGGTCCAGCTGTCCGACCCGGAGGCGTCGCCCGACCTGCGCCAGCTGGGCAAGACGCTGCTGTCCACCAACGAGCGCAGCGAACAGCTGGTGGAGGGCCTGCTGCTGCTCGCCCGCAGCGAGAACGAGATCGTGGACCGCAAACCGGTGGACCTGGCCGAGGTGGCCTCCCAGGCCGTCGAGCAGACCCGTGCCGAGGCCGAGGGCCGGCATGTGGAGCTGCGCGAGAACCTCACCTCCGCGGTCGTCCCGGGCAACGGGGTGCTGCTGGAGCGGATCGCCCTGAACCTGGTCCAGAACGCCGTGCGGTACAACGTGGCCCAGGACGGCTGGGTGGAGGTCTCCACGGCCGTGGAGGGCGGCCAGGGGCTCCTGATGGTGGTGAACACCGGCCCCGTGGTCCCCGCCTACGAGATCGACAACCTCTTCGAGCCGTTCCGGCGGCTGCGCACCGAGCGGACCGGCAGCGACAAGGGCGTCGGCCTCGGCCTGTCGATCGCCCGCTCCGTCGCCCGGGCGCACGGCGGCGTCATCTCGGCCGAGCCCCGCGAGGGCGGCGGCCTGGTGATGCGGGTCGCGATCCCGGTCTGACCAGGCGCTCCCGCTCCATGTCCGGCAGCTGTGCCCCGCGACGGGGTCCCCCGCGGACCCCGTCGCAGGACAGGTGTGTCCGTCGCTGTGAAACCTGTCACCCCCGTTGTGCGTCCTGGAGGGTGGCCGGGCCCGGGACGTGTTCGCTATGCGAGTAATTTCCGGTTCTGTTCGAGCGGCGGAGCGGCTGTGATCGATTGCACACCAACTTCGCACAGCGTGTACGCTCGGTGATCGCCAGGCCAGGGGAAAAGACCGGAAAATCCATGTTTCCCCAGGTCATGATCACGGGAAGTACACGTGAAGGCGTTCACGGCGTATGAATTTCGGACCGCCGTGGATCATGATCGGCCACCGGCGCGATCACCTCTTCGGGGGGCGTGTCGGGTGTCGATTGAGTAACAGGGCTTGATGTGAGGCAAAATCTCCGCCTCGAGGCGGGCACAAGTCCGGCCTCCCGCGCGTTACGTGCGCTGGAGACACCGCAGACACCCACAGGGGGAGAGCGAAAATGGCTACGGATTACGACACCCCACGCAAGACCGACGATGACGTCAACGAGGACAGCATCGAGGAACTGAAGGCCCGGCGGAACGAGAAGACCACCTCCGCGGTGGACGTCGACGAGTTCGACCAGGCCGAATCCCTGGAGCTGCCCGGAGCTGACCTCTCCAACGAGGAGTTGTCGGTCCGCGTGCTGCCCCGCCAGGCGGACGAGTTCACCTGCATGAGCTGCTTCCTCGTCCACCACCGGAGCCAACTGGCCTCGGAGAAGAACGGCAACCCGATCTGCCGCGACTGCGCGGCCTGACCCGCGGGCGCCCGTGACCGGATCGCCGGACAGCCGCGAGGGCGACGAGCGAGGCCGCAGGGCCTCGCTCGCGGCCACGACCGCTCGCGGTGTCGGCCGGGGGTTCAGCAGCGGCGCCCGCCGGGGCGGACGGATGGCCAGGACCGGTTTCGGATCGGTCGCCGAGCGGCTCATCGAGACCGCTCCGCGGATCCCTGTCCGCGATCTGGCGACCCTCCGCCGCCAGTTCCCGGGCCTCGGCCCCGAGGACATCGCGGACCGGCTGATCGCCGCCGCGGTGAAGGGCACGATGACGGTCGGCGCCGGTGTGGGTGCGGTCGCGATGCTGCCCACCCCGCCCACCATGCCGGCAGAACTGGCCACCGAGACCCTCGGCGTTGCGGCGATCGAGTACAAGCTCATCGCCGAGCTGCACGAGGTCTACGGGCTGCGCTCCGCCGGCAACGCCCGCGAGCGCGCCACCGCCTACCTGTGGTCGTGGACCGAGCAGCGCGGCATCGACGTGCTCCGGCTGTCCACCGTCAACGTGGCGCTGGGCACGAGCATGAAGCGGCAGATGCGCCAGCGCCTGCTGCGGCGCACCGTGCGCCACGCGCCCTCGCTGACCCCGTTCATGATCGGGGCGGCCGTCGGCGCCACCCTGAACCGCCGGGAGACCCGCAGGCTCGCCGAGCGCGTGCGCCACGACCTGCGCGAGCTCCAGAAGCCGTGGGCCGAGAAGGAGCCCCCGCCGCCACCGCCGGTCGGCGGGACGCCGGAACTCCCCCCTCCGCCCGGGTTCAGCGGGCCCACCGGGAGCCCGCCGGACACCGAGGGGCCCACCGGGACCACCGGTCCTACCGGGGCGTCCTGACCGCCGCCAGGGCCTCCGCCAGCCGCTGCGGCGACCGCGTCGAGAGGTAGACGTACGGCGTCGGGTCGGCCGGATCGGTCACCTCCACCTTCAGCGCCGTCGGCACGTACGAGCGCATCAGCATGAACGCCCGCGGGTCCGCCTTGTGCGACCGCCAGGCCACCGCCTCGGCCGGGTCGAGGACGCTCGCGTTCCCCAGCGCCTCCACCGGGATCCTGGCCTTGCCCGCCACCAGGGAGCCGGCCACCACCCTGATCCGCGCCGACCCGTACGAGCTGACCGCCGCCATGGCCAGGGCGGCGCCGCCGACCAGGCCGGCGAGCATCGCGAGCGGGCCGAAGGGGTAGACGATCAGCGCCATCGCGACGCCCACGCCCAGGGCCATCAGCCACCAGGAACGCGGCACGGTCAGTCGCTCGTCGTAGTCGCCGCCGAGCGGAGGCATCACACCAGACATGGCACCAGACTGCCATGCCCTGCTGTGTCATCTGCCGCGGAGGCGCGCAAGAGCGCGGGTGACCCGGGGCGGAGCCGTGCGCAGGCCGGTCGCCAGCTGCTTGACCCGGTCCGACGCCGCGGTCGGGGCGACCGCGTCCAGCACCGCGGTGGACCGCGCGCCGCCGCCCACCAGATAGCGCGACTGCGGGCGCCGGGCGGTCAGCGCCTTGCGGACCGCGAGCGCCACCGGGCGCGGGCCCGGCAGATGGCGCACCCCGCGCAGCACCTCCTCCGCGGCCGCGTACTGGTCCCCGTACGCCGAGGAGTGCTCGTCCGGCAGCAGCCCGGCGCCGGCCTCCCAGATGCCGGTGCCGTAGGAGCGCGGCTCGACCAGGCTGACCTTCACGCCGAACGGCTCGGTCTCCATCCGCAGCGCGTCCGTCACCGACTCCAGGCCCCGCTTGCTCGCGCAGTACCAGCCCAGCATCGGCAGCGAGACCCGGCCGGCGATCGAGGAGACGTTCACGATCCGGCCGGTCCGCCGGTCGCGCATCGCCGGCAGCACCAGCCGGGCGATCCGGGCCGGCGCCACCAGGTTGGTCTCCAGCTGCCGCCGGACCAGTTCGTCGTCCACGTCCTCCACGGCGCCCGGCTGGGCGAACCCGGCGTTGTTCACCACCGCCCACGGTCCGCCGCCCGTCATCCCGGCGATCCGGGTGAACGCCTGCACGCAGGACGTCGGATCCGCGACGTCCAGCAGCACCGTGCGCACCGCGGCGCCGCTGCGCGCCACCTCGGCGCGCAGTGCCTCCGCGCGGTCCTCGCTGCGGACCGTGCCGATCACGTCGAAGCCGGCATGCGCCAGCTCCAGGGTGATGGCCCGGCCGATACCGCGGCCGGCTCCGGTGACGACGACGCTCCTGGGATTCATCCGGACTCCGGGATACGGGGAAGACGTGCGGGAGCGGGCGCGGGACCCGCGCGGGGCGGGCGCGCGACGACCCGAGCGAGCGCGACCCCGAAGAGCAACGGACGCAGGACGGGAAAGGATCCCGCAGGAGGGTAGGGTCTGCGGCGTGAGTGCAGCTACGACACCCTCCGGCGGCGGCCGGCCGGGTCTGACCCCGCCGCCCGACGCGACACCGCCCGTGCGGCACCCCGACGCCCCGGCGCCGGGGGAGCTGCTGGGCTCACACTACGACCAGTGCTTCGCCTGCGGCGAGAACCAGCCGCACGGACTGCACCTGGCCGCCCGGGCCGGCGAGGGCGTCAGCATCACCGCGGAGTTCACCGTGCAGCCCGCCCACCAGGGCGCGCCTGGTCTGGCTCACGGCGGCGTGCTGGTGTCCGCGCTCGACGAGGCGCTGGGCTCGCTGAACTGGCTGCTGCGGGTCATCGCGGTCACCGGCCGGCTGGAGTCCGACTTCGTGCGCCCGGTGCCGGTCGGTTCCACCCTCCACCTGTCGGCGCGCTGCGTCGCCGTCGCCGGCCGCAAGATCTACAGCAGGGCGGAGGGCCGCATCGGCGGCCCCGACGGACCCGTCGCGGTCCGCGCCGAGGCCCTGTTCGTCGAGGTCAAGCTCGACCACTTCACCAGCAACGGCCGCGCCGACGAGGTCCGCGCCGCGATGTCCGACCCGGACCAGGTCAAGGTCGCCCGCGCCTTCGAGGTGAACCCGTGAGCGGCGCGCGCGAGGCCACCGGGCGGGTGGCGGGGTTGATGCCGGTGTGTCGCCGAGCGGGCGGAGAAGCGAACGGGTGGGAACAGTGAGTGCCCAGCGGCCGCCTGTCGACGTGCTGCTGCGGCGGCTCGATCCGTCCGTGCCCGTGCCGTCGTACGCGCATCCTGGGGACGCCGGCGTGGACCTGGTGACCACCGAGGCCGCGGAACTGGCGCCCGGCGAGCGCACCGTGCTGCCGACCGGCATCGCGCTGGCCCTGCCCGACGGGTACGCCGCCTTCGTGCACGCGCGCTCCGGGCTGGCCGCGCGCTGCGGAGTGGCCATGGTGAATGCCCCGGGGACGGTCGATGCCGGGTACCGTGGAGAGATCAAGGTGATCGTGGTCAATCTCGACCCGCGCGAGAGCGTCAGGTTCGAGCGGGGCGACCGGATCGCCCAACTGGTCGTCCAGCAGGTCGAGCGGGTCCGCTTCCACGAGGTGGCGGAACTGCCGGGATCTGCAAGGGCCGCGGGGGGCTTCGGCTCCACGGGGGGGCACGCCGCGGTGGAGAAGCCGTCGGCGGGCACGTCCAGCAACGGATACGCAGCGGTCGGCACCGACCGGGAAGGACAGTGACC
Source organism: Streptomyces sp. NPDC020917 (assembly GCF_044333795.1). NCBI lineage: Bacteria > Bacillati > Actinomycetota > Actinomycetes > Kitasatosporales > Streptomycetaceae > Streptomyces > Streptomyces sp. NPDC020917. The sequence goes on along the minus strand of NZ_JBIRRR010000024.1, from coordinate 139,869 downwards.
GTGTTCCGTCGTCGCAAGGAGCGCGAAGACGCCGTCGACGAGTTCGACGAGGCCGAAGGCCCGGACGAGTCGGCTGAGGACGCCCAGGAGCCGGACGACTCCGGTACGGAGTCCCGGTACAACCTTCCGCCCGCCCCCCGCCCGGACGGGCCGTGGGACCTGGGCGAGGTGAAGGAGCCCGGCGACGGCCGGGTGGACCTGGGCGGGATCTTCGTGCCCGGCGTCGAGGGCATGGAGCTGCGGGTCGAGGTGGCCGGCGAGTCCATCGTCGCCGCGACCGTGGTGCTGCGGGACAGCGCCATCCAGCTGCAGGGCTTCGCCGCACCGAAGTCCGAGGGCATCTGGGGCGAGGTCCGCGAGGAGATCGCCGCCGGCATCACCCAGCAGGGCGGCATCATCGACGAGGTCGAGGGCCCGCTCGGCTGGGAGCTGCGCGCGCAGGTCCCGGTGCAGCTGCCTGACGGCACCAACGGCGTGCAGCTGGTGCGCTTCGTCGGATGCGACGGCCCGCGCTGGTTCCTGCGCGGCGTGATCTCCGGCCAGGGCGCGGTGCAGCCCCAGGCCGCCGGCGTGCTGGAGGCCGTGTTCCGCGACACCGTCGTGGTGCGCGGCGAGGCTCCGATGGCCCCGCGTGACCCGATCGTGCTGAAGCTGCCGAACGACGCGCAGATGGTCCCGGACGGCGGCGCCCCGGACCAGAGCGAGTCGAAGTTCGGGGACGGCATCGACCCGATGCGGCGCGGCCCGGAGATCACCGAGCTGCACTGACCCGGCCCACCGGCCGCGTCGGACCCACCGCGCGCAAGTCGCGTGCAGGAGTACGCAATCCCCTGTGCGTTCGACTGGAACCGTTGCACAGCCCACCCGGTCGCCGATACGTTCGGCGGCCGGGTGAGTTCGTCTCGCCCGTGGACACACGGGGGTTGGCACGCGCATGGGGACAACGGGGGTACGGCCCAGGGCCGTTGCCGGACGCCGCCCGGCAGCCCCGGCCACGGTGCGCGGCGGCGCCCACCACGGCATGGTGCTGGCCGCGGCTGCGCTGGCCGTGCTGCTGTCGGCGACCGTGCTCGCGGCCGTCGCCTCGCTCGCCGACCGCTCGGTGGAGGGCGGCATCCAGCAGCGGCTGGCCGGAAACCCCGCGACCACCGTCCAGGTCATCGCCCACTACCGGGCGCAGGGCATGCCCGCCGCCGACACCTCGATCCGCGCCGAGCTCGGCCGGGTCTTCGGCGACGTCCCGCACACCACGTACACCGCCCTGCGGACCCCCTCCTCGCTGTCCTCGCAGTACGAGGTGCTGCGGCCGGACGGCGTCCGGCGCGGCGCGTCCGTCACCCTCGTCGGCCTGCCCGACGCGGCCCGGCACGCCCGGCTGCTCAGCGGGCACTGGCCGCGCGCCACCGCGCCCGGCGGCCCCGTCGAGGCCGCGCTCAACGGCACCGTCGCCGCCCGTACCGGGCTGCACCCAGGCGACCTGTTCGCGATCAACCTCACCCGCGACAAGCGCCTCCAGCTGCGGGTCAGCGGCCTGTGGACGCCCGCGGCCGGCGACCCCGGGGTGCTCGCCGGGCTGGCCAGCACCTTCGACACCGTCGACAGCATCGCCCTGATGCCCTGGGACGGCTTCACCGCGCAGCCGGGCCTGACCGCCGACGCGCTCGCCGAGTGGATCGCCGCCCCGGTCACCTCGCGGCTGCGGCTCGGCCAGGTCACCCCGCTGCGCGACCGGGCCGCCGACTTCGCCGGCAGCGACACCGGCGTCTCCGTCTTCCACGGCGGCACCCCGCCGCTGGACGGGGTGCACGCCGACTCCGCACTTCCCTCCGAGATCGACGACCTGGCCGCGCCGATGGCCGTCGCCCGGGCCGGGATCGACATCCCCGGCACCCTGCTCGGCGCCCTGGCCGTCGCGGCGCTGGTGCTCACCGCACGGCAGCTCGCCCAGTCCCGCGCCGCCGAGGTCGCGCTGATGGGCGCCCGCGGCGCCGGCACCGGGCGGCTGGTCGCCGGAACCGCCGCCCAGTGGGCGCTGGTCGCGGTGCCCGCCGCGGTCGCGGCGCCCTTCCTCGCCGGCCCACTGCTGCACGGCCTGCACCGCGCGGGGCTGCTCGACGGCGGCGTGCCCGGCACCGCCGCGACCACGGCCGGCCGGCTCGCGGCCCTGCTCGCGCTCGCCGTGCACGGGGTGTCCGTCCTCGTCCCGACCGCCGTGCAGTCCGCCGACCACCGCGCCGCACTGCGGCTGCGGCTGCGCGGCCCCCGGGCGGCCGCGTTCCAGCGGGCGGGCACCGACCTCGCGCTGGCCGCCGTGGCCGTGCTCGGCTGGCTCCAACTGCGCCAGTACCGCACCCCGGTGGCTTCCGGCGGGGTGTCCGGCGTCTCCGTCGACCCGGTGCTGGTCCTCGCCCCGGTGCTGATGACCGCCGCCGCGACCCTGCTGTCGCTGCGGCTGCTGCCGCTGGCCGCCCCGCTGATCGACCGCGCCGCCCGGCGCGGCAGCGGGCTGGTGCTGCCGCTGGGCGGCTGGCAGGTCGGCCGGCGCGCGGCCCGCCACGCCGGGCCCGCCCTGCTCATGACGCTCGCTCTGGCGGTCGCGGCGCTGAGCACGACGGCGCTCGGCATCCTCGACCGCGGGGCGGGCGACCAGGCCGCTTTCGCCACCGGCGCCGACGTCAAGGTCGTGCCGCAGCCGGACGGCGGGCAGGCGCCGCCGGTCCAGCAGCGGCACGCGGTGTACGCGGCACTGCCCGGGGTGCGGGCCGTCACGCCGGTCACCGACGTGCAACTGGCCGCAGGCGACACCCAGGTGGACGTCGAGGGCGTCAACACCGCGGCGGTGGCGGCCACCTGGCACGCGCCGGCCGGCGGCGGCCCGGTCCCGGCGATCCGCTCCGACCTCACCGACCGGCCGGTGGCGGGCCTGCTCGCCGGCCTCGGCGCCACGGTCCCCGACCACGGCTACGCCGTTCCGGGGCGGCCCACCGCGCTGCCGCTGACCGTGCGGCTGTCCGCGGACGGCGTCGCCCCCGGGCAGGAGGTGCCGGTCCGGCTCACGCTCACCGTCGAGGACGCCGACGGGCTGCCCAGCACCGTGACCGTCCCGCTGCCGGTCACCGACGGCACCCCGTACCGGGTGACGCTGCCGCTGGCCGGCGGGGGCCGGGCGGGCGCGGCGCGGCAGTACCCGCTGCGGATCACCGGCATGTCGCTGAACATGCTCGGCGCGCACGCCCGCCGCACCTACCACTTGGCGGTCTCCGTTCCCGGCGTCACCGCCGCCGGCGGCGTCTGGCACGACCTGACCAACGGCATCAACGCCCCCGCCGACGCCGCCTGCCCCGGCCTCGACCCCAGCGGGAACACGGTCGACCCGCCGGTGCTCTGCACCAGCACCGCCCACCCCGGAGACCTGTTCGACGGCCTGCTGCGCGGCCCGGACACCACCGTGCGGCTCCCGATGTGGCAGATCGACCTGGCCCCCGTCCACCACGGCACGCCGCCGCCGGTGCCCGCGCTCGTCGACGACACGCTCGCCGCCACCGGCCAGTTCACGGTCGGCGACACCGTGGTGCTCACCCGTACCGACGAGGCGCGGGTCACCGTGCGGATCGTCGGGCGGATCGGCGCCGTGCCCGGTTTCGACCGCGAGCACGGACGGCTGCTGGTCGACTCCCGGGTGCTCGCCGCGCACCTGGCCGCGCAGGGCCTGGCCCAGCCGCAGGAGGCGTTCTGGTGGCTGTCCGCGCAGGGCGGCGCGGCCGCCGCCGCGCTGCGCGCCGACCCCTCGCTCGGCGCGGTCACCACCGCGGCCCAGGCGCGCGCGGACCTCACCCACGACCCGCTGCGGACCGGCACCCGCTCCGTGCTGCTGCTGTGCCTGGTCCTCGCACCGGCCTTCGCGGTCGTCGGGTTCACCCTGCACACCGCCATGTCGGCCCGGCTGCGCCGCCGCGAGTTCGCGCTGCTGCGCGCGATCGGCGTCCGCCGCCGCCAGCTCGCCGCGCTGCTGTGGACCGAGCAGTTGTGGATCGCGCTGCTCGCCGTCGTCCTCGGCACCGTCCTGGGGGCCGCGCTGGCCGTCGTGATCATGCCGCTGGTCACCGTCGACGACACCGGCCGGCCGGTGTACCCGCGGCTGCTGGCCGACGTCCCGTACCTGGACGTCGCCCTCGTCGCGCTGCTCACCGCCGGCCTCATCGTGGCCACCGTCACCCTGCTGTCGCGCACTCTGGCCCGCATCGACCTCGTCCGCACCCTGAGAGCAGGCGACGAATGACCGGCCCGGACGGCACCCCCGACCCCACCGCCGGCCGCCCGCCCCGGCCGCCGCGAGGAACGGCCGTGCTGCGGCGGCGGGTTGCCGGGCTGCTGCCGCGCGGAGTGGGGGCGGCCCGCGAGGCGCGCGGTGAAGTGGCGCTGCTGGCCTGCCTGTTCGCGGTGGTGACACTGCTGACGGTGGTCGCCGCGGCCGGGCCGCCGCTGCTGGACCGGCTCGCCGGCCAGGCGTTCGCCGCCCGGGCGGACGCCGCGCAGCGCACCCAGCCGCTGGTGCGGCAGAGCGCGGTGCTGCACCGGCCCGACGACGCGGCGATCGACCCCTCGGGCAGCACCGTGGCGGCCCAACTCGCCACGATCGGGGCGGACCTGCTGCGCACCGCCAGGCCGCCGCTCGCCGGGGCCCTGCGCCACCAGTCCACCCGCGTCGAGGTGTCCCCGGCGAACACCAGCACCGCCGCGGGCCCCGGACAGCTCGCCCTGCTCTACGCCGACGACGCCCCCGCGCGCTCGGCGTACCTCCAGGGCGGCCCGCCGGCGCGGTCCACCATGGGCGGGCCGATCGGCATCGCCGTCTCGGTCCGCACCCGCGACACCCTGCATCTCGCACTCGGCCAGCTGCTGGACCTGAAGGCCGCCGAGGACCGGTACGTCACCCCCGCCCGGGTCACCGGCTTCTTCACCGCCCCGCCGGACGGCCGGGCCCCGCTGTGGCGCCAGGAGCCGCTGCTGCAGCGGCCGTCGGCGGACGCCGACGGCTGGCACGCCCAGGCGGTCGTCGACGCCTCGGCGCTCGACGCCCTCCAGGACCGCGGCGCCGGCGACCTGACCGTGACGTGGAGCGCCGCGCTGCACGCGACCGGCACCGAGGCGACCCGGATGGCCACCCCGGCGGGCCTGACCGCGCTGCGGCGCGCCGCCAACGCCTACGCCACCGCCTCCGGCGACCGGTACTGCCCGCCCGGCGACGGCGGTTACTCCGCCGCCCTGTGCATGGTCGCCGGCCACCCCACCGACGCGCTCGCCACCGCGAACGACATCCCCGCGCTGGCACAGGAGTTCGCCGCGGAACGGGCCCAGGCCCGCACCCTGGAGTCGTTCGCGCTCGCCGGCCTGCTCGCGGTGGGCCTGGCCACTGTCGTGGTCACCGCGCGCCTCGCGCTGCACCGCAGGGCCGCCGCCCAGGCGCTGCAGCGCGCCCGCGGCGCCTCCGCTGCCGACCTGGCCCTGGTGCGGCTGCTGCAGACCGCCCCCGCCGCACTGCTCGGCCTGCCCGCCGGTCTCGCCGCGGCGCGACTGCTCGCCCCTGCGGGGACGGCCCTCGGCTCGCCGCTGCCCGCGGCCGTCCTGGCGGCCGCCGCCTGGCTGGTCCTGCCCGCGATGACCTGGGCGAGGCTGCGCGACCGCGGCCGGCGCCGCGAGCAGGCGCCGACCGGGACCCGGCGGCTCACCGCCGAGGCGGGGGTGCTGCTGCTCGCGGCCGCCGGGGTGCTGGCCCTGCGCTCGCGGGGCTCGGCCGGCTCCTCCTCCGGCTCCTCTTCCGGCGTCGACCTCCAACTGGCCGCCGTCCCCGCCCTGCTGGGCCTGGCCGCCGTGGTGCTGCTGATCCGCGCCTACCCGCTGCCGCTGCGCCTGCTGGCCCGCGCCGCGCGGCGCGGGCGCGGCGCGGTGGGGACGATCGGGCTGTCCAGGGCCGCGGGCGAAGCCCCGGGCCACGCCCTCACGCTGCTGGTCCTGGTGACCACGCTGTCCACTGCGGTCTTCGGCGGCCTGGTCTCGCGCACCGTCAGCGACGGCCGCCGGGCAGCCGCGGTGTGGAGCGCCGGTGCCGACGCGACCGTCATCGGTGCCGGGCGCGACGGCACCGCCGAGCCCGACCTCGTCCACGTCCCCGGCGTGCGGCACGCGGTCACCCTGCGCGGGGCCACGTCCCGGCTCACCAGCGGCCGGGACGGCACGAGTTGGGACCAGGTGCGGATCGCCGGCGTCGACGCGGCCGCCCTGCACACAGCGGCCCCGGGCTCGGCGCTCGCCCGCGCCCTGCTGGCCGCGCACCCCGGCGCGGCGGCCGCCGGCCCCGGCGGCCGGGTCGTCCTGCCGGCGCTGGCCTCCGCGGACTTCGGCACGGCCGCGGTCGGCGACGTCTTCGCCTCGTCGCTGCACAACGCGCACGTGTCCTTCCGCGTCGTCGGCGTCCTCGACCTGTCCGTGCGCCAGGACCCGGCGCTCGGCCCGCTCATCGGCACGGACGCCGCCCGCACCGCCGGCCCCGGCAACGACACGACGGCGGTGCCGCCCCTGCCCATGCTGGTGCTCGACGCGGCAGCGGCGTCCGTGCTCACCGCCCGCGACACCGACTACGCGCAGGTGCTGCTGTACGGCCCGCACCTGGACGCCGCCGCCCTGCACGTGGCTGCCGCCCGGGTCGCCGGGCCCACCGGCCAACTCCTCCTGCGCAGCGAGGAACTGGACGCCGCCCGCCACGACGGCCTGCTGCGCGGCGTGCAGCGCGTCTACGCCGCGGGCACCGCCGTCGCCGTGCTGCTGGCCCTGCTCGCCCTCGTCCTGGAACTCCTGATGACCGCCCAGGACCGCGGCCGCACCGCGTCCCGGCTGCGCACCCTGGGCCTGCCCACCCGCGGCATCGCCGTGCTCGACGCCCTGGAGCTGCTGCCGATGGCGCTGGCCGCGGCCGCCGGCGGGGTGGCCCTCGGCCTGGCGACGCCCGCCGTCCTCGGGCCCGCGCTGACCCTGCGCCGCTTCACCGGCGGGCCGCAGGCGCCGCCGCTGCACACCGACTACCTGCTGACGGCGGCGCTCGGCGCGGGCCTGGCCGCGCTCGTCGCCGCCGCCGTTGCCGCCGAGACCTGGCTGGGCCGCCGCCGCGGCCTGGGCACCGTCCTGAGGCTGGGGGACCCGGTATGAGCCCGCAGCACCGCCACGACCCTCCGGGGGAGCCGATGCCCGAACCCGCCGCGGCCCCCGTGCCGGCCGCGCCCGCCGACCTGGCGACCCTTCAGGCCCGCGCGCTGGCCGGCGCCGCCCCGGCCCCCGACGAGGGGCTGATCGTCTGCGACAACGTGGTGCGGGTCTTCCGCACCGAGGGCGTCGAGGTGCAGGCGCTGCAGGGCCTGGACCTGACGGTGGAGGAGGGCGAGGTGCTGGCCGTCGTCGGCGCGTCCGGCTCCGGCAAGTCCACCCTGCTGGGCATCCTGTCCGGCCTCGACCTGCCCACCGCCGGCCGCGCCCGGGTCGCCCACCACGACCTGCTCGCCATGAAGCGCCGCGAGCGCCTGGAGTACCGCCGCACCACCGTCGGCTTCGTCTGGCAGCAGACCTCCCGCAACCTGCTGCCGTACCTGACCGCGCTGGAGAACGTCACCCTGCCCATGGGCTACGCGCGGGTGCCGCGGGCCCGCCGCGCGGAGCGCGCGCTGGACCTGCTCGACCTGCTGGGCGTCGCCGACTGCCGCCACCGCAGGCCCGGCGAGCTGTCCGGCGGCCAGCAGCAGCGGGTGGCGATCGCGGTCGCCGGCGCCAACGACCCGCGGGTGCTCTTCGCCGACGAGCCCACCGGCGAACTCGACACCGCCAGCGGCGAGGAGGTGTTCGCGGCCCTGCGCCGCGCCAACCGCGAACTGGGTGTGACGGTCCTGATCGTTACCCACGACCCGCTGGTTTCCGGCCAGGTGAGGCGTACGGTACGGATACGTGACGGCCGCACCGCCACCGAGGTGCTGCGACCGTCCCAGGGCGCCGGGGAGGAGTACGCGGTGCTCGACCGGGTGGGGCGGCTGCAACTGCCCCGCGAGTACACCGAGCGCTACGGTCTGCGCCGCCGGGTGCGGCTGACCGCCGAGCAGGACCACATCGGGGTCTGGCCCGATCGCGACGACCCCGTCGCGGACGAGGGCCGGCAGGGGGAGGAAGACGCATGAGCGAGCAGTCCACCGGGCACGCGGGAACCGCGGTCGCCGACGGGCCGCACACCGGCGACATGGTCGTCGTGGAGGACCTGCGCCGCACCTACGGCAGCGGCGACACCGCCGTGCACGCCCTGCGCGGCGTGTCCTTCTCGGTGCCGCGCGGCGAGCTGGTCGCGCTCAAGGGGCGCTCCGGCTCCGGCAAGACCACCATCCTCAACCTCGTCGGCGGCCTGGACTCGCCCGACGGCGGCCGGATCATCCTGGACGGCACCGACCTGGCCGGTCTCGGCGACGACGACCTGCTCGCGCTGCGCCGCGACCGGATCGGCTTCGTCTTCCAGTCCTTCGGCCTGATCCCCATCCTCACCGCCGCGGAGAACGTCGGCGTGCCCATGCGGCTGCGCAAGGTGGCGCCGCGCGAGCGCGAGGAGCGCGTCGAGCTGCTGCTCGCCCTCGTCGGCCTGGCCGACCACGCCGCGCAGCGGCCCGGCGAGCTGTCCGGCGGCCAGCAGCAGCGGGTGGCCATCGCGCGGGCGCTGGCCAACCGCCCGGTGCTGATCATCGCCGACGAGCCCACCGGCCAGCTCGACGCCGACACCGGCCTGGCCGTCATGGAGCTGCTGCGCGCCGTGGTGCGCAGTGAGGGCGTCACCGCGCTCGTCGCCACCCACGACGCGCAGCTGCTGGCGCTGGCCGACCGGGTCCTGGAACTGCGCGACGGCCGCATCGTCACCGACGAGTAGCGCACCCGGCGCGCCGCGGCCGGCTTCCGCGCGGCGCTCCGGCAACCCATACGCGTTCTTGACGCGGACGGGCCTTGGGGCCCGTCCCGCGGCGCCCCGGGGCGCCTAGTATCGGCCTACGTGTCCACGACCAGGCAGTCCGTCCGTCCCCCCGCGCACCGGGCCTCGCGGGTGCCCCGGCGCGGGAGGACGATTGAGCCATGACACGCGGCACGCTGCGCATCTACCTCGGAGCGGCGCCCGGGGTCGGAAAGACCTACGCCATGCTCGCCGAGGCACGCCGCCGTCTGGAGCGCGACACGGACGTGGTCGTCGGCTACGTCGAGCACCACGCGCGGCCGCGCACCGAGGAGCTGATGGCCGGCCTGGAGGAGGTCCCGCGCCGGCACCTGGAGCACCGCGGCCGGGTCCTGGCGGAGATGGACGTCGACGCGATCCTGCGCCGCGCCCCGCAGTCCGCGCTGGTCGACGAGCTGGCCCACACCAACGCCCCCGGCTCGCGCAACCCCAAGCGCTGGCAGGACGTCGAGGAGCTGCTGCGGGCCGGCATCGACGTGGTGTCCACCGTCAACATCCAGCACCTGGAGTCGCTCGGCGACGTGGTGGAGTCCATCACCGGCGTGCGGCAGCAGGAGACCGTCCCCGACGAGGTGGTGCGCCGCGCCGACCAGATCGAGCTGGTCGACATGTCGCCCCAGGCGCTGCGCCGCCGGATGGCGCACGGCAACATCTACCCGCCCGACCGGGTCGACGCGGCGCTGTCCCACTGGTTCCGGCCCGGCAACCTGACCGCGCTGCGCGAGCTGGCGCTGCTGTGGACCGCCGACCGGGCCGACGAGTACCTCCAGCAGTACCGCGCCGACCACCGGATATCGGCCGCCTGGCAGGCCCGTGAGCGGATCGTCGTCGGCCTGACCGGCGGCCCCGAGGGCCGCACCCTGATCCGGCGGGCCGCCCGGATGGCCGCCAAGGCGTCCGGCAGCGAGATCCTCGCCGTGCACATCGTGCGCAGCGACGGCCTGGTGTCCGGCTCCGCCAAGGAGCTGGCCGTCCAGCGCACCCTCGTGGAGGACCTGGGCGGCACCTTCCACAGCGTCGTCGGCGACGAGGTGCCCGGCGCCCTGCTGGACTTCGCCCGCGGTGTCAACGCCACGCAGATCGTGCTCGGCTCCAGCCGCCGCAAGACCTGGCAGTACGCCTTCGGACCCGGCGTCGGCGCGACCGTCGCCCGCGAGTCCGACGACATCGACGTGCACATCGTCACCCACGAGCAGGCCGCCAAGGGCCGCGGGCTGCCCGCCTCCCGCGGCGCCGGCCTGGGCCGCTCCCGGGTCGTCGCCGGCTGGCTGACCGGCGTGGCCGGCCCGGCGCTGCTCACCGTGCTGCTCGACCAGTGGCACCCTGGACCCGGCCAGTCCACCGACATGCTGCTGTTCCTCACCATGACGGTGGCCGCGGCGCTGGTCGGCGGGCTGTGGCCGGCGCTCGCCAGCGCGCTGCTCGGCTCCCTGCTGCTGAACTTCTTCTTCACCGCGCCGACCCACTCGTTCACCATCGCCGAGCCCGAGAACATCATCGCGATCATGATCTTCGTGGTGGTGGGCGTGGCCGTCGCCTCGGTCGTCGACCTGGCCGCCCGCCGCACCCAGCAGGCGGCCAGGCTGCGCGCGGAGGCCGAGATCCTCTCCCACCTGGCGGGCAGCGTGCTGCGCGGCGAGAACACCGCGGAGGCGCTGCTGGAACGGGTCAGGGAGACCTTCGGGATGGAGTCCGCGGTACTGCTGGAGCGGTCGGCCGGGCACGGCCCGTGGACCCGGGCGGCCGGCGTCGGCTCCCACCCGTGCCTGCGGCCCGAGGACGCCGACGTCGAGGTCGCGGTCAACGACCGGCTGACGCTCGCGCTGACCGGGCGGGTGCTGCCCGCCGCCGACCGCCGGGTGCTGTCCGCGTTCGCCGCGCAGACCGCGGTCGTGCTGGACCGCGAGCGGCTGGCCGGTGAGGCGGCCCGGGCCAGGGAGCTGGCCGAGGGCAACCGGATCCGCACCGCGCTGCTGGCCGCCGTCTCGCACGACCTGCGCACCCCGCTGGCCGGCATCAAGGCGTCGGTGTCCAGCCTGCGCTCCGAGGACGTGGCCTGGTCCCCGCAGGACGAGGCCGAACTGCTCGCCGGCATCGAGGACGGCGCCGACCGGCTGGACCACCTGGTCGGCAACCTGCTCGACATGTCGCGGCTGCAGACCGGCACCGTCACCCCGCTGATCCGCGTCGTGGACGTCGACGAGGTGGTGCCGATGGCGCTCGTCGGGGTGCCGGAGAACAGCGTCGCCCTGGACGTCCCCGAGACCCTGCCGATGGTCGCCGTCGACCCGGGCCTGCTGGAGCGGGCCGTCGCCAACATCGTCGAGAACGCCGTCAAGTACAGCCCGGACGGCCAGAAGGTGCTGGTGGCCGCGAGCGCGCTCGGCGACCGCGTCGAGGTGCGGGTGGTCGACCGCGGGCCCGGCGTGCCGGACGCGGCCAAGGAGCACATCTTCGAGCCCTTCCAGCGCTACGGCGACGCGCCGCGCGGCACCGGCGTGGGCCTGGGCCTCGCGGTCGCCCGCGGCTTCCTGGAGGCCGTCGGCGGCACGCTCCAGGCCGAGGACACCCCCGGCGGCGGGCTGACCATGGTCCTGACGCTCCCCGCCGCCGCGGGCGCGCCCCCCGTACACGACAGAAGAGAGAAGACGCATGCACCGGGTCCTCGTGGTCGATGACGAGCCGCAGCTCGTCCGGGCGCTGGCGATCAACCTGCGGGCCCGTTCCTTCGAGGTCGACGCGGCCCACGACGGGGCCGGCGCTCTGCGCGCGGTGGCCGCCCGCCAGCCGGACGTGGTGGTGCTCGACCTGGGCCTGCCCGACATGGACGGCGTGGAGGTCATCCGCGGCCTGCGCGGCTGGACCCGGGTGCCGATCATCGTGCTGTCGGCCCGGCAGGCCTCGGGTGAGAAGGTCGAGGCGCTCGACGCGGGCGCCGACGACTACGTCACCAAGCCGTTCGGCATGGACGAGCTGCTCGCCCGGGTGCGCGCCGCGGTCCGCCGCTCGACGCCGGCCGGGCCCGAGGAGGGCGCGGCGATCGTGGAGACCGAGACGTTCACCGTCGACCTGGCCGCGAAGAAGGTCAACCGCGGCGGCTCGGACGTCCGCCTCACGCCCACCGAGTGGCACCTGCTGGAGGTCCTGGTGCGCAACCCGGGCCGGCTGGTCGGCCAGAAGCAGCTGCTGCAGGAGGTCTGGGGGCCCGCCTACGGCACCGAGAGCAACTACCTCCGGGTGTACATGGCGCAGCTGCGCCGCAAGCTGGAGGCCGACCCCGCCCGCCCCCGCCACTTCATCACCGAACCCGGCATGGGCTACCGCTTCGAGCCGTAGGCCGGCGCAGCGGGTCCCGGCGGGGTCCCGGCGGCGGCCCACCCGCCCCGTCCGCGGCCTCTGGAAGTCGCCCGCCCGGCCGGTACCCTTGGCGACATGAGTGGTGCCATGCGATCCGATCGGCCGGCGGGCCGCTTCCGCCGCATGCTCGACCGCCTGTCCTCCACTCAGGAGGAGCTGCACTCGGAAGAGCTGCAGAAGGACGCGCTGGCCACGGGGTGCACGCCCATCCAGGACTGCACCGACCGCCAGATCGTCTCCGTGACCGGTACGCTGCGTACGGTCACGTTGCGTCCTCGGGCCGGCGTGCCGGCACTGGAAGCCGAGCTGTTCGACGGATCCGCCGCGCTCGACGTGGTGTGGCTGGGCCGCCGCAGCATCGCCGGTATAGAACCCGGGCGCATGATCATCGCGTCCGGCCGGATCTCCATGAACCGGGGCCGTCCGGTGCTGTTCAACCCCAAGTACGAGCTGCGTCCGGTCGGACAGGAGTAACACGTGACGTCGATCGACAACGGCGAGGCGGCCGCCGAGCCGACCGCCGGCACGCGCGGGCAGTCCTCGCCAGACCCCCGCAACGCGCCCGGCGGGGCCACGCAGGCCGGCGCCACCGAGGTCTCGGCCGAGGCCCGCGCGGTCACCGAGGCCGCGCTCTTCGAGGCGTTCGGCGGGGTCCGCGGCATGGTGGAGACCACCGTGCCGGGCCTGGTGTTCGTCGCCATCTACACCGTCAACCGGAACATCACGTCCTCGGCGATCGCCGCCTTGGCGCTGTCCGTGCTGATGGGCGTGGCCCGGGTGGCCCAGAAGGACACCCTCAAGCACGCCTTCAGCGGGGTGTTCGGCGTCGCCTTCGGCGCGGTCTTCGCGATGATGTCGGGCAACGCCAAGAACTTCTACCTGCCGGGCATGCTCTACACCTTCGGCCTGTCGCTCGCCTACATCATCTCGGCGATGGTGCGCTGGCCGCTGCTCGGCCTGATCCTCGGGCCGATCTTCAAGGAGAACCTGTCCTGGCGGAAGCGGAACCCCGGACGGCTGCGCGCCTACACCAAGGCCAGCTGGGCCTGGGGCCTGATCCTGCTGGGCAAGTCCGCGATCCTCTTCCCGCTCTACTGGTGGGGCAACGCCACCCAGCTGGGCTGGGTCAAGGTCGCCCTCGGCATCCCGCCGTTCCTGCTGTCGGTCTACCTCACCTGGATCTTCCTGGTGAAGGCGCCGCCGCCGATCGACGTCATCGCCGAGATGGAGGCCGCGGAGAAGGCCGAGAAGGAGCAGGCGGAGCAGGGCCGGGCCGGGGACTCCGCCCGGACCGGCAACGGCAACGCGGGCTGACGCGCCCGACCCGACGCCATGCGAGGGGCCCGGACCGATGCGGTCCGGGCCCCTCGCACGCTCAGGCGGCACGACCGGCGCCGCGCGGCGCCGGTCGCTCCCGTCACTCCTTGGCGGCCGCCGGGCCCTCCTGGACCGACAGCAGGTCCTCCAGCTGCTCCTCGCGGTGCGGCGCGGCCACGAACAGCAGCTCGTCACCGGCCTCCAGCGCGTCGTCCTTCGACGGCGTGAGCACCCGGTTGCCGCGGATGATCGTCACCAGCGAGGTGTCCGTCGGCCACTCGACGTCGCCGACCCGGGTGCCGACCAGCACGGCCTCCTCCGGCAGCGTCAGCTCCACCAGGTTCGCGTCGCCCTGGCTGAAGCGCAGCAGCCGCACGAGGTCGCCGACGCTCACCGCCTCCTCCACCAGCGCGGACATCAGGCGCGGCGTGGACACGGCGACGTCCACGCCCCACGACTCGTTGAACAGCCACTCGTTCTTCGGGTTGTTCACCCGGGCGACGACCCGCGGCACGCCGTACTCGGTCTTGGCGAGCAGCGACACCACCAGGTTGACCTTGTCGTCGCCGGTCGCGGCGATCACCACGTTGCAGCGCTGCAGCGCCGCCTCGTCGAGCGAGGTGATCTCGCAGGCGTCGGCCAGCAGCCACTCCGCCTGCGGCACCCGCTCCACCGAGATCGACGTGGGGTTCTTGTCGACCAGCAGCACCTCGTGGCCGTTCTCCAGCAGCTCGCCCGCGATCGAGCGGCCGACCGCGCCGGCTCCGGCGATGGCGACCCTCATGAGTGCGCCCCCTCGGGTCCCTTGGCGAAGGCCGCCTCGACCTCTTCGATGCCGTCGGTGCGCATCATGGCGTGCACCAGGTCGCCCTCCTGAAGGACGGTCTGGGAGGTCGGCAGCATCGCCTCGCCGAGCCGGGTGAGAAACGCCACACGCACCCCGGTCTCCTCCTGGAGCCTGCTGACCTTGTGGCCGATCCACGCCGGCGGGGTGTGGACCTCGGCGAGCTGCACGCCGCCGCTGGGATCGCGCCACAGCGGCTCGGCGCCCGACGGCAGCAGCCGGCGCAGCATCTGGTCCGCGGTCCAGCGCACCGTGGCCACCGTGGGGATCCCCAGCCGCTGGTAGACCTCGGCCCGCCGGGGGTCGTAGATCCGGGCGGCCACGTTCTCGATGCCGAACATCTCCCGGGCCACGCGGGCCGCGATGATGTTGGAGTTGTCGCCGCTGCTGACGGCCGCGAAAGCGCCCGCCTCCTCGATACCGGCCTCACGCAGCGTGTCCTGGTCGAACCCGACTCCGGTCACCCGGCGCCCGCCGAACCCGGGGCCCAGACGCCGGAACGCCGTCGGGTCCTGGTCGATCACCGCAACCGTATGACCTTGCTGTTCGAGGGAGTAGGCGAGGGTGGAACCCACCCGCCCGCATCCCATAATCACGACGTGCACGACCGTCCTTCCGTGGCGATCACTGCCGACTGCTGTGCCGACTGTTCAGGCTGTGCCGCTCAAGCGTCTCAGACCGCGCCCAAAGCTACACACGCGTGGTGCCGGCCTAAAGGTTGCGTCATGAGCGGCTCACAAGTTCGCCACACTCCCTTAGTGCACAGGGGGGACGCGCCCGTCTTGACGATCCCTTAACATCGCGGGGTGTCCAAACTGACCGACCTGCCGAAACGGGTCCTCATCGGCCGGGCGCTGCGCAGCGACAGGCTGGGCGAGACGCTGCTGCCCAAGCGGCTGGCGCTCCCGGTGTTCGCGTCCGACTCGCTTTCGTCGGTGGCGTACGCGCCCGGTGAGGTGCTGCTCGTCCTGTCGATCGCCGGCGGGGCGGCCTACCACTACAGCCCGTGGATCGTCGTCGCGGTCGCCGTGGTGATGTTCACCGTCGTCGCGTCCTACCGGCAGAACGTGCACGCCTACCCCTCCGGCGGCGGCGACTACGAGGTCGCCACCACCAACCTGGGCGCCAGGGCGGGCCTGACCGTCGCCAGCGCGCTGATGGTGGACTACGTCCTCACCGTCGCGGTGTCGATCACCTCGGGCATCGAGAACCTCGGGTCGGCGGTGCCGTTCTTCGTCACGCACAAGGTGATCGGCGCGGTCGGCGTGATCATCGTGCTGATGCTGATGAACCTGCGCGGGGTGCGCGAGTCCGGCACGATCTTCGCCATCCCCACCTACGCGTTCGTCGCCGGCGTCTTCTGCATGATCGGCTGGGGCGTGCTGAAGATCGCCACCGGGCACGGCATGCACGCGCCCACGGCGAACCTCACCATCCACGCCGAGTCCTCCGGCCTCGGCGGCTTCGCCCTGGTCTTCCTGCTACTCCGTGCCTTCTCCTCGGGGTGTGCCGCGCTCACCGGCGTCGAGGCCATCAGCAACGGCGTCCCGGCCTTCCGCAAGCCCAAGTCGAAGAACGCCGCGACCACCCTCGCCCTGATCGGCCTGCTCGCGGTCACCATGCTGCTCGGCATCATCGCGCTCGCGGTGAACACCAAGGTCAAGATGGCCGAGAACCCCGCCACCGACCTTCTCAACCACGGCAAGCCGGTCGGCTCCGGCTTCACCCAGAACCCGGTCATCGCCCAGGTCGCCGAGGCGGTCTTCGGCCACAACTCGGTGCCGTTCATCTTCCTGGCCACCGCGACCGCCCTGGTGCTCTTCCTGGCCGCCAACACCGCGTACAACGGCTTCCCGGTGCTCGGCTCGATCCTCGCGCAGGACCGCTACCTGCCGCGCCAGCTGCACACCCGCGGCGACCGGCTGGCCTTCTCCAACGGCATCGTGCTGCTCGCCGGGTTCGCGATCGTACTGGTGATCATCTACGGCGCGGACTCCACCCGGCTGATCCAGCTCTACATCGTCGGCGTGTTCGTCTCCTTCACGCTCAGCCAGACCGGCATGGTCCGGCACTGGAACCGCCACCTGCGCACCGAGACCGACCCGGCCAAGCGCCGCCACATGATCCGCTCGCGGGCGATCAACACCTTCGGCGCGTTCCTCACCGGCCTGGTCCTGGTGATCGTGCTGCTCACCAAGTTCACCCACGGCGCCTGGGTCGCGGTGCTCGGCATGGTGGTCTTCTACGGCACCATGACGGCCATCCGCCGCCACTACACCCGGGTCTCCGAGGAGATCGCCGCCGCCGACGCCCCCGGCGAGGACTACGTGCTCCCGTCGCGGGTGCACTCCCTGGTGCTGGTCTCCAAGCTGCACAAGCCAACCCTGCGGGCGCTGTCCTACGCCAAGCTGATGCGCTCCGACACCCTGGAGGCGCTCAGCGTCAACGTCGACCCGCAGGAGACCAGGGCGCTGCAGGACGAGTGGCAGACCCACGGCGTCGACGTCCCGCTGAAGATCCTCGACTCGCCCTACCGCGAGGTCACCCGGCCCGTCATCGACTACGTCAAGGGCCTGCGCCGCGACAGCCCGCGCGACGTCGTCAGCGTCTACATCCCGGAGTACGTGGTCGGCCACTGGTACGAGCACCTGCTCCACAACCAGAGCGCGCTGCGGCTCAAGGGCCGGCTGCTGTTCACCCCGGGCGTCATGGTGACCTCGGTGCCGTGGCAGCTGGAGTCCTCGGAGGCGGCCAAGCTGAGGGCCCGCCGCCGGGCCGACTGGAGCGCGCCCGGTGCCATCCGCCGCGGGCCGGTGGGGCCGCCGCGGCCCGCCGACCGGGAGCAGCCGGCGCGATCGCGGCCGGGCGAGTAGCCCTGGCCGCGGGGGGGAGGTCGCGTCGTGAGGCGCTGAGCGGTGCCCCGGGGCCGGGGCGGCGGCGGGGCGTGGCGGGGCCACGTAGACTGGTCGGTCGGCGCCGGACGAGGCGCGGGCGCGTCCCGCCCGACTCGCGTCCCCGACCTGTCCCGTCCCCTCCCGTTGCAGCCAGGAGCAGCTCCGCCATGCAGACCGAACCCGCCCGCTCCCTCGTCGGCCGCGAGTACGAGGTCGAGGTGGGGCCGGTCGCCCACGGCGGCCACTGCGTCGCGCGCACCGAGAGCGGCCAGGTGCTGTTCGTCCGGCACACGCTGCCCGGCGAGCGGGTCGTCGCCCGGGTCACCGAGGGCGAGGAGGGCGCGCGGTTCCTGCGCGCCGACGCCGTCCGCGTGCTGACGGCCGCCAAGGACCGCGTCGAGGCGCCGTGCCCGTACGCGGGTCCGGGCCGGTGCGGCGGCTGCGACTGGCAGCACGCCGCCCCCGGAGCCCAGCGCCGGCTGAAGGCCGCGGTGGTCGCCGAGCAGCTCTCCCGGCTCGCCGGGCTCACCCCGCAGGACGCCGGCTGGGACGGCACGGTGGCGCCGGCGCCCGGCGACAAGGTCGCCAAGGGCGAGGTGCCCGCGTGGCGGACCCGCGTGCAGTACGCGATCGACGCGGAGGGCCGCGCCGGGCTGCGGCGGCACCGCTCCCACGAGGTCGAGGTGATCGACCACTGCATGATCGCCGCGCCCGAGGTGAGCGAACTGGGCGTCGAGGCGCGCCGCTGGCCGCAGATGGCCACGGTGGAGGCGATCGCCGCCACCGGCTCCCACGACCGCCAGGTGATCCTCACGCCCCGGCCCGGCGGGCGGCTGCCGATCGTCGAGCTCGACCGGCCGGTGTCCGTGCAGCGGGTGGGGGAGCGGGACAAGGCCGTGCACCGCGTGCACGGGCGTCCCTTCGTCCGGGAGCGCGCGGCCGGACGCACCTGGCGGGTCGGCGACGGCGGCTTCTGGCAGGTCCACCCGAAGGCCGCGGACCTGCTCGTCGAGGCCGTGATGCAGGGGCTGATGCCGCGCAAGGGCGACATGGCCCTGGATCTGTACTGCGGCGTCGGGCTGTTCGCCGGGGCGCTGGCCGAACGGGTCGGCGAGCGGGGCGCGGTGCTCGGCATCGAGTCGTCCCGGCGTGCGGTGGAGGACGCCCGGCACAACCTCCAGGACCTGGACCGGGTCCGGATCGAGCAGGGCAAGGTCGAGCAGGTGCTGCCGCGCACCGGTATCGCCGAGGCCGACCTGATCGTCCTCGACCCGCCCCGCGCGGGCGCCGGCCATCCCACGGTCCGCCACCTCGCCGGCCTCGGCGCCCGCCGCATCGCCTACGTCGCCTGCGACCCCGCCGCCCTCGCCCGGGACCTGGCCTGGTTCGCCGAGGAGGGCTACCGCCCCGTCACCCTCCGCGCCTTCGACCTCTTCCCGATGACCCACCACGTGGAGTGCGTCGCCATTCTGGCCCCGGCCAAGTAGCCCACCGGGGCCGCGGGTTCCCGTGGCGCCGCAGGGGATCGGTTACTCGTCGCCGACGGGGCCGACGTAGGTGCCGGGGTGGGTGGCGCCGTCCTGGAGGAGGACGGGCTGGAACTCCCAGGCGACCTTGGCGGACGTGGTCTCGTTGGGCGGGGTGATGACGATGGTCTTCACGTCCAGCTTGCGGCCGTCGCCCGCGGCGTAGGGCAGGTACGTGATGGTGAAGGTGGTCCTGCCGCCCGGGCGGAGGGTCACGAGGTGCGGGGTGACGGACGTCTGGCGGCTCAGCGACCACGTCTGCCCGGCTCCGGTCAGGTCGATGCCCGGGTAACCCTTCATCGTGCACGTGCGGGAGCCGTGGTTGGTCATCGTGATGATGACCGGTCCGGCCGAGCCGACGGACTGCGCCCCGCTTCCGGGCGCGATCGCGAAGGAGAGGCCGGCGGTGTGGCAGCGCTCGCTCGCGGTCGATCCGCCGGACCCCTTGCCGGCGTCCGGGGCCTGCGAAGAGCCGCCGGACGAGCCCGACTTGGCGGGGTCCGCCGTGCTCGCCGGATCGGCCGAGCCGCCGTCGTCGGCCGGCGAAGCCGAGGAGGTGTCCGTGGTGCCCGGGGTCGCGGTCGCGGAGGGGCTCTTCGACGCGCCGTCGGTGGCCGAGGCACTGTCCTTGCCCGATCCGCCGCCGCAGGCGGTGAGGACCATGCCGGCGCTCAGCACGGCAACGGCAAGAGAGACGATCTGCGGACGACGCATGGGAAACCTCACGTGGGGAATGGCCGGATATCCAGGGCCTGTTGGGCCCCTTCGGTGTTCACTCTGCCCGAGGCGGACCCGCTGGCGGCCGCCTGTGGGACGGCCATTACGGCGCTGTTGATCGTCTGTGACATGGCCACATTTCCGCGGCTTCCCGGAACTCCTGGGGAATCTGATGCGCCGCCGGTGCGGTCGGGGTCCGCGGACCGCGGTTCAGCGCGCCTTCTCGTCCTGGTGCCCGCCGGCCTCCGGGGCCGTGACGCCCAGGCGCCGGGCGACGGGGACCGCCGCCAGGACGGGTGCATCACCGGCTTGACCAGTGATGAGAACGGCTGCCATGATGGCGTCACCGCTTCAACTGGTGACGACAGAGGTGCACTGGGGGAGGCGGTCCAGGAGGCCCGATCCCGGAGAGGGAGCACCCGTCATGGCTGCCAGTCACACCGCCGTCGCCGGCTTCGGCCGGGGGGACGGGAAGGGCGCTCGTGCCCGCGTCGCGGGCCGGCTGCGGGAGGCCGGGCCCGCCGGGCTCGACGAGCCGGGCGGAGCCGGGCGCGCGAACCCGCGGGCGGTGCTCGACGGCGAGGACCCGGCATGGCCCGCCGCGGCGCAGGTGTGGAACTGGGCGGAGGGCGCGGTGCTGTCCGGGTACGGCCCGCAGGCGTCGAGCTTCCTCGGGTGAGCGTGCGTGCGGGCGCGAGCCCGTGAACCTGCAAGCCCGCGAAACCGTGAACCCGGGCCTGTAGCCCAGGGGTTGGGGGTCTTTGAGAGAGCCTGGGGTCAGTGCCCGGCGGCGGCGGGCGCGGACTTCTTGCGCGCGCGGTAGGCGGCCGCCTTGATCTTGTTGCCGCACGACTCCATGCCGCACCACTGCCGCCGCATGCCGCGCGAGCGGTCGATGTAGACGCGGGTGCACTCCGGGTTGCCGCACTCCTTCATGAGGGGCACGTCCGGGCCGCTGAGCAGTTCGACGGCCTGCCGGGCGACCGTGGCCAGGGCCTGCCCGGGGGTCGCCTCGGTGTGCCGCCCGGTGAGGGTGAGCTGGGGCGTCGCGGGCGGCTTGCGCGCGGCGCCGTTGACGACGGCGAGTGCCTCGCGGTCGAAGCCCTCGCCGAGGCGCCGGTCGGTGACGAGCCGGTAGATGGCCTCGCGGACCGTGGTCGCCTCCCGGATGTCCTCTTCCGTCCCGGGCGTGATGGTGTCCACAAGCCCGGACTCCACGTACCAGGCGTTGAGCCGCTCCGGCGACACGAACATCTCGAACCGGGCCGAGCGCCGGGCGCGCAGGGTGGCCGCGAAGTCGAGAGCCGGGTTGCCGCATACGAAGACATGCTGAAGATTCACATCACCATTTTGATAGGTGACTGGTGCCCAGTGCAAGGCCCGTCACCGCTTCGGGTGGTGCTTCCCCGTGCTTCCCTGGGCTTCCCAGGTTTCCCGGGCTTCCCGGGCTTCCCCGGGCACGCGGGGCGCGGGCCTGCTCCGCCACGGTACGGCAACGGGCGCGGCGGATGCGGCGGACGCAGCGGATGGGGTCAGATCCGGGCCTCGGCCGCCCTCCCGTCGTCGGACCGCCCTCGCCCGGGCTCCAGCCGGAGCTCGCGCCCCTGCCACCGGCGGCGCAGCCAGCGGTCGTGGGTGGCGACGACGATCGCCCCGGGGCCCGGGCCGAGGGCGGCCTCCAGCTCGTCGCACAGCGTGGGGGAGAGATGGTTGGTCGGTTCGTCGAGCAGCAGCAGGTGCGGCGGGCGGGCCACCAGCAGGGCCAGTGCGAGCCGTCGCCGCTGCCCCACGGACAGCTGCCCGACCGCCTTGTCCAGATCCGCCTCGTGCAGCAGGCCGAGTGACGCCAGCGGCACCTTCTCGGCGCGTTCCGGGCCGAGCGACCGCTCGTAGGAGTCCCGGACCGTGCGGTCGGGCCGGTCGACGACGGTGTCCTGGGCGAGCAGCCCGACCGTCAGACCGGGCTGCTTGCGGACCTCGCCGCCGGCCGCCAGACGCCCGGCGAGCACGGCGAGCAGCGTCGACTTGCCGGCGCCGTTGCCTCCCGTGACCAGCAGCCGGTCGCCGGCCGGCAGCTCCAGGCCGTCCAGCGCCAGCCGGCCCGGCACCCGCACGTCCCGCAGGGACACCAGAGGGCGCGGGCACTCCTCCACATGTGCGGCCAACTCGGCGGCAGCGAAGCGCAGTTCCCGCGGCGGCTCGGCGACCTGGGCGCGCTCCAGCTCCACCAGCCGCCGGGCGGCGTTGCGCACCCGGCGGGAGACCTGCTGCTGCACCCGGCCGGCCCGGTGGCCGTAGCCCATCTTCTCGTTGTCCCGCCGCTCGCGGTCCGGGGCGACGCGGTGCGCGGTCACGTTCGCCGAGTGCCGCAGCTCGGCGAGTTCCTCCTGCTCCTCGGCGTACCGCCGCTCCCAGCGCTTCCGCGCGGCACGGCGCTCGCCGAGGTAGGCGCTGTACGTGCCGGCGTAGCGGACCGGGCCGGCCACCGCCGGGTCGAGGTCGACCAGGTCGGTGCAGACGGCGTCGAGGAACGCCCGGTCGTGGGAGGCGACGACCACCGCACCGGGCAGGCCGCGGACCTGCTCCTCCAGGTAGGCGGTGGCCGCGTCGTCGAGGTGGTTGGTCGGCTCGTCCAGCAGCAGCGCGGACGGCCGCCGGACGAGGAGCGCGGCCAGCGCGAGCCGGCTGCGCTGCCCGCCGGACAGCGAGCCGAGCGCCCGGCCGTGCTCCAGCGCGCCGAGGCCCAGGCCGTCCAGCGCCAGGGCCGCGCGGCGGTCGGCGTCCCAGGACTCCCGGTCCTGCGCCCGTTCCAGCCTGGCGCTGTAGGCGCCGAGGAGTTCCCGGTGGCCTGGGTGGCCGTCCGGGACGCGGGCGAGCTCCGTGCCCAGCCGTTCGAGCTCCGCGAGGTCCTCGCGGGCCTCGCGCAGCGCGTCGTCCAGCACCGCGGCAACGGTCGAGGCGGCGTCGAACGGCATCTCCTGGTGCAGGAAGCCCAGGTCGGCGGGGCGGGTGACGCTGCCGGCGTCGGGCCGGTCGGCGCCGGCGAGCACCCGCAGCAGGGTGGACTTGCCGGCGCCGTTCTCCCCGATCAGGCCGATGCGGTGGCCGGGGGAGGCGGTGAGGCCGACGCCGTCGAGGACGCGCCGGTCTCCCAGGACGCGGACCAGGTCGTGGGCGAGCAGGGCGGGCTGGGGCACGGGGAACCTCCGACGTGAGGGGTGGTCGGCCGGCCGGGCGCAGAGCCTCGGGCGCGGGCCACGGCACATCGGCGGCTCACACCGCGGGCGCCCCCGTCTCCTCGAGCGTCCCGCCGGCCAGCCGCAGCCACCGGTTCACGCCGATCCCGTCGAGGAACCGCTCGTCGTGGCTGACCACCAGGAAGGCGCCCTGGTAGGAGTTGAGGGCGCTCTCCAGCTGGCCCGCGCTCACCAGGTCGAGGTTGTTGGTCGGCTCGTCGAGCAGCAGCAGGTGCGGGGCCGGCTCGGCGCACAGCACGCAGGCCAGCGTGGCGCGCAGCCGTTCCCCACCGGACAGCACCCCCACCGGCAGGTGGGCCCGGGCGCCGCGGAAGAGGAAGCGGGCGAGCAGGTTCATCCGCTCGGCCTCGGGGCGCTCGGGGGCGAACGCGGCGAAGTTCTCCGCCACGGTGCGGTCCAGGTCCAGCAGGTCGAGGCGCTGCGAGAGGTAGGCGATCCGGCCGTCGTTCCGCCTGATCTCGCCGCCGTCGGGTGCGAGATCGCCGGTCACCAGGCGCAGCAGCGAGGTCTTCCCCGCGCCGTTGGGCCCGGTCAGCGCGATGCGCTCGGGGCCCCGGACGGTCAGGTCGACGCCGCCCTCGGCGAACACCGGCCGGTCGCCGTGGCGCACCTGCATCCCCGTGCCGAGGAAGAGGGTGCGCCCGGCGGGCACCTTGGTGCCGGGCAGTTCCAGGGTGATCCGCTGCTCCTCGCGCAGCGCGCGTCCCGCCTGGTCGAGCCGCGCCCTGGCATCGGTGACCCGGGCCGCGTGCGTCTGGCCGGCCCGGCCCGCGGACTCCTGCGCGCCGCGCTTCATGTTCCCGGCGAAGATGCGGGGCAGCCCGGCGTTCTTGAGGTTGCGGGCGGCGTTGCTCGCGCGGCGCTCGGCGCGTTCGCGGGCCTGCTGCATCTCCCGCTTCTCCCGCTTCAGTTCCTGTTCGGCGTTGCGGACGTTCTTCTCCGCGACCTCCTGCTCGGCCTGCACGGCCTCCTCGTACGCGGTGAAGTTGCCGCCGAACAGCCGCAGTTCGCCGCCGTCGAGTTCGGCGATCCGGTCCATGCGGTCGAGCAGCGCGCGGTCGTGGCTGACCAGCAGCAGGCAGCCGCCGAAGTCGGCCAGCACGTCGTAGAGCCGGTGCCGGGCCTCCAGGTCGAGGTTGTTGGTGGGTTCGTCGAGCAGCAGCACGTCCGGGCGCCGCAGCAGCTGTGCCGCCAGGCCGAGTTGGACGACCTGGCCGCCGCTGAGCGTGTGCAGGGTGCGGTCCAGGGCGAGATCGGCGAGGCCGAGGCGGTCGAGCTGGGCGCGGCTGCGCTCCTCGATGTCCCAGTCGTCGCCGATGGCGGTGAAGTGCTCCTCGCCCACGTCGCCGCTCTCGACGGCGTCGATGGCGCGGATCACGGCCGCGACGCCGAGCACCTCGGCGACGGTGAGGCCGCCGGTCAGCGGCAGGTCCTGCGGGAGGTAGCCGAGCGTGCCGGCCACGGTGACGGAGCCGGCGCCGGGTGCCAGTTCACCGGCGACCAGCCTGAGCAGGGTGCTCTTGCCGGAGCCGTTGGGCGCGACCAGGCCCGTACGGCCGGCGGTCAGCGAGA
Organism: Streptomyces sp. NPDC020917; assembly: GCF_044333795.1. Taxonomy (NCBI): domain Bacteria; kingdom Bacillati; phylum Actinomycetota; class Actinomycetes; order Kitasatosporales; family Streptomycetaceae; genus Streptomyces; species Streptomyces sp. NPDC020917. The sequence continues at coordinate 115,360 of NZ_JBIRRR010000024.1, read as the reverse complement.
AGGAGAGGTCCTGGAACACCGGGGTGTCGTCGGGCCAGGAGAAGGACAGGTTCGAGCAGACGATGGCGACGTCGGACATGGAGGCGACCCCGAACGGGTTGCGGGCAGAGCGAGACCTCTGCCCTGGGCAGACGTGGGAAAAGGGGTACGACAAACCGGCCACGTCAGCGCCTGTGCGCGTCCCATGGCCGTCAGATCCGGGTCTCACCCGGAGATGTCGTCGTCACCCGCCACGTCTGCGACTCCTCGATAGACGATCTACGTCCCTGCCAGGGTAACAGCCCTCCTCCTGACGGCGGCGCGCGTCGTGCCGCGCTCGGCCGTCCCTGCCCTCCCCGGTGCGTGTTGACAGCCCGAAGATCAACGTGCCACGATCGTCACCAGTTAAGCCGGTGACGCACCGCGGCGGGGATCCACATCGCTCACACCCGTGGGCAGGTCCGGCCGGGTGCCGTCCCGTGCGGCACGCGTCGCCGTGCACCGCCACGCGCAGTGGCGGTCCGGGGCGGTCGGGCGTGGTCCGAGGAGTCCGCGGACGGCGTGCCGGGGGGATCGGGAGTCACCAGGCGGCCGGGCGCCGCGGCGCGCTCGGCAGCGCGCCGCGACCCGGGCGACCCGCTTCGCATCGTGCTGTTCACGCGTGCCGCCGCCAACGGGCGCACGCATATGTCCTGGAGGGGAAATGATGAAACGCGTTCTGACCATGCTCGCGGCCGGTGTGCCGCTGGCCGCCGCGGCGGTCTGCGTCCCGACCGCATGGGCCGACCCCCGCAGCGGCCCGGCCGCGGCCCCGTTCAGCTGCGCCGCGCCGTCGGTGCAGGCCCCGGCCGGCACCGCGGTCGAGTCCGTGACGGCGGTGAGCCGGGAGGGCGGCACCATCGACGGGACCGGGACGCTCGGCGGCACGGTCACCGGTGTCCCGGCCTTCTGCGAGGTGACGGTCACCCTCACCCACCCCGGTGACGGCGACCACGCCCAGATGCGGACCTGGCTGCCCGTCACCGGCTGGAACGGACGCTTCCAGGCGCTCGGCGGCAGCGCCTTCCAGGCCGGCGACAACGGTGTCGGCCTCGGTACCGCCGTGAAGAGCGGCTACGCCGTGACCACCACCGACGCCGGCGTCGGTGACGCCATCGACACCAGCTGGGCGCTGGACGGCGCGGGGAAGGTCGACTCCGCGCTGCTGGAGAACTTCGCGTCGCGTTCCCAGCACGAAGCGGCCGTCGTCGGCAAGGAGGTCGTGGACGCGGTCTACGGCAAGCGCCCCTCGTACTCCTACTTCACCGGCTGCTCCACCGGCGGGCGGCAGGGCTACATGGAGGCCCAGCGCTACCCGGGCGACTACGACGGGATCCTCGCCGACGCGCCCGCCGTCAACTGGGACGAGTTCGAAGTCGCCACCCTGTGGCCGCAGGTGGTCATGAACAACGAGAAGACCTACCCGACCGACTGCGAGTTCACCGCCTTCACCAACGCGGCCGTCCGCGCCTGCGACCCCCTCGACGGCGTCAAGGACGGCCTCGTCAACGACCCGGAGCGGTGCACGTTCGACCCCCGCAGCCTGATCGGCACCACCGTGGAGTGCCGGGGCAGGCAGCTGACCATCACCGCCGCCGACGCGGCCGTGGTGCGCAAGATATGGGACGGCCCGCGCACCCCGTCCGGGCAGAAGCTGTGGTCCGGCGTCCCGATCGGCGCCGACCTGCAGGGGCTGGCGAACACCAAGCCCGGCACCGACGGGAATCCGGTCGGCGACCCCTTCGTGGTGCCCGCCCGCTGGGTCGCGACCTGGCTGGAGAAGGACCCGTCCTTCGACGTGTCGACCGTCACCTACAGCCAGTTCACCCGGTTGTTCCGGCAGTCGGAGGCCGAGTACGACGCGGTCATCGGGACCGACGCCCCCGACCTGTCGGCCTTCCGCGCCTCCGGCGGCAAGCTCCTGAGCTGGCACGGCCAGGCCGACCAGTTCATCCCCGCCCAGGGCACCGTCGCCTACCGCAAGCAGGTCGAGGCGGCGATGGGCGGTGCCAAGCGCGTCGACGACTTCTACCGGCTCTTCCTCGCCCCGGGTACCAGCCACTGCGGCCTCAACGGCATCGGCTCGGCCGACGGACTCGCCGCTCTGACGGCCTGGGTCGAGCACGGCAAGGCCCCCGCGACCCTGCCCGCCACCCTGACCGGCGCCTCCGGCCAGAAGGTCACCCGCGACCTGTGCCGCTACCCGCAGGTGTCCCGCTACCAGGGCCACGGCGACCCGGCCGCCGCCGCCAGCTTCCGCTGCGCGGCCCCGTCCCAGGGCTGACCGGCCCACCCCATCGGCCGGACCTGGTCCGTGCCCGGCCCGCGCGGCGCGGTGTCTCCATGGCATCCGCCGCCCGGGCCGGGCGCGGTTCCGGTTCGGGTGAGGGGCCGGCGAACAGTTCCGTCACCGCCTTGACTGGTGACGCATGGTGGTGCAGTCTTGGATCAGTCGGGGAGACCGGTAGGACGGGACCCGCGATCCGCAAAGGGGAGAGTCGTCATGAACAAGGAACTCGCGAAGGATGCCGGCGCGGCGATACGGCATGCGCGATGGGGCCGGCTTCCCGAGCGCATCCGCTTCGAGGAGATGACCGAGGAGGTCGAGGCGGAGCCGAGCGGCGGGGTGAACGCCGCGTACGACCCCGCGGGTTCGTGGAAGTACTACTCGTGCCTGGCTCTCGACCTGGGGCTGTAGGACGAAGGATCCTGCCTGCGCGCGCCGACGACGAGACGTCGGCGCGCGCAGGCGTTCTCGCGCCTCCGGGGGCGGGGCGCAGGGGCAAGCTCCGCGGCGCCGCGCCTGCGGACGTCGTGCAACGGCACATCGCCCCCGACCGCAACGAGCGGTCGGGGGCGATGTGTTGGGTTGAAGCGCCGGCGGGGCGTCTGACCGGTGGGTCACCCGGCCTGGAGCGGTACCGCGAAGGACTTGCGCAGGGAGGCGGGGGCGGCGACCGGCAGCAGTGCCGCCAGCATCCTGCCCTTGAGGGTGCTCGGCTGCCGGGTCAGTTCGACGTCGACCCGGGTGCCGTCGCCCTCGGGTGTCATCCGGAATATCCAGCCGCCGCCCGCGCCGAACAGCTTGGAGTCCAGCGTGGTGATGGTGACCGTGTCCCCGCCGGGCTGCCACTCGTACCGCGTGCGCTCCCATGCCGCCGAGGTCCCCTCGGTCACCTCGGCCCAGGTGGCGCCGCGCCCGTGCACCTCGAAGTGCGCGGCGTCGATCGTGGGCCAGGACTCGGGGCGCGAAGGACCGAAGTCGGTCAGGACCTCCAGCACGCCCTCGGGGCTGAGCTTGGAGACGAGGTGGAAGCGGACGACTGCCATGGTGATCCCTCAACAAGAAGTAACTGGTTCAACCGGTGACGAAAGAATTCCATGCAGTTGCGTCACCTGTCAAGGTGGTTACTTTTGCCGGGGCTAGATCCAGTCGCGGAGTTTGAACGCCGCGTAGAGCACGACGGAGCAGCCGATCATCACGCCGGTCGACGTCCAGAAGCCGGCGTGGGTGCTGAAGCCGGGGTAGGGGACGTTCTGGCCGTAGAAGCCGGTGACGGCGGTGGGGACGGCGATGATCGCCGCCCAGCTGGTGACCTTCTTCATGATCAGGTTCATGCGGTTGCCCTGGACCGTCAGGTTGGTCTCCATGACCGTGGTGATCAGGTCGCGCAGCGACTCGGTCCACTCCGTGGCGCGCAGCACGTGGTCGTAGACGTCCTGGAAGTAGGGCCGCATCGGCTCGCTGACCACGTGCAGATCGCGGCGCAGCAGCGCGTTGACGACCTCGCGCATGGGCAGGACCACCCGGCGCAGCCGCACCAGGCTCTTGCGCAGCTCGAAGGAGCGGTGCTGCACGGCCCGGATGTCGGCGGGGTTGTCCTCGAAGAGGAGGTCCTCCAACTGCTCGATCCGGTCGTCGAGGTCCTGGACGGCGGCGAAGTGGCCGTCGACCAGGTAGTCGATGAGGCCGTGCACCAGGAACCCCACGCCGAACTTGGCCAGTTCGGCGGAGTCGTCCCAGCGCTCGACGACCGGCTCCATCCGGAAGTGCTCGCCCTTGCGCACGGTGATCAGCGCGTTGGCGGTGATGAACGCGGACACCTCACTGGTCCGGACGGCGCCGGTCGCCGGCTCGATGCTCACCGCGTAGGCGCTCAGGAACAGATGGGTGCGGTAGGTGTCGAGCTTGGGACGCTGGTGTTCGTACGTCGCGTCCTCCACCGCCAGGGCGTGCAGCCCGAACTCCTCGGTGATCATGTCGAAGTCCGAGGAGGCGGGGTCGCGCACGTCCAGCCACACCGTGCAGGACGGGTCGGTGACGTACTCCGCGATGTCCTGGACGGGGAAGTTCTCGCGTTCCAGGGTGCCGTTCCGGTACAGCCGGGTACGCGTCATCCGTGGCGCACCGTCGTCACCGGAGGCCGTGCTGCCGCGGCGTTCCGCGCCCGGGTCCGTCCCACAGCGCTGGAGCGTAGCCAGGCGGGCCGGCCCGGCCGCGCGCGCCGCACCGCGGATCACCGGATCGGACGATGCGCGGGGCCGATCGCTCTGCGCACGCGGTGTCCGGCGGAGCCGTCGACGCCAGGCCGGCGGGCTAGGCGAATCCGCCGTTGCTCAGCAGGAGTTGGCCGTTGATCCACTGGCCCTGCGGTGAGCAGAGGAAGTCCACGAGGTGGGCGGTGTCCTGCGGGGTGCCGAGGCGGCCGAGCGGCGTCAGGCCGAGCGCCTGCTCGCGCACGTCGCCGGTCATCCATCCGGTGTCCACCGGGCCGGGGTTGAGGGCGTTGGCGGTGATGCCGAGGTGGGCGAGTTCGCGCGCGGCGGCCAGGGTGATGCGGTCCAGGGCGCCCTTGCTCGCGCCGTACGGGAGGTTGCCCACCGTGTGGTCGCTGGTGAGGGCGATGATGCGGCCGCTGCCCGGGGCTGCCGTGAAGCGCAGGCCGAACTCGCGGATCAGCAGCCAGGTGGCGCGCGCGTTGACGGCGAAGTGGCGGTCGAAGCTGTCGACGGTGGTGTCGAGCAGGCCGGAGGCGACCGACTCGCAGTGGCACATCACCAAGGCCGTGACGCCGCCCAGCCTCCGTTCGACCTCGTCGAAGATCCGGGCCGGGGCGTCCGGATCGCTGAGGTCCGCCTCGACGGCCGCGGTGGCGGCACCGCACCCGGCGAGGGCGTCGCTGATCGCCCCGGCCGCACCGGGTTCGCTGCCCCAGGCCATGCGCTCGTCATAGGGAGTCCAGTAGCTGAAGCCGATGTCCCAGCCCGAGGCCGCCAGCCGGCGGGCGATACCCGCGCCGATACCGACGCTGCGCCCCACCCCGGTGACCAGGGCGACGGGCCGGCCGGCGGGAGGGATCCGACCGTGGTCGGAGGAGTCTGGGTCGCGGCTCGTCGTCACGGCCGAAAGCGTGCACGATCAACGCCGGTGCGGCAACCGCCTTTCCGCCAGCGGGTGGGCGGGGGCCAAGGCCCGTGCCTCCCAGGGGCTTTGACGCGCGACGGCTATCCGTCGCCACCGCCCAGCCGTGGCCACCGGTCCGGTCGGGTGCGTGAACGGTCACAGGAGTACGCCGGACGTGAGCGGTCACGGGTCAGCGGGGGCGGGCGGGGGCGGTGGAGCCGCGGACGACGAGCTGGCTGGGCAGGACCACGGGGGCGCCGGGGCGCGTCATGCCGCGCAGGATGCCGATGAGGGTGCGGGCGGCGCGCTCGCCCTGCTCGGCGCTGAAGACCCGGACGCTGGTCAGCGGCGGGGTGAGCAGCGGCGCTGGCGGGGTGTCGTCGAATCCGGCGACCGAGACCTCGCGGGGCACGTCGATGCCGCGCTCGCGCAGCAGTTGGAGCACGCCGATGGCCATGCTGTCGTTGAAGCAGAAGTACGCCGTGGGCGGCTGCTCGCGGTCCAGCAGCCGTCCCGCCGCGGCCCGGCCGGACGCGATCGACCAGTCCCCGGTCGCCACCAGCGCCTTGTCGAGGGTCAACCCCGCGTCGGCCAGGGCCCGTTCGCAGCCTGCCATCCGGGCCCGCACCGCCAGCCCCCGGCCCTCGCCGCTGGTCACGACGGCGATCCGCCGGTGGCCGAGGGCGAGCAGGTGCTGCACGGCCACATAGGCGCCGGACTCGTCGTCGGGGTGGACCGACGGCACGTCGAGCGCCGTGTGGCCGATGACCGTCACCGGGTACCCGGCCTCGACCAGCAGTTCCACGCCCTCCTCGCCCATGCTCGCCTCGACCAGGACGCCGTCCACCGTGCGCTGGCGGATCAGCCGGCGGAACGCGGACAGCTCGGTCTCGGACTCCTTGGGGCTGGACAGCAGCGTGGAGTAGTCGTTGTCGCTCACCCCGCGGTCCACCCCGCCGACGACCTGCAGCAGGTGCGCGCTGGCGAAGCCGGCGTCCACCGAACTGGGCAGCACCAGGCCGACGATCTCGCTGCGGTTCCTGGCCAGCGAGCGGGCCGCGAGGCTCGGCCGGTAGCCGAGTTCGCGCATGGCGGCGAGCACCCGGGTCCGGGTCTCGGGAGCGACCCCCGCGGCGTCGTTGATGACGCGGGAGACGGTCTGGTACGAGACGCCGGCCCGCTGGGCGACGGTCCGCATCGTGATCGACGGGTCCTTCTGCTTCATGGCACCGGTCACGATAACGCACACCCTTCCCCGTGCACCCCGGCCTGGACGGGCGAACGAAGGAGTGATGCGGTGCTGTTGACGTGGCGCCCGGGCGCTCCCTAGGGTCGGGACCCACTGATGTGACCGTTCACGAGCCAGCGAGAGGACCGTGTCGACCATGAGCAGAATCCGGGTCGCCCTCGTGGGCACCGGGCACATCGCGGAGGCCGCGCACCTGCCGGCCTTCGCGGCCGAGGCCGCACGCACCGAGCTGGTGGCCGCGGTGGACGTCGACCGCGGGCGCGCCGAGGACTTCGCCGCCCGGCACGGCATCCCCGCCGCGTACGGCGACCTGGAGTCGATGCTCGACCGCGAGCGGCCCGACCTGGTCGTGCTGTGCTCCCCGCCGGCCGCCCACCTGGACGCGGTGCTGAGCAGCCTGGCCGCCGGGGCGTGGGTGTGGCTGGAGAAGCCGCCGGTGCTGTCGCTGGCCGAGTTCGACCGGATCGAGGAGGCCGAACGGGCCGGCGGCCCCTACGTGTCGGTGATCTTCCAGCACCGCTTCGGGTCCGCGGTCCGGCGGCTGGTCCGCCAGGTGCGCGCCGGCGACCTGGGGCAGCCGCTGGTCGCCCAGTCGGTGACGGCCTGGTACCGGCCCGACGCGTACTACGCCGTTCCGTGGCGGGGCCGGTGGGACACCGAGGGCGGCGGCACCACGCTCGGGCACGGCATCCACCAGATGGACCTGATGCTCGCGGTGCTCGGGCCGTGGGCCGAAGTGCAGGCGATGGCCGGGCGGTTGCAGCGCGACATCGAGGTCGAGGACGTGTCCACCGCGCTGGTCCGCTTCGAGAACGGGGCGCTGGCCACCGTCGTCAACTCCGCGCTGTCGCTGCGCGAGGAGAGCTACCTGCGGTTCGACTTCGCCGACGCCACCGTGGAGTTGCGCCACCTGTACGGCTACGGGGACGCGGACTGGACGTACACCCCGCCGCGGCCCGTGCCGCCGGGGGAGGCGGACGTCCCCAGCTCGCACTCCGCCCAACTCCCTTACCTGCTCGACGCGATGGAGCGCGGGGAGCGCCCGCCGCTGTCCGGGCCCGCCGGGCGGGAGTCGCTCGAACTGGTCACCGCGCTGTACCGGGCGGCCTTCACCGGCACGCCCACCCGCCGCGCCGACCTCACCCCCGCCGACCCCTTCTACCACCGCCTGCACGGCGACGTACCCGGCTGGGCGCCCGCCCCCGCCGCACCGCGAGAGAGCTGATACCCGGCCAGTACCCGACGGCCGCCCGGGATCGGGGCCCAGGGACGCAGGGTCAGCCGCGGACCGCGGCCAGGCACTCGTCGTACAGGTCCATGAGGTCGCCCCGGCCGTCGTTGCCGACCCACGTCATCGATGCGGCGTCCAGGCAGGCGAAGACCGTCGCGACCACCGCGCGGGCCCTGGGGTCCGCGGGGCCGGCCGCGGCGCCCATCCGTGCCTGGACCAGCGGCAGCAGGCCCTCCTGGAACCGCAGCCGCTTCTCGAGCCAGCCGGCGCGCAGCGAGGCGGTGTCGTGCAGCAGCCGGAACCGCTCCAGGGCCTGGGCGCGGCTTTCGTGCAGGGCCAGCACGGCGGCGACGCCCGCGCGCAGGGCCTCCCAGACGCCGGCTTCCGCGGGCTGCTCGCCGACCGTGTCCGCCAGCACCTGCCAGAACCGGTCCTGGTCGCCGCCGAGCAGGTCCTCCTTGGTGCCGAAGTAGCGGAAGAGGGTGCGCTGGGAGACGCCGGCCTCGCGGGCGATCTGGGCGATGGTCGTCTCGTCGTAGCCCTGCTCGGTGAACAGGCGCAGCGCCGTGTCGAGGATCTCCCGGGAGGCCATCTGCCGTGTCCGGTCCCACAGGGTGGCCGGTGTGCCCGTCGCCGTCTCGGCTGCCCGCTTCATGCGCCCAGGTTAGCCGAGTACTGCCAGGGTGGCACTCACCAGCAGTTTGGCAGTCACTGCCAGGTAGTCGTACGCTGTCATGCGGTGACCGTCGCGGCACCCGCACGCCGTCCGGTGGAACGGAGCCGCTCACCGATCGCCCTCCTGCCTCCGAGAAGCACGCAAAGGAACGCGTCATGCCCGCACCCGCAGCTCTGATCACCGGTGGCACCAGCGGCATCGGCAGGGCGACCGCCGAACTGCTCCACTCCCGCGGCCACCGCGTCATGGTCACCGGCGTCAGCGACCCCGCCGGCGCCGGCGCCGGACTCCCGGACGACGTCGCGGTCGTCCGGGCCGACGCGCGGTCCCTGCCGGACCTGGATCACGCGGTGGAACAGGCACGCCGCCGGTTCGGCTCCCTCGACCTGCTCTTCCTCAACGCGGGCATCTCCCGCCCCGGACCGATCGAGTCGACCGACGAAGCCGCCTTCGACGACCTGTTCGCCGTCAACGTCAAGGGCACCTTCTTCACGTTGCAGAAGGCGCTGCCGCTGCTCAACGAGGGCGCCTCGGTCGTGATCACCGTGGGCGCCGGAGAGGGGGTGGGGGCCGCCATGACCGCGGCGAAGGGCGCGCTGCTGCCCCTCGTGCGGTCCCTCGCGCTCGAACTCGCGCCCCGCCGCATCCGTGTCAACGCCGTCAGCCCGGGACTGATCGACACCCCCGCCTACGGCAGGATGGGCGTCACCCGGGACATGCTCGACGCCTGGGCCCGGGACGTCCCGCTCGGCCGCGTCGGCACCCCCGCCGACGTCGCCGAGGCCGTGGCCTTCCTCGCGTCGGACGCCGCGAGCTACGTCACCGGCGACGACCTCGTGGTCTCCGGCGGCATCGGCGTCCACGCCCGCCCCTGACGGGCCGTCCGCCCGCGGCTCCGCCGCGGACGCCGGCCCGGGGCGAACGGATCCGCCCGGGACGGGCCCGCGAGCCCGGGGTCAGGCCAGGGCGTCGACGGCGCGGCGGGCGGCGGCGACGACCTCGGGGGAGGTGACGAAGTGCCGGTCCGCGTCGGCCGCGGTGGCGGCGACGCCCATGGGCACCCAGGTGCCGGCGTGCCGTGCGGGGGCGGGGCGCTTGGCCGAGAGGTGGACGGCGCCGATGCCGGTGGCGGCCAGGGCCGCGACTTCGTCGGGGCTGACGCCGCCGCCGGCCATCACCTCGACGCCGGGCACGGCGGCCGCGATCGCCCGGAGCGTCGCCGCGCCGCCGGCGGCGCTGGGCGCGCCGCCCGAGGTGAGGATGCGGGTGACGCCCAGCGAGGCGGCCAGCACCGCCGCGGCCACGGGGTCGGCGGCCTGGTCGATCGCCCGGTGCAGGGTGATCTCGACCGGGCGGCCCGCGGCGGCCCCCGCCTCGCGCGCCGCGCCGATCAGCCGGCGCATCGCCCCGGCGTGCAGGGCGCCGTCCGCGTCGAGCACGCCGACGACGACACCCGCGGCGCCCGCGCCGACCGCGGCCCGCACCTCGGCCGTCATCAGGGCGACTTCCTCGTCGTCGTGGACGAAGTCGCCGGGACGGCAGCGGACCAGGACCTGCACGGGCAGGCCGACCGCGGCGGTGGCCGCGACGGCCGACTCCGACGGCGTGACGCCGCCGAGTTCGAGGGCGGAGCACAGTTCGACCCGGTCGGCGCCCCCGTCCCTGGCCACCCGGGCGCCGGCCGCGCCGGTCACCGCGATCTCCAGGCCGAGCGGCGTGCGGGGCGCGGCCGCGGAGTCCGCGGCCCGCGCGACCGCGTCCGCGACACCCGGCAGCCCCCCGCCGGCGCCGCCGCTCACTCGTCGTCCCCGGTCAGCGCCTCGTTCGAGGGCGCGATGAGGCGGGCGGCGAGGTTCGGGTCGGCCATGTCGGCGTCGAAGGGGAACATCGGGCGGCTGATGCGGTGGTGGCCCAGCCGCACCAGGTCCTGGTCGACGCCGCCGGGGGTCAGCGCCATCTTCCAGTCCGCGGCCATGGCGTACAGCTCGGGCTCCAGGTAGCCGATCTTGACCAGGACCACGTCCGCGTCGCGGGGGGCGAGGTCGAGGTCGGTGAAGTCGTGCTCGTGGTGGTACGGCTTGCGCAGCGCGGTGATGATGACGTGGACGCTGCCGACGCGCAGCACGACCTCGGTCTCGGCGTCCCGGTCGCCGTGGCGGACGGCGTGCACCACGCCGGTCATGGTCAGCGGGCCGGCGTGCCGGTCGTCGACCTCGGCGCCCGCGGTGACGGTGACGGTCGCCCCGACACCCGCCTCGACCGCGGTCCGCACGGCCGAGGGGCCGGGCACGGAGGCGTAGATGACGGTCGGCCCGTCCGCGGTGCGGAACTCCGGCCGGGCGAGCACCTGGGTGAGCCCCCACGTCACGTCGCCGGCGCCGCCGGCGGTGGGGTTGTCGCCGGTGTCGCTGATGAAGTACGGGCGGGCGGCGGACGCCAGCGCCTCGTCCAGGCACTCCTCGAGCGTGCCGGTGGGGGCGACGAAGGCGAAGTCCCGCCGGGCGTCCCAGAATCCGCGGGCCAGCCGCTCCGCGCCCTGGGCGACGGCGCCGGCGTCGGTACCGGTGACGACCACGGTGGCCCGGTTGCGCGGCTCGTCGGCCCAGGCGTAGCCGACCCAGATCGCGGCGTCGATCACGCCGTCCAGCGCCTCGACCTCGGCGACGGCCGCGTAGACGCTCTTCGCGGGCTCGATCCGGGTGGAGGTCTGCTCGCCGGCCAGCAGCACCGGCACCGGCACCCACGCCTTGACCGGCCGCGGCGCGCCGGAGGCCAGCAGGTCCACCAGATTGAGGGCGGCGCGCTCCTTGGTCTCCATGTGGTCCTCGTGCGGCGCCATCCGGTAGCAGGTGATGAGGTCGCTGCCGTGCACGAGGTCGCGGGAGACGTTGCCGTGCAGGTCCATGGAGGTCGACACGATGACGTCCGGGCCGACGGTCTCGCGGATCCGCCGCAGCAGCACGGCCTCCGCGTCGTCCAGGCCCTCGACGGTCATGGCGCCGTGGATGTCGTACCAGAGGCCGTCGAGCCGGGGAAGCGCGGCGAGCCGGTCGATCAGCTCGTCGGCCAGCTCGGCGAACGCCTCGGCGGTGACCATGCCGCCGGGCAGCGACTTGCCGACGAGCGCGCCGTGCCAGTCAGCGGCCTCGCGCAGCGGCGCGCCCTTGTCGAGGAACGGGTACCGGGCCAGCACCTCGTCGCCGCGCGACGGGTGGAAGGCCGGGGCCTGCGTGCGGGCGGGCGAGAACGTCGACGACTCGATGCCGAGGCCGGCGATGGCGATCACCGGACGGGCGAGGGGAGTGCGGGGTTGCGACATGGCTCCTCCAACAAGGGGGTCGGGTGGGGCGGGTGGCGGACCCGCGGATCGGTCAGGCGCCGGACGCCGCACCGCGCCGGGCGGCCGGTCCGGTGGCGGGCAGCGCCACGGCGCCGGCAGCGGGGTCGGCCGCGTCGTGCAGGGCCCGCGCCATGGCGCGCTCGAGCGCGAAGAGCCCGGCTCCGAAGAGTCCGGCGTCGGCGCCGAGGCTGGCCCGCTCGATGGTCAGATGCTCGGTGACGAGGGGGTGGCAGCTCTCGTAGAGCTGGCTGCGGACGGCGGCCACGAAGGGCTCCAGCGTCGACAGCATGCCCCCGAGGTAGACGGCGTCGGGGTTGAAGAAGTTGATGTTCGCGGCGAGGACCGTCCCCAGGTGGCTGCCGGCCTGCCGGACGGCCCGGGTGGCCAGCGGATCGCCGTCGGAGACCAGGCGGATCACGTCGCCCAGCTCCTCCACCGGCACGCCGTCGGCCCGCAGGTTGCGGACCAGCGAGGCGCCGGAGGCGACGGTCTCCAGGCAGCCGGTGTTGCCGCAGGAGCAGGGGGTGTCGCCGGCCGCGGCGATCCTGACGTGCGTGATGTCGCCGGCCGCGCCGGTGGCACCCCGGTAGAGCTTGCCGTCGGCGATGATCCCGGTGCCGATCGCGGACCCGATCTTCACCATGATCGACTGCCGGCGCTCGGCCGGCTGTACGGCGTGCTCGCCGACCGCCATGCAGTTGGCGTCGTTGTCGACGGCGGCCGGTACGCCGAACCGCTCGCCCAGCCAGCTCGCCACCGGGAAACGGTGCCAGCCGGGCATCCGGGACGGCAGGGTGACCGCGCCGGCCTGCACGTCGACCGGGCCGGGCAGCGAACACCCGACACCGCGCAGCAGGTCCCGGCCGTGGCGCTCGGCCAGCTCCTCCAGCGTCTGGGCGAGCCGCGGCAGTGCTTCCTCCGGGCCCTCGGCGATGACCAGGGGCACGGTCGTGACATCGGTCAGCTCGCCGCCGGGCAGGACGACGCCGATCCGGGCGTGCTTGCTGCCGAGGTCGGCGGCGACGGCGAACTCGTTGCGCGCGCCGATCCGCAGCACCTTGCGCGGGCGGCCACCGGTGGACGCTCTCGTGCCCTGCTCGGTGACCAGGCCCCGCTCGACCAGCTGGCCGACGGTGAGCGAGATCGTCGAGGGCGAGGCACCCAGCATCTCGGCGAGTTCGGTGCGCGTGGTCCCCTGCCCGGAGGCGATGAGTGCCAGCACGCGCTCGGCGAGTGACGCCGGGCCTTTGGCGCCGTTCCGCTGCGCAGAACTTACGTCGGGCATGGGCGGACTTACTTCCGAAAGAACGGGTGGACGGCGCTGACACTACGCCCGGCAAAGCGCGATCCGAAAGTGGCGCACACCACATTCCCGTTCGGCATCAGGCCGTAAATCCGGGCAATCCCCGTGGTTTCAGGGCGGTTTCGGATCCCGGCCGGACTTTCTGCATTCTCGCAGAAACATAGTTGTTATCGGCAGAGGTTTGTTTTTTCCGAGCCGGACACCTTTGACTGTCGGCACACACCGCGACGCCCCCCAGTGTTCACCGGGTCCCAGCGATCATCCGCGGTCGTCCATCCCGAGGAGAATCCATGTTCCCTGTCCGTACGGCGGAACGCCGCCGCTGGGTCCTTACCGCAGGAGCCGCCCTCACCGCGGGTGCCCTGCTCACGGCCTGCAACGGAGCCGGCGGCTCGGCCTCGGCCTCCCACGACTCGATCAACTACGCGCTGCCGGCGAACTTCACCCCGAACTGGATCCTCCCGATCGGGACGCCCGCGCACCTGAACACCAACAACGTGTCCATCGCGGCATCGTTGTGGGAGCCACTCATCGCGTACGACGGTTCCACCGGAACGATGGGATGGAACAAGGCCGCGTCGATAGCCTCCGCGGCCGACTTCGCCGCCGACGGCAAGAGCGTCGCCATCACCCTCGGAAAGCGGCACTGGAGCGACGGAAAGCCGATCACCTCGCGCGACGTCCAGTTCTGGTTCAACCTGATCAAGGCGAACAAGGCCCAATGGGCCGGCTACAGCGAGGGCAAGGCGCCCGACAACTGGACGTCGTTCAAGGTGACCGACGACCAGCACTTCACGATCACCTTCGACCGCGCCTACAACCCGCAGTGGATGCTGGCCAACCAGCTCAGCCTGATCACCCCGCTGCCGCAGCACCTGTGGGACAAGGAGAGCGGCTCGGCCGCCGTGTCGGACGCCGACTCCACCCCCGCCGGCGCCCAGAAGGTGTGGACGTACCTCAACACGGCCGCCAAGAGCATCGCCAAGTACGCGAGCGACCCGCTGTGGAAGACCGTCAGCGGCCCCTACACCGTCAAGTCGTTCTCGACCGCGGGCAAGGTCGTGCTCTCCGCCAACTCCACGTACGACGGCGGCGAGAAGGCGCACATCAAGACGGTGAACCTGCTGCCGTTCACCACGACCGACGCCGAGGAGAACGCGCTGCGCGCCGGCCAGGTCGACTACGGCTACATCAACTCCACCGACCTGGACCAGAAGTCGTCGTTCACCGGGCAGGGCTACACCGTCAAGCCGTGGACCGGCTGGGCGATCACCTACATGCCCTACAACTTCAACAACCCGTCCATGGGCGCGGTGTTCAAGCAGCTGTACGCCCGGCAGGCCGTGCAGGAGTCGATCGACCAGGACAGCCTGGTCAAGGTGATCTTCAACGGCACCGCGGTGCCCGGCTACGGCCCGATCCCGACTGCGCAGGCCTCCGACTTCGTCTCCCAGGTGCAGAAGTCCAACCCGTACCCGTTCTCCACCAGCAACGCCAGGGCGCTGCTCACCGGGCACGGCTGGACCGACCAGGGCGGCACCATGGTCTGCACCCAGCCCGGCACCGGAGCCGCGCAGTGCGGTGAAGGGGTGGCCAAGGGCACCAAGTTCGAGATGCAGGTGCTGTCGCAGTCCGGCTCCACCGTCACGGACAACATGATGAGCGCCATCCAGTCCCAGCTGGGCAAGAGCGGCATCAACTTCTCCATCAAGACCGCCCCGGTCAACTCCGTGCTGTCGCAGACCCCGCAGTGCACCTCGGACCAGTCCATCTGCAAGTGGCAGCTGTCCTACTTCGGCACCGCCGGCAGCTGGTACTTCCCGGCCTTCCCGACCGGTGACTCGCTCTTCCAGTCCAAGGGCGGCTCGAACTTCGGCAACTACTCCAACCCGGACGTCGACAAGCTGATCAACGACACGACCACCTCGTCGTCCACCGAGGCCGTGCAGAAGTACAGCGAGGCGCTCGCCAAGGACCTGCCGGTGGTCTGGCTGCCCGAGCCGGACTACCAGATCTCGGTGATCAAGAACGGCCTGGGCGGCTTCTCCCAGGACTCGCTCGCCAACTTCCACCCCGCCCAGTGGCAGTGGACCGGTAAGTGAGCCCGGCCCGGGGAGCCGTGCGGCACGCACCGATCCGAACCGACTGATCCGAACCGTTCGGAAAGCAGATGAACACCTTCCTGTACCTGACCAGGCGCGTCCTGCAGGCGATCGCGGTGATCTTCATCGTGACCGTGGCGACGTTCTGCCTGCTGCACGCGCTCCCCGGGGGTCCCGCTCGCGGGATCCTCGGGCCCCAGGCCACCGCCCAGCAGATCGCGCAGTTCAACCACGAGCAGAGCCTCGACCAGCCGCTGCCGGTGCAGTACTTCGCCTACCTCGGGCGGCTGCTGCACGGCAACCTCGGGACCTCCTACACGCTCAACGAGCCGGTCTCGCAGCTCATCACCGAGCGGCTGCCCAAGACGCTGGTGCTCACCGTGCTGTCCGCGGCGGTCGGCCTGCTGCTCGCCATCCCGCTCGGGATGTGGCAGGCCGTCCGGCGCAACAAGCCGGTCGACTACGTCATCACCACCCTGAGCTTCGTCGCCTACTCCACCCCGGTGTACTTCCTCGGCCTGATGCTGGTGCTGGTCTTCAGCCACATCCTGCCGTGGTTCCCGGCGCAGGCACCCCAGGGCGACACCCTCGGCCAGGTCTTCGCCGACCCCGCCGCCCTGGTGCTGCCGGTCGTCGCCGGCGCCGCGTCCGTCGTCGCCGTCTTCAGCCGCTACATGCGCGGCGCGACCCTGGAGAACCTGTCCGAGGACTACGTCAGGACCGCCCGCGCCGGCGGTTCGCGGCGCGCGGCGATCCTGCGCCGGCACGTGTTCCGCAACTCCCTCACCCCGGTCGTGGCGATGCTCGGCTACTACGTGCCCGTGCTGTTCGGCGGCGCGCTGGTGGTCGAGCAACTCTTCAACTACCCGGGCATGGGGCTGCTGTTCTGGACCGCCGCGCAGTCCTCCGACTACCCGGTGCTGCTCGGCTGCGTGCTGGTGATCTCGGTCGCCACCGTGATCGGCACGCTCGCCGCGGACGTCATCCAGCGGTTCATCGACCCCCGAGTGAAGGAGGGCCGCGCATGAGCGCCGTCGTCCAGCCCGGCCAGCTCCCCGGCGGTCCCGGACCGTCGGCCGGCGCGGGCACCGAAGGCCCCGGCCTGTCCGGACTGCGCCTGGCGGTGCGGCGGTTCCGCCGCAACCGGCTCGCGGTCATCGGCCTCGCCGTCGTCGTCCTCTTCTTCCTCTTCTGCTTCGTCGGCCCGCTGCTGTACTCCACCGACCAGACGCACACCGCGCTCGACCACGCGAACCTGGGCCCCAGTGCCGCGCACCTGCTCGGCACCGACGCCGTCGGCCACGACGAACTCGGCCGGCTGATGTACGGCGGCAAGGTCTCGCTCGTCGTGGGCCTGGCCGCAGGCGTCCTGGCGACCGTGATCGGCACCCTGTGGGGCGCCGCGGCCGGCTACGCCGGCGGCTGGATCGACGCGGTCATGATGCGCGTCGTCGACGCCGGCATCGCCATCCCCGCGCTGTTCATCCTGCTGGTCATCTCGGCCATCACCACCCCGGGCGTGGGCGGGCTGATCCTCATCCTCGGCCTGGTGTCGTGGCTGGTCCCCTCCCGCCTGGTGCGGGCCGAGACGCTGACCCTGAAGAACCGCGACTACGTGCACACCCTGCGGGCCATCGGCGGCAGCCACACCCGGGCGATCGGCCGGCACATCCTGCCCAACTCGGTGTCCACGGTGGTGGTCGCGGCGACCTTCCAGGTGGCCGACGCCATCCTGCTCGTCGCCTACGTCTCCTACCTCGGGCTCGGCCTCCAGCCGCCCAAGACCGACTGGGGCGGCATGCTCTCGGCCGGCCTCAGCGCCACCTACTCGGGGCGCTGGTGGCTGATCGTGCCGCCCGGCCTCGCCGTCATCCTCGTCGTCTGCGCGTTCAACGCCATCGGCGACGGGCTCCGTGACGCATTCGACGTGAGGGGACGGGGATGACCGCCACCGACCGCAGCACCACCGCAGCCGCCGGCAGCACCGAGCCCGTCCTCCGGCTGGAGGACCTCGGCGTGACGTTCTCCTCGGAGACCGGCGACGTGCCGGCCGTCCAGGGAGTGTCCCTGTACGTCCGGCCGGGCGAGACGCTCGCCCTCGTCGGCGAGTCCGGTTCCGGCAAGTCCACCGTCGCCCTGGCGTCGATCGGCCTGCTCCCGGACAACGCCCGCGCCACCGGCAGCGCGCTGCTCGGCAGCACCGACGTCGTCGCGTCCTCCGAGCGGGACCTGGCGGGCCTGCGCGGCCGTACCGTCTCCATGGTCTTCCAGGAGCCGGCGACCGCCCTGGACCCGCTCACCAGGATCGGCGCGCAGATCGCCGAAGTGGTGCGCAACCACCGCCGGATCCCGGCCAAGGAGGCCGACGCGCTCGCCGTCGACCTGCTGCGCCGCGTCGGCATCCCCGACCCCGAACGGCGCGCCCGCGCCTTCCCGTTCGAGCTCTCCGGCGGCCAGCGCCAGCGCGTCGTGATCGCGATGGCCATCGCCAACGACCCCGGGCTGCTCATCGCCGACGAGCCCACCACCGCACTCGACGTCACCGTGCAGGCCGAGATCCTCGACCTGCTGCGCCGGCTCGCCGTCGAGTCGGGCACCGGCGTCCTGCTCGTCACCCACAACATGGGCGTCGTCGCCGACTTCGCCGACCGCGTCGCGGTGATGCTCCAGGGCCGGATCGTCGAGACCGGTCCAGTCGAGGACGTGCTGCTGCGGCCGGAGCACGAGTACACCAAGCGGCTGCTGGCCGCGGTGCCGCGCCTGGCCGTGGCGGATGCCGGGCAGGGGACTGCGGCCGCGTCCGGACCCGGGTCCGCGGCCGGCCCGTCCGCCGCCGCCGACGTGCCGCGGCCGCGCTACGGGACCCGCGCCAAGACCGCCAGGCCGGCGGGGGACCCCGCCGAGGGCGAGCGCGTGGTCGACCTGCAGGACGTGTCCGTCGTGTACGGCCGCCGCACCAACGCGGTACGCGCCCTGGACGGCGTCTCCCTGCACGTCCGCCCCGGCGAGACGGTCGGGCTGGTGGGCGAGTCGGGATCCGGCAAGTCCACCGCGGCCCGGGTCGCGCTCGGCCTCATCCGCCCCACCTCGGGATCGGTCACCCTCTTCGGCTCCGACCTGCGGCGCACCCGTGCCCGCGCCCGGCGCTCGCTGCGCTCCGGCATCGGTGTCGTCCTGCAGGACCCGGTCGCCTCGCTCGATGCGCGGATGACCGTGCAGGAGTGCATCGCTGAGCCGCTGCGGGTGCACCGGCGCGGGATGTCTGCGAAGGAGCGGCAGGACCGCGTCGCCGAACTGCTGGAACGGGTGCGGCTGCCGCGGGCGTTCGCGCAGCGCGCGCCGCGCGAGCTGTCCGGCGGCCAGCGCCAGCGGGTCAGCCTCGCCCGGGCCCTGGCCCTCGCACCGAAGCTGCTGGTCGCCGACGAGCCGACGAGCGCGCTCGACGTCAGCGTGCAGGAGGCGGTGCTGGAGGTGATCACCGAGCTGCAGGAGGAACTCGGCTTCGCCTGCCTGTTCGTCTCCCACGACCTCGCGGTCGTGCAGCACTTCGCCGAACGCGTCGTCGTGATGCGCGCCGGCCGGATCGAGGAGCAGGGCGGCACCATGGCCACGCTGCTGCACCCCGGCACCGAGTACACCCGGCGCCTGCTGGCGGCCGTCCCCGTGCCGGACCCGGTGCTCCAGCGGCAGCGGCGGGCGGCCAGACAGGCCGCGGCCGCGTCGGCCGCCGGGACCGCGGGGTCCGCCGCGGGCGGAGCGGGGGCGACGGCGTGACCTCGACGCTCGAACCGTCCGGGGCCGCTCCCGCCCCGGACGGGCAGGCCGGCACGTCCGGCGCGGCCCGCTCACCCGGGGCCGGCAGCCCGAACGGCGGCCCGTCCGGGCCCGGTTCCACCCGCTCGACCGGCTCCATTAGTTCCCACGGCTTCACCGGCTCCACCGGCTCCACCGGCTTCACCGGTTCCAGCGGGCCCGACAGCTCGGCCGTCTCCGACAGGGCGACCGGCTCCGGGCCGGCGGTCCTGGCCGGCGTGGACATCGGCGGCACCACCACCCAGGTCGTGCTCTGCTCCACCGCCCTCGACGTCCTGGATCGCGTCGAATTTCCCACCCCCGCCGCCGAAGGCGGCCGGGCGATGATCGGCATCGTGCTCGACGGGCTGCGGCAGCTGCTCGGCCGCCACCCGGCCCGGCTGGCCGGCGTCGGCGTCGGCGCGGCCGGAGTGGTCGACGCCGGGACCGGCCGGATCCTGGTGGCGAGCGACTCGTTCACCGACTGGGCCGGATTCGCGGTGACCGGCACCCTGGAGGCGAGCCTCGGTGTGCCCGCCTTCCTCGACAACGACGTCAACGCCTTCCTGCGCGGCGAGGTCGCCAAGGGCGCCGTCGCGGGGGAGCGGCACGTCCTCGGGATGACCCTCGGCACCGGTGTCGGGGGAGCGCTGTGGATGGACGGGGCGCTCCACGACGGGCCGCACGGCGCCGCCGGCGAGATCGGCCACATCCCCGGCTTCGGTGACATCCCGTGCACCTGCGGAGGCCGCGGCCACCTCGAAACCCTCGCCGCGGGACGGTCGTTGGCCGCCCGCTACGCCGAGCGCACCGGCCGCGGCACCGACGCCCTGGGCGTCGCGCGCGCCGCCCAGGACGGCGACCCCGACGCTCTCGCCGTCTTCACCACGGCCGGTGCGGGGATCGCCCGCGCCCTGCTCATCACCGCGGGCCTGGTCGACGTCACCACCGTCGTCATCGGCGGCGGGGTCAGCCGGGCCTGGCCGCTGCTGGAGCCGGCCGTGCAGGCCGCCCTGGCCGCAGAGCCGCCGGTGAGCGGCCAGCCGATCCGGCTCGTCCCGTCGCTGCTGGGCAGCGACGCGGTCGCCGTCGGCGCGGCCTCCCGCGCCCGCACCGCCCTCACCGCCGCCGGCCTCGGCTGACGGCGCCGGCGCCGGTCACGGCGCCCGCGCGGATATCCCGGCGACACGAGGCGGGGCCCCGGACTCGGAAGTCCGGGGCCCCGCCTCTTCGTCACGCGTCCGCTCGAACGGTCACTTCTTCTCAAACGGCCCCGGGACCGGGAAGTACGCCTCCAGGAACGGGGTGATCAGGTCCTTCTGCTCGCCGACGTCCTGGCCGGTGGACACCGTGTCGTTGACGCAGAACACCGTCTTGTCCCGGGAGGCCAGCAGCCGGCCCAGCCGCACCTCGGTCCACGGGTGGGACAGGTCGATGTAGACGTAGGGCAACTCGCCCGGGATGGCCCGCCGGGTGGTGAACGCGTAGTAGTGGTGCAGCGAGGACGCGATGGAGATGTCCTCCATGCTGCGGAACCGGCTGGCCTCGGTGCGCCGGTACTCCGCCGCGAACGTGCTCTCGATCTCCTCCAGCACGCTGCGGCGCAGCGCGTGCGGCATGTGCTTCATCTTCTGCACGATGACGCCGCCGTGGCGGTCCTCGATCAGCCGGCGGTTGTTCTTGCCGGCCGCGGCGACCGGCGGGTCCTCCGGCGACTTGGCGCCCAGCGGCACCAGGGCCGGCGACGGGAAGAACTTGGTGGTGCCGTTGGACAGGAAGAAGTCCTGCGGGACCGTCTCGCTGCCGAGCATCACGTCGTCGTTGAAGTACAGGAAGTGCTCGGACAGGCCCTCGATGTGGTGCAACTGGCTCTCGATGGCGTGCGAGTTGAACGTCGGCAGGCTGTCGGCGGACCGGAAGACCTCCCGGTGGCTGATGACCCGGACGCCGGGCACCGAGGTGTCCAGCCACTCCGGCACCTGGTCGTCGGTGACGATGTAGACGTTGCGGACCCAGGGCGCGTACATGTGCAACGACCGCAGCGAGTAGCGCAGTTCGTCCCGGCTGAGGTAGCGGGCGGCGTTCGCCGACTCCTCGTGGTAGACCGTGCCGGCGTGCTTCGCGCGCCGGGCCAGCCACGCCGGGTCCGCGCCGTCGACCCAGGTGTAGACGACGTCGACCGGGAAGCGCACCTGGTCCACCGGGCGGATGGCGAAGTGCTCGCGGGTCGGCACCTCGACGACGTCGAGGGCCGTGTCGTCGGCGGGCGCGAGGTCGGTGAGGTACGACTCGGCGACCCGGACCGGCCGCGAGTCCGCCGGTATCTCCTCGGTGAACCGGCCGGGACGCGGCGCGACCAGCCGGCCGTCCTCCTTGGTCCAGAACTCCACGTCGCAGCCGTAGCGGGTACCCAGCCCCAACCGCCCGGTCCCGTCGGTGCGGTACCAGGTCATGCGCAGGACGTCGGCGCCCGCCATCCGCCGCCAGGTCGCGGACTCGAAGCCGGGCCACGACTCCTCGGGCACCGGGCGGTTCCCCTTGACCGGCGTCACGTAGCCGGGTTCCTGCCCGCACAGCGCCTCCAGCGTCGCGAGCACCTGGGCCCGGTCCTCGGCGTGGACGGCGACGGCGGAGGCGGTGTCGGACCGGCCGCGCACGCAGAAGTGCTCCAGGCCGGCCGCCGCCAGGGCGTCGAGCACCGCCTGCAGGTTGGCCCGCCGGGCGGTCAGCGGGGTCGCGTCCGCATGGACCAGGGCGACCTTCGGCTCCTTGCCCGCGGCCAGCACGGTCCGTCCCGGCTGGTCGACGATGGCGTTGAGGCGCTTGCCCAGGCGCTGCGCACGAGCGCGCTCCGCGGCGTCGGACGCCCCGGCGATCCGCATCTTGACCTGCTTGCGCAAGTCCGCGTGGACCCGGCCCGCGATGATCTTGCGGGCGCTTTCCGGCATCGCGCGCCGGTAGACACCGACCAGGCGGGGCGCCTCAGGATTGCGCATCGTTGACAGCTCCTCATAAAAAAACTGGCGTGGGGTGAAACGCCGCCCTCGGTGTCAGCCGTGAACAGCCCTCGGATCGCCAGATAGGGGCCAAGGATACAACTGACGAACTGTGGGGATGTTCGTTTCTTGGTAGGCATGGGAAGGGAAATGTGAGATCTGGGGTGGCCGCTGACCACGGAAGAAGTCCGTTTTCGCCGGCCTCTTCGGTGATTCCGGGTCACCGGGCCGCGGGGCTTGGTATTTCTGCTACCCCGGCTGGTGAGAGCGGTCCGAAAGCGTTTACTTGGGGACTGTTTTCCTGACTGTTTTCCTGGTAATTTGCCCTCTACAGGCGTCGGGGGGGACCCGGTAGCCGCTCTGTGATCTCTGCTGGGAGTTCCTGTGTCTTTCCGCATCCTTTGCGGCGCGATTGTCTGCGTCGCGGTGTTCGTCGCCGTGGACGCCGTGGTCGCCGCGGCG
Source organism: Streptomyces sp. NPDC020917 (assembly GCF_044333795.1). Taxonomy (NCBI): domain Bacteria; kingdom Bacillati; phylum Actinomycetota; class Actinomycetes; order Kitasatosporales; family Streptomycetaceae; genus Streptomyces; species Streptomyces sp. NPDC020917. The sequence goes on along the minus strand of NZ_JBIRRR010000024.1, from coordinate 92,787 downwards.
CGGCTCGCCTCGTCGGATCCCGACGAACCGGAATTCGACGGCAGCTGCAACGGCGCGCTCCAGGACCGGTGGTATTCCGGGTCGAGCCGGCCCGGCACGCACGGCGTGCCCGGCGCCGCGGTGTGCCGCTGAGTCCCCCTCACACGGCACCTGCCGGGTGGAGGATCTCCATCGCGTTGACCACGTCGTAGGCCCCGCCGCTGGTGCCGACCAGCCGCCGGCCCAACGCCGCCTCGCAGGCGGCGAGATGGTTCCGCACCGTGTTGGCGTGCACTTTCAGCTGCTCCGCGCAGGACTCGACCCGCCCGTTGCAGGTGATCCACGCCTGGACGGTCTCCATCAGCGGCCGGGAGTCGCGCCGCAGCGGCGCCAGCAGGTCCAGCGCCCAGGCCCGTGCGGCCGGCGCCCGCAGCAGGTCGGCGAGCTGCGGCGGGGCGGCGGCCGGCAGCGATGATGCGGCGGGCGCCGGGGGAGGCGCGGCCGGCGGATGCTGCGGCGCCCTGAGAGCGATGTGGAGGGCGAGGTCGAGGGCCGCGCGGGCCCGCAGATCCGTCAGATCGAAGCCCAGCGCCGTCCCCACCCGGCGGCAACGCAGCGCGATGGTCTTGCGGTTGACCCCGATCAGCCGGGCGGCCCCGCTGTTCCCGTGCTGGAGCGCCTGCTGCACCGTCGAGGTCAGCATCTCCCGGTCGGGCAGCGGGTCCAGCCTGCGCAGCACCCAGCGCGCCCACCCCGCGGCCTCCGGTCCCAGGAGCAGCGCCAGCGGCTTCTCGCCCTGATGCGTCACCGCCCGGTGGGGCAGCCGCCGGGCGACGGCCAGGGCGTGCGCGGCCATCTGGTGCGCGTCCCGGGTGTTGCGGCAACTCACCGGCCTGCTCTGCCCGATCGAGCAGCCGAAGGGCTCGACCACGGCCTCCAGCGTCTGCCGCAGCCGGGTGGACCCGTCGCCGGCGCGGGCCGGGGTGATCACGGCGACCCTGGTCGCGGACCCGGGATGCGCGACCACCAGGGCCCCGGTGCCGGCCGCCGCCATGACGGCGTCGACGACCTCGCCCCGCCGCGCGGCGGGGCACTCCAGCAGGCACACCTGGATCTGGCCGGTGGCCAGCAGCCCGGGGGTGTAGGCGTCGGCGAGCTTCCTGCAGTTGTCGACGTCGCCGTTCATCAGGTGCGTGTAGAGGGCGAGGAGCGCGGCCGGAACGGTCTCGGCGAACTCCCGGTCGAGCCGGTCCGCGCGCACGATCCGCTCTTTGAGTGCGAGCGTGTCGGCGGTCCTGCGGATCAGGTCGGTCACCCGAGGCGAGTGGGGGCGGCTGCGGGCCACGGCCAGGACCGGGCGCGGCGCCGGGACGTCGATGCCCAGGAGCTGGACGAAGCAGCCGCTCTCACCGGACGCGGTGACCCCCGGGCCGCCCGCCCGCACCTGCGAGACCGGGGCGGCCAGGATGCTGCGGCTGAGCCGGGGCGCGTACCCGCCGCTCTGGACGATCGTCCCGTCCGGGGCGATGACCGCGGCCTGACCGTCGACGGCCCGGGCGGTCTGGTCCAGCAGCCGCTCCAGGTCGCCGGTGCCGGCCGGGCCGGGGGAGCGCAGCAGGTCGGCGAGCGCCTTGAGCAGGTGCACCTCCGAGGCGGCGTGCGCGGCCTCCACCGCGGCGGTGACCGACTGCACCACCTCCGCGCAGGTGCGCTCGTCGTGCTCCATGACCAGCAGCGGCAGGCCCACCCGTTGCGCGGTGGCGGCCACCGTCTCCCGCGTGCGCGCGGCGTCGCCGGGGTCCGCGCCGGGGGCGGCCACCAGGAGCAGCGCCGCCGCCTCGTTGTGCATGAGCGCGCGTACGGCCTGCCGGGCGCGGATGACGTCCTGCCAGAGCGGCGCGTCGAGCGGGCCCACCACGACACGGGCGGTCAGCAGCCCGAGCCGGTCGGCACGGCCGGGTATTCGATCGTCGGCTGCGCTCGCCGCGAGGCCGCCTTCGGCGGGGCTCCCCGCACCGGCAGGGTCCTCCGTGGGGACACCCCCGGCGTGCGCGCCCTCCGTGTGCGCGCCGCCGGCGGGGACCTCGTCGACGGTGGCCGCGCCCATGATCCCGCGGGACCGTACACCGGGGTCGGCGTCCTCCCCCACGACGTGCACGGTCCGCATCTGCGCGAGCAGCGCGGCCAGCGTCAGCATGGTTGCCCGAGGAAACGAAGTCGGGGGCTGGGCGCGGTGTGCCCGGATCGGTTGGTCACGACGAGAGTCCGTTCGAGGTCGAGCGCGGGGGACGCGTGCGTCCCCCGGGGCGGGTCGGCTGCCGCACGCCGGGCCCGTCGCACCCTGGGCGCCGTCCCTGGAGCGGGCGGCGGGAGGTGCGGGTGTACGGCGTCGGGCGGCGGAGGTGTGCGGAACCTCACGCCGGCGGCGAGACGGTCGTCCCGAGAAAGGGCCTGTGAAAGTGGTGGCGTAGACCTTCCGACTCCATCAGGCCCCCCTGCTTTGTCGACTGTTAACCCCGTGGCAACCTCATGCCCCGATTTTTTTACCACATTTCACACGGACGAAGGAACCTAAGAGGCGCGTGGGGACTCAGGGGGCTGGTCCCCACGCGCGCTGCGTGGTCCTATTTGTGACGGTTTGCCATATGGCTGCAGAACCCTGCCGGATGACCGGGGAGCCGGAGGAGAGGCGGCCGGCTACGCGAACGTCGGCGTGGGCTGGGCCTTCGGGCGCTCCGGTGAACGAGGTGACACCACGCGTCCGTCGGCGGCCCACCGGGTCACCAGGGGACGGCCGTTGGGGCCGATCGTGACCAAGGCCACAGTGCCGGCCTCCGGCTCCACCAGGGCCGGCCGGCCGACGGCGACCGACGGCCGCAGGACGTCCTGGCCGGCCCGGAGACCGGTCACCGCCACGGTGTCCGGGCCGGTGCGCGTGGCCAGGACCGGGGCGCGCCCCAGCGACTGGCCCGGGAGCAGACTCACCGCGCCGAAGCCGGCGTCGGGCAGCCGGTACACGGCGTTCCATCGGGCGGTGGTGGCGCCGGACAGCTGCTCGACCACCAGGCCCGCGCTGTGCGGCATGTGGTAGGCGAGGAGCAGCGAGCCGTCCCGGGCGGCCACGGCGTGCGGCGCGTCCCCGGGCGGCGCGGCCAGCCACAGCGGGCGGGCCCGCACATCGCCGGCGGGGGAGTTCTGCACCCAGTGGTGGACGGAGGAGAAGCCCGCCGCGAACACATGGATGCACCCGTACTGGTCGAGCGCGGCGGTCAGGCCCTCCTGCACCGGGCCGCCGGCGAGCATCTGCCAGTCCGACCAGTTCCCCGAGGCGTCGCGGACCCGGGTGCTGAGCCCCTTGGAGGCGTTGCGGACGAACAGGTGCACCCGGCCGTCCTTGCCGGCGATCGCCGTGGGCGGCCCGACCCGGCGGCCGCGGACCGGCTCGCCCTCCGGGTTGCCCAGGCTCCGCCAGGCCAGGCTCGCCGGGGACCCCGCGGAGGCCGCGGGCTCCTCCAGCACCACGACCTCCCGCGTGTTGCCCGCGGTCGTCCCGTCCAGGCCGGTGAACCGCAGCGCGAACAGCAGCGATCCGCCGTCGGACGTGGTCACCGCGCTCAGCGCGGGCGACAGCGGGCCGCCGCCGAGGTCCTCGGGGTCGCCCCACCTGCCGCTGCCGGGCTCCGTCTCGATCCACCGCACGCACCGGGTGCCCAGCACGCTGTGGACCACCAGCCGGCCGTCGCGGCCGGCGGCGGCCAGCGGGCCGGCCGTGGGGTAGCGGGGCTGGGTGCTGCGGACCCAGCCCTTCTTGGACGTCAGCGTGCGGCCCTCGCCGATGCCGTAGTCCCCGCACCCGGCCGCGTTCCCGCAGGCCCAGTCGGGGTTGCCGCCATAGGCGTTGAGGTAGGTCGCCTTGAGGTCGACGACGGCCGGCGGCAGGTTGTACGGCCAGCGCTGGTTGTAGTAGCCGCGGTAGCTGTCGGTGACGAACGCCGGTGCCTGGCCCTCGCGTTCGGTGCTGCTGCGCACCCACTGCGCCATGGCGGCCCAGGTGAACAGGGCCGTGGCGGTGTGGTCGGGGTGGTCGGAGTAGCCGGGCTGGTCGCTGTCCCGCGGGTGGTGCTTGTCGTGGACCTGCTCGTCCGGGTCGGGGTCCAGGGTGCGGATCACCGTGGGCCGGTAGGTGCGGAACAGGAACTCCAGGGTGTCGGTCAACTGCTGCGCGGTGTAGGCGCGGGAGCCGCGGACCGGGGAGTCGCCGAGCGGGACGGTGCGCACCACGGTCTCGGGCCTGCTCCACAGGGTGGTCAGGCCGGCGTAGCCGCGGGAGGTCCTGTTGTGCATGTTGATGTCGAGGAAGACCAGGTGGGCGCTGCGGCCCTGGTGCTCCAGCGAGTCCACCTCGGCGTGGCCGCCGCCGGGCAGCGGCAGCGCGCTCCGCACCCACCGCGTGAACGCACCGAGCCCGAGCATCCTCGCGTATCCCTGGCGCAGCCCCTGCTGGCGCGAGGAGACGTAGGCCGGGACGTCGGCCCGCGGCGCCGGCCGGCCCGGGACCTGGTTCACGCCGAACGACCCGCCGCCGGTGACGTACACCGAGACCACCGGGACCCCGGCGTCCAGCGTGCCGACGGTGTCCGGGTTCATGAAGAACAGGTCGTCGTCCGGGTGCGCGAGGACCTGCATCGCCAGCGGCCTGGCCGCCTCCGCGAACGCCACCCTGCGGGACACCGGCAGCGGGCCCCCGGTCGGGCCGTTGCTGATCTTCGGCGCGCCCAATGTGGTCGAGGGCGACCCCGAGCAGCCCCCGACCACCACCGCGCCGGCGACCCCCGCCAGCGCACCCAGGACGGCCCGGCGCGAGCTGCCGTCCCCCCTCACCACCGACACCCGTTCCACCCCTGAGCTCCGCTCCCCGTGTGCAGCCATTTCGCTACCCCCGGCAAGCAAGAGGGGGGAGTCGGGCTCCGGGTTGCGCGGAGGACCGCGCGTCCGGGTCACGAAGTGATCTCTGTACGGTTGCGTGCGGGACGTGGCCGAGTGGGCGGTCACCTTTTGTGAGTCTTGACCGCAACCGAACGGCTGGTGAACGCGTGGGTTATGCTGACGCTCTCCCCTGGCGATGCCCCGACGGTCCGCCCATGCGTGTCGGGTAAGACCATTGGTGTGATCCTCTTCACAGGGGGACCTCCTTCGCAGGTGGCGAGAAGCGCGTTTTTGCCCAGCGAAAGAAACGGGGGTCCGGCCGCGGTGAGCGATTCGCTTCTGCCCTACGCGGTGAAGACGGCCAAGCAGGCGAAGAAGGCGGCGGTCCGGGTCCGGCGCCGCGTCCAGCGGATCAACACCGTTCCCACCCTGGGGACCACGGTGCGCCCGCGGCCGATGCTCGTCCCGGTGCACCTGTCGATCCTCGGCGGCCGCACCCTGAACGTCGCCGTCCCGCTGCCGGACGGCGAGGAGGACGTCGCCACGGCGCGCCTCGAACTCGTCCGCAACGCCGAGCGCTCGTCCGTCCCGCTGGTGCGCGAAACGACGGGCGGGGCGGTGCTGCTCACCGCGACGGTGGCGCTGCGCCATGCCACGGCCCCTGCGGCCGCACCGGCCGCGCGCGACGACGGCCGCCCCGGCGCGCTCGCCCTCGGCAGCGGTGTCTGGCGGTTCTCGGCGGTGCTGGTCCACAGCGACGGCCGCGAGACCCGGGCCGACCTGGCCGCCCCCGACCAGCGCGCGGACGACGGCCCGACCGTCCCCAGCCCGCCCTGCCCGGCCACCGGCGCGGTGTTCCGCCCGATGCGCTCGGTGAACGGGCGCGCCCTGCTCAAGGTCTCCGGCCCGGCCCGCCAGGCCGAACTCGTCGACCTCGACCTGCGCTGGGACCGGGTGACCGTGCACGGCCGGCTGCTCGGCCGCCGGCTGCCCGCCGACCAGTACACCGCCGAGGCCGTGCGGCGCGGCACCGGCAAGACCGCCGCCGCCCGGATCGACTGGGACGGCGACACCTTCACCTTCGATCTGCCGCTGGCCGCGATGACCAGGCGCCAGCGCACCGAGCGCACCTGGGACGTCCACCTCAAGGCGGGCAGGACCCGGCTCAAGGTGGCCCGCCGGCTGACCGACGTGCGCAACCCCAAGCAGGTCTTCCGCACCCCCTACCGGATCATCGCCCTGGACGGCGGTTCCGTGGTGCGGGTGCACGCCTATGTCACACCGGCCGGAGCCCTCGCTGTCGCCTGTGCCGAATTCACTGCCGATGAGGACGCATGAGGATCACATTTCTGCTCACCTGGGGCGACGAGATGGGCGGCACGGAGATGGCCGCCTACACCCAGGCGGTGCATCTCGCGCCGCGGCACGACGTCGAGGTGCTGAGCGTCTTCAAGACCCAGTCCCAGCCGTTCTTCTCCATAGCCCAGCAGGTCAAGCGCCGCTACCTGGTGGACAGGACCGGCGCGTACGGCCGTCCGGTGCGCCGCACCACGCTCGACGAGTCGGCCTGCCGGACGCTGGAGTCGCTGCCCAGTGAGCTGATCAAGCCGGTGTGGGAGGGCACTTTCGACCGGCTGTCGGACATCGAGATGACCGCCGCGCTCGGCTCCCTCGACTGCGACGTCCTGATCACCACCACGCCGGCGCTGATGGCCGCGGCCGCCGAACTCGTGCCCTCACGCGTCATCACCGTGCACGAGGAGCACCGGGCGTCGCAGCTGCGCGGCGTGCCCGGCGAGCCGCTGCTCGTCTACGGACCGCAGATCGACGCGCTGGTCTCGCTGACCGAGCGCACCAACGACTGGTTCGCCGACTCGCTTGGGGCGTCGGCGCCCGAACTCGCGGTGATCGCCAACGCCGTTCCGGACGGCTACCGTCCGCGCGCCGACCTGGAGAGCAAGACCCTGGTCCTGGCGGCCCGGATGACCCCGGAGAAGCAGCTCGACCACGCGATCCAGGCGTTCCACCAGATTGCCGAGCAGTTCCCCGACTGGCGGCTGCGGATCTTCGGCGACGGCCCGCAGGAGGTGCGGCTGCGCCACCTGATCGAGGGCCTCGGCCTGCATCTGCGGGTCGAACTCGTCGGCAGGTCGCAGGCGATGGAGGACGAGTGGGCCAAGGCCGGCCTGTGCCTGCTGCCGTCGCGCAACGAGGCGTTCCCGCTCGTCCTGCTGGAGATGTTCGCCGCCGGTGTGCCGGTCGTCGCGTACGACATCGTCACCGGCCCCGCCGAGATCATCCGCCACGACGTGGACGGCCTGCTGGTGCCCCCGGGCGACGTGCAGTCGCTGGCCGACGCGATGGCCCGGCTGATGGGCGACGACACGTTGCGCCGCACCATGGGCGAGGCCGCCCGCAAGGGCGTGTACGAGCGGTTCGGCAGCCAGGAGATCACCGCGCAGTGGGAGGAGCTGTTCGGGCGCCTCGTCGCACGGCGCGACGACCCGGCGCGGCTGGCCGACCGGGCCGACCGCACCGCGCGGCGGCTCGCGATGGGCGGCACCCGCAACTTCAGCGTCGCCGCGCCCGTCTCGCACCTGGCCAACTCCGCCGACGAGCAGAAGGCCCGCGAGGTCCTGATCCAGGCGCAGAACCGGTCGCTGATCCGGTCCGCCGGACGGCTCGCCGAGGAGCGGGACGACATCACCAGCCCGCGCATGGCGCAGACCAACCTGGAGGTCGCCTCCAAGGTCCTGGAGGACGCCGGGATCCCGTTCATCCTGCTGCGCGCCGACGGCGCGGCGTACCGCCTCGCGGTCGCCGTCGAGGAGCGCAGCAGGGTGCTGGAGGCCCTGTCCACCGCCCTGTACGGCGAGCCCGTGTACGCCGAGCTGGTCACCCCGCGCGGTGCCGCCCCGGGCGCGGTGCTGGCCGAACGGCTGGGCCGCGTCGGCGAGATCGCGGGCCTGCGCGTCTTCAAGCCGGTGACCACCAGCAGCCGGACCCTGCGCTACGGACCCGCCTACGGGTGCACCATCGAGTTCTGGGCGCAGGACGACGACGGCTGGCGGGTGGCCCCGCGGGCCGCGACGCTGCTCGGCGACCGGCTGCCGTCGCTGGCGCCCACCGCCAAGCTCCGCGTCGCCGGCCGGGACTACCCGACGCTGGCGCAGTTCACCAAGCAGCTGATGTGGGACGTCGACTTCCCGGTCGACGCCGTCTACACCTGGGTCGACGACACCGACCCGGCCTGGCGCGAGCGCCGCCAGGGCGCGCGCGCCCGGCTGGGCATGGCGGCCCAGGAGGCCGACGCCGGCGACGTGCGCTTCCGCAACCGCGACGAACTGCGGTACTCGCTGCGGTCGTTGGAGATGTTCGCGCCGTGGGTGCGGAACATCTACCTGGTCACCGACGACCAGACCCCGGCGTGGCTGGACACCGACCAGCCCGGCATCACCGTGGTCAGCCACCGCGAGATATTCGAGGACCAGGCCTGGCTGCCGACCTTCAACTCGCATGCCATCGAGAGCCAGTTGCACCGCATCGACGGGCTGGCCGAGCACTTCCTGTACCTCAACGACGACGTGTTCTTCGGGCGCCCGCTGACCGCGCAGGTGTTCTTCCAGAGCAACGGCGTGGCCAAGTTCTTCCGCTCGCCGACCCCGGTCCCGCCGACCGAGCGCACCGCGGACGACGAGGGCTACTTCGCCGCCGCCAAGAACAACCGCGAGCTGCTGGAGGAGGCGTTCGGCCGGACCGCCACGCACGGCTTCCTGCACGCGCCGCACCCGCTGCGCCGCAGCGTCCTGGCCGACATCGCCGAGCGGTTCCCCGAGGAGGTGGCGCGCACCGCGGCCAACCCGTTCCGCGGCCACTCGGACTTCTCGATCGTCTCCTCGCTGCACCACCACTTCGGCTACCTGACCGCCCGTTCGGCGCCCGGCTCCGTCTCGTGCCGCTACGTGAACGCGGGCAACTACGAGCACCACTCGGTGCTGAGCCGCCTGCTGGCCACCCGCAGCAACGACACCTTCTGCATCGGCGAGTCGCCCGACGCCGAGGTGCCGGCCGCCGAGCAGGACCGCGTCCTGAAGGCGTTCCTCAGCGGGTACTTCCCGGTGCCCTCCCGCTTCGAGAAGTGAGCCCCGCCGCAGCCTGCTTCGCCCAGCGGGGCGTGTGAGGTGACCCCCGCGAAGTGACCTTCGCGGGGCGAACCTCGACGAGGTGACACGACGCCCGGCCGTTCCACGGCCGGGCGTTCGCCGTCAGCGGCCGGGGGCGCCGCCCTCGCCTGCGGCGGGTGCCGGGTCGGCGCCGAGCCAGTCACTCGCCGTCAGCGGCCGGGGGCGCCGCCCTCGCCTGCGGCGGGTGCCGGGTCGGCGCCGAGCCAGTCGCGGATGCCGGTGAGCGCGGTGGGGCCGTAGTCCTCGTCGACGCCGCGGGCCAGGTCGGCGACGGACACGTCCCGCAGGGCCGCCCGCCATGCCGCGTCCGCCGCGGCCATCGCGCGGGTGATCGCACACGGCCGGGTGCACGCCTCCGGGGCCGCCGCCAGCGGGCCGCGCTGCCGGATCTCGGTGCAGACGAACGCGGGCTGCGCGCCGTCGACGGCGGTGACCACGTCGAGGACGGTGATCTGCTCGGGTGGCCGGGTCAGCACGTAGCCGCCCGCCTTGCCCTGCACGGACGTCACCAGGCCGGCACGCGACAGCGCCTGCAACTGCTTGGCCAGATAGCTGCCGGAGACGTCGTGCAGCTCCGCCAGCCGTACGGCGGGCACCGGCTCCGCCGTGGTGGTCAGCACCACGCAGCAGTGCAGCGCCCACTCGACCCCGCCTGACAGTTTCATCCCCGCGCCTTCGTTCCCGTGTCCGCGGCGCCGTGCGCCCGCGTGCGTGCCACGCGCAGCGTGCCGTGCCGCTCCCGGTTGACTCGGACAAAGACTATCCGACTATGATCTCGGACAAGAAGTATCCGAGTTTCAGGGTGTGCACCGAGGGCCGCCGTGTGCCCGCGCGGGCGCGCGCCCGCGCACCGTGAGAGGTGAGGACAGTGAAGGTCACAGTCATCGGCGGCACCGGGCTGATCGGCTCGCAGGTGGTGCGGAACCTGACCGGGGACGGGCACGAGGCGGTGCCCGCGGCCCCGTCCACGGGGGTCGACCTGCTCACCGGCAAGGGTCTGGACCAGGCGCTGGAGGGCGCCGACGCGGTGGTCAACGTGGCGAACTCGCCCACGTTCGACGAGGCGTCCCTGGACTTCTTCCGGACGACCATGGGCAACCTGCTGGCCGCCGGACAGCGGGCCGGCGTCCGGCACCAGGTGATCCTGTCGATCGTCGGTGTGGACCAGGTGCCCGAGCTGGACTACTACCGGGCCAAGGCCCTCCAGGAGCAGCTCCTCGCCCAGGGCCCGACGCCGTACTCGATCGTGCGCGCCACCCAGTTCTTCGAGTTCATGGACGCGGTGCTCTCCTGGACCTCCGACGGCAGTACCGTCCGGCTGCCGGCCACCCGCATCCAGCCGATGGCCGCCGCCGACGTCGCCGCCGCGGTCGCCGAGGCCGCCGTGGGCGCCCCGCTCGGCGGTATCCGGAACGTCGCGGGCCCTGACGTGTTCCGGCTGGACGAGCTGGGCAAGATCACCCTCGCCGCGCACCACGACGACCGCGCCGTGGTCACGGACGGCACCGCCGGGATGTTCGCGGCCGTCCGCGGTGACGTCCTGATCGGCGGCGCCGACGCCCGCCTGGCGGGGACCCGCTACCAGGACTGGCTCGACGCGCGCGGCTGACGAACGCCCGCCGCTGACGAACGTCCGCGGCTGAGAAACGTGCCGCCACGCTCCGCCACGCCCCGCAAATGGTGCTCTGTAACAGGAATCGAGTCCGTGGACCGGACGGTGGCGTACGGGTGTTCAGGGTGGCCCGGGGTGGCGCACCGCGCCCGCCGGCGACAGCGACCGTGGTCGGCGCGGTGGTGTGCGATTGCGGGGCGAGGCGCCACGCCCGGGCCGGAACTGGTTGCGGCAGGCAACCGAGCATCACGAGGATGTCTTCATTTTGTAACAGAGTGTGTCCGAACCGTGACTCTTAGTTTGGTCGGGTCACATTGGGGCCCTCTTCGGCGCACGTGCCGAAGAGGGGTACCAATGGCACAACCGGAACGGTCGTGCCCTGTCTGAAAGGGGACAGGAGTGTCCCGTCTCGTTTCCCGTCTGACCGCGACCACGCTGGCCGCCGGTGCGCTCGTCGCCGCCGCCGCGCTGCCGGCCGCCGCCGCGGACCACGGCCGGCAGCACGGCGACCCCGTCGCGCTGCCGGTCGCCTCCCAGGACCACGGCCGGTACGACAACGGCGCCCCCGGCGACCAGGGCCGGCCCCAGCAGGGTGCTTCCGACGACCACGGCCGCAATGACGACCACGGCCGCAATGACGACCACGGCCGTAACGACGACCATGGCCGTAACGACGACCACGGCCGGCAGCAGGGCGGCCCCGTCCTGGTCCCGATCGCCTCCCAGGACCACGGCCGTAACGACGACCACGGGCGCAATGACGACCACGGCCGCAACGACGACCACGGCCGTAACGACGACCACGGTCGCAATGACGACCACGGTCGCAATGACGACCACGGCCGTAACGACGACCACGGCCGTAACGACGACCACGGTCGCAATGACGACCACGGTCGCAATGACGACCACGGCCGCAATGACGACCACGGCCGGTCCCACGGTCAGGTGCGTTACCAGGTGGTTCTGGGCGACGTCCACCAGGGCAGCGTCTACGGCCGGGACAACCGCCGCGGCTCCTCGCTGAACGACGAGTGGATCACCGTCGTCAACAACGGCCGCAACGGCGTGGACCTGTCGGGCTGGACCCTTTCCGACCAGGACCGCAGCAGCTACCGGTTCGGCCACCTGTGGCTGGGTGCGCACGACTCGGTGCGGGTCCACACGGGATACGGGCACAACACCCGCACCGACGTCTACCAGGACCGCCGCAGCTCCGAGTGGCGCAACGGCGAGACCGCGACCCTGCGCGACGACCGCGGCCGCATCGTCGACACCGAGTCCACCGGTCACCGCAACCACCGCTTCTGACCATCTCCCCAGGTGACGGACGCTGCCCCGTCACCGGCCCCGCCGCCCCCCTTGCCCCGAGGGGGGAGGCGGGGCCCCTTCGCGTCCTGTGCGTGCCCCGCCGGGACCTGGTCCGCAATCCGAGTCCGCCCCTCGCAGATGCGCGCCATCCATGCTCAATTCCCTTGCGATTAGGGGGCGTTATGGCGATGGGGGTCGCAACTGCGTTTGCACGGCGGGCCGGTGCGGGTACCGTCACCGGGGGGAGGTGGGTGCGTTGGGATGGAGGCCCGCTGCTGCCGGTGGAGCAACCGCCGGGGCTGTGGCGGAGGTCGTGTTCACCGGGGACCTCGCGCGGCCGGGGCGGCTGACCGTGTCCGGCCTGCTCGGCTGGCCCCAGCACCTGGCGCGGGTGGGCTTCGAGTGCGCCACCAGCGGCGTGCAGCGGCACACCTTCACCGGACCCCTGCTGCACGAGGTCCTGCTGGACGCCGGGCCCGCGTTCGACCCCGCGCGCCGCAAGGACCGGCTGCGTTTCCTGATCGCCGTCAGCGGGGCGGACGGCCACCGCGCGGTGCTCTCCTGGGCGGAGATCGACCCCGACTTCGGCCGCGCCCCCGTCCTGCTCGCGGTCACCGTGGACGGCAGCCCGCTGGACCGCCCCGGCCCCCAGCTGGTCCTGCCGCAGGACCGCTGCGGCGCCCGGTACGTCAGCGGCATCCAGGCCATCCACGTGGACGGCCGCTACGCCGCCCGGGCCTGAGCGCCGTCCGCGCGGCGGCTGGCGCGGGCAGCCCCGTGGCGCTCGCCGGGGGCGGCCGCCTCAGCCGGTGAACGTGGAGTGCGGGGTGGTGTTCCGGTAGGGACCGGGTCCGTCGTCGGCCCGGCCTGGCGCGGTGATCCGGGGGGACGCGGGTCACCAGGCTCCCCGCAGGGCCGATCACCGTCTGCGACCGTCCGTGCGCCAGATGTGCCGCACGTCCTTGTGCTCTGCTTCCCCGGTTTCCCCGGTGCCGTGCGCCGAGGCCGCCGCCGTACGGCACAATGGGCCCCTTCGGCGGCCGGGGAAGGACGCGGCCCGGGTTCCCGGGCTGCCGCCGCGGTGGGGCAGAGAGACCATGGGACATGCGTGCAGCTTGGTGTCCCGGCTCACCGCGGCCCGCCGCGCGCGACGGGGTGCGCGGTGCGGTGACCTGGGGGAAGGAGGCCGCGGGGTGACTACCTCCGAAGGTCTGCGGGTGGTGACGGCACCCGCGGGCGTCGTCACGTCCGAGCCCGGTGGGCTGATGGACGTGCTCGGCGTCGCCGCGGTGGTGCTGGATGCCCAGGGGCGGATCGTGCTGTGGAGCCCGCAGGCGGAGGAGATCTTCGGCTGGACCGCGAAGGAGGCCCTCGGCCGCAAGGCGGTCAGCCTCATGGTCGCCGAGGAGCACGTCGACCTGGTGCTGGAGCTGTTCGGCAGGGTCATGGACGGCGGCGAGGCATGGGCCGGGGTCTTCCCGATCCGCCACAAGGACGGCAGCTCGCGTCCGGTCGAGTTCCGCAACATGCGGCTGCAGGACGAGCGCGGCCAGTACTTCGCGCTGGGGCTCGCAACCGACGAGACCACGCTGCGCGAGCTGGAACGGGACGTCGCGCTCACCGTCGGCCTGGTGTCGCACTCGCCGATAGGGCTGGCCGTCCTCGACGCCGACCTGCGCTTCGTGCTGGTCAACCCGGTCATGGAGCACATCACCGGGGTGCGCGCCCCGGACCACATAGGCCACCGGGTCCAGGACATCATCCCCCTGCTGGACACCGACGCCATCGAGACCGACATGCGGCACGTGCTGGCCACCGGCCAACCCGTCATGGACCGGATCCGTACCGGCAGGACCGCGGCCGACCCCGCGAACGACCACACCTGGAACGTGTCCTACTACCGGCTGGAGGACCCGTCCGACCGGATCATCGGGGTGGCGGTCTCGGTCGTGGACATCTCCGAGCAGTACCGGGCGGCGACCGAGGCCGCCGAGGCCCGCCGCCGGCTGGCCGTGATCGCCAACGCCTCGGTCCGCATCGGCACCACCCTCGACCTGGAGGCCACCGCCCGCGAGCTCGCCGACGTCGTCGTGACCGACCTGGCCGACCTGGCCGCGGTGGACGTCCTGGACTCCGTGCTGCGCGACGACGACCCCGCCGACCCCGGCCACGGCCCCGCGCACTTCCGGGCCCTCGCGGTCGCCTCGGCCTACGCCACGGACGCCCTGGCCGCGGCGGACCCGGCGGGGGAGATCGCCTCCTACGGCGCCCAGCGGCTGGTCACCCAGGCCGCCCGCACCCGGCGCCCGATCCTCGTCGCCCGGGTCCAGCCGGAGGACCTGCGGCGCATCGCCCGCGACGAGGAGTCCGCGGCCGTCTGGGAACGGGCCGGGCTGCACTCGTACCTCATCGTGCCGCTGATCGCCCGCGGGCAGGTCCTCGGCGTGCTCGACCTCGCGCGGACCCGCAACCCGCACCCGTTCACCGAGGACGACGTGGTGCTGGCGGGCGAGCTGGCCGCCCGGGCCGCCGTCTGCATCGACAACGCCCGCTGGTACCAGCGGCAGCGCCATGCGGCGGTGGCCCTCCAGCGGCATCTGCTGCCGCAGCGCCCGCCGCGCCTGCCCGGGCTGGAGGTCGCCTACCGCTACCAGCCGGCCGGGACCGCGCAGGAGGCCGGCGGCGACTGGTTCGACACCATCCCGCTGCGCGGCGACAAGACCGCGCTGGTGGTCGGCGACGTCATGGGGCACGGCATCAACGCGGCCGCCACCATGGGCCAGTTGCGCACGGTGACCCGCACCCTGGCCCGGCTCGACCTGGACCCGGCCGAGATACTGCAGCACCTCGACGAGGCCACGCGCGAGCTCGAGGAGATCATCGCGACCTGCGTCTACGCGGTGTACGACCCGCACCGACGGCAGATCCGGATCGCGCGGGCCGGCCACCCGCCGCCGGTCCTGGCCGGCGCCGGCCGCCCGCCCGGGCTGCTCGACCTGCCGACCGGGGTGCCGCTGGGCGTCGGCGGCGTGCCGTTCAGGACCACCAGTGTCGACCTGGAGCCCGAGGACCGCCTGGTGCTCTACACCGACGGCCTGGTGGAGAGCCGCCGCCAGCCGATCGGGGACCGGCTGCGAGTGCTGCTCGACCTGCTCACCCAGCCGCGGATCCCCCTGCAGGACACCTGCGACCGGCTGCTCGCCGCGCTCCCCCCGCCGGACCACCCCGACGACATCGCCCTGCTCGTGGCCGAGGTGTGCTGAGGGTCCCGGCTCCCCCCTCAGATGCTCGGGCCGTTCGCCGCTCCCTCGCCTCCGCGGCTGCTGCCCGTCGCGCGCGACTGGGCCGCCCGGCTCGACCGGCCCGTGCCCTGGCCGGAGCGGCTCGACGAGTGGATCGCCCGCTGCCCCGAGGCCGGGCGGGCCAGGCCGGCCCAGATCCTGCTGCGGTACGGCCCCGGCGACTGGAACGCGCTGCACCGCGACCTGTTCGGCGAGATGCTCTTCCCCGCTCCAGGTGGTCATCGGGCTCGACGTGCCCGGCGCGGACTTCACCGGCGGCGAGTTCCTGACGACCGAACAGCGGCCGCGCGCCCAGTCGCGCGGCTCGGCGACCGTCCTGCCGAGGGTCACCGACCGGTGTTCACCACCCGCGACCGCCCGGTGTCCTCCCGTCGCGGCTGGTCGAGCGCGCCGATGCGGCACGGCGTCAGCACCGTGCGGTCCGGCCGCCGGCACACCCTCGGGCGGGTCTTCCATGACGCGTCCTGAGTTCGGGTCGCGGCCGGTTCCGGGTGCTCCCCGGGCCGCTCGGCTGCTCCCGGCGCCGCTGGTCGTCCCGGGAAGCCGCCTCCTTGACCGCGTATGCGGGCCCGTCTCCGCCCTGTCATCGGAGGAATCATGGACAACTCCCATGATCGGTTGGGGATTTCCTGCTGTTTTTCTTGACCGCCCCTCGGAGAGGTCGTATGTTTCCCGCGATTCCCGACCTCTGGAGGACGATGACCGTGTCCCGACATCCACTGGTACCGGCGCTTGCCGCCGTCGCCCTCGCCGCCGGGGCACTGGTCGCGGCGGCGCCCGCGGGCGCCGCACCGCCGCCGGCCGCCGACGCGAGCACGACGTCCGACGTCTATGTCGCGCCGAGCGGCGACGACGACGCGAGCGGCGACGCGCGGCACCCGGTACGCACCCTGCAGCGGGCCCAGAGCCTGGTGCGCGAGCGCGACGGCAACCTGTCCGGCGACCTCACCGTGCACCTGGCCTCCGGCACCTACCGGCAGTCGGCGCCGCTGACCCTCGACGCCCGCGACTCCGGCTCGAACGGCCACAAGGTGGTGTGGCAGGGCACCGGCAGCACCGTCGTCAGCGGCGGCCGCCAGGTCACCGGCTGGCACCAGGTCCCCGGCCAGCCGGGCCTGTGGTCCGCGCGGGCGCCCCACGACCTCACCGACACGCGGCAGTTGTACGTCGACGGGGTGCGCGCCGACCGGGCAGCGGGCGAGGTCCCGGTCACCCTGACCAAGACCGCCACCGGTTACACCGCCTCCAGCGACACCCTCGCGCGCTGGCCCGACATCGCCGGCGCCGAGTTCGTCTACACCAGCGGCGAGGCGCTCTGGAACATCCAGCGCGACGGCCTCGGCCAGTGGACGCAGCCCCGCTGCGACATCGCCTCGGCGTCCGGCACCGCCATCACCATGGTCCAGCCGTGCTGGGACAACTCCAACAAGCGGGTGGAGTTCCCGGACATCCCCGGGCGCACCGTCAGCATGGTCGGCCCCGGTGCGCTGACGAACGGCGGCCACGCCACGTACATCGAGAACGCCCGCGAACTCCTCGACACCCCGGGCGAGTGGTACCTGGACCGCGCCGCCCACACCGTCTACTACATGCCGCGCAAGGGCGAGGACCTGCACCACGCCGACGTGGAGGCGCCGGTACTGGAGAAGCTGGTCGACGGCCGCGGCACGACCGCCGCCCCCGTGCACGACATCGCCTTCCGCGGGATGCAGTTCAGCTACGCCACCTGGCTCACGCCGTCCTCGCCCGAGGGCTTCTCGGAGATCCAGGCGGGCTACACCATCTCCGGCGCGACCGGTTACGCCACCGAGGGACTGTGCGGGTTCGTCGAGGGCGGCGCCTGCCCGTTCGGCGCGTGGACGAAGGAGCCTGGCAACGTGGCCGTCTCGCACGGCAGGAACCTCGAGTTCTCCGGTGACGCCTTCGTCCATCTCGGCGCAGCCGGGCTGGAGTTGGGCGACGGCACGCAGGACACGCAGGTGCGCGGCAACGTCTTCACCGACATCTCCGGCAACGGCGTGGAGGTCGGCGGCGTCGGCAACGCGCTGCCCACCGACGACGCCGACGTCACCCGCGGCGTGCAGGTGACGGACAACCACCTCTACGCCCTGCCAAGGGAGTTCACCGGCGGTGTCCCCATCGTCAACGGCTACACCCAGCACGACCTGATCTCCCACAACCAGATCGACCACGTCGGCTACTCGGGGATCTCCATGGGCTGGGGCGGCTGGCCCGACAAGATCGGCTCCCCGGCCACCCCCAACGACAGCCACGACAACACCGTCAGCGACAACCTGATCACCGACTACATGCAGGGCCTGGACGACGGCGGCGGCATCTACACCCAGGGCCTGACGGGCACCTCGATGGCCGACGGCGAGAAGGTCACCGGCAACGTCATCCACAGCCAGTTCGGCCTCGGCAAGAGCGTCTACACCGACAACGGCTGCACCTACGAGACGGTCTCCGGCAACGTCCTGTACGGCGCGTCGTACTCCAACGTGGCGAGCCGCCACACCGACTACCGGGACGACCTCGGCAACAACGACCCGACGCTGGTGTCCGGCAACTGGTGGGAGCAGGGCGACGCCGACAGCGACAACAAGGGCCTGGTGACCCAGGGCAACCACATCATCGCCTCGCCGGCCGACGCGCCCGCCGACGTCGTGGCCGCGGCCGGGCTGGAACCGGCCTACCGGGGGCTGCTGGACGAGCGTTTCGGCGCGGTGTCCGTACCCACGGCGCCCACCCGGGTCGGCACCTCGACCGGCGCCGGCGGCACGCTGCTCGTCACCTTCAACCCGGTCTGGGCGGACGGCGGTTCGCCGGTCACCGGGTACCAGGTGCAGGCCGTGGACGCGGCAGGGCACATCGCGGCGACCACCACCGTGCCGGCGGCGGACTTCAGCGCCTCGGCGCTGGCCACGCTGACCGGGCTGACCGACGGCGTCCCGTACCGGGTCACCGTCACCGCACTCAACGCCCATGGCAGCAGCGCACCTTCCCTTCCCTCCGTCGCTCTGGCGCCGATCGCCGGATCCGTCCTGCCGGCGGCACCCACCGGCGTGAAGCTGCGCGCCCAGGCGACCGCCGCCACGGTGGCGTGGACCCCGCCGACCGCGTTGGGCGACTCGCACGTCATCGGCTACCGGATCGTGCTGACCGACGCGGCCGGCACGTCCCGGACCGTCGAGGTCGCCGGACGGGACGCGCTGGTGACCCAGCCGTCGGCCAAGGGCATGTTCCGGGTCGTCGGCGGGCTGACGCCCGGCACCGCGTACACGGTCTCGGTCGCCGCGGTCACCGGCTCCGGGACCGGGCCCGCGGCCACCGGCAAGGGCACGACCCCGGCCGCGTGACCCCGCGTGCGGGCGGCGGTCCCGCCGCCCGCACGCACCGCGTTCCGCACCCTCGGGTCCCGCACCCCGTGTGCGCCTCACGCCCCGTGCCCGGCGCCGGTCTCGAACCGGCGCCGGGCACGGCACCATGAGCGGGGTCGTCCCCGGGTCAGACGGCCGGCAGACCCCAGCGCGCGGCAGGGCCGTTGGGGGTGACCGGGGCCAGGTCGGCGGGCGGCGGGCCGCCCTGCGGGCGCACCCACACCTCCTGCCCGCGGCGCACGTCGATGCGGAGCGTGCCGCCGCCCAGATCGGTGTACGCGACCGGCCGGCCCGCCGCGTCCGTGACGTCCAGCGGTCCCGCCATGTCCGTGCGCAGCACGCATGGTGCTCCCGCCTCGCTGAACAGCCGGGCCCAGCGGGTGGCGCCGCCCTGCCGTGCCGCGCTCAGCAGGAACGCGCCCTGCGTCCTGAAGTCGTGCACCACCAGGTCCTGCCAGGCGGCCGGGACCGCCGGGAACAGCCGGATGACCCCGCCCCAGCTCTGGCAGACCATGTCGTGCAGCGACTGCGCGGCCGACAGCGGCGTCTCGATGACCGGCCCGGACTCCCGGTACAGGGTGTTGGGCTGCACGTAGAGCCGCAGCAGGTCCGACAGGTAGCCGGCGGCCGCGTCGCCGTCGAGCATCTGCGCGGCGAAGGAGGCGGCACCGGTGTAGCTGTAGCCCTGGAGGGCGCCGGTGAAGCTGATCCAGTGCTTCAGCGACGTCCTGATCAGGTCGCGGTTCTCCGGCTGCTCCCAGTTGACCAGGTACAGCGGGTACACCGACAGCATGTGCGAGTAGTGGCGGTGGGACTTCGCGAAGGACTGGCCCGCGCCGATCATGAAGCCATTGGCGTCGACGGGGGCGGGCACCAGCCGCAGCAGCACGTCACGCCAGCGCGGTGCCAGCGGGTCGTCGACGCCCAGGGTCCCGGCCGAGTCCAGCAGGGTCTGGCAGCCCCAGCGGATCAGCGCCAGGTCGTAGTTGGTGTCGGGGGTGTCGACGCCGTACTCCGGGGAGAACGTCTTGGGCAGGTGCAGCCGGCCGTCGCTGCCCGGCTCCAGGAAGTGCAGGTAGTAGTTGATCGACTGCCGCAGCAGCGGGAAGACGACGTCCCGCAGCACCGACTCGTCCATGGTGTGCCGGTAGGACAGCCACACGTTGTGCAGCGCCCACGTCAGGTTGCCGATCTCGGGGGTCGGCGGGTCCTGGCCGGGGATGCCGCCGCCGGTGCCGCCAGGCCCGGCGTCCACGCCGTGGCTCAGGGTGGTGTCGTTGGAGCGGGCCATGACCAGCGAGTCCGCGCGGTACGCGGGCGCGGTCTGCCCCTTGATGTTCTCCCGGAACTCGCTCAACGACCTGGTGAGACCGTCGAGTTCGAGGTGGTTGGAGCCGTGGATCAGCCAGTACTCCAGCTGCACGTTGAGGTTCCACCAGGAGGCCGGCCACGGGGTCGGCTCCAGCCACGTCCCGGTGGTGGCCATCACCGGGGCGTCCCGGCGGGCCGCGGACGCCACCTTGTACAGCTGGATCCAGTAGAAGCTCTGCAGCCGCGCGTCCGGCACGGACAGGAAGCTCTTGCGGTAGTACGCGTGCCACCAGGAACGGTGGTCCACCGCCAGCGCGGTGAGCGGCCGCACCGCGGCCGACTCCAGGGTGCGCAGTGCCGCCGCCGTCGCCCCGTCGTCGGGGAAGGAGTGGGCGACCGCGGCGTACAGGGTGCGGGCCCGGCCGCGGCCGGTCTCCTGCCAGGCCGTGACGTGCTGCCCGCCGGACAGCAGCGGCTGCACGGCGGTGCTCGCGTCGCCGTGAGTGCCGAGCACCGCGGGCGGGTTGCCGGTGTAGCCGTCCGGCAGCGGCTTGAACGCGGCCCGCGGGCTGATGGCCTCGGCCGGGTGGAAGACCCACCGGAAGTCGCGCTCGCCGTCGGTCGGCGTGATCTCCACGGCCAGCACCTGGCGGGAGGTGTGCACGATCGCGCGCAGCGCCAGGCTGCCGGCATCGGTGGTGATCGTGCCCGTCAGCTCGGCGTTCCACAGGTCCAGCCGCCAGTCCACGGCGGTGATCGCGCCCACCGGCTCCAGCGTGAAGTACCCGATGGGCAGCCGCGCCAGGCCGAAGATCGAGCCGAACTCCGGCCGGTGGTCCTGGACTTCGCTGTGCTGGACGTTGAACCGCACGGCGTTGGCGCCCGGTTCCTTGTAGATCCCGGAACCGAGGAAGCCGTTGCCGAGGTAGGGTCCCTCCTCCCACTTGACCGGCATGCGCTGCCAGACCAGGTCGCTGTCCGCGAGGACCCGGGTCCACGCCGCGTCTCCCGCGGTGTGCACCGACAGCGCCGGGGTGTTGGCGCCGGCGTCGCTGCCGGGTGCGACGGTGCCGGGCGCGCCCTCCTGCGGGGGTGGGCTCGCCGCCGCGGCGGTGCCGGCCAGCCCGGCCCCGGCCGCCGCCCCCGCGAGGGCGCCGCCGAGTACGGTGCGCCGCGGTACGTGGTTCCTGCCGCCCATCTCGCCTCCTGAACATGTCGGTGGCGCGTGGCCGAGGGGCGGGGGTGCGGACCTGCGCGCCGGGGCCGTGTCGCCGGGCGCGACGTGCGGCCCCGGCCACCCCCTCGCGTGCAGATGCGTGTTCAGCCCCGTGCCCCGTCCGGTGTTCAGCCACGTGTCCACTCATCCGATGTATCGGCAGCCGGACGCTATGACGGCCCGCCAGGGCCGTCAAGGAGGCGGGCATGATCTGCTCATAGATCGGATCACTATGTTGACGCCGGAAAGAAAGTGGTGTACACCTCCGTTGTCACGTTCATGATGCTGACCATCCTTCAGCCCCCCGAACGGCGAAAGGCCCGCACGGCGCCGCTTCACCTTGCCGTCGGAGCCTGATCCGCGTGATGCAGGCGGTGGGCCGTCACCGCCGCGCCGCCAGCGCTGGGCGCGGACCTCGCCGGGCCCGACCCGGACGATCTGAAGAGGTGTGCGCCGGCCCTCGGAGGATCAGCCGTGGGCGGTGTCGATGACGCAGAAGCGGTTGCCCTCGGGGTCGGCGAGCACGACGAAGTCGGCGTCGTCGGGGTACAGCTCCCAGTCGACCCGGGTCGCGCCCAGTGCCAGCAGGCGCTCCACCTCGGCCGCCTGGTCCGCCGCGTCGCCGGCGTACAGGTCCAGGTGGACCCGGGGGTGGTCCTGGACCGGCGTCTCGCTCAGGCCCAGGGAGAGCTGCGGGCCCGCCCCCTGCGCCGGGACCAGCACCACCCAGTCGTCGGTCATCTCCTCGCGGGGGACGTATCCGAGCGCCGCCGTCCAGAAGGCCGCGGCCCGCTCCATGTCCGCGACGCCCATCACCACAGAACCGATCCTCAGCATCCGTCCATCGTGGCACCCGCCACCGACAACGCCCCCGCACCGGACCGGACGGCGGGGCGCACAGCAGCCCTGCCGCATCCGGCCCGGCGCTGCGCGGTTCCCGGCGGCCGACCGCGCATCCCCCTCCCGGGCGGCCACCTGCGCGGGAGTGCGAGAGGATGAGCGAAAGTGCCGTGACGCTGCGCAATGCGTCACGAACGAGCAGGTGCCGGCAGAACGGGCGCTCAGCGGGCGCCTGCGCGATACCCTCGGCCTTCCGAGGGACGGGCGCAGACGGAGAGTGGGGCAGCGATGGGGACGCACGAGCGGTGGACGCGGCTGCTGGAGATCCTCGGCGACAAGGGCCGCATCCAGGTCGCCGAGGCGGCCGAGATGCTGGACGTCTCCACGGCCACCGTCCGGCGTGACATGGAGGAGCTGGCCCGCCAGCAGCTGCTGACCCGCACCCGCGGCGGCGCCGTGCTCAGCGGTGTCGCCTACGACCTGCCGCTGCGTTACAAGGCCGCCCGCCAGGCCGACGAGAAGCACCGGATCGCCAAGGCGGCCGCCGGCCTGGTGCCGCCCGGCGCGGTGGTCGGCGTCAACGGCGGTACGACCGCCTCCGACGTGGCCCGGGAGCTGGCGATCCGCGCGGACATCGCCGACCGCGGCACCGCCACCGCGCTGACCATCGTCACCAACGCCATCAACATCGCCAACGAGCTGGCGGTGCGCCCGTACGTCAAGACCGTGGTCACCGGCGGCGTGGCCCGGCCCAACTCCTACGAGCTGACCGGTCCGCTGGCCACCATGGTGCTCCAGGCCATCTCCCTGGACTACGCCATCATCGGCGTGAACGCCGTCGACCCCCGGTTCGGCGCCGCCACCCACGACGAGGGCGAGGCCAGCGCCAACCGCGCGATGGCCGAGCGGGCCGAGAAGGTCATCGTGGTCGCCGACTCCACCAAGCTCGGCAAGCGGGCGTTCGCCCAGGTCTGCGACGTCAGCGCGATCGCCGTGCTGATCACCGACAAGGACGCACCCGAGGAACTGGTCGAGCGGTTCACCGCCCAGGGCGTCGAGGTGCAGTGCGTCTGACGCACCGTCCGCTCGTCCTGCCCTGAGCGCCCGGTTCGGGGGCGTCCCGTCCGGCTTCTGGGCCGATGCCGCCATGGGCAGCCCGCCCGGCGTCCCGCCTGGTGCCGCCTCGGGCAGCCCTCCCGGTGTCCGGCCCGACACCCTCGGGTGCGTCTCCGTCGCGACGCCCGCCTGACGGGGTGTCCGGTGTGCCCGTGCGCCGCGCGAGCGCTGCCGTTGACGCCCCGTCGGCGGCCGCGCGGCCGCGACCCGTCGTGCGCGCAGCGTGTCTGTGACTGCGTGGTTCTGCGTGTTCCGGCAATGCTCTTGTCATGTCTGCGCATTACTGCCTAGATATACCTCGCACGGTTCTGGATCAGCCGCCCCGGCGGCCCGACCGATCAGTGAGGTTGCCCCCGTGACACCACCCCTCGCCCGGCGGCTGCGCACCGTCGCCGCAGGCTGCGGCTCGCTCGCCCTCGCCCTCGCCGGACTCGTGGCCGCGGCCCCCGCCGGGTCCGCGGCCGCCCCCGCGGACAGCGTCGCCCAGTACCCCAACTACGCGCCCACCCCGCCGATGGGGTGGAACGACTGGTCGTACTACCAGTGCAACATCGACGAGGACACCATCCTCGGCAACGCCCGCGCCCTGGTCGACACCGGCCTCGCCGCCAAGGGCTACGACACGGTCACCACCGACGACTGCTGGATGACGCACTCCCGCGACAGCGCGGGCAACCTCGTCTCCGACCCGGTGAAGTTCCCGCACGGCATGGACTGGGTCGGCGCCCAACTGCACGCCATGGGACTGAAGTTCGGCATCTACGAGGACGCCGGCACGGCGACCTGCGGCGGCTACCCCGGCTCCCTCAACCACTGGCAGCAGGACGCCGACCTGTTCGCGAAGTGGGGCGTCGACTACGTCAAGCTCGACGGCTGCAACGTGCCCACCAAGGCGGGCGAGACGTCGGAGCAGAGCTACCACGACACCTACGCGGCCTGGAGCCAGGCCATGCTCAACACCGGCCGCCCGATGGTGTTCTCGGTGTCGGCGCCGGCGTACTTCCAGGACGGCCCCGACTGGAACAAGGTCATCGGCTGGTCCGCGCAGGTCGGCAACCTGTGGCGGGAGGGCGCCGACGTCGCCCTCGGCCAGGAGAGCGCCGCCGCCAAGTGGAGCTCCCTGAAGTACAACTACGGCTACAACGTGGGCCTGGCGGACCTGCAGAGCCCGGGCCGCTGGAACGACCCGGACTTCCTGCTCGCCGGCGACTCGGGGCTGACCCGTGACGAGATCCAGAGCCAGATGTCGCTGTGGTCGGTGATGGCCGCCCCGCTGATCTCCAGCACCGACCTCACCCACCTGTCCGCCGACGCGCTCGACGTCCTCGGCAACCGCGACGTCATCGCGGTCGACCAGGACCCCAAGGGCCTGCAGGGCCGCATCGTCCAGCAGGGCAACGGCTACGACGTGCTGTCCAAGCCGCTCGCCAACGGGGACCGCGCGGTCGCGCTGTTCAACAAGTCCGACTCCGCGCAGACCATCAGCACCACCGCCGCGGCCGCCGGCTTCGGCCCCGGCTCCTCGTTCCTGCTGAAGGACCTGGTGACCAAGCACGTCACCCGGACCACCGGCACCATCGCCGCGGACGTCCCGCCGCACGCCACCGTGCTCTACCGGGTCAGCGCCGGCGGCGACCGCACCGCGGCGCCCGCGACCGTCGTCACCTGGCACGACGCCGGCACCGCCGACCACCCCGGCACGTACAGCGTCGGCGTGACCGACCTCGGCCCGACGGGTCTGGCCGACACCACCGTGGCGCTGACCGCGCCGGAGGGCTGGACCGTCACCCCCGCCTCGGTCCGCCTCAACCGCATCGCCCCGGGCCAGACCGCCACCGCGAAGGTCACCCTGACCGCGCCCAAGGCCAAGCCCGGTACGACCGTGAACACCATCACCGCCACCGCGCGCTACCTCACGGGAGCGGCCGGCGCGGACTCGGTCAGCGGCCCGCTGACGATCACCACGACGGTGCCGTACCCGGCGCTCGCCGACGCCTTCAACAACGTGGGCACCACGCTGGAGAGCAACACCGCGCCGGGCAACCTCGACGGCGGCGGCGACAGCTACTCCGCCGACGCCCTCGCGGCCCTCGGCGCCACCCCCGGCGCCACCGTCACCGCCAACGGGGCGACGTTCACCTGGCCGAGCGCCGCACCCGGCACCCCCGACAACGTGGCGACCGGCGGCCAGGCCATCGAACTGACCGGCCAGGGAAGCGCGTTGGCCTTCCTCGGCACCGAGACCGGCTTCACCTCCGGCCCGGTCGTGGTGACCTACACCGACGGCACGACCAGCACCGGCACGCTCGGC
This sequence comes from Streptomyces sp. NPDC020917, assembly GCF_044333795.1. NCBI lineage: Bacteria > Bacillati > Actinomycetota > Actinomycetes > Kitasatosporales > Streptomycetaceae > Streptomyces > Streptomyces sp. NPDC020917. Next base: position 67,299 of record NZ_JBIRRR010000024.1, on the reverse strand, counting down.
TTCCCGAACTGGTGCTGCTCGACGACCACCGACTACGGCGCGCAGACCGCGCTGACCATGGACCACCGCAACACCCAGGCGGGCCCGGCCAACTTCGGTGTCAGCTACCGGGTGTTCACCAACACCGTCCCGCTCACCGCCGGCAAGACCGTGCAGAGCGTGACCCTGCCCAACCAGCCCGCGATCCACGTCTTCGCCCTGGCGGTCAAGCCGTGACGGCGAGCCGCTAGCGAGATGCTCCGGGCCGTGGCCGGCGTGATCCGCCGGCCGCGGCCCGGCCCCTGCTGCTTCTGCTCCTGCTGCTACTGCTCGACGAGCTCCAGCAGCTTCGTCACCGTGTTCCAGTTCCGTGCCGTCGCCCTCACCCCGAGCCAGCGGTCGTTCAGCTTCGCGCCGAGCTTGGAGTCCCGGATCGAGTCCGGGAAGTGCGCGTAGATCTCCCGCTCGCCCGGCTGAACCGTGTCCGGCGCGTACGCGCTCTGGTCGATGCCGGCGAGCTTGTCCCGCGGCGCCGGCCCGGACAGGAACACCACCAGGAAACGCGAGCCGTTGACCCCCTCCATCGGGTACGGGTTCGCCTCGACGACCCGGCGCAGGTCCGCGTCGCTGCGCACCATGCAGGTGATGGACAGCCCCAGCTCGTCGGCGATGGCCCCCTCCAACTCGGCGGCCAGCGCATCCGGATCGCTCTGCTCGTGGGTGAACACCGCGTTGCCGCTCTGCAGATGGGTGCGCACGTCGGTGCCGCCGATCCGCGCCAGCAGCTCGCGCAGGGTCTGCATGGGCACCTTGTTCTTGCCCCCGACGTTGATGCCGCGCAGCAGCGCGACATAGCGGGAAGTCGTCCTGGTCGTCACCCTGCCACGCTACTCGGCAGCGCCGGGCGGGGCCCCTATCCAGCGGGCGCCCGAATCATGCGTGTTGTCCTTCTTTCGAAGGAACGTACGCCCGCTGGAACGGTTCGGCGGCCCCAGGGATCGTTACGTTCCCGCCCATGAGCACCAGGCACCACCGGCCCGTCGTCTCCGAACTGCGGCTGTCGGCCTTCAAATCGCACCGGGGATCGTCGTTCACCTTCGGGCCGCTGTCCCTGCTCACCGGCGGCAGCGGGACGGGCAAGTCCAGCGTGCTCGAAGGGCTCGCGGCACTCGGCCGGCTGGCGTGCGGCGGCTCGCTGCAGGAGGTCTTCGACACCGTGGTGCGCGGCGGTGCGGCCGCGTGCGTGCCGCAGGAGGCACAGCCCGACGCGCAGGGCCGGCGCGGCTTCCGGATCGGCTGCACCGTCACCGGCCCGATCGGCCCGGTCCGGCTCGACGTGGCCGTCCAGGCCGAGCCGACCCTGCGGATCGTCGGCGAACGGCTCACCGGCGCGGGGGAGACCCTGCTGTCCACGGCGCTGCGCGACCCGGCCCGGCCGACGGTGCAGGCCGCCTGGCACACCGCCGGCGTCGTGCCCGTCACCCGCGCGCCGCTGCCCGACGACCTGCTCGCCACCGCCCTGCTGCCGCTGCGCGTCGCCGGCCGCACCGACGGGCAGCGGCTCGTGCTGGCCGCGGCCGAGCAGGTGGTGGTGGCGCTGCGCGGGGTGTTCCCGGTCGCCCCGCGGCCGGAGTTGATGCGGGCCGCCGTGCCACTCGGCGACGGGCGGCTGCGCGCCGCGTGCGACAACCTCTCCGCGGTACTGGCCAGGACCGAGGGGGAGTGCACCACGCGGCACGCCGCCCTGGTCCACGCGATGCGCGGGGTGTGCACCGGGCCGGTCGAGGGGCTCACCACGCTGCCGGCCGTCCTGCCCGGCGACGGGCACGGCCCCGCCGCGGACGCGGTCATCGCGGCCGTCGACCGCGGCCCGCTGGGCACCCTGCCGATCGACCGCCTCGGGGACGGCGAACTGCGCTTCCTCGCCCAAGCATTGGTACTCCTCACCGGACCCGGCGTGCTCGACGTCGACACCAGCACCGAGCACCTGCCGGCCGGCCAGGTGCTGACCGTGCTCGCCGACGGCCTCGACCTGGGACTGGACCGCCGGCAGGTCCGCGAACTGCTGCGCCTGGCCGGCCTGGCCGCAGCCCGCGGGCACATCCGCCTCCTGGGCACGGTCCAGGACGCGGGCTGCGTCGAGGGCGTCGGCGGGGTGTCCGTGCGGGCCCTGGGCGGGGAGCCGGGCGGTGCGCCCGGCCGCCAGGATGAGGTAGACCAGTCCGGGTGACGGAACGACCCCCGCAGGACGGGCAGCAGGGCGCGCAGGCGCGGCAGGGCGGATCGGGGCCGGCTGGGCCTGGGAGGACTCCCGGGCCCGGAAGCGGCGGATCGGGGCAGGCCGGGCCTGGGGGGACCGGGCCCGGACCTGGGCCTGGGCAGGGAGGTGCGGAGCCTGCCGGGCCCATGGAGGGCGGATCGGGGCCGGCCGATCCCGGGCACGTTCGGCCGGAGCGGGCCGAGCCGGTGGCGGACCTGGCTGCACTCCAGGAGCGCCTCGCCGAGTTCGCCGCGGCCCGGCGCTGGCAGCCGTTCCACACTCCGAAGAACCTCGCCGTCGCACTCAGCGTCGAGGCGTCCGAACTGCTGGAGATCTTCCAGTGGTTGACGCCCGAGCAGGCCGCCGCGGTGATGGACGACGACGCGTCGGCCTACCGGGTGCGGGACGAGGTGGCCGACGTGCTGGCGTACCTGCTGCAGTTCTGCGAGGTCCTGGGCATCGACCCGCTGGCCGCGCTCGCGGCGAAGATCGACCGCAACGAGCTGCGGTTTCCCCGGCCGGAGGACGACGGTCACTCGCAGGGGTGACGGAGTTGTCCACAAGCGCGAGGTTGTCCACAGATCCGCTGTCCGCCCGCCGACGGCCGCGCCCGCTCTGTCACGCTGAGTGACATGAGGAGGGCGGGGTGGCGCAGGGGCCGTCCCGCGGCGAACGGGAAAGCGGGGACCGGGACATGGACGCGGCACGGCTAGTGGCGGAGGCGGAGCGGACGATGCGGGGCTGCCCGCAACCCGAGGACGTCATCGCGGAGGCATGGCAGGCGTACGAGCTGACCGAGGCGGTCGGGGCGGTGCTGGCGCACGCGGCGCGAGCCGAAGGCGAGCGGGCTGAGGACGAGGGGGCGCGGGGGTCGGGGCGGCGGCCGTCGGGTTCCGGGTGGCCGGCCGGACCGGGGTCGCCGTCGGGATCGGGCGCGCCGCCGGGTCCACGGCGCCGGCAGGACAGCGTGCCGGGGCAGGGACCAGGGCAGGGACCAGGGCCGGAATCGGGCTCGGCTGCCGGCTCCTGGAGCGGCTCCTCGACTGGGCCCGGATACGCGCGCGGAGGTGGATCGCCGGCCGGGGTGTCCACCGGCGCGGGTCCGCCACGGGCCGCCCGCCTGACGGGGGTGCGCGACGCGCCCGGCACGCTGCGGGCCCTGCGCGTGCTGCTCGGCGAGATCGGCCGTGCCCTGGTCGGCCTGACGGGCAGCGCCGAGGACGAGACCGCCTACTGGCAGTGCATCGAGGCGCTGGACGCGGTGGACGAGGCGAAGGACCGGGTCGGGGCGCTGGCGCGGGACGCGCCCGGCTGACGTGGTCGGTGAGACGCCGCAGGCGCGTGCGCGGACCGGCCGCGGGCGCCGTTTCCGCAGCGTTCCGGTCGGTCGATCCGCGGCGAGCACCGCAGGCCGCTGCCGCGCGGCACCGGTCAGGGAGGCAGGATGGAGGAATGGATCTGCGAATCTTCACCGAGCCCCAGCAGGGGGCGAGCTACGACACGCTGCTGGCCGTCGCCAAGGCAACCGAGGACCTCGGCTTCGACGCCTTCTTCCGCTCCGACCACTACCTGGTGATGGGGGACGGGGACGGCTACCCCGGCCCCACGGACGCGTGGATCACCCTGGCCGGTCTGGCGCGGGAGACCAGCAGGATCAGGCTCGGCACGCTGATGACCGCGGGCACCTTCCGGCTGCCCGGTGTCCTGGCCATCCAGGTGGCGCAGGTCGACCAGATGTCCGGCGGGCGCATCGAGTTCGGTCTGGGCGCCGGATGGTACGAGGCCGAGCACACCGCCTACGGCATCCCGTTCCCGAAGGAGAAGTTCGGCCGGCTGGAGGAGCAACTGGCCATCGTCACCGGGCTGTGGGGCACGCCGGCCGGCGAGACGTTCAGCTACGACGGGCAGTTCTACCAGCTGAAGGACTCGCCCGGGCTGCCCAAGCCCGCGCAGAGCAGGATCCCGGTCCTGGTGGGCGGCATGGGCGCCCGCCGCACCCCGGAGCTGGCCGCGCGGTACGCCGACGAGTTCAACGTCCCGTTCGCGTCGGTGGCCGACACCGGCACGCAGTTCGCCCGGGTCCGCGAGGCCGCCCAGGCGGCCGGCCGGGACGCGAGCGACCTGGTGTACTCCAACGCTCTGGTCGCCGTCGTCGGACGGGACGACGCGGAGGTGGCCCGGCGGGCCGCGGCGATCGGCCGGGAGGTCGACGAGCTGAAGGCCAACGGCCTCGCCGGCTCGCCCGCCGAGGTGGTCGACAAGATCGGGCAGTACGCCGAGCAGGGCGCCACCCGCTTCTACCTCCAGATCCTGGACCTGCACGACCTGGACCACCTGGAACTGATCTCCTCGCAGGTCCAGACGCAACTGGGGTGACACCGCGATGAGCACTCCTGCGCCCCTGGGGGCGCTGCTGGCCTCGGGCACGACCCTGGTGCTGGACGGCGGGCTGTCCAACCAGCTGGCCGACCAGGGCTGCGACCTGACCGACCCGCTGTGGTCGGCCCGGCTGCTGGCCGACGCCCCCGGGCAGATCGAGGCCGCCCACACCGCCTACGTCCGGGCGGGGGCGCAGGTGCTCATCACGGCCAGCTACCAGGCGACGTTCGAGGGCTTCGCGCACCGCGGGGTCGGCCGGGCGGAGACCGCGCGGCTGCTGCGCGGCAGCGTGGAGCTGGCCCGCAGGGCGGCGGCCGGCGGCGACGGGGTACGGGTCGCCGCCTCGGTCGGGCCGTACGGGGCGATGCTCGCGGACGGCAGCGAGTACCGCGGGCGGTACGGGAAGTCCGTGCGCGAGCTGGCGGACTTCCACCGGCCGAGGATCGAGGCGCTCGCCGAGGCAGACCCCGACGTGCTCGCGCTGGAGACCGTGCCGGACGCCGACGAGGCCGAGGCGATGCTGCGCGCCGCGGAGGGCGCCGGGGTGCCGGTGTGGCTGTCGTACACCGTCGCCGGGGACGCCACCCGCGCCGGGCAGCCGCTGGAAGACGCGTTCGCCGTGGCCGCCGGACGGCCCGAGGTGGTCGCGGTGGGCGTCAACTGCTGCGCCCCCGCGGACGTGGCCGACGCGGTGGAGACGGCCGTCGCCGTCACCGGCAAACCCGTCGTCGCCTACCCCAACAGCGGTGAACGGTGGAACCCGACCACCCGCTCCTGGGCCGGTGGCCCCGCTTTCGACCCCGCCGCAGCCCTCACCTGGCAGGCCGCCGGCGCCCGCCTGATCGGCGGCTGCTGCCGCGTCGGCCCCCCGACCATCACCGCCCTCACCACCACCCTCCACCTCTGACCCCGGCACCCCCGGCGCAGGGCCCCGGGAGGAAAAGGGCTGGTCGGTGGAGCGGGCGGGCGGGGATACTCGGGCGGGTGTTCCTGACCATTTCCACCACTGGCAACGCGGCGGCACCGGCCACCGACCTCGGCTTCCTGCTGCACAAGCACCCGGACAAGGCGCAGGCCTTCTCCACGTCGTACGGCGACGCCCACGTGTTCTACCCCGAAGCCTCGGCGGAACGGACCACGGCGGCGCTGCTGCTGGAGGTCGATCCGCCCGCGCTGCTGCGGCGCGGCCGCGGCAAGGGCCGCGGCGGCGCGCCCGACGCGGCGCTCGCACAGTACGTCAACGACCGCCCGTACGCGGCGTCGTCGCTGCTCGCGGTCGCGCTGCGCACCGTGTTCTCCAGCGCGCTGAAGGGCGAGTGCCGCAGCCACCCCGAGCGGGCGGCGGTCGCGCTGCCGCTGCGCGTCGAGGTGCCGGCGCTGCCGGCCCGCGGCGGCGCTCCGCTGGTCGGCCGCCTCTTCGAGCCGCTCGGCTGGCAGGTGACCGCAGAACCGGTGGCGCTCGACGGCCGGTTCCCCGAGTGGGGCGACTCCCGCTACGTGGCGCTGACCCTGGAGGGCGAGCTGCGGCTGTCCGACGCGCTGCGGCACCTGTACGTGCTGCTGCCGGTGCTGGACGACGCCAAGCACTACTGGGTCTCGGAGGACGAGGTCGACAAGCTGCTGCGGTTCGGCGAGGGCTGGCTGCCGCACCACCCCGAGCAGCCGCTGATCACCAGCCGCTACCTGTCCCGCCGCTGGTCGCTGACCCGGCAGGCGAGGGAGCGCCTGGAGCTGGCCCGGCTGGCCGACGCCGACGACGTCGAGGTCGAGGAGCTGGACAACGCGGTCGAGCCCGAGGCGCCGGAGGAGGCCGAGGAGCGCCCCACCCCGCTGGCGGTGCAGCGCCGCGAGGCGATCCTGGCCTCGCTGCGCGACGCCGGTGCCGCCCGGGTGCTCGACCTCGGCTGCGGCCAGGGCCAGTTGGTGGCGGCGCTGCTGAAGGATCCGCGGTTCACCGAGATCACCGGCATGGACGTGTCGGCCCGTGCGCTGGACATGGCGGCGCGGCGGCTGCGCCTGGACCGGCTGGGGGAGCGCCAGTCGTCCCGGGTCTCCCTGATCCAGGGCTCGCTGACCTACACCGACCAGCGGCTGAAGGGCTATGACGCGGCGGTGCTGTGCGAGGTCGTCGAGCATGTCGACCCGCCCCGGCTGCCGGCGCTGGAGTACGCGGTGTTCGGCGCCGCACGGCCGCGCACCGTCGTGGTGACGACCCCGAACGCCGAGTACAACGTGCGCTGGGAGTCGCTGCCGCACGGCCACGTCCGGCACGCCGACCACCGCTTCGAGTGGAGCCGCGGTGAGTTCGCCGGCTGGGCGCACGCGGTGGCCGAACGGTACGGCTACACCGTGGCGTTCGTGCCCGTCGGCCCGGACGACCCCGAGGTCGGACCGCCGACCCAGATGACGGTGTTCACCCGCACCGACAACCCGAAGAACGCGAAGAACCCGAAGAACCAGAAGGAGGCAGCGGCATGACCGAGCCGTCCGCCACTCCGCGCACCCTGCCGGTCACCGACCTGTCCCTGGTGGTGCTGATCGGTGCCACCGGCTCCGGCAAGTCCACGTTCGCCGCGCGCCACTTCCGGCCCACCGAGGTCATCTCGTCCGACTTCTGCCGCGGCCTGGTCAGCGACGACGAGAACGACCAGAGCGCGACCACCGACGCGTTCGACGTGCTGCACTACATCGCGGGCAAGCGCCTGGCGGCCGGCCGCCGCACGGTCGTCGACGCCACCAGCGTGCAGCCCGAGTCCCGCCGGCAGCTGATCAGGCTGGCCCGCGAGCACGACGTGCTGCCCATCGCCATCGTGCTGGACGTGCCCGAGCAGGTGTGCGCCGAGCGCAACGCCGCCCGCCCCGACCGGGCCGCGCTGCCCCGCCACGTCGTCCAGCGGCACCAGCGCGAGCTGCGCCGCTCGCTGCGCGGCCTGGAGCGCGAGGGCTTCCGCAAGGTGCACGTGCTGCGCGGCACCGCGGAGATCGACGCGGCGCAGGTGGTCACCGAGCGCCGGTACAACGACCTGACCCATCTGACCGGCCCGTTCGACATCATCGGCGACGTGCACGGCTGCAGCGCGGAACTGGACTCGCTGCTCACCGCCCTCGGCTACCGCGACGGCGTGCACCCCGACGGCCGCACCGCCGTGTTCGTCGGCGACCTGGTGGACCGCGGCCCGGACAGCCCCGGCGTGCTGCGCCGCGTCATGTCCATGGTCGCGGCGGGAACCGCGCTGTGCGTCCCCGGCAACCACGAGAACAAGCTGGGCCGATGGCTCCGGGGCCGCCAGGTCCAGCACACCCACGGACTGGCCGAGACCATCGAGCAGTTCGAGCGCGAGGATGCCCGGGACCCGGGGTTCCGCGAGCGGGTGCGGGAGTTCGTCGACGGCCTGGTCAGCCACTACGTCCTGGACGGCGGTCGGCTGGTGGTCTGCCACGCCGGGCTGCCGGAGAAGTACCACGGCCGCACCTCGGGCCGGGTGCGCTCGCACGCCCTGTACGGCGACACCACCGGCGAGACCGACGAGTTCGGCCTGCCCGTGCGCTACCCGTGGGCGGAGGACTACCGCGGCCGCGCCGCCGTGGTCTACGGCCACACCCCGGTGCCGCGCACCTCGTGGATCAACAACACGCTGTGCGTGGACACCGGCGCGGTCTTCGGCGGCCGGCTGACCGCGCTGCGCTGGCCGGAGCGGGAGATCGTCGACGTGCCCGCCGAGCGGGTCTGGTACGAACCGGCCAAGCCGCTGCAGACCGAGGCGCCCGGCGGACGGGAGGGCCGCCCGCTGGACCTCGCCGACGTCACCGGCCGGCGCGTCGTCGAGACCGGGCAGATGGGCCGGCTCGCGGTGCGTGAGGAGAACGCGGCCGCGGCGCTGGAGGTGATGAGCCGCTTCGCCGTCGACCCGCGGCTGCTGGCCTACCTGCCGCCGACGATGGCGCCGTGCGCCACGTCCCAGCAGGACGGCTACCTCGAGCACCCGCTGGAGGCGTTCGCCGCCTACCGCGAGGACGGGGTGCGCCGGGTGGTGTGCGAGGAGAAGCACATGGGGTCGCGCGCGGTGGCCCTGGTCTGCCGCGACGAGGCCGTGGCCGCCGAGCGGTTCGGCATCGAAGGCGTGACCGGCGCGCTGCACACCCGCACCGGCCGGCCGTTCTTCGACGACCCGCGGGTCACCGAGGAGGTGCTGGCCCGGCTGCGTGCCGCGGTCACCGCGGCCGGCCTGTGGGAGGAGTTCGGCACCGGCTGGCTGCTGCTCGACGCCGAGCTGCTGCCCTGGTCGCTGAAGGCGTCCGGGCTGCTGCGCAAGCAGTACGCGGCGGTCGGCGCGGCCGCGGGCGCGGTGTTCCCGCCGGCGCTGGCCGCGCTGGAGTCGGCGGCGGGCCGCGGCACCGACGTGTCGGCGCTGCTGGCCCGGCAGCGGGAACGCGCCGCGGACGCGGGCGCCTTCACCGACGCCTACGGCCGCTACTGCTGGACGACCGACGGCCTTCAGGGCGTGCACCTGGCGCCGTTCCAGCTGCTCGCGGTCCAGGGCCGCAGCCTGGCCGCGCTGCCGCACGACCGCCAGCTCGCCCTGCTGGACCGCCTGGTGGAGGCCGATCCGTCCGGGCTGCTGCGCACCACCGGCAGGCTGGTGGTGGACACCGAGGACGAGGCGTCGGTGGCGGCCGGCGTCGCCTGGTGGCTGGAGCTGACCGGCGCGGGCGGCGAGGGCATGGTCGTCAAGCCGCTGGACGCGCTGGTCCGCACCCCGGGCGGTCGGCTGGTGCAGCCCGGCATCAAGTGCCGCGGCCGGGAGTACCTGCGGATCATCTACGGTCCCGAGTACACCCGGCCCGAGCACCTGGCGCGGCTGCGCGGCCGGTTCCTCGGCCACAAGCGGTCGCTGGCGCTGCGCGAGTACGCGCTGGGCCTGGAGGCGCTGGACCGGCTGGCCGGCGGCGAACCGCTGTGGCGGGTGCACGAGGCGGTGTTCGCCGTCCTCGCCCTGGAGTCCGAGCCGGTCGACCCGCGACTGTGACCGACCCCTCGGACCCGGGCGGCGTCCCGGCGTGACGGCGGGGGAAAAGTGGGAAGGTCTGGTCCCATGGGATTCCACGTCGATTCCGAGACCGGGCGGCTGCGCAGCGTCATCCTGCACCGCCCGGACCTGGAACTGAAACGCCTCACGCCGACCAATAAGGACGCCCTGCTCTTCGACGACCTGCTGTGGGTGCGGCGGGCGCGCGCGGAGCACGACGGGTTCGCCGACGTGCTGCGGGACCGCGGTGTGCAGGTCCACCTTTTCGGGGACCTGCTCACCGAGTCCCTCGCGGTGCCCGAGGCGCGGCGGCTGGTCCTTGACCGGGTGTTCGACGAGAAGGAGTACGGCCCGCTGGCCACCGACCGGCTGCGGGCCGCCTTCGACGAACTGGCCCCGGCCGAGCTGACGGAGGCGCTGGTCGGGGGGATGACCAAGCGCGAGTACCTGGAGCGCTTCCCCGAGCCGGTGTCGGTCCTCTTCCACGCCATGGACCTGGACGACTTCCTGCTCAGCCCGCTGCCCAACCACCTGTTCACCCGCGACACCTCGGCCTGGGTCTACGACGGGGTGAGCATCAACGCGATGCGCTGGCCGGCCCGGCAGCGCGAGACCGTGCACTTCGAGGCGATCTACCGGCACCATCCGCTGTTCGCCGGCGGCGGCTTCCACGTGTGGTCCGAGGGCCAGAGCGCCTACCCCTCGACGATAGAGGGCGGCGACGTGCTGGTGATCGGCCAGGGCGCGGTGCTCATCGGGATGAGCGAGCGCACCACGCCGCAGGCGGTGGAGATGCTGGCGCGCGGCCTGTTCGCGACCGGTTCCGCGCAGACCATCGTGGCCCTGGACATGCCCAAGCGGCGGGCGTTCATGCACCTGGACACCGTGATGACCATGGTCGACGGCGACACCTTCACGCAGTACGCGGGCCTGGGGATGCTGCGCTCGTACACCATCGAATCCGGCGGGGAGCCCGGCGAGCTGAAGGTCACCGACCACCCGCCGGAGCACATGCACCGGGCCATCGCGGCTGCCCTCGGCCTGGACATGATCACCGTGCTCACCGCGACCCAGGACGTGCATGCCGCCGAGCGCGAGCAGTGGGACGACGGCTGCAACGTGCTGGCGGTGGAGCCGGGGGTGGTCGTCGCCTACGAGCGCAACGCGACCACCAACACCTATCTGCGCAAGCGCGGGATCGAGGTCATCGAGATCCCCGGCAGCGAGCTGGGACGCGGCCGGGGCGGTCCGCGCTGCATGAGCTGCCCGATCGAGCGGGACGCGGTGTGACCGGGACCACCGGCGGCCCCACCGGGAGGGCCTGTATAAACATGCCTACTATCGTATAGAGTTCCAGTGTCCCGACCGCGCGCCCCACCTAGGAGTACCCGCATGGCCGTCGACCTGAAGGGCCGGCACTTCCTCAAGGAACTGGACTTCACCGCTGAGGAGTTCCGCCACCTCGTGGAGCTGGCCGCGGAGCTGAAGGCCGCGAAGAAGGCGGGCGCGGAACAGCAGCGACTGCGCGGGAAGAACATCGCGCTGGTCTTCGAGAAGACCTCCACCCGCACCCGCTGCTCGTTCGAGGTCGCCGCCGCCGACCAGGGCGCCGCCTCCACCTACCTCGACCCCTCGGGCTCGCAGATCGGGCACAAGGAGTCGGTGAAGGACACCGCCCGCGTGCTGGGCCGGATGTTCGACGGCATCCAGTACCGCGGCCACGGCCAGACCGTCGTCGAGGAACTCGCCGCTCACGCCGGGGTCCCGGTGTGGAACGGCCTCACCGACGAGTGGCACCCCACCCAGATGCTGGCCGACGTGCTCACCATGACCGAGCACAACCCCAAGCCGCTCGGCGAGATCGCCTACGCCTACCTCGGTGACGCCCGCTCCAACATGGGCAACTCCCTGCTGGTCACCGGCGCGCTGCTCGGCATGGACGTGCGCATCGCCGCCCCGAAGGGCCTGTGGCCGGACGCCGACGTGGTCGCCGAGGCGCGCCGGCTGGCCGAGGGCTCCGGCGCCCGGATCACCCTCACCGACGACGTCGAGGAGGGCGTCAGCGGCGCCGACCACATCCACACCGACGTGTGGGTGTCGATGGGCGAGCCCAAGGAGATCTGGGACGAGCGGATCACGCTGCTGCACCCCTACGCGGTCACCGCGGACGTCATGCGGGCGACCGGCAACCCGCAGGCGACGTTCCTGCACTGCCTGCCGGCCTTCCACGACCTGGGCACCGTCGTCGGCCGGGAGATCCACGCCCGCCACGGACTGGACTTCCTCGAGGTCTCCGACGAGGTCTTCGAGTCCGCGCAGTCGGTGGTCTTCGACCAGGCGGAGAACCGCATGCACACCATCAAGGCGATCATGGTGGCCACCCTGGGCTGACGCCAGGGCCTCCTGTCCCGGCTCCGCAGCCGGGACGGGACGGCGGCCACGGCGAGCACGGCATGTCTCGTGTTGCTGACGACGGTCACGAACAGGTGATACCGTCGATCGCGAGGAGGCCGCGCCATGAGTCCGCATCCCAGCTCCGCGAGCCCCACCGGCCACTGGCGCCATCTGCGCCTGGACCGCTCCGAGGGCGTCGTCACCGTCACGCTCGACCGCCCCGGCAAGCTCAACGCCCTCACCTTCGGCGCCTACGCCGACCTGCGCGACCTGCTGCCGGAACTGGCCCGCGAGGGCGAGACCCGCGCGCTGGTCCTCGGCGGTGAGGGCCGCGGCTTCTGCTCCGGCGGCGACGTCGACGAGATCATCGGCGCGACCCTCGCGATGGGCGCCGGCGACCTGCTGGACTTCACCCGCATGACCGGGCAGGTCGTACGGGCGCTGCGCGAGGCACCCTTCCCGGTCATCGCCGCGGTGCACGGCATCGCCGCCGGCGCCGGCGCGGTCCTCGCGCTCGCCTCCGACTTCCGGATCGTCGAGCCCACCGCGCGGTTCGCGTTCCTGTTCACCCGGGTCGGGCTGGCCGGCGCCGACATGGGCGCCGCGTACCTGCTGCCGCGCATCGTCGGACTGGGCCACGCCACCCGGCTGCTGATGCTCGGCGACACCGTCGACGCGGCCGAGGCCGAGCGGATCGGGCTGGTGAGCCAGACCGCGCCGGAGGGCGGCGCCGACAAGGCCGCCGCCGAGCTCGCCCGCCGGCTGGCCGACGGCCCCGCGCTCGCCCACCAGCAGACCAAGGCGCTGCTCACCGCCGAACTCGACATGCCCCTGGCCGCGGCCGTCGAGATGGACGCCGCCGCGCAGGCGCTGCTGATGACCAGCGCCGACTACGCCGAGTTCCACGCCGCGTTCACCGGCCGGCGCGCACCCGAGTGGAAGGGCCGCTGACCGTGGCCGCGCCCGGCAGCGGCCCCGGCTCACTCACCGGAACCGGCCCGGACCCCGGCTCAGTCACCGGAACCGGCCCTGGCTCAGGCACGGAAACCGGCCCCGGCTCACTCACCGGAACCGGCCCGGATCCCGGCTCCATCACCGGCCCCGGCACCGGCCTGCGGATCGCCGTCATCGGCGGCGGCCCAGGCGGCCTGTACGCCGCCGCCCTGCTCAAGCGGCTCGACCCGGCCCGCTCGGTGACCGTGTGGGAACGCGGCGCGCCCGAGGACAGCTTCGGCTTCGGCGTGGTGTTCTCCGACGAGACCCTCGGCGGCATCGCCCAGGCCGACCCGGTCCTGCACGCCGCCGTGCAGCGGGAGTTCGTCCGCTGGCAGGACATCGTGATCCACCACCGCGGCCGGTCGGCGCGCAGCGGCGGCCACGGCTTCGCGGCGCTCGACCGGAGGAGGCTGCTGGTCCTGCTCGCCGAGCGCTGCCGCGACCTCGGCGTGCAGGTGCACGTCCGCACCGCCGCCCCGCCGGCCGCCGAACTGGCCGCCGGCTACGACCTGGTGGTCGCCGCGGACGGGGCGCGCAGCGCCACCCGCGGCGCGCACGCCGAGGCGTTCGGGCCCCGGCTCACCCCGCACGACTGCCGCTACATCTGGCTGTCCGCCGAACTGCCGCTGGACGCCTTCCGGTTCGAGATCCTGGAGACCCCGCACGGCGTGATGCAGGCGCACGCCTACCCCTACCGCGCGGACGCCGCGACCTTCATCGTCGAGATGACCGAGGAGGTCTGGCGGCGCGCCGGGTTCGACACCCTGGACGAGGCCGGCAGCATCGCCGCCTGCGAGAAGCTCTTCGCGCGCCTGCTCGACGGCCGTCCGCTGCACGGCAACCGCTCGCGCTGGCAGCACTTCACCACCGTCGTCAACGAGCGGTGGCGGGACGGCAGCACGGTGCTCCTCGGCGACGCCGCGCACACCGCGCACTTCTCCATCGGCTCCGGCACCAAGCTGGCCATGGAGGACGCCCTCGCGCTCGCCGCCTGCCTGCGCGAGCACCCCGACACCGCCACGGCCCTCGCGGCCTACGAGGCCGAGCGGCGGCCGGTGGTGGCGAGCACCCAGCGCGCGGCCCTGGCCAGCCTGGAGTGGTTCGAACGGCTCGCGCAGTACGTCGACCAGCCGCCCCTGCAGTTCGCCTTCAACCTGCTCACCCGCAGCCGCCGGGTCACCCACGACAACCTGCGGCTGCGCGACCGGGCGTTCACCGACACCGTCGAGGCGTCGTTCGGCGCACCGCCCGGCACCCCGCCGATGTTCACCCCCTTCAGCCTGCGCGGCCTGACCCTGCGCAACCGCGTCGTGGTCTCCCCGATGGACATGTACACCGCCATCGACGGCATGCCCGGCGACTTCCACCTCGTCCACCTCGGCGGGCGGGCGCTCGGCGGCGCCGGCCTGGTGATGACCGAGATGGTGTGCGTGAGCCCCGAGGGCCGCATCACCCCGGGCTGCACCGGCCTGTGGAACGACGAGCAGGAGGCGGCGTGGCGGCGCGTCGCCGGCTTCGTGCACGCCTCGGGCCAGGGTGCGGCCATCGGGCTGCAGCTCGGCCACAGCGGCCGCAAGGGCTCGACCCGGCTGATGTGGGAGGGCATCGACCAGCCGCTGCCGGACGGCAACTGGCCGGTCGCGGCGCCCTCGCCGCTGCCCTACCGGCCCGGTGTCAACCAGGTGCCGCACGCCCTGACGCCCGCCGAACTCGCCCGCATCCGGGACCAGTTCGCGGCCGCCGCGGAACGCGGTGCCAGGGCCGGCTTCGACCTGCTCGAACTGCACTGCGCGCACGGCTATCTGCTGTCGTCGTTCCTCTCCCCGCTCACCAACCACCGCACCGACGCCTACGGCGGCGACCTGACCGGCCGGCTGCGCTTCCCGCTCGAAGTCCTGGACGCGGTACGGCGGGTGTGGCCCGGCGACCGGCCGCTGAGCGTCCGCATCTCCGCCACCGACTGGGCGCCCGGCGGCACCACCGGCGACGACGCGGTGCACATCGCCCGGGCGCTGGCGGCGCACGGCGCCGACGCCGTCGACGTCTCCACCGGCCAGGTCGTCCCGGACGAGGCCCCGGCGTACGGCCGCTCCTACCAGACGCCGTTCGCCGACCGGATCCGCAACGAGACCGGGCTGCCGGTCATCGCGGTCGGCGCGATCTCCTCCTGGGACGACGTCAACTCCCTGCTGCTGGCCGGCCGCGCCGACCTCTGCGCGCTCGCCCGGCCGCACCTGTACGACCCGCACTGGACGCTGCACGCCGCCGCCGAGCAGGGGTACGAGGGCCCGGCCGCGCCCTGGCCGCCGTCCTACCGCGCCGGGCGCCGCCCGCCGCCCATCGGCCGCACCGACGCCCCCAAGCCCCGCCTGACGCTGGACGGCTGACCGGCCGCAGCAGCGCAAGGCCCGGGGCCGCCCCAACCGCCGCCCCAACCGCCGCCTCCCCCCGCGGCCGGTTCCGCGCGGACCCGCGGCTACTCGTGCACGAAGCGCGCGCCGCGGTCCCGCAGCAGGGCGTGCAGGCGGTCGAAGACCTCCGCGGAATGGGCTCCGGGCCAGCCGTCCGGCAGCAGGTCCGGGGGCAGCCCGGGGTCGGCGTAGGGCAGCCGCCGCCAGGAGTCCAGGGCCCGCAGGTAGTCGCGGAAGGCGAGGTCGGGGCCGGGCGGCCGCGCCGACCAGCGCTCCAGGACCGGCTCGTGCGCGGCCAGGAAGCCGCGGTGCAGCTCCGCCAGCGCGTCCAGGTCCCACCAGCGGCGCACCGCCTCGGCGGTGGGGTCGAAGCCGGCGTGCGAGCCGTGGAACAGGTCCACGTACCCGGCCAGGCCCAGGCGCTCCAGGGTGTGCCGGGTCTCCTCGTGCAGCGCCGCGGGCGCGATCCACACCCCGGGCGCCGCCTGCCCGAACCCCAGCCCGGCCAGCCGGGACCGCAGCAGGTGCCGTTTGGCCCGCTCGGACTCCGGGACCGAGAACACCACCAGCAGCCAGTCCGCGCCGGTCTCCGGCCGGGCGCCGTAGATCCGCCGGTCGCCGTCGGCGAGCAGCTGCCGGGCGTCGTCCGACAGCCCGTACGCGGCCGCCCCGGACTCGCGCCGCGACACCAGCAGCCCGCGCCGCTTGAGCCGCGACACCGCCGAGCGCACCGACGGCGCGTCCACCTCGGCCGCGCCCATCAGCCGGATGAGCGTCGCCACCGGGACGCTGCCGCCCAGTTCCGACCGCCCGTAGGCGCCGTAGAAACTGAGGATGAGCGAACCGGGCGTGTGCGCGGGGCGCGGGTCGTCGGTCACACGATCACTTTATGTGGCAGGGTCAGGTCACGTCGCGCAGCCGGAAGCGCTGCAGCTTGCCGGTGGGGGTGCGCGGCAGCTCGGTCAGGAAGCGGAATTCGCGCGGGCACTTGTAGGGCACCATGACGCTCTTGGCGAAGCGGCGCAGTTCCTCGACCGCCGGGTCACCGGACGCCACGCCCTCGTGCAGCACCACGAACGCCCGCACCACCTGGCCGCGTTCCTCGTCCGGCACCCCGATCACCGCGGCCTCCTTCACGTCCGGGTGCCGCAGCAGCGTCTCCTCGACCTCGGGCCCGGCGATGTTGTAGCCGGCCGAGATGATCATGTCGTCGGCCCGTGCCACGTAGCGGAACCAGCCGTCGATGTCCCGGACGTAGGTGTCGCCGGTGAGGTTCCAGCCGGCCCGCACGTACTCGGTCTGCCGCGGGTCGGCCAGATAGCGGCAGCCGGTCGGGCCGCGTACCGCCAGCAGGCCCGGCTCGCCGTCCGGTACCGGCTGGAGCGAGGCGTCCACGACCTGCGCCGCGTATCCGGGCACCGGCCGGCCGGTGGCGCCGGGCCGGGCCTCCTGCCCGGCGGCGGAGATGAAGATGTGCAGCATCTCCGTCGAGCCGATCCCGTTGACCAGCCGCAGGCCGGTCCGGTCGTACCAGGCCTGCCAGGTCGCGGCCGGCAGGTTCTCGCCCGCCGACACGCAACTCCGCAGGCTCGTGAGGTCGTACGCGCCGGCCTCGGCGAGCATCGCCCGGTAGGCGGTCGGCGCGGTGAACAGCACAGTGACCTTGTGGTCCTCGACCGCGGCCAGCAGCTCCGCCGGCCCGGCCTTCTCCAGCAGCAGTGTCGAGGCGCCCACCCGCATCGGGAACACCACCAGGCCGCCCAGGCCGAAGGTGAAGCCCAGCGGCGGGCTGCCGGTGAACAGGTCGTCGGCGGCCGGCCGCAGCACGGTCGCGGAGAAGGTGTCGGCGATGGCCAGTACGTCGCGGTGGAAGTGCAGGCAGCCCTTGGGCCGGCCGGTGGTGCCCGAGGTGAAGGCGATCAGCGCCACGTCGTCCGACGAGGTCGGCACCGGGTCGTAGACGGCCGGCTGCGTCCGCGCCCGCCGCAGCAGGTCGTCGTCGCTCCCGCCCCCGTACGCCGTGATCCGCAGCTCGGGCACCGCGGCCTTCACCAGCTCGCCGGTGAAGCGGTGGTCGCACAGCGCGTACCGCACCTGCCCGATGTCGCACACCTCGGCCAGCTCGTGGGCCCGCTGGGCGGCCAGGACCGTCACCGCGACGGCGCCCGCCTGCAGCACCGCCAGCCAGCAGGCCACCAGCCAGGGGGTGGTGGGCCCGCGCAGCAGCACCCGGTTGCCGGGCACCACGCCGAGCTCCCCGGTCAGCACGTGCGCGATCCGGGCGGACTGCTCGCGCAGCTCCCGGTACGACCAGCTCTGCCCGTCCGGGGTGCGCAGGCACACCGCGTCGTCGTCACCGCCGGCCAGCAACTCGGCGGCGCAGTTGAGCCGTTCCGGGTAGTCCGGGATGTTCTCCAGGACCGGCCACTGTCCGGGCGGGGGCAGATGATCGCGCGCGAACGTGTCCACATGGGCTGAGGGCAGCAGGTCCAGGTCCATGGCGGCAGAGCCCCTCGTCGGCACCTGAAGGCGGACGTTTTTCAGCGTAACGTGTTCATGACGGCAGTCAACAGAACGCGATAAGGGTGTGAGTGATGGATTCTTCTGAGCACCCCGTTCCCCGATTCGGGCTCGACCCGGACCGCGCGGCATGGTCCGAGGAGGTGCGCGCGACCGCGCGGGAGCGCCTGCGCCCGCTCGCCGCCGAGCCGCTGACGGACCCTGGGGCCAGCCTGGCACCGCCACCCCCCGCCGCACCCGCCGGAGCGGGCGGCCGGGTGAACCGGCCCCTGCTCGCCGCGCTCGCCCGCGCCGGGCTGATCGCCCGCGCCCTGCCCGAGGACCGGCCGCCCTCCGCGCTCGACCTGTGCGTGCTGCGCGAGTCGCTCGCCCGCGAGTGCACCGAGGCCGAGACCGCGCTCGCCCTGCAGGGCCTCGGCGCCCACCCGCTGCTGAGCGCGCCCGAGGTCGCCGCGCGCTGGCTGCCGGAGGTGGTGGCCGGGCGGGCCGTCGCGGCCTTCGCGCTCACCGAGGAGGGCGCCGGATCCGACGCCGGCGCCCTCCAACTGGCCGCGGAACCGGACGGCGACGGGCGCTGGCGGCTGACCGGCGGCAAGTGCTGGATCTCCAACGCCCCCGAGGCCGACGTCTACACCGTCTTCGCCCGCACCCGCCCCGGCACCGGCGCCCGCGGCGTCACCGCCTTCGCCGTGCCCGCCGACCGGCCGGGGCTGACCGGCGAGCCGCTCGACATGCTCTCCCCGCACCCCATCGGACGGCTCGCCTTCGACGGGGTGCCGGTCTCCACCGCGGACCTGCTCGGCGAGGAGGGCCACGGCTTCCGGGTCGCGATGACCACCCTCGACCTGTTCCGGCCGAGCGTCGGCGCGTTCGCGGTCGGCATGGCGCAGGCCGCGCTGGACGCGGCGGTGGCCCACGCGGACCGGCGCACCGCGTTCGGCGGGCCGCTCAGGGACCTGCAGGCCGTCTCCCACCCGCTCGCCGAGATGGCCACCCGTATCGAGGCCGCCCGCCTGCTGGTGTACGCGGCGGCGGCCGCCTACGACGAGGGCGCGCCCGACGTCACCGCCCGCGCCGCGATGGCCAAGCTCTACGCCACCGAGACCGCCCAGTTCGCGGTCGACGCCGCCGTGCAGATCCACGGCGCCCGCGCGCTGCACCGCGGCCACCTGCTGGAGCACCTCTACCGCGAGGTGCGCGCGCCGCGGATCTACGAGGGCGCCAGCGAGGTCCAGCGCACCATCATCGCCCGGGAGCTGTACCGATGACCCTGCACCGGATCAACCCCGCCGGCCTCGCGCCGGCCACCGGCTTCTCGCACGCCGTCACCGCGACCGGCGGCACCCTGGTGATGCTCGCCGGACAGACCGCCCTGGACGCCGCGGGCACGGTGACCGGCGACGACCTGCCCGCGCAGTTCGCCCGCGCGCTGGCCAACCTGCTGACCGCGCTGCGCGCCGCCGGCGGCACCCCCGCCGACCTGGCGCGGGTCACCGTCTACACCACCGATGTCGCCGCCTACCGGGCGCATGCCCGCGAACTCGGCCGCATCTGGCGGGAGTCGGCGGGCCGCGACTACCCGGCGATGGCGGTGGTCGGCGTGGTCCGCCTCTGGGACGAGCAGGCCCTGGTCGAACTCGACGGCATCGCCGTCCTGCCGTGAGGGGTCGTGCGCCGAGGAGGTCCCGCTCCGGCGCGTCCTGTGCAGGCGCGTCCCGTTCCGACCGCTCCCCGCCGTGACGGCGGCCCGGTCCGGCGATCGCCCGGCCCCGGCACCCGCCCGCGGACCGGGCGTTCCTCGGGCGGGGCCGGCTCAGCCCAGCCAGGCGTACGGCAGGCGCAGCACCTCCAGCACCCGGTCGGCCACGACGGCGGCGTGCGGCGGGACGCCGCCGTCGGCGAGGCCGCGGGTCAGATGGAGGTGCAGGGACTGCAGCGTGGCGAAGGTGTTGAAGGCCCACGGCGGGACCGCGCCGGGACCGCCGCCCTCGAACGCCGCGGTCACCACGTCCAGCCACCCGGTCGCCCGGCCGGCGTCGAGTCCCGGTGCCAGCAGGATGCGGGTGATCGCCGCGGCCAGCCGCGCGTCCTCCAACTGCACGTAGCGGTAGCCGGTGTCGCCCGCCGTCATCCGGCGCGCGCACAACTCCAGCAGGTCCGCGCGGTGTTCGGGCAGGGCGGTGGCGAACGCCGCGGCCGCGTCGGCGCCGTGGGCGACGGCGTGCAGCCACCCCGACCGGTCGTCCCAGCCGCGGGTGTCGGGCTCGGCCGGATACCAGGCGGCGAACTGCCCGTACCAGCGCCGCACCGCGGACTCGGGCAGCGCCGCCGGTGCCTCCGGCCCGCGCTTCAGGAGGCACGTGAGGATCAGCGGCGCGAACGTGCGCGCCTGCACGTCGGGATGGGTGAAGCGCTCCGCCGCGGTGTCGCCCATCGACGTCAGCACCGCGTCGAGACGCCCGGCGCGGATCCACTGCGCGGCCGCGGTGTAGGCGTGGTCGTCCCGCACCGTCGGGTCGGGCGACACCAGCATCGCCGCCAGCTCCGCGGCGACCAGCTCCGCGGGCACTCCCGCCGGGAACGGGAAGCCCGCGCCGGCGACCGCCGGCCAGTCCACAAGATCCGTACGCATCGCGCCACCCTGCCACGCGACCCGCGCCCTTGTCACCGGCCGGGGGTACCACCGCGCTCATGGACAGCGGTCACCCGACCCCGCTCGCGCCGGCACCCCTCACGTGGAGAGGAAGTCCATCAGCGCCGGGTTGACGACCTCCGGGTGGGTCCAGGCCACGTTGTGGGGGCCGCCCTCGACCGTGACGAAGGTCAGGTCCTTGATGAGGTCCGGCAGCCGCGCCGCGGTGTTGGGGTAGGGGAGGATCCGGTCCGCGTTGCCGTGGATCAGCAGCGTGGGGACGTCGAACTTCGGCAGGTCCTCGCGGAAGTCGGTGAGCCAGGTGTCGACGCACGCGTGCGCCGCGTAAGGGGACGCCGCCACGGCCACGTTGAAGCTGTTGTTCCACGCCTGCTCGCTGATGCGGGTCCCGCTGTAGGTGTCGACGTTGTAGAAGTTGTCGAGGAAGTCCTTGAAGTACGCCGGGCGGTCGGCGAGCACCGCCGCCTTGATGCCGTCGAACACCGAGGCGTCCACGCCCTCCGGGTTGTCGTCCGTCTTGAGCAGGAACGGCGGGATGGCGCCCATCAGCACCGCCTTGCGGACCCGGCCCGAGCCGTACCTGCCGAGGTACCGGGTGACCTCGCCGGTGCCCATGGAGAACCCGCAGAGGTCCACCTCCTGCAGCTCCAGGTGGTCGAGCAGCGCGTTGAGGTCGGCGGCGAACGTGTCGTAGTCGTACCCGACCGTGGGCTGGCTGGACTTGCCGAACCCGCGCCGGTCGTAGGTGACCACCCGGTACCCGGCCTCCAGGAGCACGCGCTCCTGCTTCTCCCACGAGGCGCCGTTGAGCGGGTAGCCGTGGATGAGGACGATCGGCCGGCCGCTGCCGTGGTCCTCGTAGGCGATGTCGATGGAGCCGGTGTTCTCCTGGCCGACGGTGACAAAGGGCATGGTGCACTCCGCTGTCGTCTCGTGTGCGTCGCGGACCGCCGACCTGCGTCGCGGCGGCTCGCCGAGCGCCCCCGGCACCCAACCTCTCCCTCCAGCGAACACCCGTCCGTACCCGCCTGCCACCCGGGCGCCGTGCTGGAGGTTCCTCCGACTGCTCAGAAGAAACTCTGAGCCAGCTTTGCCCGGCCCTTAACAGAAGTTGCTTTCGCACCGTGGGCCTCACAGACATCATGAGGTCGCCCCATCGCCAGGACCACCCAGGGCAATCGGACGCATCCCCCCCAAGGAAGGACCGGTGACCCATGGCCACCTACACGAACGCGGCTCGCGATGCCGCGCAACGTCCCTCGGCACCCTCCGGACCGCTGCTGCGCCGCCTGCACGGCGCGGCCGCGGTCCGTATCGCCTTCGGCCTCGTCTGGGCCGTCGACGCCTCGTTCAAGTGGCTGCCGGGCTTCATCCACGGCAAGACGCTCGACGACGAACTGGGCGCCGCCAAAACGGTCCGCACCCCCGTCCTGCACCAGTGGATCAGCCTGTGGCACTCGGTGGCGCAGTCCCACCCGGGGGCGTTCGCCGTCGGAACGGCCGTGGTGGAGACGTGCATCGCCTTGGGCATGGTCCTCGGAGTGCTGTCCAACCTGACGTTCGTCGGAAGTGCCCTGTACGCACTCGGTGTCTGGTCCGCGGCCGAGGCGTTCGGCCTGCCGTGGACCGAGCCCGGCATCACGGACACCGGCGTGATGGCCGGCTACGTCTTCGCCTCCCTCGCGCTTCTGTACGCCTGCGCCGGCGCGACGTGGAGTCTCGACGCACGCCTGCGGCCGTCGCTCGGCAAGGCCGTCTGGCTGAGCAGCCCCTCCCCGGAGGGGATCGCCGCGCACCTGGGATGAGTCCGCCGCCCGCGTGACGAGGGCGGCGGCGCCATGGCCGGCCCGGCCCTGGACAGGCTGCCGCGAATGACGACGACGACCACCCAGGAAGCGTTCCTGCGGGACTTCCACTCCCGCCATCCGGCCGTGACCGCACGGACGTTGGGCGCCGGCCGGGCCCCGGACGGCCGGTCCAGCTACGCGGCCCTGGCCGGACTGGTGGCCGGGTGCGGCCGCGTGCTGGACCTGGGGTGCGGCGACGGCCCGCTCCTGGAGATCCTCGCCCGGACCCGCGGCGGCCGGCCGACCGGCCTGGACCTCTCCCCGGAGGCGCTCGCGCTGGCCCGCCGCCGGCCCGCGCCGGCCGGCGCGCGCGTGGTGGAGGGCCGCGCCCAGCAGCTTCCGTTCGCCGGCGGCAGCTTCGACGCGGTGGCCTCCCACATGGCCCTGATGCTGATGGGCGACGTCGAGCAGGTCGCGGCGGAGGCGGCCCGGGTACTGGTCCCCGGGGGCGTGCTGGCCTGCGCGCTCGGCGGCGGGGCGGCCGGCGGCGAGGCGTACGAGCTGTTCCTCGCGCTGCTGCGCGCCACCGTCGGCGGCGCGCCGCCGAACCAGCGCATCCCCCCGCTCGGCGACCGCCGCACCCGCACCCGTGAGGGCTTCGACGCGCTCTTCACCCCGGCCGGCTTCGCCCCGTCCGACTGGCAGACCGTGCCGTTCGACCTGGGCGGCCCCGCCGAGCAGGTGTGGTCCACCGTCTCCGGCGTCTACGACCTCGCCCCGCTCGACGCGGCCGCCGTGGCGCGCCTGCGCGCCGCCTTCCTCACCGAGGCGGCCGCCCTGGCCGGACCCGGCGGCCGCGTCCCGTGCGCCTTCACGATGCACTTCGCGACGACCCGCCTGGTGTGAGGGCACGGGCCCCGTCAGCGCGGGGCTCAGATGTCGCGGAACGTCTCGATCTGCGCGCCGATCGAGTTGAGCCGCTCGGCCAGCTCCTCGTAACCGCGGTTGATGACGTAGACGTTGCGCAGTACCGAGGTGCCCTCGGCGGCCATCATCGCCAGCAGCACGACCACCGCGGGGCGCAGCGCGGGCGGGCACATCATCTCGGCGGCGCGCCAGCGGGTGGGGCCCTCGACCAGCACCCGGTGCGGGTCGAGCAGCTTGACCTGGGCGCCGAGCCGGGTCAGCTCGGTGAGGTAGATCGCGCGGTTGTCGTAGACCCAGTCGTGGATCAGCGTGGAGCCCTGCGCGGTGGCCGCGATGGCCGCGAAGAACGGCACGTTGTCGATGTTGATGCCGGGGAACGGCATCGGGTGGATCTTGTCGATGGGCGAGCTGAGCTTGGACGGGCGCACCGTCAGGTCGACCAGCCGGGTGCGGCCGTTGTCCGCCCGGTACTCCGGGGTGAGTTCGTGGTCCAGGCCCATCTCCTCCAGGACCGCGAGCTCGATCTCCATGAACTCGATCGGCACCCGGCGGATGGTCAGCTCCGACTCGGTGACCACGGCCGCGGCCAGCAGGCTCATCGCCTCGACCGGGTCCTCGGACGGCGCGTAGTCCACGTCGCGGTCGATGTGGCCGGTGCCGTAGACGGTCAGGGTGGTGGTGCCGATGCCCTCCACCCGCACGCCCAGCTCCTCCAGGAAGAAGCACAGGTCCTGGACCATGTAGTTGGAGCTGGCGTTGCGGATGACGGTGACGCCCTCGTGCCGGGCCGCGGCCAGCAGCGCGTTCTCGGTGACGGTGTCGCCGCGCTCGGTCAGCACGATCGGCCGGTTCGGCGCGATGTCCCGCTCGACCACCGCGTGGTACGAGCCGTCGGTCGCGGTCACGTCGAGGCCGAAGTGGCGCAGCGCGTTCATGTGCGGCTGCACCGTACGGGTGCCCAGGTCGCAGCCGCCGGCGTACGGGATGCGGAAGCGGTCGGTGCGGTGCAGCAGCGGGCCGAGGAACATGATGACGCTGCGGGTGCGGCGCGCGGCCTCGGTGTCCATGGCGTCCAGCTGCAGCTCGGCGGGCGGCACGATCTCCAGGTCGTTGCCGTCGTTGATCCACCGGGTGCGCACGCCGATGCTGCCGAGCACCTCCAGGATCCGGTAGACCTCCTCGATCCTGGCGACCCGGCGCAGCGTGGTGCGCCCGGCGTTCAGCAGGGTCGCGCACAGCAGCGCCACGCAGGCGTTCTTGCTCGTCTTGACGTCGATGGCGCCGGACAGCCGCCGCCGGCCTACCACGCGCAGGTGCATCGGCCCGGCATAGCCCAGTGAGACGATCTCGCTGTCCAGGGCCTCGCCGATCCGCGCGATCATCTCAAGGCTGATGTTCTGGTTGCCTCGTTCGATACGGTTCACCGCGCTCTGGCTGGTGCTCAGCGCCTCGGCGAGCTGTGCCTGTGTCCAGCCACGGTGCTGTCGTGCGTCACGGATGAGCCTGCCGATACGTGCGAGGTAGTCGTCGGTCATACCGCCGAGGCTATCTCATAGGTGAGATACGGCCATTCGGGGGCGGCCATTCGTGACAGCCTTCGAACAGAACCGGCAAGAAAACGCTACCCGCGCCCGTGCTGCCCGGCATCACGTGCCGGGCGAGGCGACAACGACCTCCTCGTCGGCCGGCGCGCGCGGCGGCGGCACCACCTGTGCGAACAGCCGGCGGCGCGCCGTGCGCCGGGCCGACCGGGGGACGATCACCGCGATCAGGCAGCAGACCGCCATGCCCAGCAGGCCGGCGACCACGCCGAGCTTGGTCGCCAGCGACACCTGCGGCAGCACGAACACCGCGATGTCCAGGCCGAACGACGCGGCACTCACCACGGCCAGCGCCGCCGCGACCCGGTTGAGCCGGGCGTCCAGCTCCTCCGAGCGCTGCGAGGCGGCGGCCAGCAGCGAGTTGGAGACGTAGCCGAGCAGCTTGTCGGCCCGCTCCTGGGTGTCGTCCAGACCGATCACCTCGCGGGCGGCCAGATAGCTGGCGCGGTGCGCCTGGGTGGACTCGATCCGGTAGCCGTCGAGATGGTGGTAGTCCGCCCACAGCCCGTCGAGGAAGCGCCGGAAGGCGTGCACGTCGGTGCTCTCCGGCTGGCCGTGCGCCAGGTCCGCCAGCACCCAGCGGCCCGCGATCAGCGAGCCGACCAGCAGCGACTGCTGGGCCACCGCGATGTCGGTGGGCTCGGTCATGGTCAGCAGGTCGAACAGCGGGGTGGCTGGATCGCGGTCCCAGGCGTAGGTGTACGGCAGCAGGATGTGGCAGTCGGGTCCCGCGATCAGCTCCGGCACCCGGGCGTCGGCCTCCCACGGCGGGTCCAGCGTCACGAAGTGCGCGTTGTAGCGGGCCGACTGGCGGTCGATGGGGGAGCGCTCGCCGCCCAGCGCCAGATCGGGCCGCAGCGCCACCCCGTCCATCAGGCCGCTGGCCATCGACGCGGCCAGCACCGCGGTGAGCAGCGGCGCGTCCGCCTCCCGCAGCGTCCGGTTGATCTCGGCGTCCAGTGCGTCCAGGTCGTGCAGCGCGAGCTGCCGCAGGTCGCGTTCGTGCCGCAGCGCGTAGACGACCAGCACGGTGCCGGCGGTCAGGATCCGCGCGTGGCAGGCGACGATCTCGGTGCCGGGCAGGTTCACCACCGGACTCACCACCGGCGTCAGGTCCAGCTCGATGGTGGTGTCGGGGTTGTAGGCCAGCGAGCGCAGCCCGCCGGCCACCGGGCGCAACTCGCCGAGCCCGGGGACGGCGACCAGTTCCGTGCTGATGGCGGGGGAGCGGTGGTGCAGCGGATACGCCCTGCTCTGCAGGTGCAGGACATCGCTCACCCAGCCGCTCCGTTTCCCGCCGCCCAGGAGACGGCCACGTACTCGGGGATCAGTTCTGCCTCGGACACCTCGACCTTGCCGAGGTAGCGGCGCTGGAGGTCCTCGGGCCCCACGTCCTCCAGACCGGGGCCGAGCAGCGCGGCCAGCCGGTCGTGGGTGAGGTAGCTGGCGTCGGCGGGCACCGCGCGGCGCCGGAACCAGCCGCGCTGCGCGGCCAGCACCGTGCTGCCCGCGGCGGCGGCCGGCCAGTAGCTGACAGCGGTCACCGCGGTGGTGCCGAAGCCCGCACCCAGGGTGACCACGGCCTCGGCCTCGGCCGGCGGCAGGTAGAAGACGACGCCCTCGGCGACGTAGGCCACCGGGCGCCCGCCGGCCAGCTCGCGCACCGTGGCGGTCAGCTGCTTGCGGTCGTCCTCCCGGGCCAGGTCGGCGGCCACGTGGTGCACCTCGCGGTCGACGGCGGCCCCGCCGTCCACCAGCTCCGCGGCGCGCCGCCGCTTGGCGGCCACCATGTCGGGCAGGTCCACCTCGACTGACGCGGCGAACGGCAGCAGCCACGGGTACGACGAGAAGCCCGCCCCGCACACCACCAGCACGGTGTCCGGATCGGCGGCCAGCGCGCGGGTCAGGGTGTCGGCGATGACGCGTCCGCGCAGCGACACCACCAGATCGTCGTGGGCGTACACCGCGGCCGCGTACTCGTCCCAGAGCTCGCGTACCGCGCCGCGCTCGCCGTCCGGGATCCAGGCTCCGGCCAGCCGGTCCTCGGCGAGCTCGGGTCTGCGCGCCCGCGACTCGTTCACGAGATATGCGGTCAGCTCGACACCGTCGCGCATGCCGGACAACCCCCGTCCTGTGTTCCGTGACATGCCGTCAACCTCCTTCGTACCACTGCCCGATGGGCGCGGCGCAAGTCCGGGCCGGGGCGCGCTGCGGCGCGGCGGGGGCGTCCGGGCGGGGGTGCGGGGGAGCGCGGCGGGCGCGGCGGGCGCGGCGGGCGCGGGCGGCGCGCGCCGGCCCGCGGGCGGGGGCATCCGCGCCCAGGCCGCAGGGCCGGGTGGCCCGGGCCGGCCGGGGCCCGGGCCGGCCGCCCGGTCATGGACCGCGGCCATCCGGGTACCCGGCGGGCCTGGGCATGACCCGGCCGGGCTCGTGTACTAGAGTTATCTCGACATCGAGATATCTGCCGAGGCGTACCGTCAGACGGCAGCAGTGCGGTGGTACGCGCGAGAACATGCATGAAGGAGACTGTCGTGTCGGCGAACAGCTTCGACGCCCGCAGCACCCTGCAGGTGGGCGACGAATCGTATGAGATCTTCCGGCTGGACAAGGTGGAGGGCTCCGCCCGGCTGCCGTACAGCCTGAAGGTGCTGCTGGAGAACCTCCTGCGCACCGAGGACGGCGCCAACATCACCGCCGACCACATCCGGGCCCTCGGCGGCTGGGACTCGCAGGCCCAGCCGAGCCAGGAGATCCAGTTCACCCCGGCCCGCGTGATCATGCAGGACTTCACGGGCGTGCCCTGCGTGGTCGACCTGGCCACCATGCGCGAGGCCGTCAAGGAGCTGGGCGGCGACCCGGCGAAGATCAACCCGCTCGCGCCGGCCGAGCTGGTCATCGACCACTCGGTGATCGCCGACCGCTTCGGCACCCCCGAGTCCTTCGCGCAGAACGTGGAGCTGGAGTACGGCCGCAACAAGGAGCGCTACCAGTTCCTGCGCTGGGGCCAGACCGCGTTCGACGAGTTCAAGGTCGTCCCGCCGGGCACCGGCATCGTTCACCAGGTGAACATCGAGCACCTGGCGCGCACCGTCATGGTCAGGAACGGCCAGGCCTACCCCGACACCCTCGTCGGCACCGACTCGCACACCACGATGGTCAACGGCCTGGGCGTGCTGGGCTGGGGCGTCGGCGGCATCGAGGCCGAGGCCGCGATGCTCGGCCAGCCGGTGTCGATGCTCATCCCGCGTGTCGTCGGCTTCAAGCTCACCGGCGAGCTGCCCGCCGGCACCACCGCCACCGACCTGGTGCTGACCATCACCGAGATGCTGCGCAAGCACGGTGTCGTCGGCAAGTTCGTGGAGTTCTACGGCGAGGGCGTGGCCGCCACCTCGCTCGCCAACCGCGCCACCATCGGCAACATGTCGCCGGAGTTCGGCTCCACCGCCGCGATCTTCCCGATCGACGCCGAGACCCTCAGCTACCTGAAGCTGACCGGCCGCAGCGGGCAGCAGGTCGCGCTGGTCGAGGCGTACGCCAAGGAGCAGGGCCTGTGGCTGGACCCGGCCGCCGAGCCGGACTACTCCGAGAAGCTGGAACTCGACCTGTCCACCGTGGTGCCGTCCATCGCCGGTCCCAAGCGCCCGCAGGACCGCATCGTGCTGGCCAAGGCCGCCGAGCAGTTCGCCCGCGACGTGCGCAACTACGTCAACGACGACCAGGAGGCCGGCAAGGAGTCCTTCCCGGCCTCGGACGCCCCGGCGCTCGCCCACAACGGCGTGCCCACCAAGCCGACCCTGGTCACCGCCGCCGACGGCACCAGCTACGAGATCGACCACGGCGCCGTCACCGTCGCCGCGATCACCTCGTGCACCAACACCTCGAACCCGTACGTGATGGTCGCCGCCGCGCTGGTGGCCAAGAAGGCGGTCGAGAAGGGCCTGACCCGCAAGCCGTGGGTCAAGACCACCCTGGCCCCCGGCTCGAAGGTCGTCACCGACTACTTCGACAAGGCCAACCTGACCCCGTACCTGGACAAGCTGGGCTTCAACCTGGTCGGGTACGGCTGCACCACCTGCATCGGCAACTCGGGCCCGCTGCCCGAGGAGGTCTCCAAGGCGGTGAACGAGGCCGACCTGGCGGTCACCTCGGTGCTCTCCGGCAACCGCAACTTCGAGGGCCGGATCAACCCGGACGTCAAGATGAACTACCTGGCGTCCCCGCCGCTGGTCGTCGCGTACGCCATCGCCGGCTCCATGAAGGTCGACATCACCCGCGACGCGCTGGGCATCGACCAGGAGGGCAAGCCGGTCCACCTGGCCGACATCTGGCCGTCCGAGGCCGAGGTCAACGACGTGGTCGCGTCCGCGATCGGCCAGGACATGTTCAGCCAGTCCTACCAGGACGTGTTCGCCGGCGACGCCCAGTGGCAGGCGCTGCCGGTGCCCACCGGCAACACCTTCGAGTGGGACGCGGAGTCCACCTACGTCCGCAAGCCCCCGTACTTCGAGGGCATGGAGATGGAGCCGGCCCCGGTCACCGACATCGCCGGCGCCCGCGTGCTGGCCAAGCTCGGCGACTCGGTCACCACCGACCACATCTCGCCGGCCGGCGCCATCAAGGCCGACACCCCGGCCGGGCAGTACCTCACCGAGCACGGCGTGCAGCGCCGCGACTTCAACAGCTACGGCTCGCGCCGCGGCAACCACGAGGTCATGATCCGTGGCACCTTCGCCAACATCCGGCTGCGCAACCAGATCGCGCCCGGGACCGAGGGCGGCTTCACCCGCGACTTCACCCAGGACGGCGGGCCGGTGGCGTTCATCTACGACGCCTCCCGCAACTACATCGAGCAGGGCGTCCCGCTGGTCGTCCTGGCGGGCAAGGAGTACGGCTCCGGCTCGTCCCGCGACTGGGCCGCCAAGGGCACCGCGCTGCTCGGTGTGAAGGCCGTCATCGCCGAGTCCTACGAGCGGATCCACCGCTCGAACCTGATCGGCATGGGCGTGCTGCCGCTGCAGTTCCCGGAGGGCGCCTCGGCGCAGACCCTGGGCCTGACGGGTGAGGAGACGTTCTCCGTCACCGGCGTCACCGCGCTCAACGACGGCGCCACCCCGCGCACGGTGAAGGTCACCACGGACACCGGCCTGGAGTTCGACGCGGTCGTCCGGATCGACACCCCCGGAGAGGCGGACTACTACCGCAACGGCGGCATCATGCAGTACGTGCTGCGCTCGCTGATCCGCAAGTGACACCCCCCGCCCGGCGACCGCCGTGCGGCGCCCGCTGAGCGGCCTGCAGGACCCTTCAGGGCCGCATCCCGGCATTAGCCGGGATGCGGCCCTGAACGCTCTTCACGCGCCCGCGGCGTGCCGGATTACCTGCCCGGTCCACGTTTCGGCCAGGTCTCAACTCGGGAAAGCTTGTCGGTCCGGGTTGTCTCGATCTTGCCCTCCCCGAGCCAAGTGGACTATACCTGTCGGCGTCCAAGGAACCCGCTGGGAGCGGGGACGCGCGGGGGGCGGACGAGTGGCACAGCCGGTCGTTTTCGATATCGTTCCTCGCCTCACTGGATGTACGGCATCACTCACGCTTCAACTGTTCGCGGTAGTCGGCGGATTCCGCTGCACCGCATGAGTCCTGGAGAAGGCGAGGACTTGAGCATGGGATCCGAAATGAACCGCCGGGATCTGGTCAAGCGGTCTGCGGCGCTTGGCCTGGTGGCTGTTCCCTCGGCCGGTCTGCTGAGCGCGTGCGCGTCCAGCGGTGGTGGCAGCGACAACAGCACCACGAAGCCCTCGAAGGGGGCGGCGAGCAAGGACAACCCCTTCGGCGTCAACGACTCCGCGCCGCTCGACATCGTCATCTTCGACGGCGGTTACGGCCACGACTACGCGACCGCGCTCGGCAAGCTCTACGAGTCCAAGCACTCGGGCTCCAAGGTCAGCGTCACGCCGACGCAGGACATCACCGGCAAGCTGCAGCCGCGCTTCAACGGCGGCAACCCGCCGGACGTCATCGACGACTCGGGCGCCCAGCAGATCAAGCTCGACGTGCTGCAGAAGAACGGCCAGCTGTCCGACCTGACGCCGCTGCTCGACGCGCCGTACCTGGACGACCCGAGCAAGAAGATCCGAGACGTGCTGCAGCCCGGCACGATCGAGACCGGCACGCTCGACGGCAAGATGGTGCAGCTGAGCTACATCTACACCGTGTGGGGTCTGTGGTACTCCGGCAAGCTCTTCAAGGAGAAGGGCTGGACCGAGCCGAAGACGTGGGCCGACTTCATGTCGCTCTCCGCGGAGATCAAGAAGGCCGGCATCGCGCCCTTCGCCCACCAGGGCAAGTACCCGTACTACATCAACGTCTGCATCATGGACCTGATCGCCAAGAACGGCGGCACGGACCTGGCCAAGCGGATCGACGCCTTCGACCCCACCGCCTGGGACGACCCGGCCGTCCTCAAGGGCATCTCGGCCATCTACGAGATCGTCGACAAGGGCTTCCTGCTCCCCGGCACCAACGGTCTGACCCACATCGAGTCGCAGACCAAGTGGAACCAGTACAAGGCCGCGTTCATCCCCTGCGGTTCCTGGCTGGAGAACGAGCAGCTCAAGGCCACCCCGAGCGACTTCGACATGAAGTTCATGCCGATGCCCTCGCTCGACGGCGACAAGCTGCCGTTCGACGCGATCCGCGCCGGCGCCGGCGAGCCCTTCATCGTCCCGGCCAAGGCCAAGAACCAGGCCGGCGGCATGGAGTTCCTGCGCATGATGCTGACGAAGGAGGGCTCCGGCAAGTTCGCCGCCGCGGCCAACTCCCTCACCGTCCTGAAGGACGGCGTGGGCTCCGACGTCCAGCTGCGTCCGGGCACCGCGTCCACGGTGACCGCGCTGTCCGCCGCGGGCACCAACACCTTCAACTACAACTACCCGAACACCAACAGCCAGTTCGACACGGACCTGCAGAACCTCAGCGCCGAGCTGATGGCCAAGCGCCTGAAGCCGGCCGATTGGGTCGCCAAGGCCAAGCAGCTCGCCACCAAGGCCAAGAGCAGCTGATTAGCCGACAGCGTGCGTGAGGCGGGGGCCGGAGATCTGCCGGCCCCCGCTCCGGCACAGCCTCCCGACCAGGAGCAGGATCCATGCAGCAACGCAAATACCCCTTCATCGTGGGGTTCCTCATCGTTCCGCTCGTCCTCTACATCACGTTCGTGATCTGGCCGTACATCCAGACGATCGGCTATTCGCTCACGGACTGGAAGGGCGAGTCGCAGACCTTCAAGTTCATCGGCTTCCAGAACTACAGCGACCTGTTCCACGACAGCGTGTTCAAGACCGCTTTGTGGCACAACATCCTGCTCCTGATCTTCCTGCCGGTCATCACCATTCTGCTCGCCCTGTTCTTCGCCTTCATGGTGAACGTCGGCGGGCGTTCCGTGGCCGGCGGTGTCCAGGGCGTGCGGGGCGCCTCGAT
Source organism: Streptomyces sp. NPDC020917 (assembly GCF_044333795.1). Taxonomy (NCBI): domain Bacteria; kingdom Bacillati; phylum Actinomycetota; class Actinomycetes; order Kitasatosporales; family Streptomycetaceae; genus Streptomyces; species Streptomyces sp. NPDC020917. The sequence continues at coordinate 34,892 of NZ_JBIRRR010000024.1, read as the reverse complement.
CTACAAGGTCGTCTACTTCTTCCCGCAGGTTCTCTCGGTCGCCATTCTCATCGTGCTGTTCGGCGCGGTGTACCGCAGCGACGGCGCGGGTCTGCTCAACGGCGTGCTGGTGAAGCTGCACCTGGAGGACGCCAACAACCCGATCGAGTGGCTGAACGACCCCAACCTGGTGCTGTGGTGCCTGCTCGGCGTCCAGGTCTGGGCCGGCGTCGGGTTCTACCTGGTGCTGTTCTCGGCCGCGATGCAGTCCATCCCCAAGGACATCTACGAGGCGGCGCTGCTCGACGGCGCCGGGCGCTCGCAGACCTTCTTCAAGGTCACGCTCCCGCTGCTGTGGGACACGGTGCAGACCTCGTGGGTGTACATCTCGATCTTCGCCATGGACTTCTTCGCACTCGTCTCCGGTCTGACACAGGGAACCTACGGCGGTGGTCCCGACCACCACAGCGAGGTCATGTCGACCTACCTGATGCGTAACTTCCTGTACTTCGGTAAGAGCGGCTACGCCTGTGCGCAGGGCGTCATGATCATGCTGCTGACGTTGGTCGTGTCCGTGATCACGCTGCGGGCCTCCCGCCGTGAACGCATCGAGTTCTGAGCGGGGAAGCACCATGACCTCACCCATCACCGAGTCGCAGGCCGGTCTGATCAACCAGGCCCCGGCCGCCAAGGGGCTCCGCAAGGGACAGAAGGCGACGGACGACGGCAGCTACGACGGCGCCGGCGGCCGGGTCCTGAACGTCTTCTCGCACGGCTTCCTGATCCTCTGGGCGATCCTGATCATCCTGCCGCTGCTGTGGATCATCCTCGGCGCGTTCAAGAACAATGCGGAGATCGGGTCCAGCGCCTGGTCCTGGCCGTCGCACTGGAGCTTCGGCTCGTTCGGCCGCGCCTGGGACAAGGGCATCGGGAAGTTCTTCCTGAACACCGTGATCGTGATGATCTTCTCGGTGCCGCTGACCATGCTCTTCGGCTCCATGGTCGCCTACGTGCTGGCCCGGTACACCTTCCCCGGCAACAGGTTCTTCTACTTCCTGTTCGTCGGCGGCGCGATGTTCCCCTACTTCCTCGCGCTGGTGCCGCTGTTCTTCATGGTCAAGAACCTCGGCATGCTGAACACGTACCAGGGCCTGATCCTGGTGTACATCGCGTACTCGCTGCCGTTCACCACCTTCTTCATGCACTCGTTCTTCAAGACGCTGCCCACGGCGGTGCACGAGGCGGCGGTGCTGGACGGGGCCTCGCACACCAGGACCTTCTTCCAGGTCATGATGCCGATGGCCAAGCCCGGCCTGCTGAGCGTCGGCATCTTCAACGTGCTCGGCCAGTGGAACCAGTACATCCTGCCGGTGACCCTGATGCAGCCGCAGTCCAGCACCGACCCGGACCGGTCGATGCTCGCCCAGGGCCTGGTGAACCTCTCGCTCCAGCAGGGCTACGCCGGCGACTACCCGGCGCTGTTCGCCGGCATGGTCGTCGCCATGCTGCCGGTGCTGGTGGTGTACCTGTCCTTCCAGCGCCAGGTCCAGGCGGGTCTCACCGCGGGCACCCTGAAGTAGCCGCCCGCCACGACCGCCGGCGGGTCCGCCGGCGGTCGCTCGGCGGCCCGTTCGCCGACCATCACATATCCGGACACGTCCCGACAGAACCGGGGCGGACCGGCCGAGCCACGACGAGCGGCTCCGCGACCCCGCGGAGCCGCTCGCCGGCGTTTCCGGCAGGGGAAAACCGATAACGGTGTGGTTCTGCCCCTTGACGGGACATCACACCAAACACTCAACTTAGAGTTCACATGTTGTAGACGACGGGGTCTCGCGGGTGTGGCGACATCGACACCGGCCCGGGTCCCGTCCCGTGCGGGCAGACGGAGCTGTCTCCGCCTGCCGGGCAGGAGTGGATGTCGTGGAGACTCCGGGATCGCAGTCGTCGCTGCACCGGGCCAACCTGGAGCGCGTGGTGCGGGCCGTCCGGCTCGCCGGATCGCTGACCCAGGCCGAGATCGCGCGGAGCACGGGGCTGTCGGCGGCGACGGTGTCCAACATCGTCCGCGAGCTGCGCGACAACGGAACGGTGCAGGTCACGCCGACCTCCTCGGGCGGTCGGCGGGCCCGCAGCGTGGCGCTGTCCGGGGACGCCGGGATCGTCGTCGGAGTCGACTTCGGGCACTCGCACCTGCGGGTCGCGGTCGGCAACCTGGCGCACCAGGTGCTGGCCGAGCAGTCCGAGCCGATCGACGTGGACGCCTCCGCGTCCGAGGGCTTCGACCGGGCCGAGCAACTGGTGGGCCGGCTGGTGGAGTCCACCGGGATCAGCCCGGAGAAGGTGCTGGGCGTCGGCCTGGGCGTGCCGGGCCCGATCGACGTGGAGACCGGCGCGCTGGGTTCGACCGCGATCCTGCCCGGCTGGATCGGCGTCAACCCCCGCCAGGAGATGTCCGACCGGCTCGGCGTGCCCGTCCAGGTGGACAACGACGCCAACCTGGGCGCCCTCGGCGAGCTGGTGTGGGGCGGCGGACGCGGCGTGAAGGACCTGGCTTACATCAAGGTCGCCAGCGGCGTCGGCGCCGGCCTGGTGATCGACGGCCGGATCTACCGCGGGCCCGGCGGCACGGCCGGGGAGATCGGCCACATCACGCTCGACGAGTCGGGCCCGGTGTGCCGCTGCGGCAACCGCGGCTGCCTGGAGACGTTCACCGCCGCCCGCTACGTGCTGGAGCTGCTGCGCGGCAGCCACGGCGAGGGGCTGACGATCCCGCGCATGGTGCAGCTGGGCCGCGAGGGCGACCCCGGCTGCCGCCGGGTCATCGGCGACGTGGGGCGCCACATAGGGATGGGCGTGGCCAGTCTCTGCAACCTCCTGAACCCCAGCAGGATCGTGCTCGGCGGCGACCTCGCGGAGGCCGGCGAGCTGGTCCTGGGCCCGATCAGGGAGTCCGTGTCACGCTACGCGATCCCCAGCGCCGCCCAACGGCTGTCCGTGGTCCCCGGATCGCTCGGCGCAAGGGCCGAGGTCCTGGGGGCACTTGCCCTGGTTTTGAGCGAAATGGGCGATTCGACCCTTTTGGACGGCAACACTCCGGTTGATACCCCCGCCTTCTCGGCATAACGGAGCGTTCACACAGCTAACGAAACGGGTCGTTGCCATCTCGTTAAGTGTTTACTTCTTGACGACATGGCGTCAGCCGGAGTTGACTCACGACAACCTCGGCCGCGGTGTTGCGGCCCTGTCAGGGAGGCAACCTCACATGAACGCAATGACGCGTCGTCTCGCTGTCGGAACGGTCGCCGTTTCGATCGCGCTCACCATGGCCGCGTGTGGCAAGGCTGGTGACAAGAAGTCATCCGATGGCGGGAACGCGAGCAGCAGCGCGGGTGGCAAGTCCATCGGTCTGCTCCTCCCGGAGAACGCCACGACGCGGTACGAGAAGTTCGACAAGCCGCTGATCGAGGCCAAGATCAAGTCCCTGTGCTCCGACTGCACCGTCGAGTACGCGAACGCCGGCGCCGACCCGCAGAAGCAGGCCCAGCAGGTCCAGACCATGATCACCAAGGGTGTCAAGGTCCTGATCGTGGACCCGCAGGACTCGGCGGCCATCAAGAGCTCCATCCAGTCCGCGGTCGACAAGGGCATCAAGGTCGTCGCGTACGACCGCCTCGCCCAGGGCCCGATCTCGGCCTACGTCTCCTACGACAACGAGAAGATCGGTGAGCTCCAGGGCCAGTCCCTGCTCGACGCCATGGGCTCGGCCGCCACGCCGCAGGCAAACGTTGTCATGATCGACGGTGACCCGGCCGACCCGAACGCCGCCATGTTCAAGGCCGGCGCCCACAAGGTCCTCGACGGCAAGGTGAAGATCGCCTACGAGCAGAGCGGTCTGTGGAAGGACACGGTCGCCGCCCAGAAGATGACCGCGGCGGTCACCCAGCTCGGCAAGGGCAACATCAAGGGCGTCTACGCGGCGAACGACGGCATGGCCGGCGGTGTCGCCACGGTCCTCAAGGGCAACGGCATGAACGTGCCGCTGACCGGTCAGGACGCCGAACTCGCGGGCCTGCAGCGGATCCTGGCCGGTACCCAGACGGCCACGATCTACAAGCCGTACGCCCCTGAGGCCAACGCCACCGCCGAGATCGCGGTGGACCTGCTCGAGGGCAAGGACTTCAAGTCCGTCGCCACCACGACCGCGACCAGCGTGTCCGGCGAGACCGTCCCGGCCCTGCTGATCGGCGCCACCCCGGTCAACAAGGCGAACATCAAGGACACCGTGATCAAGGACGGTCTGTACACCACCGCCCAGCTGTGCACCGGCGAGTTCGCCGCGGCCTGCAAGGCAGCCGGCATCCAGTAACACCAGGACGGCGGCCCCGCCGGGGCCCGGGAACCCCGGGAACCGGCGTGCGGCCGCCCTCCGCCCGCAGAGCCTGTCCGGCGCCCCGCCCCACCAATCCACCCCGCTGCCGGGGCGGGGCGCCGGACGGAGACCTGTGCGGGACCCCCGTGAACGCGGCGACGTGCAAACGGGGGTAACCCAGGGGAGAACCCAGGGGAATACCCAAGGGAAGAGGCCCTGCCGCTTCCCCGTTCACCTTGTAGTCCTGTGCCTCGTGCACTCCCTCCGCGGCTGTTCAAGCACGCGGCATCCCCGCCGGTCAGGCGGCGAAGGAGATGGTTCACGTGTCCGCTACGCCCGTGCTCGCGTTGCGCGGAGTCTCCAAGCGATTCGGTGCGGTCCAGGCCCTCACCGATGTCGAACTGGAGGTCCACGCCGGAGAAGTTGTCGCCCTCGTCGGCGACAACGGTGCCGGTAAGTCCACACTGGTCAAGACGATCGCCGGGGTCCACCCCATCGACGAAGGCGTCATCGAGTGGGAGGGCAACCCGGTCAGCATCAACCGGCCGCAGGACGCCCAGCACCTCGGTGTGGCCACCGTCTACCAGGACCTCGCCCTGTGCGACAACCTCGACGTGGTCGGAAACCTTTACCTCGGACGCGAGTTGCTGCGGCTCGGCAGCCTCGACGAGGTCACCATGGAACAGCGCGCCCGCGAGCTGCTCAACACGCTGTCGATCCGCATCCCGAGCGTCCGGATCCCGATCGCCAGCCTCTCCGGCGGCCAGCGCCAGGTCGTGGCGATCGCCCGCGCCCTGATCGGCGACCCCAAGGTCGTCATCCTCGACGAGCCCACCGCCGCCCTCGGCGTCGAGCAGACCGCCCAGGTCCTCGACCTGGTGGAGCGGCTCCGCGAGCGCGGTCTGGGCGTCATCCTGATCAGCCACAACATGGCCGACGTCACCGCCGTCGCGGACACCGTCCACGTGCTGCGCCTCGGTCGTAACAACGGCTCCTTCCCGGTGAAGGAGACCTCGAACGAACAGATCATCGCCGCGATCACCGGTGCCACGGACAACGCCGTGACCCGTCGGCAGGCGCGCAACGCGGAGGCGGCCAAGTGAGCAGCGACAAGACCACCCTGGACAAGGGCATTCCGGCGGAAGAGGTGCCGCCGCCGGCGGTCGCGGCCATCGACCCCCGGCTGCTGGTCCGCGAAGAGGGCTTCAAGGGCTACATCACCGAGTTCAAGCGCAAGCTCAAGGGCGGCGAGCTGGGCTCCCTCCCGGTCATCGTCGCGCTGATCGTCATCTGGGTGATCTTCCAGAGCCAGAGCAGCAAGTTCCTGACGTCGGGCAACGTCCTCCACATCACGTACTTCCTGTCCGGTACGGGCATGCTGGCCATCGGCCTGGTCTTCGTACTGCTGCTGGGTGAGATCGACCTGTCGGTCGCGTCGGTCAGCGGCCTGGCCTCGGCGCTGTTCGCGGTGTTCACCGCCACACACGGCATGAACGTGTGGCTCGCGCTGCTGCTCACGGTCGCGATCGGTGCCGGTATCGGCGTCTTCCAAGGATTCTTCTTCGCGAAGATCGGCGTACCAGCGTTCGTCGTCACCCTGGCCGGCTTCCTCGGCTGGAACGGTCTGATGCTGTGGGTGCTGGGTGACACCGGCTCGCTGCAGATCGCCGACACGGGCCCGATCCACCTGCTCGGGCAGAACTCGTACTTCATGAACCAGGACATCGCGGGCGCCTACGTCCTGGCCACCGTCGGTGTCGCCGCGCTGCTGCTCGGCTCGCTGGTCGAGCAGGGCCGCCGCCGCAAGGCGGGGGTGCCGTTCCGGACCACCGGCGAGATCCTGCTCCGCACCGTGCTGCTGGCGATCGTGGCCTACGGCATGGCGATCGTGCTCAACAACGCCGGCGGTGTGCCCAACGCGCTGGTGTTCTTCCTGGTCGCGCTGATCATCTGCGACTTCGTGCTGCGCCGCACCACCTTCGGCCGCAAGGTCTTCGCGCTCGGCGGCAGCGTCGAGGCGTCCCGCCGTGCCGGTATCAACGTGGGCATCGTCCGCATGGCGGTCTTCGGCATCTCGGGTGGCTTCGCGGCGATCGGCGGCCTGTTCCTGGCCGGCCAGACCCAGGCGGCCACCCTGCAGGGCGGCGGCGGCAACCTGCTGATGCTGGCCATCGCCGCCGCGGTCATCGGCGGCACCAGCCTCTTCGGCGGCCGCGGCAACGTCTGGTCCGCCCTGCTGGGCATGCTCGTCATCCAGTCGATCCAGACCGGGCTCGACCTGCTCAACATGAACCAGTCGATCCAGTACATGATCACCGGCGCCGTCCTGCTCGCCGCCGTCATCGTCGACTCGGTCTCGCGGCGCACCCAGAAGTCGTCCGGGCGCGCGTAACCGCGACACAGATCACTCGAACCGCCGGGCGGACCTGGACCCTCCAGGGCCGTCCGGCGGTTTCGTGCGGTCTAGACTCGTCGGATCGGCCCGACCGGCCGGTAGGAAAAAGCGCGGTGACCCCCACCGCCGCACAACAGGCGACAGGCAAGCCCCAGGCAGAGCCAAGGCAAGAGGAGGCACGGGTGGCAGTGCTGACCCGTATCAACGGACCCCGCGACCTGGACCCGCTCGGCCCCCAGCAGCTCGAGGAGCTGGCAGCCGAGATCCGTACCTTCCTCGTCGACGCGGTGTCCAAGACCGGTGGGCACCTCGGACCCAACCTCGGCGTGGTGGAGCTGACCATCGCGCTGCACCGGGTCTTCCACTCCCCGCAGGACCGCATCCTCTTCGACACCGGCCACCAGGCATACGTCCACAAGCTGCTGACCGGCCGGCAGGACTTCGCCGGGCTGAAGAGCAAGGGCGGCCTGTCCGGCTACCCCTCGCGGGCCGAGTCCGAGCACGACGTCATCGAGAACAGCCACGCGTCCACCGTGCTGGGCTGGGCCGACGGACTGGCCAAGGCCAACGAGCTGCTGGACCGCGACGACCACGTCGTGGCGGTCATCGGCGACGGCGCGCTGACCGGCGGCATGGCCTGGGAGGCGCTGAACAACATCGCCGCCGCCAAGGACCGCCCGCTGGTCATCGTCGTCAACGACAACGAGTGGTCCTACTCGCCGACCATCGGCGGCCTCGCCAACCACCTGGCGACCCTGCGCACCACCGACGGCTACGAGCAGTTCCTGGCCCGCACCAAGGAGCTGCTGGAGCGCACCCCGCTCATCGGCCGCCCGCTCTACGAGACCCTGCACGGCGCCAAGAAGGGCCTGAAGGACTTCATCACCCCGCAGGGCATGTTCGAGGACCTGGGCCTGAAGTACGTCGGCCCGATCGACGGGCACGACCTCGAGGCCGTCGAGTCGGCGCTGCAGCGGGCCAAGCGGTTCCGGGGCCCGGTCATCGTGCACTGCATCACGGAGAAGGGCCGCGGCTACACCCCGGCCGAGCGCGACGAGATCGACCGCTTCCACGGCATCGCCCCCATCCACCCCGACACCGGCCTGCCCATCGCGGCCGCCGGCGCGGACTGGACCTCGGTCTTCGGCGACGAGATGCTCGAACTCGGCCGGGAACGCGAGGACATCGTCGCCATCACCGCGGCGATGCTGCACCCGGTCGGCCTGACCAAGTTCGCCAAGGAGTTCCCCGAGCGGGTCTACGACGTCGGCATCGCCGAGCAGCACGCCGCCGTCTCGGCCGCCGGCCTGGCCACCGGCGGGCTGCACCCGGTCGTCGCGGTCTACGCGACGTTCCTCAACCGGGCCTTCGACCAGGTGCTGATGGACGTGGCGCTGCACAAGTGCGGGGTCACCTTCGTCCTGGACCGGGCCGGCGTCACCGGCAGCGACGGCGCCTCGCACAACGGCATGTGGGACATGTCCATCCTCCAGGTCGTCCCCGGCCTGCGGATCGCCGCGCCGCGCGACGCCGACCAGGTGCGCGCCCAGCTGCGCGAGGCCGTCGCGGTCGAGGACGCGCCCACCGTCGTCCGCTACTCCAAGGGCGCGGTCGGCCCGGCGGTCGCGGCCGTCGGCCGGATCGGCGGCATGGACCTGCTGCGCGTCCCCGCACCCGGCACCGAGCGGACCGACGTGCTGCTGGTGTCGGTCGGTGCGCTGGCGCCGATGTGCCTGGAGATCGCCGGCCTGCTGGACGCCCAGGGCATCACCACCACCGTCGTCGACCCACGCTGGGTCAAGCCGGTCGACGAGGCGCTGCCCGGGCTCGCCGCCCAGCACCGCGTCGTGGTCACGGTCGAGGACAACGGCCGGGTCGGCGGCGTCGGCACCGCCGTCGCCCAGGCGCTGCGCGACGCCGAGGTGGACGTGCCGCTGCGCGACTTCGGCATCCCGCAGCAGTTCCTCTCCCACGGCTCCCGCAAGGACGTCATGGCCGAGATCGGGCTCACCGCGCCCGCCATCGCCCGCCAGGTGACCGGGCTCGTCGCCACCATCGACGGCCGCTTCGCCGACGAGGCCGACACCTCCGAGGCCACCCCGGAGATCGCCCGCGACTGATCCGGAGCCGCGGCCAGGCCCTTCTTCCGGCCGGTCTTCCTCCGCTGAGGGGGTTCACCCGCACGGGTGGACCCCCTCCGCCATGGGACGACGTGCAGGCGCGCCTGTTCGGGTGAGACGGCCCTCCGCAGTGGAGTGGCGACTGCCGGCCCCGCACCGGGCCGGGCAGACCACCTGGAGGTGCCCCATGGGCCTGGACATCGGCTCCCGCAAAGGCGGCAGCCCCGCGCCGCAGCGGCCGGCGCGCGGAGTCTTCCGCACCAAGACCGTCGAGCAGTCCCTCGCGGACACCGAGGAGCCCGGCCACGGGTTGCGGAAGGAGCTGTCCGCGCTCGACCTGGTCGTGTACGGGGTCGGCGTCATCGTCGGCACCGGCATCTTCGTGGTGACCGGCTCGGTCGCCAAGCAGTACGCCGGCCCCGCGGTGTCCCTGGCCTTCGTCGCCGCCGGCGTGGTCTGCGCGCTGGCCGCCCTCTGCTACGCCGAGTTCGCCTCCACCGTCCCGGTCGCCGGCTCCGCCTACACCTTCGGCTACGCCTCGATCGGGGAGCTGCCGGCTTGGATCATCGGCTGGGACCTGATCCTGGAACTGGCCCTGGGCGCAGGCGTGGTCGCCGGCGGCTGGTCCGGCTACGTGCGCAGCCTGCTGTCGCACGTGGGCATCGACGTGCCGGCCTCGCTCAGCCACCAGAACGGCGGGTTCGGCTTCGACGTGCTGGCCGCCGCGCTCGTCCTGGTGCTCACCGGCATCGTGATGATGGGCATGAAGCTGTCGGCCCGGATCACCGGCCTCGTGGTGGCGACGAAGATCACCGTGGTGCTGATCGTCATCTTCGCCGGCCTCTTCTACATCACCGGCAGCAACTACAAGCCGTTCCTGCCGCCGTCCCAGCCCAACACCGGCACCGGATCCACCCTGCACGCCCCGCTGGTGCAGGTGATGTTCGGCTTCACCCCGTCGTCGTTCGGCGTCATGGGCATCTTCTCGGCCGCCGCGGTGGTCTTCTTCGCATTCATCGGCTTCGACATCGTCGCCACCGCCGCCGAGGAGACCCGCCACCCGCAGCGCGACGTGCCGCGCGGCATCCTCGGCTCGCTGGTGGTGTGCACCGTCCTGTACGTGGCGGTGTCCCTGGTCGTCACCGGCATGCAGAAGTACTCCGACCTGGACACCAGCGCCCCGCTGGCCAGCGCGTTCAAGGCGGTCGGCGCACCCTTCTGGTCCGGCCTGATCAGCTTCGGTGCGGCGGTCGGCCTGACGTCGGTGGTGATGATCCTGCTGCTCGGCCAGACCCGGGTCTTCTTCGCGATGAGCCGCGACGGGCTGCTGCCGCGGGCCTTCTCCCAGGTGCACCCGACGTACGGCACGCCGTACCGCACCACGGTGCTGCTCGGCGTGGTGGTGGCGCTGATCGCCGGCTTCTTCACGGTGGAGGAGCTGGAGCAGATGGTGAACATCGGCACGCTGTTCGCGTTCGTCGTCGTCGCCGTCGGCGTGATCGTGCTCCGCCGCACCCGCCCCGACCTGCACCGCGCCTTCCGAGCCCCCTGGGTGCCGGTGCTGCCGGTGCTGTCGGTGGGCGCCTCGCTGTGGCTGATGATCAACCTGAGCGTGGAGACGTGGCTGCGGTTCGCCGGCTGGATGGCGGTCGGCTGCGTCGTCTACTTCGGCTACGGCCGCTCGCACAGCCGGCTCGCCCGCGGCCGGGACGGCGCCCCGGAGCACTGACGGCCGGGCCTGGCCGGGTGCATACGGGGTGAACCGGGACGTGCGGGCGGGGGAGCAGGGGCCCGGGGCGGCGGGGGAGCGGGGCCTTGGCCGGCTGGGGGCACCCGGAATTCGGGCACGGGCGCGAGCGGTGGTAGAAATGCGCGAGGAGCCGTGCGGGATGATCGAGGTGGCGTAGTCATGACGGAGTCCAAGGGACCCGAGGCCGGGGGCGCGGCCGTTCCCGGCAAGAAGAAGCGGAAGAGCCCGCTCGACCGGGTGCGCCCCTACGCGATGTCCGTGGTGGTGATGGCGGTCGTCTTCGGCATCTCCGCCGTGATCGGCGCCCATGTGCGCTCCAACAAGGACGACAAGGTCAAGGAGCCCAGCGGCGCCGCGGGCCCCGCGGTGGTCCCGACCGGCCCCGCGGCCCCCACGCCGAGCACCACCGACACCCCCTCGGGCCCCAAGTTCGACGTGCCGGTGCGCCCCAGCATCCCGGTGACCGTCACCATCTTCGAGGACCTGCGCAGCCCGGAGTCCAAGGCGTTCCACGACCAGTACGGGCCCGTGCTCACCAGCCTGCTCACCACCGGCCAGGTGCAGATCCACTACCGGCTGGTGACCGCGTCCGACAAGAAGTACGGCGGCGACGGCTCGCTGAAGGCCGCCGCGGCCGCGGGCTGCGCCCAGGACCAGAGCCGGTTCACCGCGTTCGTGGACGAGGTGTTCAAGAACCAGCCGGACCCGAAGACCGACTCGCTGGCCAGCGAGAAGGAGCTGCGGGAGCTGGCGAAGAAGGCCCACAAGATCAAGATGCCCGCGTTCCTGCCGTGCATCGAGCAGGGCGACCACGTGGGCTGGGTGAACAAGTCGCAGGCCGGTTTCGCCGCCGACGGCTTCGGTGACGCCCCGGTCGTGGAGATCAACAACGTGCCGGTCAAGGACGTCCAGGGCAGCCTCACGCCGCAGAAGCTGCGCGCGATGGTGCTGGCCGAGGCCAAGCGCGTGATCAAGGTCCAGGCGACCCCGTCGCCGACCAACACGATGGTGGGCTGACCCGCCCCGCACCACGTTCGGCGGCCGCACCACCGGCCGCCCCGGGTCTCTCCGGCAGCCGCCGCAGCCGTACCACCGGCCGCGGCGGCTGCCGGCCGTTGCGGTGCCGGGCAGACGTCCCTCCCGGGTCAGGAGGGCGCGCGGGTGAGCAGGGTGTGGCCGAACGGCGTGATGACGTGGATGACGGTGTTGCCGTGCCGGGTGACCCTCGGCCAGGTCCTCGGACTGCGAGGGGGTCAGGAAGTGCAGCCCGACATCGCCGCCCAGCCGTTCAACGTGGCGCTGGCCGCCCGCGACGCCTTCGGACTGACGGTCGTCCAGCTGCAAGAAGTGCGCGCCTGGCTCGAGGGACTCCGCACGGATGACGAGTTGATCCAGGTCCTCGACCCCTCCTCAAGCTGAGGCCGCGCCGCCGGCACCGCACCGGCAACGAAATGCCGGTGCCCGGCACCCCCCTTGGCGGGAGGCGCCGGGCACCGGCGTGGAAAAGGGGAGGCTACTCCGGAACGCTGGCGAGGCCCGGGGCGAGGAACGGCTTGCCGTTCACGCGCTGGGAGACGCCCTCGCGGTCGAGGTAGGGGGTGATGCCGCCCAGGTGGAAGGGCCAGCCGGCGCCGGTGATGAGGCAGAGGTCGATGTCCTGCGCCTCCGCCACCACGTCCTCCTGAAGCATCAGGCCGATCTCCTCGGCCACCGCGTCCAGGACGCGCGCCCGCACCTGCTCCTCGGTGAGCACCGAGTCGCCCTGCTTGAGCAGCGCCGCGACCTCCGGGTCCAGCTCGGGCTTCCCCGAGTCGTAGACGTAGAAGCCGCGCTTGCCGGCCTTCACCACGGCCGCCAGGTTCTCCGAGACCGTGAAGCGGTCCGGGAAAGCGCCGTGCAGCGTCTCCGAGACGTGCAGCCCGATGGCCGGTCCGACCAGCTCCAGCAGGACCAGCGGCGACATCGGCAGGCCCAGCGGCTCGACCGCCTTCTCGGCCACCGCCACCGGCGTGCCCTCGTCGATGACGTTCTGGATCTCGCCCATGAAGCGGGTCAGGATGCGGTTGACGACGAACGCCGGGGCGTCCTTCACCAGCACCGCGGTCTTCTTCAGCTTCTTGGCGACCGCGAACGCGGTGGCCAGCGACGCCTCGTCGGTGCCCTCGCCCCGCACGATCTCCAGCAGCGGCAGTACCGCCACCGGGTTGAAGAAGTGGAAGCCGACGACCCGCTCGGGGTGCTCCAGCTTCGCGGCCATCTCCGTCACCGACAGCGACGACGTGTTGGTGGCCAGCACGGTGTCCGGCCGGACCACGGCCTCCAGTTCGGCGAAGACCTGCTGCTTGACGCCCATCTCCTCGAAGACGGCCTCGATCACGAAGTCCGCGTCGCCGAAGGCGGTCGCCTTGTCCAGGTGGCCGGTCACCAGCGCCTTGAGGCGGTTGGCCTTGTCCTGGCCGACCCGTCCCTTGGCGAGCAGCTTGTCGATCTCGCCGTGCACGTAGCCGACGCCCTTGTCGACCCGCTGCTGGTCGATGTCGGTCAGCACGACCGGTACCTCCAGGCGGCGGGCGAACAGCAGCGCCAGCTGCGAGGCCATCAGGCCCGCGCCGACCACGCCGACCTTGGTCACCGGACGGGCCAGCGCCTTGTCCGGGGCGCCCGCCGGACGCTTGCCGCGCTTCTGCACCAGGTTGAAGGCGTAGATGCCGCTGCGCAGTTCACCGCCCATGATGAGGTCGGCCAGCGCGTGGTCCTCGGCGTCGAAGCCCTGGCGCAGGTCGCCGTTCCTCGCCGCCTCGATGATGTCCAGCGCCCGGTACGCGGCCGGGGCCGCACCGTGCACCTTGCCGTCGGCGATGAAGCGGCCGCGGGCCACCGCCTGGTCCCACGCCTCGCCGCGGTCGACCTCGGCGCGGACCACCTCGGTCTCGCCGCGGAGCACCGACGCGGTCCAGGCCAGCGACTGCTCCAGGAAGTCCGCGGCCTCGAACAGCGCGTCGGCGATGCCCAGTTCACGCACCTGGGCGCCCTTGAGCTGGCGGTTCTGGTTGAGCGAGTTCTCGATGATCACGGTGACCGCGCGGTCGGCGCCGATCAGGTTCGGCAACAGCGTGCAGCCGCCCCAGCCGGGGACCAGGCCGAGGAAGACCTCGGGCAGCGAGAACGCCGGCACCGCGGAGGACACCGTGCGGTAGGTGCAGTGCAGGCCGACCTCGACGCCGCCGCCCATGGCCGCGCCGTTGTAGTAGGCGAAGGTCGGCACCGCCAGCGACGCCAGCCGCTTGAAGACCGCGTGGCCGCCCTGGCCGATGGCCAGCGCGTCCTCGTGCCGCTTCAGCAGCTCGACGCCCTTGAGGTCGGCGCCGACGGCGAAGATGAACGGCTTGCCGGTCACGCCGGCACCGACGATCTGGCCGGCCGCCGCCTCCTTCTCGACCTGGTCGATCGCGGCGTCGAGGTTCGCCAGCGACTGCGGCCCGAAGGTGGTCGGCTTGGTGTGGTCGAAGCCGTTGTCCATGGTGATCAGGGCGAACCGGCCCGCACCGCCGGGCAGCTCCAGGTGGCGGACCTCGGCCGTGGTGACGACCTCACCGGGGAACAGCTCGGCCGCACCCTTCAGCAGCTCTGCGGTCGTGCTCATTTCTCCCCCTCGAAGTGCGGGTTCTCCCAGATGACCGTGCCGCCCATGCCGAAGCCGACGCACATGGTGGTGATGCCGTAGCGGACGTGCGGCTGCTCCTCGAACTGCCGTGCCAGCTGCGTCATCAGGCGCACGCCCGAGGACGCCAGCGGGTGGCCGAACGCGATCGCGCCGCCGTACTGGTTGACCCGCGGGTCGTCGTCGGCGATGCCGTAGTGGTCGAGCAGCGACAGGACCTGGACGGCGAACGCCTCGTTGATCTCGAACAGGCCGATGTCGTCGATCGTCAGGCCGGCCTTCGCCAGTGCCTTCTCGGTCGCCGGCACCGGGCCGATGCCCATCACCTCGGGCTCGACGCCGGCGAAGGCGTACGCCACCAGGCGCATCTTCACCGGCAGGCCCAGCTCCTGGGCGACGTCCTCGGCGGCCAGCAGCGAGGCGGTGGCGCCGTCGTTGAGGCCGGCGGCGTTGCCCGCGGTGATCCGGCCGTGCGGGCGGAACGGGGTCTTCAGGCCGGCCAGCTGCTCCAGCGTGGTGCCCGGGCGCATCGGCTCGTCGGCCGTGGCCAGGCCCCAACCGGTCTCGCCCGCCTCGGCGTTGGTGCGGCGGACCGCGATCGGCACCAGGTCCTGCTGGATGCTGCCGTTCGCGTACGCCTTCGCGGCCTTCTCCTGGCTGCGCACCGAAAAGGCGTCGGCGCGCTCCTTGGTCAGGTGCGGGAAGCGGTCGTGCAGGTTCTCCGCGGTCATGCCCATGAACAGCGCGGACTCGTCGACGAGCTTCTCGGAGACGAACCGCGGGTTGGGGTCGACGCCCTCGCCCATCGGGTGCCGGCCCATGTGCTCGACACCGCCGGCGACCACCACGTCGTACGCGCCGAAGGCGATGCCGCCGGCGGTCGTGGTGACCGCGGTCATGGCGCCCGCGCACATGCGGTCGATGGAGAAGCCGGGGACGGTCGTCGGCAGGCCGGCCAGGATGCCGGCGGTACGGCCGAGCGTCAGGCCCTGGTCGCCGATCTGCGTGGTCGCGGCGACCGCGACCTCGTCGATGCGGGCCGGGTCCAGACCGGGGTTGCGGCGCAGCAGCTCCCGGATGCACTTGATCACCAGATCGTCGGCGCGGGTCTCGTGGTAGATGCCCTTCGGGCCCGCCTTGCCGAACGGCGTGCGGACGCCGTCGACGAAGACGACGTCCCTTCCGGTACGAGGCACGATGGCTCCTTCGTTGTGTTCGCTTGCCCCCGGGCGCTCATGCCCGGTGCCGACAGTCGACCGTGCTCACGCTCGCACCTGGCGCACCGCGCGCGGTGGTCCCGCCCCGCACCGGCGTGCCGTACGGGGTGTCCACCGGCGTGCCCGGGGGAGGGCGCAGCGAGGAGGCCACCGCCCGGCGAAGAGCGAGCGCTTGCTCACAGGTCATGCTACTCATGGGTAACCCATGTGCACAGTCTTACCCGCGGAAGCGGTACACGTCACACGTCAACCGGAGTTACCGACGGTTACCCCTCGGTCGGGCGGGCTCCCAGAGCCTTGGTGAGCAGCGGTGTCGTCAGCTGCACCTGCCAGGGACGCGCACCCAGGGAGGCGAGCGTGTCGGCCACCAGCTCGGGGGTCGGCTCCGGCGGCGGCGACCAGCACAGCCGCCGGACCGTGTCCGGAGAGACCAGGTTCTCCTGGGGCAGGTTCAGCTCCTCCGCGAGCGCGGAGACCGCGGCGCGGGCCGCCGACAGCCGGGCGGCGGCCACCGGGTCCTTGTCCGCCCAGGCGCGCGGCGGCGGGGGACCGGTGTACGCGGCGGTCTGCTGCGGCAGCTCCCGCTCCGGCAGCGCCCGCGCACGGTCGATCGCGGTCTGCCACTGCTCCAGCTGCCGCCGTCCCATCCGGTGCCCGAAGCCCGGCAGCGCGGCGAGCGCGTGGACATTGGCCGGCGGCTCCAGGGCCGCGGCGACGATCGCGGCGTCGGTCAGCACCCGGCCGGGGGAGACGTCCCGCTCCCGGGCGGCGCGGTCCCGCGCCAGCCACAGCTCCCGCACCACGGCGATCTGGCGCCGCCGCCGCACCTTGTGCATGCCGGAGGTGCGGCGCCACGGGTCGACCCGCGGCGCGGGCGGCGGGGCGGCCGCGATGGCCGCGAACTCCTGGAGCGCCCAGTCCAGCTTCCCCTGCGCGCGCAGGTCCTCCTCCAGCGCGTCGCGCAGGTCGACCAGCAGCTCGACGTCCAGCGCGGCGTACCGCAGCCACGGATCCGGCAGCGGGCGGGTGGACCAGTCGACCGCCGAGTGGCCCTTCTCCAGGGCGAAGCCGAGGACGTTCTCCACCATGGCGCCGAGGCCGACCCGGGCGAACCCGGCCAGCCGCCCGGCGAGTTCGGTGTCGAACAGCGAGGTGGGCCGCATGCCCAGCTCGTCCAGGCACGGCAGGTCCTGGGTGGCCGCGTGCAGCACCCACTCCGTGCCGGCGAGCACCTCGCCGAGCGCGGTCAGGTCGGGGCATGCGACGGGGTCGATCAGCGCGGTCCCTGCTCCGGCCCGGCGCAGCTGGACCAGATAGGCCCGCTGGCCGTAGCGGTAGCCGGAGGCGCGCTCGGCATCGACGGCGACCGGGCCGGAGCCCGCGGCGAAGGCCGCAACGACGTCGTCCAGGGCCTCCGGGCCGGCGGTGACCGGCGGGATCCCCTCGCGCGGGTCCAGCAGCGGGACCGGCGCCGAGGTTGCTGGGGATGCGGGTTCTCTGGCGTCGGTCACCTGTCAAGGCTACCCGTGCCGGGCCGGTCGCGCGGAGATCCACAGGACTGCCCGCCCGGCCGCGACGCGCGCGACCGCCGGCGGAACGTTCCGCCGGCGGTCGCGCGTCCTGCCTCAGGGGTCAGTGGATGATGCCGGTGCGCAGCGCCACCGCGACCATCCCCGCCCGGTCGCCGGTGCCGAGCTTGCGGGCGATGCGCGCCAGGTGGCTCTTGACGGTCAGCGCCGACAGGCCCATGGACACGCCGATCGCCTTGTTCGACTGGCCCTCCGCGACCAGCCGCAGCACCTCGACCTCGCGCCCGGACAACTCCCGGTAGCCGTTGCCGGGGTGGCCCTGGGAGCCGGGCGGGCGGCGCTGCATCCGGGCCGCGGTGGCGCCCAGCGGGGCGAGCCCCGGCCGGCCGGCCAGCGCGCCCGCGGTGTTGCGGGTGCCGGTGACGACATAGCCCTTGACGCCGCCGGCGAGCGCGTTGCGCACCGCGCCGATGTCGTCGGCGGCGGAGAGCGCCAGGCCGTTGGGCCAGCCTGCCGCGCGCGTCTCGGCGAGCAGGGTCAGGCCCGAGCCGTCGGGCAGATGGACGTCGGCGACGCAGATGTCGCGGGGGTTACCGACCCGGGGACGGGCCTCGGCGATCGACGAGGCCTCGATCACATCGCGAACCCCGAGAGCCCACAGGTGTCGGGTGACAGTGGAGCGGACGCGGGGGTCGGCTACGACGACCATGGCCGTCGGCTTGCTGGGACGGTAGGCGACCAGGCTCGTGGGCTGCTCGAGAAGAACGGACACCGGGCCTCCTGTGGCAAAGGGGACTGAAACGGTCACAGTCTCCTTCGGCAGCAATTGCTCCGGGCTTTAGGGAAAGATCACGATTTATTGAGTGGCATTTCCGGCAAATCGGACGCCCGATCGAACGGGTGGTCTCCCCGGGCACACCCGTGCGGAACGCCCCGCCGCACCGGCCGGACGAGGCGGCGGAACCGGCGGGCGCGGGACCCGGCGGAACCGCCGTCAGCTGCGGCGCTTGGGGAGCGGCAGCACGCCGCCGGCCCCGCGCACGGACGACTCGGGGCCGTCCCACGGCGGCAGGCCCGCGCACGCGCACAGCAGATCGCACCAGGCGGCGAGATGGGCCGCCGCGTCCGCGGCGGACGCCGGCGTCCAGGAGGCCCGGACCTCGATCTGGGTGTCGTCGGAGCGGTCGGCGAGCCCGCCGAAGTAGTGCGAGGACGCGCGGGAGACCGTGCCGCTCGGGTCGTGGTAGGCGGCGCCGCGGGCGTCCAGCGCGCCGGTCAGCCAGGACCAGCTCACCTCGGGCAGCAGCGGATCGCCGGCCATCTCCGGCTCCAGCTCCGCCCGGGCCAGGGTGACCAGCCGGAACTCGCCGTGCCAGGCGTCGTGCCCGCCGGGCTCGTGCAGCAGCACCAGCCGGCCGTCGGCCAGCTCCTCGCCGTCCGACAGGACGGTGGCCTCCAGTGCGTAGGCGAAGGGCGCGAGCCGGCGCGGCGCCGCGGTCTCCTCGATGCGGACCCCGGGCCGCACCCGAGCCGCACGCAGCGCCTCGACCGCCTGACGGAAGGAGAAGGGTGCCTCGTCGTCCAGGTGCCCGGTAACCGCTGCCATGCCCGGAAGGGTAAGCGTCTTCGGCGCGCTCCGCCCGCACCAACACCGCTTTCTTGACGGCGTCTCAGGCCATGGACGTGCTCTTTCGGCCAGGGCCGGCCGCACCGCCGCCCCGGGGGCCCGGCGGCGGCCCCCCGGGCCGGTGCGGGGCGGGGGCACGGCCGTGCGAAGATCGGGGGGTGAGTGCGCACCAGAAGACCGCTGATTCCCCCTTCATCCGCGCCTGCCGGGGCGAGTCCGTGCCGCACACCCCGGTGTGGTTCATGCGGCAGGCCGGGCGTTCACTGCCCGAGTACCTGAAGGTCCGCGAGGGCATCCCGATGCTGGAGTCCTGCACGCGGCCGGACCTCATCACCGAGATCACCCTGCAGCCGGTGCGCCGCCACGGCGTGGACGCCGCCATCTACTTCAGCGACATCGTGGTGCCGCTCAAGGCGATCGGCCTCGACCTGGACATCAAGCCCGGCGTCGGCCCGGTCGTCGCCGACCCCGTCCGCACACGCGCCGACCTCGCGCGGCTGCGTCCCCTCGAACCCGGCGACGTCTCCTACGTCACCGAGGCCGTCGGGATGCTCACCGCCGAGCTGGGCGCCACCCCGCTCATCGGCTTCGCCGGCGCGCCGTTCACGCTGGCCAGCTACCTCATCGAGGGCGGCCCGTCGCGGACCTACGAGCACACCAAGGCGATGATGTACGGCGAGCCCGAGCTGTGGGCCGAGCTCGTCGACCGCCTCGCGGACATCGCCGCCGCGTTCCTCACCGTGCAGATCGAGGCCGGCGCCAGCGCCGTCCAGCTCTTCGACTCCTGGGCCGGCGCCCTCGCGCCCGCCGACTACCGGCGCTACGTGATGGCCGCCTCGGCGAAGGTGTTCGACGCGGTCGCCGGCCACGGCGTCCCCCGCATCCACTACGGCGTCGGCACCGGCGAGCTGCTCGGCCTGATGGGCGAGGCCGGCGCGGACGTCGTCGGCGTCGACTGGCGGGTGCCGCTGGACGAGGCGGCCCGCCGGGTCGGCCCCGGCAAGGCCCTGCAGGGCAACCTCGACCCGGCGGTGCTGTTCGCCCCGACCGCGGTCGTCGAGGCCAAGGCCCAGGAGGTGCTGGACGCCGCCGCGGCCGCCGGAACCGGCCATGTCTTCAACCTCGGCCACGGCGTGATGCCCAGCACCCCGCCGGACGCCCTGACCCGCCTCGTCGACTTCGTGCACCGGGCGACCGCGGTCTGAACCGCGGCCGCCCGCACACCGGTCCGCCCGCCCCGCTACCCGGCGGGCGGCCCGTCCGGTTCCTCGGGCGCCTTGTCGCCGGCCGCCCGCTCCCCGGCCGCGGCCCCCGGGTACGCCGGCAGCGTCGGGCTCGGCACCCGCGGCGCGCCGCCGACCGGCCCGCGCCCTTCCGGCGCACGGCCGGTCGGCACCCGCAGCGAGGAGTGCGCCACCCGGCGGGCGTCCTGGCCGCCCGGCAGCCAGCGGCGCAGCAGCCGGTGGCCGGACCAGAGCAGCAGGGCCAGCAGCGCGAACGGCAGCACCACGGCGGCCACCACCAGCACCACCCGCAGCGTCACGTAGAAGCCGTGCCAGCCGTTCTGCAGCCCGTGCCCGACGGCCTTCCAGAACCCGTCGTGCTTCGTGGGGGCCGGCTTCGGCGCGGCCTTCACCGGCGGCTCGACCAGCTGGAGGCTGATCGTCGCCAGGTTCGTCCGCGACTTCAGCGAGTCCTGCTGGGCCTCCAGTGCCTCCAGCGCCGACTCGCGGGTGCTCAGCTCGCTCTCCAGCGACACCACGTCGTTGAGGCTCGACGCCCGGTCCATCAGCGCCCGCACCCGCGCCACGCTCGCCTGCTGCGACTTGATCCGGCTCTGCACGTCCACCACCTGGCCGGTGACGTCCTCGACCTTCACGGTGCGGTCGAGGAGGGTGCCGAGACGGGCCAGCCGCACCAGCACGGAGTCGTAGGCGGAGGCCGGGACCCGCAGCTGGATCGTGGACTCCGCGTGCCCGCGGGCGTCCACCGTGGTGTCCTCGTCGCCCGCGTAGCCGCCGGCGTCCGCGGCCATGGTGCGGGCGGCGTCCAGCTGCCGCTCCACGTCCGGGGTGCGCACGGTCAGGTGCGCGGTGCGGGCGAGGAACGTGGGAATCGCCGGGGTCGCCTTCGGCGGGGCCGCCGTGCCGCTGCCGGAGCTGTTGCCGGATCCGGATCCGGAGCCGCTGTCCGTCGCGCCGGGTGTGGCCGCGGCGCCCGGTGTGGCGGCGTCGTCGCCGCTCTGGCCGGGCGCGGACTTGGCCGCCGAGCCGCCGTCCGCCCGCTGCGCGGAAGCCGCGTCGCTCTTCGCCGAGTTGCTGCCGGAGCTGCTGCTGCAGCCGGCGACGGCCAGCGCGGCGGCGAGCAGCAGCCCGCCGGCTGCGGCTGCGGTACGCCGCCGTCTGCCGTGCCGCCGGGCGGCGCCCGGTCCTGCCTTCGTCGTGAGTGTCGACATCAAATCCCCCCGGGATATGGGCCGTTGGAACGGTGATGCCGGTTGGACGTGCGCGCTGTCGCGCGGGTTGCCGGTACCCGGTCCCGAAGGGGTCACGTTCGGAACTCGATCCGGCGTCTGAGACAGTGGGGACATGAGCCAGACGCACCGCCCGAACGTCCCCGGGCAGGCACCGGGAGGCGCCCCCGACGCGGGGCACGTGGTGGTCGTCGGCGGCGGGATCTCCGGGCTCGCCGCCGCGTACGACCTGGCCGGGGCGGGGATCGCGGTGACCCTGCTGGAGGCGTCCGAGCGGCTCGGCGGCAAGCTGCACGCGGACGAGATCGCCGGCGTCCCGGTGGACCTGGGAGCCGAGTCGCTGCTGGCCAGGAGGCCCGAGGCGATCGAGCTGGCCCGCGAGGTGGGCCTGGCCGACGACCTGGAACCGCCCGCCGTGCTCGGCGCGAAGCTGTGGTCCCGCGGCCGGCTGCGGCCGATGCCGCCCGGCGGTGTCATGGGCGTGCCCGCCGACCTCGGCCCGCTCGCCTCCTCCGGCGTGCTGTCCGCCGCCGGCCTGGCCCGCATCCCGCTCGACCACGTGCTGCCCCGCACCGAGGTCGGCGAGGACGTGGCCGTCGGCGCGTACGTGGCCGCCCGGCTCGGCCGCGAGGTCGTCGACCGGCTCGTCGACCCGTTGCTCGGCGGCGTCTACGCCGGCGACGCCTACGAGATCTCGCTGCGCGCGGCGATCCCGCAGCTGTTCTCCGCCGCCCGCGACGGCCGCTCGCTGATCGAGGCGGCCCGCGGCCTGCAGCGCAAGGCCGCCGCCGCGCGGCAGACCGGGCCGGTCTTCAACGGCATCCGCGGCGGCGTCGGCCGCCTGCCGGTCGCCGTCGCCGACGCCTGCCGGGCCGCCGGCGTCACCATCGAGACCGGCACCGCGGTGCGCGAGCTGCGCCGCAACGGACCGCACGGCTGGCAGGTCGTGCTCGCCGACCGGACCCTGGCCGCCGACGCCGTGGTCGTCGCCGCGCCCGCGCCCGCCGCCGCCCGGCTGCTCGCCGCCGAGGCACCGGCCGCCGCGGCCGAGCTGAGCGCCGTCGAGTACGCCGGCATGGCCCTGGTGACGATGGCCTTCCGCCGCCGGGACGTGCACCGGATCCCGGTCGGCAGCGGCTTCCTGGTGCCGCCCGTCGAGGGCCGCACCATCAAGGCGTCGACCTTCTCCAGCCACAAGTGGGGCTGGCTCGACAAGGCCGGCGGCGACACGTTCGTGCTGCGCACCTCGGTCGGGCGCTACGGCAACGAGGCCGATCTGGCCTGGGACGACACCGACCTGGTGCGGCTGTCCCGGGAGGACCTCGGCGAGGCGGTCGGGCTGCGCGCCGCACCCGTCGCCGCCCGGGTCACCCGCTGGGACGCCGGCCTGCCCCAGTACGCGGTCGGCCACGTGGGCCGCGTCGCGCGGATCCGCGAGCAGGTCGGCAAGCTGCCCGGCCTGGCCGTCTGCGGCGCCGTCTACGACGGCGTGGGCATCCCGGCCTGCGTCGGCAGCGGCCGGCGGGCCGCCCGCGAGGTGCTGGGGACCCTGGTGCCGGGCACCGGGGACGGCGCGGGAGAATAGCCGCATGACCGACTCGACTTCCGCCCCCGAAGCCCCTGCCAAGGCGCCCAACGCGGGCAAGAAGGCCAAGGACCTCAACGAGGTCATCCGCTACACGCTGTGGTCGGTGTTCCGGCTGCGATCCGCGCTGCCGGAGGACCGCGGCGGGTGGGCGGACGAGGTGGACGAGCTGTTCGCGCAGCTCGCCGCGAAGGACGTCACCATCCGCGGCACGTACGACCTGTCCGGCCTGCGCGCCGACGCCGACGTGATGATCTGGTGGCACGCGGAGACCGCGGACGCCCTCCAGGAGGCCTACAACCTCTTCCGCCGCACCCGGCTGGGCCGCCAGCTGGAGCCGGTGTGGTCCAACATGGCGCTGCACCGCCCGGCCGAGTTCAACAAGTCGCACATCCCGGCGTTCCTCGCCGACGAGACGCCGCGGAACTACGTGAGCGTCTACCCGTTCGTGCGGTCCTACGACTGGTACCTGCTGCCCGACGAGGACCGGCGGCGGATGCTTGCCGACCACGGCAAGATGGCGCGCGGCTACCCCGACGTGCGGGCCAACACCGTGGCCTCGTTCTCGCTCGGCGACTACGAGTGGATCCTCGCCTTCGAGGCCGACGAGCTGCACCGCATCGTCGACCTGATGCGGCACCTGCGCGGTTCCGAGGCCCGCCGCCACGTCCGCGAGGAGATCCCCTTCTACACCGGCCGCCGCCGCTCCGTCGCGGATCTCGTCGCCGGCCTCGCCTGACCCGACCCCTGGCGCCGCCCTGACCCGGCGGCCTCGCCTCCGCGGTGGCAGGACCCCCGCGCAGGCTCCGCCGCCGTCAGGGGCGCAGGGCGGGGTGGTCGGCCACCACGGTGCACGAGCCCGGGGCGATCTCGGTGAACCCGGCGTCCCGGACCACGGGCAGCCCGGACTCCGTCAGACGCGTCCAGCCCGCGGGCGCCGCGGTCCGCACGGCGAGCCGGAAACCGTCCGCCGCCCAGGCCGCCCGCTGCGCCTGCGACAGCTCCCACCAGGCCAGCTGGGCGCCGTGCCCCGCCTGGGCCATCGCCTTGCCCGCGGACATGGCGACCCCCGGGTTCATCCACAGCACCGGGGCGCCCGGCTCGGGGAGGGCCGGGGGCGCCGGGTCGTCCAGCTCCGTGCCGGACACCTGGAGCCGGGCCAGGTCCTTCGGCCAGCCGTCGAGCGGCACCGGCGGGTACACCCGCACCTCGGCCGCGTCACCCGTGACGGTGATGCCCGGCAGCGCCTCGGCCCGCCGCCACTCCGCGCCCCGCGCCCGCCGCACGACCTTGCGGATGCGGGCGTCCTGCCAGTCCCGCACGGCCTGCGCCCACTCCCCGTCCTCCGCGGTCGACCGCTCGTCGGCGAGCAGGGTCAGCACCGCGCGCGCCGCCGTCTCCAGCGCGTCGGTCCGGCCGGGCGGCGCGTCCCGCTCGATGCGGACGACGAGCGGCAGCACGAACTGCGGGGCCGCGTCGCGGTCCACCGCCTCGTGCTGGAAGGGGCTGCTGGTACTGGGTTCGACAGGCGTACTCACGTGCCAAGTCTGCCATCCGCGGCTTCCGTGCCCGGGGCGGCGTGGGCCAGGATGGGCCCGTGCGACACGACGGGGACGGGTCCTTTGGCGAGCGGGCCGGGGACGGCGGGCTGCGGCTGGACGGAGTGGGGCGGCGCTACGGGCTGCGCGGGCCGTGGGTGCTGCGCGACGTGGCGCTGGCCGCGGAGCCCGGCGCCGTGGTCCGGGTCGAGGGCCCGAACGGCAGCGGCAAGTCGACCCTGCTGCGGATCGTCGCGGGCGTCGACCGCCCGACCGCCGGCCGCGTCACCGGCCGGCCCGCCGGCGGCACCGCGTACGTGCCGGAGCGCTTCCCGCCCGCGCTGCCCTTCCCGGTGCTGCGCTACCTCACGCACATGGGCGCGGTGCGCGGCCTGAGCGCGCCGGAGGCCCGCACGCGTGCCCTCGGGTGGCTCGAACGCTTCGGCATCACCGGGTACGCCGGGACCCCGCTCGACGAACTGTCCAAGGGCACCTGCCAGAAGGTCGCGGTCGCCCAGGCCCTGCTGGCCGACCCCCTGCTGCTCGTCCTGGACGAGGCATGGACCGGCCTCGACACCCGGGCCCGCGCCGTGCTCGACGGCGCCGTACGGGATCGCGCCGCCGCCGGAGCGACCGTCTTCTTCGTCGACCACGACCCCCAGCGCCTCGCGTACGACGCGACCGCCGTCCTCCGCGTCGACCCCGGCCAGGCACCCGAGCTCGCCGTCTCCCGCGCAACAGTCGCGACCCAGAAGGCCGTTGCGGACGCCGGGACCGCGGCGGCGGGTCCGGGCTCGGCGCCCGGTCCGGCGGACGAGGGCCCGGTGACCGCGTCCGCGGCGGGGACGCCCGCGCCCGGCGACGCGGTCCCGGCCGAGGTGACCGCGGACGCCGGGCAGCCGCTCGCCGGCTCCACCGGCTCGGTCGTGATCGAGGCGGTGGGCGAGGGAGAACTGCCGGCCGCGGCCGCGGAGTCGGGGCTCGACCGGGAGGGCGGGGTGGTGCGCGGCGCGGTGCCGGCCGGGCAGTCGGACGCGGTGCTGCGCGCGCTGCTGGAGGCCCGGCCGCCCTGGCACATCACCTCCGTCAGGACCGCCGCGCCCCGTACGCCGTCGCCCCCGGCCGCGCCCGCTGCCGCGCGCCGATCGGCAACGACCGTGTCCGGACCGGCCGTTCGCGCCCGGCGCAGCGGCGCGGTGCTGCGCTACCAGCTCGACCTGCTGCTGCGTTCCCACCGCTGGCTGCCGCCGCTGATCTTCTACGGCGCCGTGATGGCGATCGGCATCGCGGGCGGCGAGCCGCTGCTCGGCTCCCTCGGCTACGCGGCGGCCCTGCTGCTGCCGGTGGCCGCCTGGACGGTGCGGGTCTGCGTGACGGGCGAGCCCGCGGCGGCGCGTGCCTGCGTCGCCGCCGCGGTCGGGCCCGCGCGGGTGCAGCGGGCGGCGCTGGCGGCCGCTGCCGCGGCCTCCGGAGTGCTGGGCCTGGCCGGGACGGCCGTCGTCGCCGCGGTCAGCGGACGGCACGCCGACGACCTGCACACCGCCGTGCCGGTCGGGCCGGCGGCGGTGGCCGGGGCGATGGCCGCCGCGGTCTCCGTCCTGCTGGGGACGGCGGTCGGTGCGCTGACCAACCCGCCGCTGGTGCGCGGCGGCGGCTGGCCGATCCTGGTCACCGCGATCGCCGCCGGGGCGGTCCTGATCGTCTCCGGGTCTCCCGCGCAGGCCGCCGTCACCGGCCTGGTCACCGGCTCCCGCACCGGCACCGTCCACTACCCGCTGCCGGCCCTCCTGGTCGCGGCGGCCGCCGCCTTCGCCGCCACCCGCCTGTCCGCCTGGGCCGCCACCCGCCTCACCCCGTGACCGGGCCCCGGGGCGGCAGGACTCAGCGGCGCCGGAAGTAGTCGCCGGCCTGCTGCCGTAGCGCTTCGGACCCCACGGCCATGACGAACGGCCCGCTGCTTCCCGGGGCCGGGCTCAGCACGAGCGAGGGCCCCACCTCGGTCCTGGACTGCCGCGCGGCGGGGGAGTCGTAGGTGGCGACCCACGACCGGTCGCTGCAGAACAGCTGGGCGAACCGGTCGCCGGGGCCGCTGGTGCGTGAGCTCGCCGTCCCGTACGGCCCCCCGGGCGGGGAGCCGGCGGCCGGGGCGGCCGACGTGCCGGACGGCGACGGCCGGCTCGCCGTCATCTGCAACCGGACCCGGTCCCTGCCCGCGGCGGCCACGACGAGCAGACCGCATCCCGAGGCCGTCGTGTAGGCGACGAGATGTTCCGCGCCGACCTCCGCCTCGCCGATCACCCGGCCGCGGTCCTCGGCGACGGCCGTGCGGGCGACGTCGGACACGGATCCGGCCGGCTGCACCCGGGGAAGGTCGGCGAGCAGCTGCTCCGCGGCCTGGGAAGCGCCGGCGGCGCGCGGGCCGACCGGATCACCCCAGCAGGCGGTGCACGCCGCCAGGACGGCGACCCCGAGAACGGCATTCCTGATGTGACGGAAGGTGGTGCGCACCGCGATTCCCCCTCGACGGTCCGGCCGATCGGGCCGGACATCGCAGCCTATCGAGGGGCCCGCACCGCTCGGGACTGAATTAACTCGTCCGGTTCGTCCGGTCCTTCGCCTGTGCGGGAGCCCCGGGGGCGGCCTCTTCGGGGCTCTCCTCGGGCTGGAGGCCGGGGCGCAGGCCGATCCTGGCGACGAGGGCGGCCGCCGCCATGATGCCGGCCATGACGTAGAAGACGGTGCGCGTGGAGTACGCGAAGTCCAGGCGCACGTAGTGCGGGATCGACGCGCTGCCGGACGGCGCGGAGTGGGACTGCGCGAGGGCGTGGGCCTGGGACGACGCCTGCGAGGCGGGGACGCCGTGCGCGATCAGCGACGTGCGCAGGCGGGACTCGAAGACGGTCACCGAGATCGTGCCGAGGACGGCCAGCCCGAGGCTCGCCGCGTAGTTGCGGACGGTCTGGGTGATGCCGGTGGCCTCGCCGTACGACAGGCGCGACGCCCGGTTCACCGCGTCCGTGCTCGCCGGCGTCAGCATCATCCCCATCCCGAAGCCGGCGAGGATGACCTACCACTGCTGCGTGCCGAAATCGAGGCCGGTCACCTCGCCGGCCAGCAGCAGGAAGCCGACCGCGGAGAGCACGCACCCCAGCACCACCGGGCGCTTGGCACCGCCGCGGTCCAGCATGCGGCCGCCGATCTGCGACGCGATGACGAAGCCGATGAAGAAGTACAGCAGGTAGACGCCGGCGCCCGACGCCGACTTGCCCAGCCCGATCTGCGCGTACTCGCTGGCGAAGAAGAACAGCGGGACGAACACCAGCATCGAGATGCCCAGCACCAGGTTCTGCACCAGGAACGCCCGGTTGTGGAAGATCCGCACCTGCATCAGCGGCGAGGCGGTGCGCAGCTCCACCCGGTAGAACACGACGAGCAGCAGCACCCCGGCGCCGATGCACAGCCCGATGCCGGGGTTCGACCAGTGCCAGATCTGCGCCTGCTGGAAGCCGAAGACGCTGAGCCCGACGCCGCCGGCGATCAGTGCCAGGCCCCGGTAGTCCATGGGCGCCGGCCGGTGCTCGGTCACCGGCCGCGACAGCGCGATGAGGACCAGGGCGACGACGGCGACCGGCACGTTCACCCAGAAGATCGCCCGCCACGTCCACTGCGTCAGATAGCCGCCCAGCACCGGGCCCACCGCGGTGAGGCCGCCCGCGATCCCGAAGAACAGCGCCCGCCCGCCCGCGCTCGCGCAGCGCGAACGTCTGCACCACGATGCCCAGCGCCGCGGGGAACATGATCGCGCCGCCGGCGCCCTGCACCGCGCGGAAGGTGACGAGCCAGGCCTCGGCAGCGCCGCCCTTGGGCGTCAGCCCGCACAGCAGCGACGAGACCGCGAAGATCAGCACCCCGGCGACGACCACCCGCCGGTGGCCGCGGGTGTCGGCCAGCCGGCCGCCGTACGCGAACAGCGCGGCCAGCGTGAGCAGGTAGGCGTTGATCGCCCACTGCAGGCCGGTGGTCGACAGGTCCAGCTCCTGCTGGATGTTCGGGGCCGCGATCGACACGATGGTCTGGTCGATGAAGGTCATCGCCACCGCGAAGATCATCGCCGCGAGGACCAGGTTCCGGTTCCCCGTTCTGCCGTCGCCGCCCGCCGTCGCCGCCCTATCGCTCACGCCCGCTCCTCGCTCGTCGGCCGGTGGCCGTCGGCCGGTGGACAGGTGCCGGGGCCCCGACGGTCCGAAAGGCTCCCCGGGGTCCGCACGGCGAGGGGACGGGAGCCCAGCGGCCGCCGGCCTCCTCCTGCCGCCCTCCTCCTGCCGGCTTTTTCCCCACCGTCGGCCACCGCCCGCCTGCCCGCGAGCCCGCGGCGGCCAGTCGGGCGCCGCGGTCCGCCGAGAATCCCGTGTCACGGCCCTGTCCGGGGTCCCGGGGCGTCGCGATAATGCGGGGCATGGGGTCCGTGATCACCGTGGTGGCCGTCGCACTGGTGGTCGCGGGCGCGGCGGCGGGGCTGTTCTGGCTGGTCCGCGGACGCCGCGGCTTCGGCACGCCCGCCGACCGGGCCGCCTTCGCCACCCTCCACGAGGCGTCGCTCGCCGCGCCCCCGCTGCGCGACGGCCTCAACCCCGACTCCGCGCGCCGCGCCGCCCGCCACCTGCGCGCGCTGCTCGGCACGCCCGCGCTGGCCGTCGTCGGCGACGGTGTGCTGCTCGCCTGGGAGGGGCCGGGCCGTCGGCACGCCCCGGCGGCCGTCGAGCACGCCCGCGAGGCGATGCAGACCGGCCGGCCCTGGGTGGTGCCGCCCGAGATCGTCGAGTGTGGCGACCTCGACTGCCCGGTGCACAGCGCCGTCGTGGTGCCACTGGTGGTCGACGGCCTGGTGGTCGGCGCGCTGTCCGTCTACGCGCGGCAGGTCTCCGCGGGGCTGGTGCGGGCCGCGGGGGAGGTCGCGCACTGGGTCATCGCCCAGCTGGAACTCGCCGAACTCGACCGGTCCCGCACCCGCATGGTGGAAGCCGAACTGCGCGCCCTGCGCGCCCAGATCTCCCCGCACTTCGTCTACAACTCGCTGACCGCGATCGCCTCGTTCGTCCGCACCGACCCCGACCAGGCCCGCGAACTGCTTTTGGAGTTCGCCGAGTTGACGCGGTACAGCCTGCGCAGCCACGGCCAGTTCAGTACCCTCGCCGAGGAGTTGCGGTCCGTGGACCGCTATCTGCGCCTGGAACGCGCCCGGTTCGGCGCCCGGCTCCAGGTCGACCTGCTGATCGCCCCCGAAGTGCTGCCGGTGGCCGTGCCGTTCCTGTGCCTGCAGCCGATCGTGGAGAACGCGGTGCGGCACGGCCTGGGACCCAAGCCGACGCCCGGCCGGGTCACGATCCGGGCGGAGGACGCGGGCGCGGAGTGCCGGATCAGTGTGGAGGACGACGGGGTGGGCATGGACCCCGAGGAGGTCCGCGTGCAGCTGGCCGGGGAGGGCGAAGGGGACTCGCTCGGCCTCGGCAACGTGGACGAGCGACTTCGGGCGGTCTTCGGCGACGAGTACGGGCTCGTCGTGGAGACCGCCCCGGGCGCCGGGACCAAGGTCAACGTCCGGGTGCCCAAGTACCGGAACGGGGTGCGTGCGTGACGATGCCGCTGCGGGTGCTGGCCGTCGACGACGAGCCGCCCGCCCTGGAGGACCTGACGTACCTGCTGTGCGGCGACCACCGGATCGGGCGGGTGCTCGCCGCCGGCAGCAGCGACGCCGCGCTGCGGCTGCTGGAGTGCGAGCCGGTCGACGCGGTGTTCCTCGACATCCGCATGCCCGGCCTCGACGGGCTCGATCTGATGCGGGTGCTGCGGCGGTTCGCCCGGCCGCCCGCGGTCGTGTTCGTCACCGCCTACGAGGACTTCGCCGTCGACGCGTTCGCGCTCAAGGCGTGCGACTACCTGCTCAAGCCCGTGGGCCGGGAGCGGCTGGCCGAGGCGGTCCAGCGGGTCGCCGAACTCATCGGCGGCGGACCCCCCGGCACGGGCGGGGCGCCGCACACCGGCCGGGGCGCCGACGCGGCCGACGAGCGGATACCCGTCGACCTCGGCGGGGTCACCCGGTTCGTCTCGCGCGACGAGGTGGCGTACGCCGAGGCCAGCGGCGACTACGTACGGCTGCACGCCGCCGGCCGGGCGCCGCTGGTCCGGGTCTCCCTGGCCGTGCTCGAGGAGCGCTGGGCGCCGCACGGATTCCTGCGCATCCACCGCGGCTACCTGGTGTCGCTGCGGCACGTCGAGGAACTGCGCTCGGACGCGGGACGGTGGACGGTCCGGGTCGCGGGCACCGAACTGCCCGTCGCCCGGCGGCACACCAGGGAGCTGCGGGACCACCTCGTCCGGTGGGCGCCGGCCTCCGGCGACGGGCCGTCATGACGGGCGCGCAGCCGCCGTCGCGCCGGGTCGCCGTCACCGCACCCCGCCGCAACCGCTCCGGCGGCTGGTCCGCCCGCGCCGGCGCGCAGGACCTGCACGCCCAGCCGCGCCTCGGCCAGATCTACCTGCGCGCCCTGGTCCGCGACCAGCTGCGCCTGGCACTGGGCGTCCTCGCGGTCCTCGCCGTGGTGCTCGGCGGGCTGCCCCTCGCCTTCGCCCTCCTCCCCGGCCTGCGCACGGCCGAGATCACCGGCATCCGGCTGCCGTGGCTGCTGCTGGGCGCGGTCGCCTACCCGGTGATGGTGGGCGCGGCCTGGTTCCACGTCCGGCACGCGGAACGGGTGGAGCGGGACTTCACGGACATGCTCAACGCTCCCGGGGCGGCGGGCCCGGAAGTGCCGGCCGTGGGGGCGGCGCCGGAGGCGGGGGCAGGACCCGCGGCCGGAGCGGCGGAGGCGGCCGCCGTGCCGGACGGGGGAGGCGGGCCCGGTGCTCCGGAGGCGGAATCCGAGGCGGCGGCCGGCGGCCCCCGAAGCACCGCCGACGCTGTGGACGACGAGGGCCGGCGCGACGCCCGGCCGGGCGCCCCGGCGGGGGAGCGGTGAACCCGGCGCTCGGACTCGCGGCGCTCGCCGTCGTCCTCGCGGCGACCGTCGCCATCGGCGTCTACGGGCTGCGGCTGTCCCGCGCCACCTCCGACTTCTACGTGGCCTCGCGCGAGGTGTCGCCGCTGTGGAACGCCTCCGCGATCGGCGGCGAGTACCTGTCCGCCGCGTCGTTCCTCGGGGTGGCCGGGCTGGTCATGGCCTACGGCGTCGACATGCTCGCCTACCCCGTCGGCTACACCGCCGGCTATCTGGTGCTGCTCCTCCTGGTCGCGGCGCCGCTGCGCCGCTCCGGCGCCTACACCCTGCCGGACTTCGCCGAGGAGCGGCTCGGCTCGGTGGCCGTGCGGCGGGTGGCCGGCGTACTGGTCGTGGTCATCGCCTGGCTGTACCTCGTCCCGCAGCTGCAGGGGGCCGGGCTGACGCTCCAGACGGTCACCGGCGCGCCGCGCTGGACCGGCGCGGTGGTGGTGGCCGTGGCGGTCACCGCCGTCGCCGCGGCCGGCGGCATGCGCAGCGTCACCCTCGTCCAGGCGTTCCACTTCTGGCTCAAGCTCACCGCGATCGCGGTGCCGGCCGTCTTCCTGGTGCTGGCCTGGCGCTCCGCCGGCGCGCCCGCCCTGACCGGCCCCGACGTGCCGCGGTTCACGCACAGCACGGTCGTCCGGCTCGACGACCGGGTGCGGTTCGACGTCGGCTCCCCGGTGAGGGTCACCGTGCGCGGCGGGCTGGACGGCACGGCCTACGGGGGCACCAGCGGCAGCGGCAGCGGCCCGGCCGGCGGCAACGGTTCCGGCGGCCCGGCCGGCGGCAGCGGCACCCCGGTGCTCCTCACCAAGGGCCGGCACACCGCGGAGCCCGGGACCAGCCTCACCTTCCCCGCGGGCGCCGCCGTCCCGCACCGGGACGGCCTGAAGCCGGCCACCGGCGCGGCGTGGGCGAACCCGCTGTCCGGCGCGGGCGGGCGGTCCCACCCGCTGTACGCGGTGTACTCGATCCTGCTGGCGACGTTCCTGGGCACGATGGGCCTGCCGCACGTCCTCGTGCGCTTCTACACCAACCCCGACGGCCGCGCCGCCCGCCGCACCACGCTGCTGGTCCTCGTGCTGCTGAGCGTCTTCTACCTGCTGCCGACGCTGTACGGCGCGCTCGGCCGGGTCTTCGCGCCGCAACTGCTGCTCACCGGGCAGACCGACACGGCCGTGCTGGTGCTGCCGCAGCTCACCGAGGCGGGCGGCGCGGGCCGGCTGCTCGCGGCGCTGGCCACCGCCGGGGCGTTCGCCGCCTTCGTGTCGACCGCCTCCGGGCTCACCGTCTCCGTCGCCGGAGTGCTCTCGCAGGACCTCATGCACGGCTCGGCGCGCGGATTCCGCTGGGCCACCCTGCTGGCGGGCGGTCCGCCGCTCGTGATGGCCACGGCGACCGCGGGCCTGCCCGTCGCCGACGCCATCGGGCTGGCGTTCGCCGTCGCCGCCTCGTCCTTCTGCCCGCTGCTGGTCCTCGGCATCTGGTGGCGCGGGCTCACCGACGCCGGAGCGCTGCTCGGCCTGGTCACCGGCGGCGGCCTCGCCGCCTGCGCGGTCGTCCTCACCAGCGTCCGCGGCGCCGCCGGCGGCTGGTCCGCCGCCCTCCTCGAACAACCCGCCGCCTGGACCGTCCCCCTCGCCTTCGCCGTCATGATCGCCGCCTCCCTCCTCACCCGCCACCGCCTCTCCCCCGACGCGGTGGACCGCGTGATGCTCCGCATGCACCTCCCCGAAGAGGTCGGCTCCCTCCCGCAGCCCCGCCCGGGAGCCCGCAGTCCAGGGTGAACGTGCGGGGTGAAGGTAGCTCGTCAGGTGAACGATTCGGCTGAAGGTGATCGGTGCGGGTAGCTCGAAAGGTGGACGGAACGGCTGAACGTGATCGGTGGACGTAGCTCGTCAGGTGAACGATTCGGCTGAAGGTGATCGGTGCGGGTAGCTCGAAAGGTGAACGTCCTGGCCCCTTATTGCCGCGCCCTCGCCTCCGGGCCCTTAGATCCGGTGTCTGCCGGTCGATCGTGCTCGGCCCGCTCGTTCCTCACGGGCCTGCGCGCGTTCTCCCTCTAGACACCGGCGGGCCCTTCGGCTCGGGCGCTACAAAAACGGGTGAGGCAGCACATGCAGAACGTCCCCAGGGTTCGCTTTCAGGGTCACCCAGGACTAGTTGTCTGGGGTGCCCCATGGGCCCGCACCCATGGGTCACGTCCGCTGAGGTGGTGTATCGACGGCCACCAGCTGGTCTCGTGTTGGAACGCTATGCGGTGAGTTCGGTGGGCAGGGCGGGCTCGTGGGTTTGTGACTCGTTCGGGTGGCCGGTCTTGGCCAGGAGTTCGTGGCTCATGTAGCGGCGGGCTTCGATCCACTCGTCGTTCTGTTCGGCCAGGACGGCGCCGACCAGGCGGATCAGGGCGGTGCGGTCGGGGAAGATCCCGACGACGTCGGTGCGGCGACGAATCTCCTTGTTCAGCCGCTCCTGCGGATTGTTGGACCAGATCTGCCGCCAGAACTGCCTGGGGAAAGCGGTGAACGCCAGCACATCGTGCTGGGCCGCGTCCAGGTGGTCGGCGGCCTTGGGGAACTTCGCTTCCAGGGCATCTAGGACATGCCGCATCTGCGCGTGGACAGCATCGGCATCGGGCTGCTCGAAGACGGTCCGCAGCAAGGTGGCGACCCAGGGCTGCGCGGATTTCGGGACTTGGGAGAGGAGGTTGCGGGCGTAGTGGGTGCGGCAGCGCTGCCACGAGGCGCCGGGCAGCACGGCCGCGATCGCACCGACGAGGCCGGTGTGGGCGTCGGAGATGACCAACTGGACGCCGGACAGGCCGCGGGCGGTCAGCGAGCGCAGGAACGCCAGCCAGCCCGCTCCGTCCTCGGCGGTGGCGACGTCGATGCCGAGGATCTCGCGGTGGCCGTCGGCGTTGACGCCGACCGCGACCAGGGCGTGAACGTTGATGATCCGGCCGCCTTCGCGGACCTTCTGGGTCAGCGCGTCGACCCACACGAACGCATACGGACCGGCGTCCAGGGGCCGGTTCCGGAACGCCGTGACTTGTTCGTCGAGGTGTTTGGCCATGGTGCTGACCTGCGACTTCGACAGTTGAGTGACGCCGAGGGATTCGGCGAGTTTCTCCACGCGGCGGGTGGAGACGCCCAGGAGGTAGGCGGTGGCGACCACGGAGATGAGGGCTTGTTCGGCGCGGCGGCGGCGTTCCAGTAGCCAGGTCGGGAAGTAGCTGCCGGCCCGCAGTTTCGGGATCGCGAGCTCGATGGTGCCGGCGCGGGTGTCCCACTCGCGTGGGCGGTATCCGTTGCGCTGGTTGACGCGCTCGTCGCTGACCTGCCCGTATGCGGCGTTGCAGGCGGCGTCGGCGTCCGCGGACATGAGCGCGTCGGCGAACGTTTTGACCATCTGCCGCAGCAGGTCGGGACTCGCCGAGGCCAGGTTCTCCTCGGTCAGGGCGTGCAGGGGCAGACTGTCGGGTGCGGTCATCGTGCTGATCTCCTTCGAGGCTTTAGAGGAGCTAACACAATGCTCGGATGCGTCTGAAGACGATGATGCAGCAGGCGAGCTTGAGGAAGGCCTCGTGGATGTCGTCGCGGACTTCCC
>NZ_JBIRRR010000023.1:162265-181278 GCF_044333795.1 Streptomyces sp. NPDC020917 | reverse complement strand
CGCCCGAGCCGAAGGGCCCGCCGGTGTCTAGAGGGAGAACGCGCGCAGGCCCCGAGGTACGAGGGGGCGAGCACGATCGACCGGCAGACACCGGGTCTAAGGGCCCGGAGGCGAGGGCGCGGCAATAAGGGCCAGGACGTTCACTCTGCGGACTAGGGCAACCGATCACGTTCAGCCGATCCGTCCACGCTGCGAGCTACCCGCACCGATCACGTTCAGCCGATTCGTCCACGCTGCGAGCTACCCGCACCGATCACGTTCAGCCGACCCGTTCACCTGACGAGCTACGTCCACCGATCACCCCCACCCCACCCGACCCCCCTCCCCCCTCCCCCCTGGTCAGGACAGGTGCGGCTGGCTGCGGGAAAATGGCCGGGTCGGCTCGGGACGTTGGAGATCGCCCCGGGACGTTGGAGGTCGCCCCCGGGCGGGCGAGAAGGGTGGGCCATGCACGGACGGCGGGAATGGCGTCGATGACCAGGTTCGCGGATGCGGAAGAGCACGGTTCGGAGGCGGCCGACCCGTTCGTGCGGGTGCGCGGTGCGCGGGAGCACAACCTGCGCCGGGTGGACCTCGACATCCCGCGGAACACCCTGGCCGTCTTCACCGGGGTCTCCGGGTCCGGCAAGTCCTCGC
The DNA here is from genome assembly GCF_044333795.1 of Streptomyces sp. NPDC020917. Classification (NCBI taxonomy): domain Bacteria; kingdom Bacillati; phylum Actinomycetota; class Actinomycetes; order Kitasatosporales; family Streptomycetaceae; genus Streptomyces; species Streptomyces sp. NPDC020917. The sequence goes on along the minus strand of NZ_JBIRRR010000023.1, from coordinate 180,642 downwards.
TGGCGTTCGGGACGCTGTACGCGGAGGCGCAGCGTCGCTACTTCGAGTCGGTCGCGCCGTACGCGCGCCGGCTGATCCACCAGATCGGCGCGCCGAAGGTCGACGGGATCACGGGGCTGCCGCCCGCGGTGGCCCTGCAGCAGCGGCGCGGCACGCCCGGCTCCCGTTCCACCGTCGGCACGGTGACGACGCTCTCGAACCTGCTGCGGATGCTGTACTCGCGGGCCGGCACGTATCCGCCGGGCGCCGACGGGCGGCTGGACTCGGACGCGTTCTCCGCCAACACCGCGGCCGGGGCGTGCCCGGAGTGCCACGGGCTGGGGCGGGTGCACCGGGTCACCGAGGCGTCGCTGGTGCCGGACCCCTCGCTGAGCATCCGCGACCACGCGATCGCCGCCTGGCCCGGTGCCTGGCAGGGCAAGAACTTCCGCGACGTCGTCCAGGCCCTCGGCTACGACATCGACCGGCCCTGGCGTGAACTGCCGCAGGACGACCGCGACTTCATCCTCTTCTCCGACGAGCAGCCGGTGGTGACCGTCCACCCCGTGCGCGAGGCCGGGCGGATCCAGCGCCCGTACCAGGGGACGTTCAGCAGCGCGCGGCGCTATGTGATGCGCGCGTTCTCCGAGTCCAAGAGCGCGGCCACCCGGCGGCGCATGCAGCGCCATCTGGAGAGCGCGGTGTGCCCGGTGTGCGAGGGGCGGCGGCTGCGGCCCGAGGCGCTGGCGGTGACGTTCGCCGGCCGCAGCATCGCGGATCTGACCCGGCTCCCGCTGGCCGATCTGCCGGGGATCCTCGGGCCGGCCGCACCCGCAGGAGACGCCGACTCCCCGGCCGGGGAAGGGAGTTCGGGTGACGGTGACGGTGACGGTGAGGGCTTCGGCTTCGGTTCCGGTGGGACGGGCGAGGCCGCGGCGGCGCTCGTCGAGGACCTGGTCGCGCGCATCGAGGTGCTCGTCGGCCTGGGCCTGGGCTACCTCAGCATGGACCGCACCGCACCCACCCTCTCGCCGGGCGAGTTGCAGCGGCTGCGGCTCGCCACCCAGTTGCGCTCGGGCCTGTTCAGCGTGGTGTACGTGCTCGACGAGCCGTCGGCCGGGCTGCATCCGGCCGACACCGAGCCGCTGCTGGACGTGCTGGACCGGCTGCGCGCCGAGGGCAACTCGCTGTTCGTCGTCGAGCACGACATGGATGTGGTGCGGCGCGCGGGCTGGGTGGTGGACGTGGGCCCGGGCGCCGGGCGGTACGGCGGGCAGGTGCTGTACAGCGGGCCCGTCCCGGGGCTGCGGCAGGTCTCCGGGTCGGCGACGCGGGACTACCTGTTCGGCACCGGGGCCGCCGCGCCCCGGCCCGCGCGCACGCCCCGCACCCCGGACGCCTGGCTGCGGTTGCGCGGCATCACCCGGCACAATCTGCACGACCTCGCCGTGGACCTGCCGCTGGGCGTCGTCACGGCGGTGACCGGCGTGTCCGGCTCGGGGAAGTCGACCCTCGTCGACGAGGTGGCCCGCGCGGTCCTCGCCGCGCTGCACCCGGGTGACGGCGCGGACGGCGACGATCGTGCGGACGCGACCGGCGCGTCGGCTGACGCGGGCGGCGGGGAGGGCGAAGAGGGCGACGAGGAAGCGGAGTTCGGGGGTGCTGCCGCCATCGGGCCGGTGGCCGCCGCGGTGGCGGGCCTGGACGCGGTGGACCGGCTGGTCCGCGTCGACCAGAAGCCGATCGGGCGCACCCCGCGGTCCAACCTGGCCACGTACACGGGCCTGTTCGACGCCGTCCGCGCGACGTTCGCCGCCACCCCGGAGGCGCGGGCGCGCAGGTACCCGCCCGGCCGGTTCTCGTTCAACGTGGCCTCCGGGCGCTGCCCGACGTGCCAGGGGGAGGGGTTCGTGGCCGTCGAACTGCTCTTCCTGCCGGGCACGTACGCGCCCTGCCCGACATGCCACGGCGCCCGCTACAACCCGGAGACGCTGGAGATCAGGTACCGGGACCGGACCGTCGCCGACGTGCTGGCGATGTCGGTGGACGAGGCCGTCGGGTTCCTCGCCGACGTGCCCGCGGCGGCGCGCAGCCTGCGCACCCTGCAGGACGTCGGCCTCGGCTACCTGCCGCTCGGCCAGCCCGCCACGGAGCTGTCGGGAGGGGAGGCGCAGCGCATCAAGCTCGCCACGGAGCTGCAGCGCGCCCGCCGCGGTCACACCCTCTACCTCCTCGACGAGCCGACCACCGGACTCCACCCCGCGGACACCGCGCTGCTGATGGGCCAGGTGCAGGGGCTCGCCGACGCGGGCAACTCGGTGGTGCTGGTCGAGCACGACATGTCCGTGGTGGCCGCCGCCGACTGGGTGCTGGACCTCGGCCCGGGCGCGGGGGACGCGGGCGGCCGCATCGTGGCCGAGGGCCCGCCGCTGACCCTGATCCGCGACCCCCTCGGCCGCACCGCCCCCTATCTGGCCCGCCATCTCGCCGAGGGCCCGCCGGGCCGCTGAGCACCCGGCTTCCCTGTCTGCGGGAGGCGGGAGGCGGGAGGCGGGAGGCGGAAGCCCGGAGTCAGAGGCGGCGGTCCGGGGTGGTGAAGTGCCAGCCCCGGGCGGTGAGAAGGGGTATCAGGCGGTCGACGGCGGCCACCGTCTGGCTGCGGTCGCCCCCGCCGTCGTGCAGCAGCACGACCGCGCCCGCGGTCACCCCCGAGGCCAGCCGCCGTACGAGTTCGTCGGTGCCCGGCGGCTCCCAGTCCGCAGCGGCGAGCCGCCAGCCGAGCGGCCGCATGCCGAGCCGGCCGGCGACCTCGGGCGTGCGGCCCCAACGGCCGTACGGAGCACGGAAGAAGGGGAGGGGCACGCCGGGCGCGGCGGCGCGGATGGCGGCGGTGGTGCGTTCCAGGTCTTCCTGGATCCGGTCATCCGGCCAGTCGCCCATGTCGTCGTGGTCCATGCCGTGGTTGCCCAGCAGATGGCCGTCCGCGACGATCGCGCGGACGATCCCCGGGTGCGCCAGTGCCTGGCTGCCGGACAGGCAGAAGACCGCCGTGACCCCGTGCTCGCGCAGCACGGCCAGCAGGTGGGGGGTGTGGACCGGGTGCGGGCCGTCGTCGAAGGTCAGCGAGACGTACGAGCCGACCAGGGAGGTGGACTCGACGACGGGCGTGCTCCGGCCGATCCGGCCGGCCGGTCCTGCTGCTGTGGTCACGGCGGTGGTCTCCTGTCGTGCGCGAAGGTCTGTGGTGCGGTGGTGCGGGGTGAACTGGGGTTGTTCCCCGGGCCGTTGCTCCGGGCCGGGTGTCAGGAGGGTTGGCAGGTCATGGCGGGTGGGGTCTGGGGTGCGGTGCCGTTGGCGACGAACCCGAAGGTGGTGCTGGCGCCGGGTGCCAGGGTGCCGTTGTAGGCGGCGTTGTGGGCGGTGGTCTGCCCGCCCGCGCTGCCCTGCACCGCGTTCCACAGGTTCGCGATCGTCTCGCCCTGCGGCTCGGTCCACGCCGCCGTCCACGCCGACAACGCCGCCGTACCGGTGTCCTTGACCGTCACCGTCACCTGATACCCACCGGCCCACGAACTCACCACACCGAACGACGCGGAACACGCCGCCCCCGACGTCCCACCCGACGAACCACCATCCGTCGTCCCACCGTTCGTCGTACCCCCATTGGTGGTCCCGCCGTTGGTCGTGCCGCCATTCGTCGTCCCACCATTGGTCGTCCCGCCGCTCGTCGTCCCACCGGAACCGTCGAGGCCGAAGAAGGCGATGGTCTGGGCGGCCATGCCGGTCTGGGGGAGGACGTGGCCCGCGCCGGCGATGCTGATCGCCTCGACCGGGGCCTGGGCGCCGGTGGAGCCGTAGTGGGTGCGGGTCCAGGTGGACTGCGGGCTGTCGGTGAGGACCGGGGTCTGGCTGACGCCGAGGACGTTGGTCCACTGCTTGATCTCTTCGCCGAAGTTGGCGTAGTACAGCGTGGTGTCCGCGGTGCCGTGCCACAGCTGCATCCGCGGCCGCGGCCCGGTGTAGCCGGGGTCGCCCGAGCGGGCCAGATCGCCCCACGCCTGCGGCGTCTTGGTGATCTGCCCGTTGGCGCAGGCGCTGTTCCAGCTCGAGCCGTCCGTGGTGGCGAAGCAGCCGAAGGGGACGCCCATGAACGCGGCGCCGGCCTTGAAGACGTCCGGGTAGTCGCCGAGCAGGACGTTCGTCATCATCCCGCCCGAGGAGGCGCCGGTGACGTAGACGCGGGAGGCGTCGCCGCCGTAGTGCTGCTCGGTGTAGGTGACCATCGACATGATGCCGACGGGGTCGCTGCCGCCGTCCCGGACCAGGGCCTGGGGCGAGGAGACGTCGAAGCAGCTGCCGCTGCGGGTCGCGGACGGGTAGACGACGATGAACCCGTACCGGTCGGCCAGCGAGGCGAACTCGGTCCCGGAGTAGAACGCCGGCCCGGAGCCCGTGCAGTAGTGGACCGCCACGAGGACCGCCGGGTGCGCGGGCGCGCTGTTCGGCACGTACACGTACATGCGCAGGTTGCTGGGGTTGGCGCCGAAGCCGGTGACCTCGGTCAGCGAGGCCGCGGTGGCGGTGGGGGCCGAGGTGGCGGTCAGCAGCAGGGCCGCGAGCAGCGGTGCGACCCCGGTCAGGAGGGCGATCAGTAACCCTCTGCGGCTTCTCTTGCGGAGCGTTCGGAACATGGCACGGTGACCTTTCCGGGGTCCGCCGCCCCGGCCGGGACTCCCCTCCCGGCGCGGAGCGGTTGTGGGGGGTGGACGATCGGCTCCCGCAGGCGATGTCGAAATATTTCGCCGTCGTTGCGAATGTTTCGGGAACGGTAAGGTCAGAAGGGCGCGGAGTCAAGGCATCCGGCGCACCCGATGCCCCCGCCGCAGGTGGGACAGCGGGACGACCCGTGCCGTAATGAGGCCCTTTACCGCGCGTGCACGGACGCGCGACGCCGATCGCATGTTTCTCCAGAATTTCGGAAAAGGATCGTTGACGTACCGGACGGGCACGGCCACACTCGTCAGCGATCGACTCCACGCCGACCGTGCCGCCCAGCGGCCGACTCCCCATGGCCGGCGGCACACTTCGCGAATGGTCCCCCCCATGTCCGGCCGGTGACCCCACCGGCCCGATGACCGGAAGACGAGGTTGGAAGTGATTCCCGAATCCCCCCACCCGCGCGCGGCCGACCGGCGCGGCCTGAAGGTCGTGCTGTCCGCGCTGGCCGCGGGCGCCACGGCCGTCGTGGGCCTGATGTCGATGGCCGGCTCGGCCCATGCGGCGAGCACCCTCGGCACCGCGGCCGCCGCCCAGGGCCGCTACTTCGGCACCGCGGTCGCGGCCGGCCACCTGAGCGAGTCCGCCTACGCCTCCACTCTGGACACGGAGTTCAACGCCGTGACCCCGGAGAACGAGATGAAGTGGGACGCCACCGAGCCCAGCCGCAACAGCTTCTCGTTCGCCTCCGCGGACCAGATCGTCAGCCACGCGCAGAGCCAGAACATGAAGATCCGCGGCCACACGCTGGTCTGGTACTCCCAACTGCCGAGCTGGGTCGGCGGGTTGGCTGCCACTGACCTGCAGACCGCGATGGACAACCACATCACCCAGCTGATGACGCACTACAAGGGCAAGATCTACGCCTGGGACGTGGTCAACGAGGCGTTCCAGGACGGCGGCAGCGGCGCCCGGCGCAGCTCGCCCTTCCAGGACAAGCTCGGCGACGGCTACATCGAGCACGCGTTCCGCACCGCGCGGGCCGCCGACCCCAACGCCAAGCTCTGCTACAACGACTACAACATCGACGGCGTCAACGCGAAGAGCACCGCCGTCTACACCATGGTCAAGGACTTCAAGGCGCGCGGTGTGCCCATCGACTGCGTCGGCTTCCAGGGCCACTTCAACAGCGCCTCCCCGGTCCCGTCCGACTACCAGGCCAACCTCCAGCGCTTCGCCGACCTCGGCGTGGACGTCCAGATCACCGAACTCGACGTCGCCGGCTCCGGCACCGCCCAGGCCAACAGCTACGCCACCGTGGTCCGTTCGTGCCTGGCGGTGTCCCGCTGCACCGGCATCACCGTCTGGGGCATCACCGACAAGTACTCGTGGCGCAGCAGCGACACCCCGCTGCTCTTCGACGGCAACTACGCCAAGAAGCCCGCGTACGACGCCGTCCTGTCCGCGCTCGGCGGTTCCGGTGGGACGACGAGCGGCGGGACGACCAATGGTGGGACGACGAATGGCGGCACGACCAACGGCGGGACCACCAATGGCGGGACGACGAACGGTGGGACGACGGATGGTGGTTCGTCGGGTGGGACGTCGGGGGCGGCGTGTTCCGCGTCGTTCGGTGTGGTGAGTTCGTGGGCCGGTGGGTATCAGGTGACGGTGACGGTCAAGGACACCGGTACGGCGGCGTTGTCGGCGTGGACGGCGGCGTGGACCGAGCCGCAGGGCGAGACGATCGCGAACCTGTGGAACGCGGTGCAGGGCAGTGCGGGCGGGCAGACCACCGCCCACAACGCCGCCTACAACGGCACCCTGGCACCCGGCGCCAGCACCACCTTCGGGTTCGTCGCCAACGGCACCGCACCCCAGACCCCACCCGCCATGACCTGCCAACCCTCCTGACACCCGGCTCCCCAGCTCCCCGCAGGACCGGCGGCGCCTCTCGTATCGGAGGGGCGCCGCCGGCGCGTCGTAGCATGGCCGGGTGACCGTGCCCCCCTCCTCGAGCAAGCGGCAGTCCCGGAGGACGCGGGACGAGTCGCCGGCGGACGGCACCATGACCCTCGCGGAGATCGCGCGGCTGGCCGGGGTGTCCGCGCCCACCGTCTCCAAGGTGCTCAACGGCCGCGCCCATGTGGCCCCGGCGACCCGGGACAAGGTGGAGGGCCTGCTGCGCGACGCCGGTTACCGGCGCAGGCGCAGCGCCTCCCGGCCCCGCCCGTCGGGCCTGCTGGAACTCGTCTTCCACGAACTGATCAGCCTGTGGGCGACGGAGATCATCAGGGGGGCGGAGAACGTCGCGCGCGAGGAGGGCCTCACCCTGGTCCTGTCGGAGTCGGCGGGCCGGGCCGAGCGCGGCATGTCGTGGGTCGACGGGGTGCTCACCCGCGATCCGGCCGGCGTCATCCTGATCATGTCGGACCTCACGGCGGACCAGCGCGACCGGCTCGTCAGCCGCGACGTGCCGTTCGTCGTCATGGACCCGGCCGGCTACCCGGCCGACGACGTTCCGTCGATCGGCACGACCAACTGGCAGGGCGGCCACTCCGCGACCCGCCACCTGCTGGATCTGGGCCACCGCCGGATCGGGGTGATCGGCGGCCCGGCCGACGTGCTGTGCAGCCGGGCCCGGATCGACGGCTACCGGGCGGCGCTGGAGACCGCGGGGGTGCCGTGCGACCCCCGGCTGGTGCGGCACGGCACGTTCCAGCACGAGGCCGGCCGCCGCGTCGGCCGGGAGCTGCTGCGGCTGCCGGACCGCCCGACGGCGATCTTCGCCGGCAACGACGTGCAGGCCATGGGCGTGTACGAGGCGGCGCGCGAGCAGGGGCTGCGCATCCCCCAGGACCTGAGCGTGGTGGGCTTCGACGACCTGCCGATCTCCGCGTGGATGGGCCCGCCGCTGACCACCGTCCGCCAGCCGCTGGTCGAGATGGCCGAGACCGCGGCCCGCCTGGTGCTCGACCGGGGCCGCGGGGACACCTCGGGGATGCACCGGGTGGAGCTCGCGACCCGTCTGGTGGTGCGTGACAGCACAGCTTCGCGTTCCCTGTGAGTTCCGGAAACGGGGTCCCGCGTGCGTCTCGATCTCATGTGTGATGTATCAAGCTCGAAACAGGTGCAACCGGCGGCGTCAGTGAGCAGTCTCATTGCACGACATCCGGGATGGGGAGACTCGATTGATCACCGTACGGTCGGCGGATTCCGTCGCAATGGACACAGTTGACACGGCCTGCGAGCAGGCCGCCTCGCGCCGTAGCCGGCGCACCGCCAAGGGCCTGCTGGCGCTCGCCCTGGGCGCGGTGCTGCTGGGGGCCACCGCCTGCGGGGGAAGCGCGGGGGCGTCGTCCGACAAGGGCGGCTCGGACGGCAAGGCCGGTGCGCCCGGCAGCACCTCGAAGGCGCCGGTGTCGAAGGCGTCGGTCAGCATCTCGCCGAAGAACGGCGCGACCGGCGTGGACACCTCGGGCGCCCTGAAGGTGTCCGCGGCCCAGGGCAAGCTGACCAAGGTCACGGTGACCGATTCCCACGGGACCGCGGTCGAGGGGGCGATATCGGCCGACGGCGGCAGCTGGACGCCGGCCGGCGTGCTGCACACCAACACCCGCTACTCGGTCGCGGCGACCGCCGTGGACGCGGACGGGCTCAACACGGCGCAGCAGACCTCGTTCACCACGCTGAACCCGAAGTCGGTCAACTACGGCAACTTCAACATCAACGCGGGTTCGACCTACGGCGTGGGCATGGAGGTGTCGATCCACTTCAACAAGCCGGTCCTGGACCAGGCCGCGACCCACAAGGGGATCACCGTCACCGCCAGCAACGGCGTGGAGGTCGCCGGCCACTGGTTCGGCAACCAGCGGATCGACTTCCGCCCCGAGAACTACTGGGCGGCGGGCACCAAGGTCACGCTGCACCTGCGGCTGAACGGCGTGCAGATGTCGCCGGGCGTGTACGGGCAGCAGGACAAGGACGTGGCCTTCACCATCGGCCGCTCGCAGACCTCCGTCGCCGACAACAAGACCAAGATGCTCAAGATCTACCGCGACGGGAAGCTGTACAAGACGTACCCGACCAGCCTCGGCGACCCCGAGCACACCACGTACAACGGCAAGATGGTGATCGAGGAGAAGTCCCTGGTCGTCGACATGGACTCGCGGACGGTCAACCTCGGCAACGCGTACCGCATCAAGGACGTCCCGCACGGCATGCGGCTGTCGGACTCCGGCACCTTCGCGCACGGCAACTACTGGCGTCCCACTTCGGTGTTCGGCCACGAGAACACCAGCCACGGCTGCGTCGGCCTGCACGACGTCAAGGGCGGCGGCGACCCGAACACCCCCGCGGCCTGGTTCTACAACCACTCGCTGATCGGTGACGTCGTCGAGGTCGTCAACTCGCCCGACAAGGTCATCGACCCGAGCAACGGCCTGAACGGCTGGAACATGTCCTGGGCGACCTGGAAGGCCAACTGACCCCAGGCCCGGCCCGCCCGACCACCGGGCCGACCCGCACCGCGGCCCCGGAGCTTCCCGCTCCGGGGCCGTCGTGCCGTGCCGGACAGCCCGCACGGACCGCCGTCCCCGCGGCTCCACTCACCGGCCCGCGCACCCGTCGGGGGCCGAACCGTCGTGGCTGACGACGGCCCACACCCGCTTGCCGACGCCGTCGCGCGGGCCGACGCCCCACCGGGAGCCGGTGAGGGCGTCCACCAGCAGCAGTCCCCTGCCCGATTCCGCGTCCGCGCCCTGCCCCTGAAGCTCCGGCCAGTCCTCGTTCGCGTCGTGGACCTCGATCCGCACGCCCGACGCGAGGCGCTCGCAGCGCGTCTCGATCTGGCGGCCCTGGGGAGGGCAGCCGTGCTGCACCGCATTGGTGAGCAGCTCGGTGAGGACCAGTTCGGCGCAGTCCGCGAGGCCCTCCAGCCCCCACGCGGCCAGGCCGCGGCGCAGTTCCCGCCGCGCCGACGCCACGCAGCGGGTGCTGCGTGGCCACCTCCGTACCCAAAGCGTGTGGTCCTGCCCTGCGGGCGTGAAGGACGGCATCGGCGTCTCCCAGGCGTCGTTCGACCGGTCTCAGGACGACCCAACCGACACCGCGGCCCACCGGACCACGTCTCATGCACGGAGCGTGTGCGCGCATGCGCGTGGTGCATACACGGCCAGCGGCTATCCCGCGTCGCCCGCCAACGGGCCAAGGAGTTCCAGTGCCTCCTCCCACCGGAAGCGGTCCGCTCCGCCGCCCGACTTCGGAGGGTGCGGCTCGTAGCCGCTCACCCGGACCCCCATCGTCCGAAGACGCGCCAGGCTTTCGCCGTACGCCGGGTGTGCGGCCATCGCGCTGTTCACGTATGGCAGCACGGCCGTCGGAATCCCCAGGCCGTACGCCTCGGCGAGGATCCCCAGCGCGAGGGTGTCGGCGAAGCCGGCCGCCCACTTGTTGACCGTGTTGAACGTCGCGGGGGCCACGGCGATGGCGTCCGCCGGCGGCAGCGGGCGCACGTCTCCCGGCCTGCGCCATGCCGACCGCACCGGGTATCCCGTCCGGGCCGCCAACGCCGCCTCGTCGATGAACGCCAGGGCGTTGGGCGTGGCCACGACCCCGACGCCCCACCCCCGTTCCTGGGCGGCCGCGACCAGCGTCCCGACGTCACCGGCGACGCCTGCCGCGCACACCACCACGTAGAGGAACGGCCGCCTCACCTCGCCGCTCATACCGCCACCCCCAACTGCCGTGAGAACCGGTGCAGTTCCGGCACGGCCCGGTGGCGATCCCGTACCGCCATGTCCGCGACCAGTTCCCGTACCGCAGGACGACGGACGTCCTGGGCCGCGCAGCTCTCGGCGATCCGCAACGCCTGGCACCCTTCCGAGAGGCGTCCTTGCTGGCTGTGGGCGCGCGCCACATCCGTCCACAGCGCAGCCCGCCGTTCGGGCACGAGGATGCGCCGCCGCATGAGCGGGCGGGCCGTCCGCAGCGCGAGCCCTGCGTCGCCGAGCAGGACGGACGCGTTGACCGCGTGCAGTTCGACGTTGACCTGGCCGAAGTTGGACCAGACGTCCGGATGGCTCGCTGGCATCCGGACGGCGATCTCCCGCGCCTCGCGCAGGAAGTCCTTGGCCGAGTCCCGGTCGCCTCCGGTGGCCGCCGCGGTCACCCCCCTCAACAGGAGCATCCCCCACACGGCCAGGTGCCGGGGCGACCAGCGGTCGCAGGAGTCCGACGCCTGGTCCACGCCATGGCGTACCAGGACGACCGCCTCGGTGGCGTGGCCCTCCCGGGCCAGCAGGTGCGCCTGTACGCGGATGCTGGACGCCAGCACGATCGGGTCGCCTGATCGCTCGGCCTCGGCCATCGCACGGCCGACGGCGAGCCATGCGTGCCCGTGGTCCCCATGCTTCAGCAGCAGGCTGGCGGATGTCTGGTACGCGGCCGCCAGAAGGCTCGACGCCTCGGAGACATCGGTGGCCATGACCTTGAGGTCCGCGATGAGCGGAGGGAGCCGCATCTCCAGCTCGCCATAGTCGCAGGAGGTGAACAGCCCGCGCAGCCTGGCCATTCTGCGGGCCAGTTCAGGCAGGCTTCCCCTGCCCGCGGCCGTTGCGGAGGGGACTCCCGGCAGCAGTGCACGGACGAGTTCGCCGTAGCCGGACGAGGAGGCGGGCAGGGCGAGCGAACCGACACCCGCGGCCAGGAAGGTACGGCGGTGCACGTCCGCGGTCTCCCGGTCGGACCCACCGGCATGAGGCGCCGGGGCCAGCCCGATCGTCGCCAGCGGGATCCGGAGTTCGGCGGCGACGGCGCGCAGCACCCGTAAGTCCTCGGTCCCCCTGCCCTGTTCGAGTCTGCTGACCTTCGACTGGTGATAGCCGAGTGCAGCCGCGACCTCCCCCTGGGTCCTGCGGGCGAGCACCCGGGCGTGCCGGATCACCTCGCCGATCCTCCGTGCCTCGTCCTGCTCCGCAGCCATCAGCGCCGGCTCCTCCCGCCGTCGGCATCCTTCCCTGCGAGGCACGGCAGGACGCGGCCGACGCACCGGTCATGCAGGGTCTGCATGACTCATGCACGGCCGGCGGCGAGCCGTGCGCGATGTCAGCCGAGGCCGCCGGAGGCGTGGAGGTTCTGCCCGGTCAGCCAGCGGGCGTCGGGGCCGGACAGGAAGGCGACGACGTCGGCGATGTCGGAGGGCAGGCCGAGGCGGCCGAGCGGGGTGAGGGCCTTCAGAGGGGTGAAGTCCGCGCCCGGGTTGGCCTCGTGGAGCAGATCGGTGTCGGTGGCGCCGGGCGAGACCGTGTTCACGGTGATCCCGCGCGCCCCCAGCTCCTGTGCGGCCACCTGCGTCATCTGCTCCAGGGCGCCCTTGCTGGCCGCGTAGGGCGTGATCCCGCGCACCGGGCGCACCGTGTTGAGCGTGGAGATGTTGACGATGCGCCCGCCGTCACGCATCGAGCGCGCGGCCCAGCGCATCGTCAGGAACGCCGACCGGGTGTTGACGGCCATCACCCGGTCGAAGACGTCCTCGTCGGTCTCGGCCAGTGGCGCCGGGCTGAAGCTGAGGGCGGCGTTGTTGACGAGGATGTCCAGCCCGCCGAGCCGCTTCTCCGCCTGCGCCATGAACTCCTCGGCGGCGCCCGGCTCCTGGAGGTCGCAGCGCAGGCCCGTCGCCTGCCCGCCGGCCTCCTCGACCGTCCGCGCCACCTCGTCCGCGGCCGCCTCGTTGCGCGCGTAGCCGAAGACCACCTGCGCGCCGTCCCGCGCCAGCCGCTCCACGACCGCCCGGCCGATGCCCCGGGACCCGCCCGTGACCACCGCGGCCTTCCCCGCGAGTACGCTCATGCCACCCTCCCGCCCTGCCGGTTCGTTGCTTTCGCTGTCGAACCTATGCCCGGGCGCCGGAGGGCGGGTGGCGAACGGCGAGGTCGCCGCTCTTGACGAGCGCCGGCGCGGTCAGCGGCGGGAGCGGGAGTCGCCGAACAGGATGCGGTAGCCGATGAGCAGCACCAGTGCGCCGCCGATGGCCGCGACCCAGGTCTTCGGGTCGTAGAAGTGGTGGGCGACCGGCCGGTGCAGGAACTTCGTGGAGATCCAGCCGCCCAGGAACGCGCCCGCGATGCCGGTCAGCGTGGTGCCGACGAGCCCGCCCGGGTCCCGCCCCGGCAGCAGGATCTTGGCGATCGCGCCGGCCAGCAGTCCGAGGATGATCCAGCCGATGATGCCCATGAGCCCGCTTCCGCCTTCCGCACGTGAGGACCTTCCTGCTGTGCAGGACGCTTCTACCCCCACCTGCAGTTCCTGATGCCGGCTTGTGGGAGGGGGCGGCGGCCCCGCCGGGCCGCCGCCCCCGTCGAAGGGCCCCTCAGCCGAGGGTGACGGTCGCCGAGGCGGTCAGCCCGCCCGCGGCGACGGTGACGGTCACCGAGCCCGCCCGCACCGCCGTCAGCATGCCGTCGGTGACGTCCAGCACGGCCAGGGTCGCCGACGACCGCCGGGCCGCCTTGACCTCGGCCGCCGAGGCGGCGACGACCAGGCCCGCACTGCCGGTCCAGGTGACGCTGGCCGGGAAGCGCAGCGGGAACCGGAGGCCGAACTCGCTGGTGATGCCGGTCGCGGCCAGCTCCGCCGAGGAGCCCAGGGAGAGCTGCCCCGGAGCGGACAGGTCGATCCCGTCGATCAGCGGGACGCTCTCGGCCTGCAGCCACTCGCGGGTCTCCGGGCTGGGCTGCCCGGCGCGGATCCGGGCCGGCCGCGGGTCGACCGCGACGTGCATCCAGCCGAAGAACCCGCCCTGGTCGGGCGAGCTGTAGGGGGTCTTGCCCACGGCCGGCGTGGTGACGTCCAGCACACCGTCGTTGCGGCTCACCGACGCGGTGTGGGCGTGCCCGGTGAACAGCGCGACGGGCTTGCCCGAGGTCTCCCGGAAGTCCGCCAGCCACTGCTGGAGCAGCCCGGCCTCCAACTGGTCGGACAGCTGCGAGGCGGCGGCCCCCGACGGGTCGACCAGCGGGTGGTGGAAGGACACCAGCACGCCGGTGACCGACCGGTCCTGCGCGGCCTTCGCCAACTCGGCCTGCAGCAGCGGCACCTGGTCCCAGTCGGAGGTCCGCATGTCGCCAGTGTGCGAGTCCAGCAGGATGAACCGGGTGCCCTTGTGGTCGAAGACCTGGCGGTTGGGCCGCCCGGTGACCGACAGGAACGCGTCGAGGCCACCGGTCGCCGACAGCCCGGCCTCGTGGTTGCCCGGCGTCCAGTACACCGGCAGGTCGGCCGGCACGTGGTCCTTCAGCAGTCCGAGGGCCAGCTGGAAGTCCTCGGGGTTGTTGTTGTCCACGAAGTCGCCGTTGATCAGCAGGAAGTCGGGTCCGCTCGCCACAGCCTGGCCCAGCGCGATCCCGGCCTGGCGCCCGGAGAACGAGTTCAGCCCGGCCGCCGCGCTGACGTGCAGGTCGGACAGCACCGCGAAGGTCCACCTGCGGTCCGGCAGCCCGCCCTGCTCGACCACGTACGGGTCCGGCATCGGCGGCTGCGAGGTGTCCGGCTCCTGGCCGACCTGCGCGGCCAGCCCGTCGAAGTCCAGCTGCCCGGCGTTCTTGTTGGTCTGCGAGGTCTCGGCGATGTAGATCCGCAGCAGCGTGAGCGGCTCGGAGTAGCCGGCCGGGATGTCGCCGACGACCCGCCGCCAGCCCGTCCAGTCCACCACGGTGGCGAAGGTGAACGGCACGTTGGTGGTGCCCTGCGAGTACATCATCGCCCGCAGCCAGTGGTTCTTGCCGTCGCCGTTGACCCACACCGCCAGCCGCTTGGTGCCGCTGGGCAGCGTGAGCGGGCCGGCGCCGGCCACCGCGTACGCGGCCGAGGTGCTGGTCTGCCCGGTGAAGTCGTAGGTGAGCCGCAGCGCGTGGTTGTCCGCGGACGCGCCCGGACGGTCCGCCGCCGCGACGAACGCCACCGAGGCGGTGCCGCGCGCGGCGACGGCGGTCCAGTTCTCGGTCGGCTCGAACTCGGCCAGCGACACGTCGATCAGGCCGACCGTCACCGGCAGCCTGGCCGTGACGCCCTGCACGGTCGCGGTGAGGGTCGCGGCCTTGCCCGCGGCGTCGGCGGCGCCGGTCAGGGTGAGGCTGCCGTCGGCGGAGGCCGCCACGGTCAGCACCGACGTGTCGTAGTCCAGGGCGGCGTCGCGCGGCGCGACCGGCGCGTCGAAGCCGTCCGCGTCGAAACCGGTGAGCCGGACGCTCGCGGACGCGCCGGGCTCGATGGTGACCGCCCGCTGGGTGAACGCCAGCCGGTGCAGGTCGCCGAGGACCCGGAGCGGGTGCTCGCCCTCGGCGGTGCCGGACCGGGCGTGCACCGCGCCGGCGCCCGGGCGCTCGGCGTGGAAGACACCGTTGTCCGTGCGGCCCAGGGAGCCGGGCACCGCCGACCAGCGCACGGCGTTGTGCTCGCCGACCGGCACCGGGGACCAGGTCTCGTCGTAGCCGGCGACCGCGAGGTCCACGGTGAGGCCGGGCACCACGCGGTCGGCGTGCGGCCGCACGTCCAGACCCCGCAGGTGGCCGGAGCCCTTGCGGCCGAACAGGCCGACGGCGTTCGGCACCGGCCGCTCGTTGCCGTCCGACGGGGTGTTGATCACGCCGGCCGCCGGGTCGCCGGGCTTGCGGGCGACCATTTCGGTGGAGCCGCCGCCGTCGAGCATGAACGCCTCGGTGGCGCCGAGGCGGACGAGCAGCTTGGCGGTGTCGTCGAAGCTCAGGCCCGCGGAGAAGTTGGCCGAGCCGTCGATCGCGACGAGCAGCAGCCGGTGGCCGCCGTCCAGCCAGGCGATCGCGGTGCGCGGCTTGAGCGCGTCGTTGCCGGTGCTCGGCGGGAAGTCGATCGCGGTGCCGTCCTTGACCAGCACCGAGCCGCTGCCCAGGGCCATGTGCAGCGCGGTCGGTGCGTCGGTCTGCGGCGCGAACTGCACGCTCACCGCGTCGCCGGGTTTGGCGGAGGCCAGTTGGGCCGCCGCGGCGCCGCGGCCGAGCACGATCAGGCCGCCGGCCGGCACCGGGGTGTTGGTGAGCGCGCTGCCGGTCGCCGTCACCACGCCGCCGGCCACGACGAGTTCGGTGTACGGGCCGGGGTCCTGGATCAGGCTGCGGTTGCCGTCGCCCCACTCCGGGGTGAACACGGTGATGCCGTCGGCGGGCACCGTCGGGTTGTTGAGGGCGGCCAGCGGGCGCTGCGTGCCGGCCACGGTCACCGTGCCGGCCAGCACCAGGTCGGCCAGCCGTGCGACCCGGTCGGCGCCGATCGCGGCCACCGTCCAGTGCGCGGCCGTCCCCTTGCGGAGCGTGCCGTCCTCGATCTCCGGGCCCTCGGCGGCGAACGTCTCGGTGATGTCGAAGTAGTCGCCGTTGACCGCGGCGACCGCCTGCTGCGCGGCCGCGGCCTGCGTCAGCGCCCGCGGGTTGCTCACCTTGTCGGCGACCAGGTCGACGCCGACCGAGGCGTCCCCGAGGTCCGCGTTGAGCACGTGCACCCGCGTCCAGCCGGCCCGGCCGAAGGTGTCGAACGAGGTCAGGACGATCCCGGGGGCCACCGGGAGGTCCACCCGCCCGGTCTCGACCGACTCACCCGGGACGGTCACCTGGTACTGCGGGATCGCATACCGGGGGAACGTGCCGTCCCCGGGGTCCGGCGTGCCGGGTCTGGCGCCCTCCGGCTCCGTTCCGGCCTGTCCTGGTGCCGCGGCGACCGCGACGCCGCCGGCATTGGCGGCGAGGCCGGCGGCGACGGCACCGACGATGAGGCCGCGTCGCGAGAGGCTCGGGACGCGTATGTGGTGGCTGTTCATGGGCCGAAACGGTATTGCCCGTGGGCGCCGCGGAACCCCCCTTTCCCCAACGCCCAGATGAACGTCCCGCTCCGCTCCGATCCCCCCTTCTCGTACCTTCCGCCCGCTTTTCCCCGCCGTGCCGATGTCCTCGTAGCTCGCCGCGCCTTCCCCCCACCCGTCTCCTTTTGCCGCCCCCCGGCCCGCCGTTGCCCGTCGCGCCGTTCCCCGCCCTGCGGCAACTGGGTTGCCCCCTTGGGCGTCATTGCCGTCTGCGACGTACGTGGGCAGTGAGAGGCAGCCCGGATGCCGAGCCGCACACCGCCCGGGCGCTCGTTCCACCCGAAATCCCGTGCGAGAAACCGCACCGCGCTGATACGTTCCGCCCGTGCCGAAGCTCAATCAAATCATCGCCGTCGAAAAAGGCGTCAAATCCAAGTCGCTCCAAGAGCTGACCCAAGCCCACCACGACGTCCAGAAGCCCGCGCTGCTGGCCGGCATATCGCGCACGTACCAGCCGAAGGACGAGGAAGGCGAGCAACTGCCGCCGGAGTCCACCCGGGTGCAGGTGCAGGCCGAGGACATCCTGCGGACCACCGCGGCCACCCTGACGCGCCTGTTCGACGTCACGGCCACCAAGGACTGGGCGAACCGCACCGCCAGCGCGGACGTGGTGGTGGACGGCACCGTACTGCTGCCCCAAGTCCCCGTGCCGTACCTGCTGTTCCTGGAGAAGCAGCTCACCGACCTGCACACCTTCGTGCGCAAGCTGCCGGTGCTCGACGCCTCCGAGTCCTGGAGCCTGGACCCGTCCACGGACGCGTGGAAGACCGACCCGGTGCGCACCATCCGCACCAAGAAGGTCCCGCGCAACCACGTGAAGGCCGAGGCCACGGACAAGCACCCGGCGCAGGTCGAGGTGTACTACGAGGACGTGCCGGTCGGTTACTGGACCACCGTGAAGTTCTCGGGTGCGCTGCCCGCGCGGCGGGTCAACGACCTGCTGGACCGGGTGGAGAAGCTGCAGCAGGCGGTCAAGTTCGCCCGCGAGGAGGCCAACAGCGTCGACGTCACCGACCAGCGGGTGGGCGACGCGGTGTTCGGCTACCTGTTCCGGTAGCCTCACGATCGCCTCCCGTGCGAGCGGGAGGTGCGCGAAGAGCGCAAGCTGACACTGAAAGTGAAGCTGACACGGGGTGACGGTTGGGGGTTCGAATCCCTCCCCCGGCACGCAGGCCGGGGTGGCCCAACTGGCAGAGGCGGCCCCTCACACTCAGATTCTCGCTCTAGTCTCAGCATTCGCCGCCGAACACCGGATCGACCGAGCGCGGACGATCATCGACGGATGCGGGTTCAAGTCCTGTCTGTGCCTCTCTCGTGGCACGGTAGTTCAAAGGTAGAACACGTCGATCTCAGAATGATCCGCGGCTCTTAAACGCCGCCGGTGTGCGCAATTGGGTGGCACCTCAGGGGCCCGGGCAGCTGGATACCGCTCCCGGGCCCCGTCACTTCCCCGCTCTCCCTCGGCATCCGGGGTGCCCCCTGGAGTGCGGTGCCGCGTGCCGCGCCGTTGTGGCTGGTCGCGCAGTTCCCCGCGCCCCTGCGGCATCCGGGCTGCCCCCGGGCGTGCTTTGCCGTCTGCGACGTGCGTGGGTGGCTGGGCGCGGAGTTCCCCGCGCTCCTGGTGCATCGCCCCTTCGGGGCGGGGGTCCGGGGTGCCCCCGGGCCCGCGTTGCCGGGTGCGGACCTGCTGTGGCTGGGCGCGCAGTTCCCCGCGCCCCTGCGGCATCCGGGCTGCCCCCGGGCGTGCTTTGCCGTCTGCGACGTGCGTGGGTGGCTGGGCGCGGAGTTCCCCGCG
>NZ_JBIRRR010000023.1:0-162170 GCF_044333795.1 Streptomyces sp. NPDC020917 | reverse complement strand
GTCGCCCCTTCGGGGCGGGGGTCCGGGGTGCCCCCGGGCCCGCGTTGCCGGGTGCGGACCTGCTGTGGCTGGGCGCGCAGTTCCCCGCGCCCCTGCGGGGGTGACCCCCGTCCCCATTCTTCCCGCAGACGGGGGACGGGCTGGGAGGGGACGGTGCGGGAGTGTCCCCGCAGGAACTGTGCACACACCCGGCCCACCCAACGAAGGGAGCCGCACGCACAGTTCCGAGGAGACACTCCCGTGGCGGCCCCGACCCCACCCACCGAAGGTGCACCGCCAGGGGCGCGGGGAACGGCGCGAACAACCACGACGGCGCGGCAGACGGCAAAGCAGGCCCGGGGGCAGCCCGGGAGCCGCCAGGGCGAGCTACGACGAGTCCAGTGGGCGGCAGCGCGCAGCGGCGAGGCAGCCCGGCGGCCGAGGCCGGCCACGAACAACCCGCACCCCACGCACATCTCCAACCCAAGGGCTTCTCTTTCGCGCCCCCATGCATTGTCATGAACATGCGTTACGAATCTCGTCATGTGCCCCACGCGCCCCGCGCGTGCCCGCACCCCCCACCCGAGAGGACGCACCAGCGTGAAAAGCCCCAAGTACGTGGCGGCCGTCGTCGCCACCACCGCAGCCCTGGTCATGGGCGCCGGCCTGGGAACCGCCACCGCCAGCCCCGCGCAGCCCGCAGCCGTGGGCGTGTGCAGCTCGACCGCGGTCTCCGGCCAGGCGGTGAGCGGCGCACTGCCCCAGGCCGAGGTCCACCGCCGGCTCTCGTCCCTCACCGCGCAGCACCGCGCGCAGTACGGGATCGCGGCCAAGGGCCCGCTCGGCGCCCCCGCGGCCGCATCCGCGCGGCAGTCCCTGGTCGACATCCATCCCGCGCAGGGCACCGCCTTCAAGTCGGCGTCGGGCGCGGACGGTTCCTGCGCCACCCAGTCCGTCTCCACCCAACTCACCGTCCAGGAAGGCGCCACCACCATCTACACGCCGACGATGTACCCGCCGGGCGGCTCCTGCGTCGAACTCGTCACCGTGTACACGCAGTCCGTGCGCGAGGTCGCCGCCTGGGACTGGTGCCGCAGCGTGAACTTCGCCGCCTCGGTGCCGATCACCTCCTCGTTCCTGAGCACGTACGGCAACGGCTCCGGCGCCTACACCGGCCGCGTCATCAGGACCTCGTCGTCCTCCAACACCTGGTCCGCGGCGCTCTACAACTACGCCGCGGGCCGCTGGGACACCCTGTTCACGCAGTCCGGCACCAACCAGTCCGGCAGGACGGACGGTTGGGACATCGAGGAGCTGTACTCCTCGGTCGGCTCCTCCGGACAGGCGTACTCCTGCGGCGAGATGGCGGGCCTGACCTTCGAGTCCAGCGGCATCTCCGTCCGCACCAACGGCGTGTGGTCCGCCGCCTCCTCCGCGAACGCGGACACCCACTACGACTCGCCGAGCAGCGGTTTCTACTGCCCCACCCGCAGCTACCAGATGATCAGCGCCTACGACCACTGGAAGGACGTCGGCTGACGGCACCCCAGGACCGGCGTTCCGGCCGGGCCCGGCGTGGGAGCATGCGGGCGTGAGCGAGCTTGCTGTGCTCGGGACGGGCGGGGCCTGGCCGGAGGCCGGGCGGGCGGCGAGCGGCTTCCTGCTGGAGGCCGACGGCTTCCGCCTGGCCCTCGACCTCGGCTACGCCACGCTCCCGCGGCTGCTGGAGCGCTGCGCAGCGGCCGCGCTCGACGCCGTGGTGATCACCCATGGACACCCCGATCACTGCGCGGACCTGAGCGCGCTGTGCCGGGCGCTGCTGTTCGGTGAAAGGCGCCGCGGCCGGGTGCCGCTGTACTGCCCGCCGGGGGTGCTCGGCCGGGTCCAGGCGATGGAGCCGACCGAGGACCTCCACGAGGTCTTCGACCCCCGTCCGCTGCCGGGCGACCACGCGGTCGGCCCGTTCCGGCTGGCGGCCCGGCTGCTGCCGCACCATGTGCCGCACGCGGGAGTGCGGTTGACCGCTCCCGGACTGACGCTGGCCTACAGCGGGGACGCGGGCCCCGACCCCGTCCTCGGCGAACTGGCCGCCGGCGCCGACCTGTTGATCGCGGGTGCCACGCTGCTGGGCCCCGCCGCCGACCCGCACCTGCTCAGCGCCGCCCAGGCCGGGGTGTGGGCCTCGCGCGCGGGAGTGCGGCGCCTGCTGCTCACGCACTTCTGGCCCGGCGCCGAGCGCGCCCGCTCCGTCGCGGAGGCCGCTGCCGCCTACGGCGGGGAGATCCTGGCGGCCGACGAGGGGATGGCGCTCTCCCTGTGAACGGCCCCGGGCCGCCGAACCGCTCCGGACCCTGTGAACGGCCCCAGGGCCGCTGAACGGCCTTGGGGCCACCGAACGGAGCCGGGGCCGCGCAGCACCACGCGGCCCCGGTTCCCGTCCGGGCCGAAGCCCGTCCGAGGTCAGTGCATCCAGAGCAGGTACAGGCCGTTCGTGCCGTACTCGCAGATGTAGACCGGGCCGTGCACCGGCGCGTCGGCCTGGGCCTGGGCGACGCAGCTGTCGTACGTGGGGAAGTACCCGAGGAACATGAAGCCGCTGCCGGGCGGCGGTGACGCGTGTGCGGCGGTTCCGGCGAGGCCGAGGCCGAGCACCGCGGTGGCGGTCAGGACGGCGGCACGGGTGAGGACCCTCTTGCGCATATCGGTCACAACTTCCTTCCAGGCAGGCGTCAGCCGCCTGCTGAACGGGCCAGATGGGGTGTTGTGCGTGGAGATGCGTGCACCACGAAGCCTGCCCGGTGGCGGGCTCCGTTTTCAATAGGTCCAGACCAATTGGTGAGGGTGGGGTCCGTGGGGCGGCCGCCGGAACGCGGAGCCCGCTCCGCCCGCGCCGCCGCGTTCGTCGCGCCGGCGGCGGGCTGACCCGGGCAACGGGACGGGCCTGCCGTGCGCCCCGAACGCGCCCGCCGGGGGCCGGACATGGCCGGGCCGACCCGGGGCAACCGACCTCTGAGGCGGTCCGCCCCCCGGGCCGCCGACGAGATCCGACGGAAGGGGGACCAGATGACCATCCTCTGGGCGATCGTCGCGGGCCTGATCATCGGCCTGCTCGCCAGGCTCGTCCTGCCCGGACGCCAGCCGATCCCGCTGTGGGCGACCATCGTGGCCGGCATCGTCGGCGGGCTGGTGGGCAACGGCCTGGCCGCGGGCTTCGGCGTCGCGCACACCAGCGGCGTCGACTGGACGCGCCACGCCCTGCAGGTGGGTGCCGCGGCCGTGCTCATCGCGATCGTCACACCGCTGTGGACGGGCAGGCGCCGCGTCTGAGGCGCGTCCGGCCGGGGCCCTACGCCTCGGCCCGCGCCGTGCCGGTACCGGGTGCCGCCCCGCCGGCCGCGGCGCCGCGTGCCGCCTGCGCCGCGGTGTCGCGTGCCTCGTCGCGCCGCAGCGCGACGACGGCCATGTCGTCGTGCAGACCTGCCGCCGCGTGCGCCCGCAGGTCGTCGGTCACGGCCTCGACCAGGCGGGCCGGCCGGTGCTCGGCCCATCCGTCGGCGCGCTCCAGCAGCGGGTAGAACGTGCCGCCGGCGTCCCGCGCCTCGGTGACGCCGTCGGTGTACACCAGCAGCCGGTCGCCGGGCCCGAACGGGAACGTGGTCGGCGTGTACCCGCCCTCGGCCAGGGCACCCAGGCCCAGCGGCGGCGCGGGGTTCTCGACGTCCAGCGGCGTGACCGAGCCCTCGTGGAAGAGCAGCGGCGGCAGGTGGCCGCAGCTCACCACGTGGACGTACGGCTCGTCGTCCGGGATGTCGATGATCGCCGCGGTCACGAAGCGCTCCCCGAGGTCGGCTGTCGTGCCGCCTTCGCCGTCCGGCGGCGAGCAGGCGCCCGAGCAGTCGTTCAGGCCCCAGCGGACGCTGCCCTCCATTTGGGCGACCAGCTCGGGCAGCGGCGACTGGCGGTGGGCCGCGGCTCGGAAGGCGCCCAGGACGGTCTCGGTGTCGCCGATCGACGCCAGCCCCTTGCCGCGGACGTCGCCGATCAGCAGCCGCGTCGACCCGTCGGTCCGAGCCACCGCGTACAGGTCGCCGCCGAGCGGCGTGCCGGCGTCGGCGGCGCGGTAGGCCGAGGCCAGCGAGAGCGGCCCCAGGCGGGGCGGCAGCGGGCGCAGCACCGCCTCCGACACGTGGCGCAGGCCCGCCAGCTCGTGGCGGCGGCGTTCCAGCAGCATGCTGGCCGCCAGCAGCAGCCCCGACAGCGCGACGAAGGAACCGAGCTGCACCAGGACGTTCTCGGTGGTGAGCGTCATCCGCTCGGCCCCGGCGGTGACCAGGGCGACGACCGCCAGGGCGGCGACCAGCGCCGCCCGGCGGGGGCTGAAGAGGACCGCGGTCAGGGCGACGGGCACCACCAGCAGGTGCGCCAGGTGGATGTCCTGCGGGAGGAACAGGTCCGCGACCGGCACCAGCGCGATCAGCGTGACCGCCGCCGCGGTCCAGGCGCGGCTCAGCGTGTCCACGGGACCGCGCGAAGCCGCTGGACGCCGTGCGGGCGCGCGGCCCCGTGCGGCCGAGGGACCCGGTGCGGCCGACGGACCCCTTGGGGAGGTGGGACCGCGCAACGACGACGTCCTGCCCCGGAACGTTCTGTGCGGGCCACGCATGCGGACTCCACTCCTCGCGAACAACGTGGCCCCTAACAGCGGGTGAAAGCACCGCATTATTCCCGTATCACACAGAGTGCCCGGATTGTCATGATGCGAGGTCGGGCCGCCCAGCCGCCCCGCCGCCCCGCCGCCCCGTCGTCATGCCGCCTGGCGGCGGGGCGGTGCGGGGTCAGGGCAGGCGGGCGCGGCCCGCGGTGAGGGCGGCGGTGGTCTCCACGACGCGTCGTGCCTGGTGGCGGGCCGCCTGGAGGATCACCTCGCCGGGCGGGCCGTCGCCGGCCACATGGGACGTGCCGTAGGGGTTGCCCGACTGGAACTGGACCGGGTCGGTGTAGCCCGGCGGCACGATGATCCCGCCCCAGTGGCAGAAGGTGTTCGCCAGCGCCAGCAGCGTCGACTCCTGCCCGCCGTGCGCGGTGTTGGAGGCGGTGAACGCCGAGTACACCTTGTCGGCGAGCTTGCCGTGGAACCACAGCGGGCCGGTGCTGTCGATGAACGCCCGCAGCTGGCTGCACGGGTTGCCGAAGCGGGTGGGGGTGCCGAACAGCACCGCGTCCGCCCACTCCAGGTCGTCGTGCGCGGCGAGGGCGACGCCGGCGGTGTCCTCCAGGTGCTGGGCCCACTCCGGACGGGCGGCGACCGCCTCCGGCGGCGCCGTCTCGGCGACCTTGCGCAACCGCACCTCGGCGCCGGCCTTCTCCGCGCCCTCGGCGGCGGCCCGCGCCAGCGTATGGAGGGTGCCGGTGGAGCTGTAGTAGATGATCGCGACGTGCACGGGGCGCTGCCCGGTCTCCATACGGTCTCTCCTTCGTCGTCCGTGCCCGCGGCGGCCGGTGCCGCCTGCACGGTGGTCCGACGGGTAGGACGGAACAGCCGCGCCGGATGTGAGCATCCGGGCCCGGCCTCACATTCCGGGGCGCTGTTTCGTCGGAGTGGGTGAACGGAGATGGAGAAGCAGGGAACGACGCAGGGGAACGGGAGACCGCGTGCGGCGATGCGTTCGAGGGAAGCGGTGACGCCATGACCAGCCCGTCCGAGCAGGACGAGCAGGACGAGCAGGACGAGCAGGACGAGCAGGCCCGATCCGCGGCCGCGGGGGAGCGGGGCGCGTCCGATCCGCGGGCGGCCGCGGTCATGGGCGAGCGCCGCCGGCTGACCAACCTCGCCTACCGGATGCTGGGTTCGCTGGCCGACGCCGAGGACGCCGTCCAGGAGACGTACGCCCGCTGGTACGCGCTGCGGCCCGAGCAGCGGGCGGCGGTCGAACTCCCCGGCGCCTGGCTGACGACCGTCGCCAGCCGCGTCTGCCTGGACGTGCTGGGGTCGGCGCGGGCCCGCCGCGAGAGTTACGTCGGCGCGTGGCTGCCCGAGCCGCTGCCGGACCGTGCGGAGTGGGTGGCCGGGCGGCCGGGCGAGGCCGGCGTCGATCCGGCGGACCGGGTCACCCTCGACGAGTCGGTCAGCATGGCCTTCCTCGTGGTGCTGGAGGAGATGACCCCGGCCCAGCGGGTCGCGTTCATCCTGCACGACGTGTTCCGCTACCCGTTCGCCGACGTGGCCCGGATCGTCGGCCGGGCGCCCGAGGCGTGCCGCCGGCTGGCGTCCACGGCCCGCCGCCGCATCCGCGACGCGCAGCCCGACGCGACGGCCGCACAGGCCGCGTCCGCGGACCAGCGTGCCGGTGTCGTCCGGGCGTTCAGGAGGGCGTGGGAGGCCAGGGACATCGCGGCGCTGGTGGACCTGCTCGCCCCGGACGCGACGGCGACCGGCGACGGCGGCGGCCTGGTCACCGCCGTGCTGCGGCCGGTCGAGGGAGCGGCGGCGATAGCGCGCTTCTACCTGGAACGGCCGGGCCCGGCCGCCGGGCTCGCCTTCGTGGAGTGCACGGTCAACGGCCAGCCGGGGCTGGCCGTCAGGCGCGGTGGCGTGACCGTCTCGGTGATGGCCTTCGCGGTCGCCGGCGACCGGATCCAGCACATCTGGGCCGTGCTCAACCCCGACAAGCTCCGCCCTTGGGGGGCGGTTTCGGCGGCCTAGGGTCCGGCAGGACCCGGCTGGCCGCGTGCTCCGGGCCCGCCCGGCAGGAGGGGGTGGGCGGGCCCGGACGGCGCGTCAGTGCACGTGGATCGTCACCGTGACGGTCTTGAGGACCGCCGGCAGCCTGGTGGTGTCGACCTTGAGGATCTCGCCGCTGTCGCTCTGCCCCGTGGACGGGATGACCTTCCGGTGGACGGTCCACGTCCCGTCGGGGTCGACGGCGATGGTGTCGATGCCGAAGTCGTCGTCGTTGGACAGGTAGAGCGTCCGGCCGCCGTCCGCGGTGGCCACACCCTCGACCTTGTCGTGCGCGAAGAACGAGCCGCTGGGGTCGAGTTGGGTCACCAGCGCGCCGACGCTGAGGTACGGCTGCTTCTGCGCGACGGTGACGCCGGCGGACGTCAGCGCGGTGCGCGCCGCGTCGGTGCCGGCCTTGCCGACGAACGCCTCGGGCGACATGCCGCCGATGGTCAGGCCGCTCACGTCGGTGGCGCCGGCGATGTCGACCGCGTAGAGGGTCTTGCGGGCGGACGGCTCGAAGTTGCCGTCGCGTTCGTCGACCAGGAACCGGGTGCCGGAGAGCGCCGTGATCTCGCTGTTGGCGTCACCGGTGAGGCTCGGGTCGTCCAGCAGGTACAGGTACTGCTTGGTGGCGAACGTCCGCAGGTCGATCGTGACGATGCGGGTCGGCGCGACGTTGCCGGCCTTGGTGCTGCCGAGGTCCGGCTGCTGGAGCGCGGACTGCATGACGCCGACGAGCGTGGAGCCGTCGGGGGTGACCGTCAGGCCCTCCATGCCCTTGTTCTTGGCGCGGTAGGCCAGTTCGGACGGCAGGTACCCGACGATCTTGTGGAACGCGTTGTCCGGGCTGTCCCTGTACGGGGTCAGCCGGCCCAGCTCGTAGCCGTCGGCGTCGAAGTGCGTGAGGTACGGGCCGTACTCGTCCGACACCCAGAACGTGCCGTCGGGCAGCGCCACCAGGCCCTCGGAGTCGTAGCCGTACGGGTCCTTGGACACCGGCACCGGGGTGCCGCCGTTGGCGTTGGTGGCGGCGACGTCGTCGATGACCTCGCTGGTGTCGTGCGGCGGGCGGCCGCTGTACGGCACGCCGCCGAGGCTCTTCGGGCCCTTCAGCAGGACCTTCCCGACCAGCTCGGCCTTGCCGCCGACCAGCCTGAACTCGCCGATCTGCGGGGTGAAGCCGAGCAGCATCTCGGACTTGTTGCCGTCGGGGGCGTCGGCGTTGGGGCCGCGGTCGGTCAGTCCGTAGAAGGAGCCGGGACGGTTCGGCACCGGGGTCAGCGAGGAGCCGTAGCCCTCACCGGACAGGGCGGTGGTGGTGCCCCCGGGGCCCGGGACCTGGGCGAGCGGCGCGAGCGGCTTGCCGTTCACGCGGGTGTCCCGGAACAGCTGCACCGCGTCGGTCGTCGTGTACGTGAACGTGTCCGTGCCCGTGAAGCCGGTGCTCGGGGTGTACGTGAACGTGCCGTCCGCGTTGACCGTCGCCGTCCCGTGGGACGGGTCGGTGTGCCGGACGACCGCGGTCGCGCCGGAGTCGTTCCGCAGCACGTCGCCCTTCACCGTGCCGTGGCCGGAGAACGTGTCGGCGGAGGCCCGGAAGTCGTGCGACGGGGTGGACGTGCGGCCGCCGGACTGGGCGGTGGCCGTCCCCGCGCCCACCACGGCGAACGTGGCGGCGATCGCCACGGCGATCCGGACGCGCTTGCGAGTCAGGGGTCTGGAAGACATACCCCCGAATGTGGCGGTCCGCGATGAACTCCCCGGCGACACCGGATGAACCCTCGGTTCCCGCCGCGGCAGAACGCCGAACGGCGCCCGCACCGCACGGAGTTGCGAAGGTGCGGGGCGGCGGGCAACCCGGCCGGGTGGCGCCCTCCTCCGGCCGGGCGCAACCGTGAGCCCCCGTCAGCCGGCCTGTAGCGCGAGAGGTTGCCGCTCACTCCAGGACCGCCGTGCTGAGGAAGCCCAGCGCCGCCAGGATCGCGGCGGTCCGCACGGCGTGCGCGATCTGCCAGCGGTCGCGGATCCGCGCCCAGTCCGCGGGGGGAGCCTGCGCGTGCCAGCCCGTCTGCTCGACGTTGATGGGGCCGTTGACGGCGAGGGAGATCGCCAGGGCGAGCAGGAGCAGGGCGAGGGCGACGGCCGCCGGCCGCAGCGCCGGGCCGTGTGCGCGGTGCGCGTGGCGGACGAGCGCCGCCACGGCGACCAGGGTCAGCACGGTGACGACCCCGATGTACCAGGTGAGGAAGGCGAACTCGGCCTGCCGGACGCGGACGTACTCCGGGCCGGTCAGCCGCCGGAACGCCAGCTCGAGGACGAGCACGGTGACGGCGATCCCGGCCAGGATCGCGCAGCCCAGCAGGCTCGCGTACCGGGCGGTCCGCACCCATCGCGTGCCGTCCGCCCCTGTCGCCTTCGTCGTGTTCGCCGCGTTCGTCACCCTGGCACCTCCTGGTGGGACTCTGTCCTCTCCGGCTGCCCGATGCCAGGAGGAAGGGGCGGCTCCGGCGGCGGCGCGCCGCTCCAGCCGTCACTCCCGCCTCATTGACATGTTCATACCTCTGCGCGATCCTGCCGGAACGTGCTTCCGCCGTTGTTGACTTCTGTGCGGAAGCAGTGGAATCGGAGGAGTTCCGACGGTCAGACGCCAAGAATCCCCCTCCGATGCGATCTGACCGGACGTCGTCAGCCGGTTCCGCCCACTGCCGGCCCGGCGTCGAAGCGGAGGCCGACCATGGAAACGGGACGATGAAGCTCCTGCGAAGTCTCAACGGCGCCCTGGCCGTCACCGTGTGCGGTGCCCTGGCCGCCGTGCTGTCGCTGCTGTGCCCCGCGCCCGCCCAGGCATCCCAGACCACCATCCACAACGCCGACCCGAGCGTGATCCGGGTCGGCAGCACCTACATCTCGGCGGAGACCTCCGGCGGCGGCATCGCCGTCCGGGAGGCGTCGTCGCCGAGTGCGCTCGGCGCGGCCACCGCCAAGAAGGTGTGGACGAACCCCAGCGGCCGCAGCGAGGTGTGGGCACCGGAGATCGTGGTCGACAGCGGCCGCTACTACATCTACTTCACGGCCGGCGCCGGCGCGGCCCACCGGATGTACGTGATCAGCTCCGCCACCGCGAACAGCGGGTACGGGGCCGAGAAGCAGCTGGCCCTGCCGGACGGCAAGTGGGCGATCGACGGCAACATGTTCACCTTCAAGGGCCAGCGCTGGTTCGTCTGGTCCGGCTGGGCGGGCGACACCAACGTCGAGCAGAACCTCTACCTGGCCCGGATGAGCAACCCGACCACGCCGACCGGCGCGCGCTACATCATCTCGCAGCCGCGCGAGAGCTGGGAGCGCGTGGTCGGCAACCCCTACATCAACGAGGCGCCGGCCGCGATCAAGGACCCCAACGGCCAGCTGCACATCGTCTATTCGGCCAACGGCAGCTGGAGCGACCAGTACTGCATGGCCGACCTGCGGCTGCGGGCCGGCGGCGACCCGACGTACGTCTGGGATTGGTACAAGTCGAACGGCTGCCTGTTCGGGTCGCACGCCGCCACGATGATGAAGGGGTGGGACCCCACCCTCTACGTCGACGGTCCCGGCAGCCACAGCTTCGTGCTGCTCAACGGTGACATCAACACCAGCCCGCCGGCCGGCCCGAAGTTCCCGCTGATGTTCACCGCGGTCCCCAAGGGGACCCCCTACTCCTGGTCCGCGCGCTACTGGTTCACCGGCAGCTTCTGCTGGTGGGGCAACACCACGTACTCCCGGGCCAACGTCCCCGGCGCCACCACCAACACCGGCTTCAGCCTGAAGTTCTTCGAGTAAGCCGCGGTTCCACCCCTGCGCGACCCTGACCCTGCCCCGCCCCCCGGCGGCGCAGGGTCAGTCGCGTCCGAACACCGAATCGCGCGCGACTTCTTGACGGTCGGGCGGGGGGCCTTGACACTGCCATACGGATCGGGGAGCCCCTGATCCGTAGATTGAGAGCGTTCTCTGAAAAAGATTCAGAGGTCGCGAGAGGAGAGTGAAAACAGAAACCAAGGAGAAGTGCGCGATCTGCCCCCACAATCCGCGCCGACCCGGCGTTCACTTCGTGAACTCGGGTGAAAGGACCCCCCACTTCATGCGTACATCCCTCACCGAGAACCGCTCCGGGCCCGCGCCGCGGGCGGCCGGAGGACGGCGGCGGCGTGCCGTCGCCGCGCTCGGCGCTCTGGCCCTGCTGCTCGGCGGGCTGCTGGGCCTGTCCGAGACGGTCGGGACCGCCTCCGCGGACTCCACGGACTACACCCAGAGCGTCAGCCAGACGAGCAGCACCCAGGCGCAGGTCACCTTCACACCGACCTCGGCCTCGTCGTACGTGATCATCCACTACCTGGTGAACAACACGAACCAGCAGAACGTGCAGATGACGGCGGCCGGTTCGGCCTGGCAGTACACCGTCGGCGGCCTGTCGAGCGGCAACGTGCTGAGCTACTCGTTCACGTACACCAAGGGCGGCCCGCAGTACGACAGCCCGTGGTTCACGTACACGCAGGGCGGCGGGACCACCACGCCGCCCGGGACCGTGGCGACCCCCACCTTCAGTCCGGGCGGCGGCAGTTACACCTCCGCCCAGTCGGTGACGATCTCCGACGCCACCTCGGGCGCGGCGATCCACTACACGACCGACGGCTCCACGCCGACCGCCTCCTCCACGACGTACGGCAGCGCAATCACCGTCAGCAGCACCACCACGCTCAAGGCGATCGCCGTGAAGTCCGGGTCCACCGACTCGGCCGTGGCCAGCGCCACGTACACCATCGGCAGCACCGCGGGCTCCTGCCCGGCGCAGTCCGACACCCCCGACTTCGGCTCGAACGTCCACGTCTTCGACCCGTCGATGGGCAACGCGGCCATCCAGTCCCAGCTGGACGCCCAGTTCAACCAGATGAAGGACACCCAGACCGCCCAGTTCAGCGAGAACCGGGTGGCCGACCTGTTCAAGCCCGGCACCTACAACGTCGAAGACAACGTCGGCTTCTACACCTCGGTGGCCGGCCTCGGCCAGAACCCGGACGACGTCACGATCAACGGCGACGTCACCGTCGACGCCTTCAACGCCTCGGACGCGGGCAACGCCACGCAGAACTTCTGGCGTTCGGCCGAGAACCTCGCCATCAACCCCTCCAGCGGCACCGACCGCTGGGCGGTCGCCCAGGCCGCGCCGTTCCGCCGCATCGACGTGCACGGCAACCTGGCGCTCTACCCGGCGAGTTACGGCTACGCCAGCGGCGGCTACATCGCCGACAGCAAGGTCAGCGGCCAGGCGTCGTCGGTGTCGCAGCAGCAGTGGTACACCCGCGACAGCACCCTGGGGAGCTGGGCGGGCGGCGTGTGGAACATGGTCTTCTCGGGTGTGAACGGCGCCCCGGCGAACACCTTCCCGAGCCCGCCGGAGACCACCCTGGGCACCACCCCGGTCTCCCGCGACGTCCCGTACCTGTACATCGACAGCTCCGGCAAGTACCACGTGTTCCTGCCGAGCCTGCGCACCAACGCCTCCGGGCCGAGCTGGGCCGGCGGCAGCACCCCCGGCAGCTCGCTGCCGATGAGCCAGTTCTACGTGGTGAAGGCCGGTGACACCGCGGCCACCATCAACAACGCCCTGGCCCAGGGCTGCAACCTGTTCGTCACGCCGGGCGTGTACCACCTGAACCAGACGCTCAACATCACCAAGGCCAACACGGTGGTCCTGGGCATCGGTTACCCGACCTTCGTGCCGGACAACGGCGTCAACGCGATGCAGGTCGCCGACGTGGACGGCGTCCGGATCAAGGGCCTGCTGTTCGACGCCGGCACCACCAACTCCCAGGCCCTGCTGACCGTCGGGCCGTCCGGCTCGTCCGCGAGCCACGCCGCCAACCCCACCACCATCCAGGACGTGTTCTTCCGGATCGGCGGGGAGATCGCCGGCAAGGCCACCCAGAGCCTGGTCGTGAACAGCAGCGACACGATCATCGACCACATCTGGGCCTGGCGCGCCGACCACGGCAACTCCGGGACGGTCGGCTGGACCACCAACACCGCCGACACCGGCCTGACCGTCAACGGCGCCAACGTCCTGGCCGACGGCCTGTTCGTCGAGCACTACCAGAAGTACGAGGTGGTGTGGAACGGCCAGGGCGGCCGGACGATCTTCTTCCAGAACGAGAACCCGTACGACCCGCCCAACCAGGCCGCCTGGATGAACCCTTCGGGGGTCAACGGCTACGCGGCCTACAAGGTCGGCGCCAACGTCACCAGCCATGAGGCCTGGGGACTGGGCAGCTACTGCTACTTCAACGTCAACCCGTCCGTGAACAACTACCACGCGTTCGAGGTGCCCAACACCGCGGGTGTGAAGTTCCACGACGTGCTGACCGTGTCGCTGGGCGGGGTGGGCACCATCACCCACGTCATCAACGACACCGGCGCGGTCACCGCGTCCAACACCACGCCGAGCAACGTGGTGTCCTTCCCCTGACGGGTCGCTGAACGACTCGCCTGACATCCGCGGGCCCCACCGGAACACCGGTGGGGCCCGCGGCCGTCACTGTGACCAGCTCCTCCGGCGCGTCGCAGCCGAACAGCCAGGGACATGTGGCAGCGGTGTTCGTGGGGCCGGCGGTCAGCCCTCGGTGCGCGGCGCCGCGATGAGCGCGGTCGTCTCGGCGGGCAGGTCGGCGACGCGTTCCACGTCCAGCCCGGCCCGGTCGAGGAGCGCCGTGAACCGTTCGAGGGTGCGGTGGCGGCCGCCGTTGGTCATGAGCAGGTGCAGGTCCCACAGCGCGGGCAGCACGGTAGGGTCCTCGTCCACGACCACGCGCTCCAGGACGACCAGCCGCGAGGACGCGTCGGCCATCGCCTTGCGGCAGTTCTCGAAGACGCCGACGACCGCGTCGTCGCTCCACCCCGCGAGCACCCGGCACAGCAGGTAGACGTCCCTGCCCTGCGGCACCGCCGCGAACATGTCGCCGCCGACCAGTTCGACGCGGTCCAGGCCCACTGTGGCGGCGAGGTTCTCCGCCGCGACCGGCACGACGTGCTCGCGGTCGAGCAGGGTGCCGTGCGCGTCCGGCACCGCGGCCAGGATCGCGGCGGTCAACTGGCCGATGCCGCCGCCGATGTCGGCGAACGACCTGCCCGCGAAGTCGACGACCTCCGGGACGTGGTCGAAGAACAGGTTGCCGGCCTTCATCGCGCGCTGGAACCGCGCGTTCACGTCCTCGTCGTGGCTGAGGTAGCGGTACAGCGGCTCGCCGTAGGCGATCTCGAAGCCCGCGGTCAGCGTGGTGATCGCCTGGTGCGCGTGCCCCCACGCGGTGTAGAACTCCTCGCCGTACAGCAGGCACATGTTCCGCAGCGAGTCCGGCTCGTCGAGCAGCACGCTACTCAGCGCGGTGTTGCCGTAGCCGGACTCCCCGTCGCCGTCGAACACGCCCATCGCGACCAGCAGCCGCATCAGCCGGTGGACACCCTCCTGCTGGGCGCCGGTCGCCTCCGCGAGCGCGCGGTCGGTGGTGCGGCCGGCCGCGAGGTGGTCCGGGATCCCCATCTTGAGCGCGGTGTGCAGGCACTGCGCCCGCCAGCCGCCCGTGATCAGCTCGACGGCCTCCCGGGCGGCCTTCAGGTCGGTCTTCACTGCGGAACCTCCTGGCGGACGGCACTCGCTCGGGTGAGGACGCCGTCTCGGTCGATGTTCTCGGCGAATTCAGGGGCGGTGCCCGCGCAATTCACCGTGCAGGGCACGTGTTTCACGCCTGTACTTTTCAACGGTCAACGATCGGGTCGGATTTCCTGGTGCGCTGCGCCGGAAGAGGAGTGGGATCCCGGGTTTTGGCCTTCCGTAATTGGAGCCGAGGGAAGTCCCCGCCGTCAAGCCCGCCATTGACGCCATCCTGGCCGCCGTCGGGGTCCGCCGGAACCGGTCGAGCGGTCATCGACTATGGCTCCACCGGAGGATATTGTTTCGGCCAGTGGAAAGGGATCCCTTTGCTGTTTCGGCCAATTGCCGGGTAGCCGGGCGTCGCGCCCCGCCCTGCGACGCCGCCTTCTTCGTCCCGCGACCTCGCAGGTGGCGGCGCTGCGCCCGGCGCCGGCAAATGGCGTCAAGTACGCCTGATTCCGGTCGGGTTCCGATTGTGGAAACGGTGGGAGCTGCTGGACGCTCCGAGTCGGCCGTCGTTAGAGTCGGTCGGGTCTGCTGGTGGCATCGGTGTTCGGGTGCCGGTATCGCCGGAGCCGAGTGAACGGACGACGCAGTCTTTCGGCGCCGAGGAGCCGAACCCTTTTCTTGTGCGCGGCAATTGCCTCGCGCACAGGGCGCAACCCGAGCCGACCGCAGCTTTCGAGTGCTTCTCCGTGTTCACGGCGAGAAAGGGTCCTCCGATGACCGGGACGACCGGCGTACCCGCCACCAGCGCTTTTCCGATGCCCCCGGCCGCCCGGTACGCGGTCTTGCCGGGCGGTGCCGCCAGAGTGCCCGCGGGTGCGCGGCGGCGGGCGCATCCCGGATGATCGGCGGGGACGGCGGGTTCGCCGCATGGAGCGCCGGGGAGCCCGCAACGGAGGCGCACCCCGACAACGATGCCCGGGCCGGGACGGCCCTCGGCGGCGCGGACCGGCGCTACGTCAACGGCCTGGGGGCGCGGGGCCATGCGCGTTGACATCGCCTGGTGGGACCTGGACCGCTCCACCGCGACCATCGACTCGCTGCGGGACCACCTGCGGGACGGCACCGTCGACCAGTGGGCCGAAGTCGAGGGCCTGCGGCTGAAGTTCTGGATCGCCGACCGGGAGCGCAACCGCTGGGGGGCCGCGATGCTGTGGGAGACGGCCCCGCCCCCCGATCTCCCGCCCAACCGCGCCGCCGCCCTCATCGGCTACCCGCCCACCCACCGCTTCACCTTCGACGTCGAAGCCGTCGTCGAGGGCGCCCACACCCTGCCCCCCACCCTCCACGGCCTCGGCCCGGCCTTCACCCCCTAGCCCGCCCGCGCCGGAGCCCGGGATGGGGTCCGTGCACCTCGGACGGGTCCCTGATCGTCGTCGACGGGTGAGCCCGCTCTCCTGGGCGGCGGCCGGCCCCGTCGAGTCCGGCGGAATCGGGGGTCGATGTGCTGCCGGCTACGCCTTGGGTGGGCGGAAGGAGACCTGCATGCGGGTGGCCGCGTCGATCTCGTCGAGGGTGAGGAGGGGGGTGGCCCTGGAGTGGAGGGCGCCGCTGGCCTTGACGATGAGGCTCACCGCGGCCATGGAGGTGGCGTCGGGGAAGTCGACGATCATCGCCAGGTCGTCCTCGCCGAAGGCGAAGTACATCGCCTCGACGGTGCCGCCGAGGCCGGACACGACCTCGTCCACGGCCCTCCGGCGCCCGGTGCCGCCCTCCTTCAGCAGACCCCTGGTGCCCTCGGGGGTGTAGCTGGCCTGGATGAGGTACTTGGGCATCCCGTGACGCTCCTTCCCGCGGCTGCGCGCGGCGGTCCCGCGGGCTTCCCGCGCTGGCCACCAGCCTCGTCCCGGGCCCCGCGGCGGGCGAGCGGTCGGCCGCCGGGCGGGTGAGCCGTGCGCGGCGCCGGACGGGCGGGCTCAGGCGGTGGTCTCCCGGCGGCAGGACGTGCCGGTGCGCAGGTTGCCGGTGGCGCCGGTGATGACCGAGTCGAGCCGGGCCCTGGCCTGCACGAGGTCGGCGATGCGCCGGTCGACGTGCTCGCGCTCCGCCGCCAGCCGCCGGAGGAGCTCGGGGGTGGCGCGGCCGTCGACGACGCACGGCAGCAGGTCGACGATCGTCCTGCTGGACAGCCCGGCGGCGTACAGCTGCTGGATCAGCAGGACCCGGTCGACCGCGCTCTCGGGGTAGTGGCGCTGGCCGCTGGGGCTGCGCCCGGCGCTGAGCAGGTGCTGTTCCTCGTAGTAGCGCAGGGCCCGCACACTGACGCCGGTCCGGGCGGCGAGCTCTCCGACGCGCATCTCTTCTCCCGCGGGGTCTGCGTGCGACATCCGTCACGCGACTTGCCTCTGACGTCAACGTCAGGTTTTAGCGTAACCGGCGTGCGCCCCATCGGGAGACTTCCTCCCGTTTCGTCCCCTGGTGCGCGCGGGCTCGAAGGAGCCGGCCCGACCCCACCCCCCGCACCTGGAAGAAGCCCGCTCATGACCATGTACGAGGCGACCGGCCTCACCGGCCCCGCGTCCACCCCGACCGTCTCGGTCAAACCCGTCGTACTCCCCGCACCGCAGCGCAGCGACCAGAGCGACCACAGGGAGGACCTGCCCGTCCGCGTCACCGCCCCGCTCACCGGCACCGACCTGCCGCTCGTGCTGTTCGCGCACGGGTTCGGCTCCCACCTGGACGGCTACGCACCGCTGGTCGACCACTGGGCCTCCCACGGCTTCGTGGTGGTCCAGGCCACCCACCTGGACTCCCAGCGCCTCGGCCTGGCCGCGGACGATCCCCGCCGACCCCACCTGTGGCGCCACCGCGTGCGGGACATGACGCGGATCCTCGACGCGCTCGGCACCCTGGAGGCGTCCGTGCCGGGGCTGGCCGGCCGGGTGGACCGCGGCCGCGTCGTCGCCGCCGGGCACTCCTTCGGCGGCCAGACCGCGGGCATCCTCGTGGGGCTGCGCGTCACGGACCCGGCCACCGGCACCGCGGAGGACCTCTCCGACCCCCGGGTCACGGCCAGCATCCAGCTGGCCACCGCGGGCAGGGGCGGCGACGAGCTGACGCCCTTCGCCCGCGAGAACCTTCCGTGGCTGCGCGACCAGGACTTCTCCCGCATCACCGCACCCGGGCTCGTCGTCGCCGGCGACGAGGACGAACTCCCGCTGTCCACCCGGGGGCCGTCCTGGACGACCGACCCCTACACCCTCGCCGGTGGCGGCAAGAGCCTGCTGACGGTCCGCGGCGGCCGGCACTTCCTCGGCGGCATCTCCGGCTACGAGGCCGCGGAGACCACCGACGAGAGCCCCGGCCGCGTCGCCCTCGTCCAGCAGGTCACCCTCGCCTACCTGCGCCAGGTGACCGGCGTCGACCGCGCCGACTGGGAACGGGCGCGGACCGTCCTCGCCGGCGACACCCACCCGCTGGGACGGCTGGAATCGAAGTGACCACCCGCACCGGTCCCGCCCGCACCCACCCCGCCCGCGCCCCGCGTCCCATCGCTCACCCCCCGGCGCGCTCCTCCAGCAACTCCGCCGGGACGAAGCCCTCTTCGGCGAGCCGGTGCCACAGCTCGTCGGGGAGGGGCAGCCGGGCCGCCTCGGCGTTGGCTGTCACCTCGGCGGCCGACCGGCAGCCGAGGACGACGGAGGTGACGGCGGGGTGCAGGAAGGGGAACTGGACCGCCGCCGCCGGCAGCGGCACCCCGAACTCCTCGCAGACGGACTGGCACTTGCGGGCGCGGGCCAGGTCCTGGGCGGGCACCGGGCGGTAGTTGAACATGGCGTCGGACGACGGGTCCGCGAGCAGACCGGTGTTGAAGACCCCGCCCACGACCACCGCGGTGCCGTTCTTCGCGCACAGCGGCAGCAGCGTGCCCATCGCGTCGTGGTCGAGCAGGGAGAAGCGGCCCGCGATCAGGACGACGTCCACCTCGTACGCGGCGACGTACGCGGCGAGCGGCGCGCTGTGGTTCATGCCGAACCCGATCGCCTTGACCAGGCCCTCGTCCCGCAGCCGCCGCACGGCCTGGTACGCGGTGGCGCGGACCTCGTCCGCGAAGGCGTCCGCGTCGTGCAGGTAGAGGATGTCCACGAAGGAGCGCCCGAGGCGTTCCAGGCTCGACTCCAGCGAACTGCGGATGCCGCGCTCGGTCCAGTCGGGGACCACGTCGGTGCCGGAGCCGTCCGCCCTCGGCCGCAGCAGCCAGCCGGTCTTGGTGGAGATCACCGGCCGGGTGATCCCGGCCGGCTCCAGCAGCCGGCCCAGCCGGTCCTCGGCCTGGCCGTGGCCGTAGCGCGGCGCGGTGTCGAAGTAGGTGATGCCGGCCGCGGCCGCGGCCCGGAGTGTCGCCGCCGCGTCCTGCTCGGCCACCTCCTCGAACAGCCCGCCCAGCGGGGCGGTGCCGATCCCGAGCGGCGGCAGCCCGAACGGCAGCCGCGGCGCGGTCCTGGGCGCCAGGGGCACGGTCACTGGGGTACCTCCCACGGGGAGTGGCGGGTCGGCTCGCCGCCGCGCAACGTCATGGTCAGGGTCAGCCGCACGCGCGTGCCGCCGGGCAGCCGGACCGTGCAGTACCGGCCCTCGACCTGCTGCGCGGGGCCGTCGTCGGCGCGCACCGTGTGCAGCAGGTGCTCGGCGAACGAGCCCGCCTGCAGGACGACCGTGCGCGGCGCGGTGCCGAGGTTGACCAGTTCCACCACGGTGTTCTCCGGGCGGATGTCGGACACCAGCGCGGCGACGTCCGGGGGCAGTCCGGGCCGCTGCTTGTCGGCGTCGTGGTAGCGCACGTGCAGCTGGGCCAGGCCGCCGTTGTAGAGCACCTGCGGGGAGCCGGTGGTCAGCTGGAGCAGCGCCTCGGTGACCACCGGGTTGAGGTTCTGCCAGTGGTGGATGCCCAGGGCGTCGGGGCCGACGGCCGGGTCCACGTCGTCGTTCTCGATCGCCTCGACCCGCTCGGCGCACACCGCGAGGGCGCTGGCGAGCATCTGCTCGGGGAAGGCGGCGTTGCGCCCGTTGAGGTACTCGTGCCAGGGCTCCTCGTGGCCGCACTCGTCCTTGGTGCGCTGGGTGTGGACGGCCGCCCAGTCCCAGCGGGAGCCCTCCCGCAGCCGCTCCACGCGTTCCGCGTCCCCCGCGTCCCGGCTGAAGTGCCACAGCGAAAGGGGGAGTTGGGTCGGCATGATGGTGAAGTCGAACCAGCCGGAGTCGTTGTACCGCTGCGGCACCATCAGGGTGCGCTCACCCGGGATCGTGCTCAGGTGCGGGCGCCAGCGCCTGCCGAGGGTGCCCATCTCGCCGGCGGTGCGCTGCTCGGCGTGGCGCAGCACCGCGTCCAGCGGGTTGCGGGCCAGCTCCAGGTAACCGTGGTCGCCGGTCACCAGGGCGGCGTTGACCGCTCCGACGATCGCCGCCGAGGCGACCGACGACAGCCCGTGCGGCCACGACCAGCCGTAGTGCCCGCCGTACCAGCGGCCTTCCAGGTACTCGCCCACCTCGCCGCCGAGACCGGCGTTGTCGGGGACGACCTCGTGGCCGGCCATCCGCTCCTGCCAGGCGCCGACGTACTCGGCCACCCAGTCCGCGTACCGCCGGTCGCCGCCCAGCAGCCAGGCGTTGGTGGCGAGCGTCGTCGACGCCACGTTGACGAGCGTGTCGCCGCGCCCCATCCGGTCCCACATCACCTGCCCGTAGGCACGCGCCCGCTCCGGCGAGTCCGCCAGCTCGTCGAAGGAGGTGACCCCGGTGCCCCAGTCCAGCGGGAGGCCGTAGGGCCGGAGCGCCAGGCTCCACGGGAAGTAGGTGTCGTGGTCGCTGAATCCGGGGCGCGGGCCGCCGGTACCGGTGTGCGGCGCCCGGACGACCCGGTGCTCGGGGTCGTAGTTGGGGCCGCCGGGCAGGTAGACGTCGGCGAACCGGCAGGCGAGTTCCCGCAGTTCGGCATCGCCCGGGTCGGCGAGGCACAGGCCGTAGAAGAGCAGCATGCCCTCGCCCTGGTGGAACCAGTCGTAGCCGCGCTCCAGGCCGTCCACGACCAGGCCCATCTCGGTGAGCTGCCGGGTCACCCCGCGCCAGTGCCGCCGCGCGGCGGCGAGCAGGTCGGTGCTGCCGCCGAGCAGGTACAGCGTGGGCCAGTTGAAGAACGGCTCGTAGAAGTCGTCGACGCCGTCACGGTCGTCCAGGCCCTCCCCCAGCGTGTCGCGGAAGACGAGGCGACCGTCGCCCTCGGTGTAGCGGTCGGCGAAGACACGCCACGCCTTGTCCTGGAGGGCGAACAACTCCCTTTCCAGTGCCGCCCATCGGGGGACCCCGGTGATCCGGCGGGTGGCGGTCAGCTCCGGTGCGCGGGCGGAGCCGGCGGCCGTCATCGGCCGGCCCCCGCCGTGGACCCGCCGTCGATTCGTTCAACCCCGAGCATCGGGAACACACCCGACCCTTCACAATCGCCCATCGATTACCGATTGCTAGCCTTCATGGCAAGGACAGCTGTGTCAAGAGCCGTCACGTGCCGTGGAGAGGGAGTTCGCCGTGATCGACTGCCATGCCCACCTGTGGGATCCGGGCCGGGGGTTCCCCTGGATCCGGCCGGGTTCCGCGCACCACCGGCCGTTCACGATCGAGGACCTGGCGGTGGCGGGGGAGGGGACCGGCGTGACCGGGACGGTCCTGGTCGAGGCGTCGCGCGGCGACGCCGGCGAGACCCTCGACCTGCGCGCACTGCGGCTGCGCCGACCGGATCTGGTCGCCGGGTACGTGGCGAACCTGCACGTGCACGGCGACGCGGGTCCTGACCGCTTCCGTGAGCTGCTGCACGCGTGGGGCGACACCCGGCCCAACGGCCTGCGCATGGGCGGCCGGGCCTGGGCGGACACCCCGGCGGCCGCCCGGGCCCTCATCCCGGTGCTGGCGGACACCGGCACGGTGCTCGAACTCAACCTGGGCGAGCGGGCGCTGCGCGCGGCGGCCGACGTGGCGGCCCGCCACCCTGCGCTGACCGTGGTCGTCGACCATCTCGGAAACCCACCCAACCTTCGAGAAAACCTGGGAGGTTGGCACAGGGACATGGAATCCGCGGCCACACTGCCCAACGTGAACGTGAAAATCTCCGGACTGCTCACCCAGCAGCACGGCGTGCCGGCGGACGGGGTCGCGCGGCTGGTCCGGCAAGTGGTGGACGCCTTCGGCCCGGACCGCTGCCTGGTCGGCTCGGACTGGCCGATCTGCCTGCCGCGCGGCTCCCGGTCCCGCTCGCTGGAGTCCGCCAGGCTCGGACTGGCCCATCTGTCCCCGGAAAGGCAGGAGGATGTCCTGCACACGACGGCCGTACGCGTGTACGGTCTGCGCGGTTGACAGCCCCCGGTGCGTCCGGCTTCGATGAGTCTATCTATCGATAGACGATAAAAATGCGTACCATAGAGCGAACCACCCCACAGAGCAGGATTGGGAGTCATGGCATCGAACGCGTCGGCTGAGTTCGTCTCCACGCTCGCCACCAACAAGGACCGGTTCCGTAAGACCCTGATCTCCGACCAGGTGTACGGGCTCCTCCGCCAGTCCATCGTCGACGGCGAACTCGGGCCGAACGACCGCGTGGTCGAGTCCGAGATCGCCCGGCGGCTGGGGGTCAGCCAGGCTCCGGTGCGCGAGGCGGTCAAGCAACTGGCCCGTGAGGGCCTCCTGATGCACGTGCCGCGGCGCGGCCACTTCGTCGTGGAGATCTCCTCCCAGGACGCCGAGTACGCCCGCCAGGTGCGCGAGCCGCTGGAGCGGCTGGCCGCGCAACTGGCCACCGAGCACATCACCGAGCAGCAGTTGCAGGAACTCGACGGCCTGGTCGCGCAGATGCACGACGCGGTCGCCACCAACGACGTCAGCCGGTTCCGCGACGCCGACATCGAGTTCCACACCCTGATCAGCCAGAGCGCCGGCAACCCGTTCCTGGCCCGCATGTGGGAGGTCATCGAGCCGAGCCTGCGGACCCTGCGCGCCATCGCCGACCCGCTGTTCGAGGGCGACTGGCACGCCATGGCCGACGAGCACGGCCGCCTGGTGGGCCTGCTGCGCGGCGGTGACGGCGACCTGGCCGCCGAGGCGTTCGCCGACCACGCCGCCGGGCGCGGCCCGGTGCCCGACGGGCGCGCGGCGAAGAAGCCGGCCAAGCCCGCCCCCGCCCGCGGGCAGGACCAGGGCTGACGGCGTCCGCCGCCGCCCAGCACCGTGTGCCCGAGCCGGAACTCCGGCTCGGGCACACGTGGTTGAGCTGCTACCTGCGGGCACCGGCCGTCCACTTCGGAGCCCCGTACTGGTAGGCGCCGAGGCTCGGGACCGCGTCCGTCGAACCGTCGTTGACGCCCGGCAGCGGGATCGCCTGGCTGCGGGCGGGCGACGCCTCGGTCAGCCGGTAGTCGCGGTGCGCCGCGTCCACGAACAGCGGATCCAGCGTGGGATCGAGGTTGTTGGACATCACCAGCCCG
Source organism: Streptomyces sp. NPDC020917 (assembly GCF_044333795.1). Lineage (NCBI taxonomy): Bacteria > Bacillati > Actinomycetota > Actinomycetes > Kitasatosporales > Streptomycetaceae > Streptomyces > Streptomyces sp. NPDC020917. The sequence continues at coordinate 139,315 of NZ_JBIRRR010000023.1, read as the reverse complement.
CCGGCGGTGGCACCGTCCGCGCCCTTGATCTCACCGATGTTGTTGTAGATCTTCGTCCCGGTCGACTGGTCGGGTCCCTTGACGTAGAAGAGCGTCATGCCGCCGGTGTTGTTGTACACGCCGTTGTCGTGCGAGCCGGTCCCCAGGCCGTTCAGCATCACCGTGCCCTGGATGTTGTTCCAGCCGACGTTGTCCGCGATCACCAGGTTGCTCTGGCCGTTGTCCGCGTAGACGCCGGCGACCGCGAACGCCGTGACCCCCGGGGTCGGCGTGCCGTCGTGGAGCAGGTTGTGGTCGACGGAGGTGCCCATCATGTCGGCGCCGCAGCAGGTGTAGATGCCGGCGGTGTCCAGGCTGAGCCGCGCGTACTGGGAGATGTCGTTGTACGCGATCCGGTCCTTGTCCGGGGTGAGCCCGGCGTTCGTGCCCCACTGCAGGTTGATGCCGCTGCGGCCGACCCGGTAGATCGTGTTGTTCATGACCGTCTGGGAGTTGCCCATGACGGCGATGCCCGCCGCGTAGGTGCCCATGTAGTCCACGTCGTGGATGATGTTGTCGGTGGCGGTGTTGTTCTGCCCGGCCAGCGCGATGCCGTTGCCCGCGCTCAGCGACAGGTCGCTGCCGACGATCCTGTTGTCCGTCCCGTTCAGGACGATGCCGGTGTCGGAGACGCCGCGGGTCACGCTGGAGCCGCAGTCCGTGGTGCCGCGCGTGATGTCGGTGTAGTGCGACAGGTAGCTGCCGGTCAGCGAGTCCAGGGTGTCGTGGGTGCTGGCCGCTCCCGTCGTGATCGTCGAGGCGAACAGGCCGATCCCGACGACCGAGGTGTACGAGGCGTTCGTCAGGTCGAACGCGAGCTGCCGGGTCTTCGCCTCGACGGTGTGCTGCGCCGGGCTGTCCTCGCTGTACACGTACAGGCGGTGCGCCGCGGCGTCGTAGAACCACTCGCCGGGGTTGGCCAGTTCGCCGATCTTGCCGGACAGCGCGTAGCGGGTGTCGGTCGGCACGACCTTGTGGACGCACGGCGGGGCGGCGGACAGCGTCACCGAGCCGGTGTCGGAGCTCGCCACGGTGGTGGTGGCCGACACGTACCAGTAGCCGGTCAGGGCCCGCGCGCCGTTCCAGTACCCGGCGGGACGGGTCAGGGCCGGGTCGGCGATGGTGGCGTCCGCGCTGCCCGCGCCGGCGTGCTCGATCGCCGGGTTCAGCAGGTCGAGGCCCGGGTAGGGCCACTGCGCCTCGATGTCCATCGCCTTGTCCGTGAACACCTGCACCGTGGTCGGGTCGCCGCCGAGGTCGGCGTCGGTGCTCCAGACGTGGCCCGCGCCGACCGCGGCACTGAACGGCGAGTCGGTCGCGTAGGGGTCGCTCGCGGCGATCGCCGTGACGTCGGCGCCGGTCACCTGCGTCCAGCCGGTGAGAGCGGACGCGCCGCTGATCGTCACCTGCGCGCCCGGGGCCGCGCGGTAGGTGATCGGAAGGCCCGAGCTGCCCGAGTGCGCCGGTACGACCGTCTCCGGATAGGTGCCGGACATGATCTCGCAGGTGTCGCCCGCGACCATCACGTCGGCGCACTTCTGGAGGTGCTGGAACGGCTTGGCGGCGCTGAGCCCGTCGAAGACGTCCTTGCCGGACGGCGAGACGTAGTAGGTCCTGGCGCCCTCGGCTCCGTGCTTGTGGCCGTGGGCGCTGCCCGCGGGGGCGGCCGCGACCACGGACAAGGCGGCGACCGCGGCGGTCGCCGCGGACAGCAGGCCCCGCCTCGTCCGTGCCTGCGATCTGTTCAGCATTCCACTGTCCTTTCTCCTGACCTGAGAAATGGGAACCGGCGGGGCGGGGCTATCCCTTGACCGCACCGACGGTGAGACCGCTGATGATGTGGCGCTGCATGTAGAGGAAGAAGATGACGACGGGCGCCACCGCGAGCAGCAGGTTGGGGAAGACCTTCGTCATGTCGGTCGAGTACTGGCTGATCCCGGCGTAGATCGCCGTCGTCACCGTGTAGTGCCCGGACGACGGGCTCAGCAGGATCTGCGGGCTGATGAAGTCGTTCCAGATCCCGATGGAGTTGAGGATCAGCACGGTCACCACCGCGGGACGCATCAGCGGGAAGATGATGGTCCAGAAGGTCCGGTACCGGCCCGCGCCGTCGATGGTCGCCGCCTGGTCGATGTCCACCGGGATGGTGCGGATGAAGCCGACGAACAGGAAGATGCTCACCGGCAGCGTCGAGGCCACGTCGTGCGCGATCAGGCCGGTGACGGTGTTGGCGAGCCCGAGGTCGCGCAGCACGTAGATCACCGGGATGATCACCGCCGCGCCCGGGATGAAGGTGCCGGCGAGGAAGTACAGCATCACCAGCTGGGTGCGCCGCTTCATGCTCCGCGCGATCGCGTACGCGGCCGGGCCGGCGAACGCGATGCACAGCACGTCCACGGCCACGACGAGGAACAGGGTGAACCCGTAGCCGCCGATGACGTTGTACTGCGGGCTGTGGATCGCCGCCGACAGGTGCGAGAACGTCAGCCGGCCCGGCACCAGCGAGAACGGGTTGTTGAGGATGTCGTCCTGCGACTTGAAACTGTTGACCACCAGCAGGTACAGGGGCACGACCATGACCACGAACAGCACGGTCAGCAGCACCCAGCGCACCGGGGAGCGCGCCTCCCGCCGCTCCGCCAGCGAGGGGCCGCCCGCGGCGGCCGATGTCCTGACGCTCATCGCCTTCTTTTCCCTGGGATCCGCCTCCAGCACGGCCATCACCGCCTCCTAACCTGTCGCAGCTTGATCTTGGCGGTTGCGCAGTGCCGTCACCGCGAGGGCCAGTACGGCCGACACGACCATCAGGAACACCGCCTGGGCGGTCGCGTAACCGACCTTGGTGCTCTCGAAGGAGCGGGCCAGAATGAGGTACGAGAACGTCTGGGTCGACCCGGCCGGCCCGCCGCCGGTGAGGCTGACGACGATGTCGTAGGCGCGGATCAGCCCGACGAGGTTCAGCACCGTCGCGATGGTCACCACCGGCGCGATCATCGGGATGACCACCCGCAGGTTGGTCTGCCGCCGGTTCGCGCCGTCGATCGCGGCGGCCTCCAGCAGTTCGGCCGGCACCGTCTGCAGCGCCGCCACGAACAGCACCACGTTGAAGCCGAACCCGGCCCACACGATCACGCCGATCAGCGAGTACAGCGCCATGTTCTCGTCGAAGAGGAACCCGACGGGTCCGACGCCGAACTTGCCCAGCGTGTTGTTGATGGCGCCGTTGGTGCCGAGGATCGCCGCCCACAGGTAGCCGAGGATCAGCGCGCTGATCACGTGCGGGAAGTACGCCACGGCACGGAAGAACGAGTTGCCGCGCGAACGCCCCTTGAGGATCAGCGCGTACACCAGGCCCAGCCCGACCTCGCACACGGTGCCGATGGCGGCGATGAGCGCCGTCACGTACCAGGACTTGGTGGAGTTGGGGTCGTCGAACAGGTGCCGGTAGTTGTCCAGGCCGATGAAGTCGGCGGAGGAGAAGCCGTTCCAGTTCGTCAGGCTCAGATAGATCGCGACGCCGACCGGTACGACGGTCAGCACCGTGTAGAGCACCACCGCCGGGCCCATCATCGCCACGGTGACGGCGCCCTCCCGCACCCGGGTGGCCCGGCGGCTCGGCGCGGGCCGCCCCGGGCGGGGGGCAGCGCCGGAGCGCTGCCCCCGCCGAGTCAGTTCTGCGAGTTCCACCACTTGTCCAATCCGGACGCCGCGCTCGATGCGGACGTACCCGAGAACAGCGACTGGATCGTCGTGTTGAGCTGGTCGCTGTAGCCGGCGATCGGCTGGTGCGGGCCCGCCTTGACGATCACCGAGGGCGCCTTGTCCAGGATCTGCTGCACCGCGGTGCCGAGGCTGGACATCGGGTAGGTGAAGCCCTGCCGCAGGTTGCCGTCGGCGGCGAGCTGGCTCTTGACCGCCGCGGGGTCGGTGACCAGCCACTTCACGAAGTCGATCGCCGCCGCCTTGTGCTTGGAGCGGTTGACCACGACGTACGGGTCGGAGATGTTGCCGAACTGGCCGGACGGGTAGGCGCCGTCGGTCGGCATGGTGAACACGCCGATCCCGTCGCTCTTCTTGGCCTGGTCCGCGGCGGGCACGAAGTACGACCCCATGATGTACATCGCCGACTTGCCGTTCAGGAAGTCCGTCTGGCCGTCCGGGTAGGTCAGGCCCAGCGCGCTCTTCTTCAGGTAGCCCGCGTCGATCCAGCTCTTGTACTGCTGGAGGTAGGAGGCGTAACCGCTGTCCGCGAAGGTGACCTTGCCGTCCTTGCGCTTGACCGTCCAGTCGGGGTCGGCGGTCATGACGCCGGCGTCGGCCATCATCGAGAACTGGGCGCCCGTCACCCACTGGCCGGCCGTCTGCAGCGGGGTGTAGCCCGCGGACTTCAGCTTGGCCATCGCGTCGGTGAACTGGGCCAGCGTCTTGATGCCCGTCGCGTCCACACCGGCCTTGGTGAACGCGGCCTTGTTGTAGAAGACCAGCGACTGTATCTGCTCGCCCACGCCGACCAGGTACCGCTTGCCGTTGATCGCGTACTGGTCGGCCAGCGGGGTCTTCGCCGTCCAGGGCTGGTCGGTGAGGTCGGTGTAGAGGTCCGCGTCCTCCGCGGTCGGCGTGATCTGCTGGGCGATGTCCGGAGGATCGCCCGCGGCGAGGTCCTGCGTCAGCTTCGCGTTCGCCGAGATCGTGCCGGTCAGCTCCAGCTTGATCGTCGTGCCGGGGTGCGCCTTCTCGTACGTGTCGAAAAGGGTGTTCCAGTACTGCTCGGTGAGGTTCGGCGTGATGTTGACGATGACGCGGAGGGTCGTGCCCCCGGCCGAACTCCCGGAATCGCCGCCGCCACAGGCCGCGGCCGATGCCATTACCAGCGGGGCCGCGGCGAAAGCGCAGGTGCGGCGCCAGATCTTTCTCATTCGGGACACGCTCCGTTGCGTAGTCAGGAACACGGACAGCCGAGATCGCACAGGACTTCGGCGGGTTCGTCGTGTCGACGGCTTGATCGCTTACTGCGGGAAGCGCTGATCGGCGCTTCCCGTGGGACCACCGCCCGTCGTCCGGCGGGCGGTGGTCGTCACTGCGGCCAGGGAGGCGCCGTCCGTCGTAACCGCCCGGCCGGCATGGGGTGCGGTGCCGGTGTCAGGTCCGGACCGCACGGCCGCGAGGCGCCGGTCCACCGTCCCTGGTGGAGTCGCATGGACCTTCACCTCCAAGAATTATCGTCTATCGATTAATGATGCTAGGTGTGCCGCCCCGCATGTTCAAGAGTCGTGCGGCAAGCCCTTGCGTTCAGTCCGACCGGCGCCAACGCACGGCGACGCGGCCGGAGTCGGCGGGCTCCAGGAGCGTCAGGGTCACGCGGGTGAGGCGGTCTCCCCAGCTCTCCCTCAGCAGCGGGTCGTCCAGCTCCCGCACCTCGACCCAGGCGGCGGCGACCCGCGGGTCCCACTCCATGCGCAGGCCGGCGCCCCCGTCAGCCGTCACGGTCGCCCACCCCTTGCCCGACTCGACGTGCCCGGCCAGGACATGGCGGATCATCAGCGGTCCGTCCCGCCGCCCCTCCCAGCGGTCCTCGACGACCACCTGGGCCGGGTCGGCGCCCGCGGCGCGCTCCAGCCGCAACTCCCGCTCCCAGCACGCCACCAGCCCCCGCGGGTAGGCGCCGCTCACCTCGGCGCGCAGCGCGGCGCCCGCCTCGTCGAGCCGTACGGTCACCTCGCCGGCCCCGTGCGCGGCGCCGGGCGCCTGCCCTCCGCCGGGCTCGGGCACGTTGTGCCAGGCGCTCTGGAACGGCCAGGCCGCGTACCGGTCGGGCCCGAAGGTCTGCGCGGTGTAGACGGGCCGCCCGACGTCCACCACCAGCGGACGTCCGTCCACCGCCACCCAGTAGGAGCCGACGTCCAGGTGGTTGTGGTGCTCGCCGTTGTGCCCGGCCTTCGCCGCCAGCGCCAGCCCGGACGGGCTGCCCGCCGACTCCCGTGCCACCAGGACCTGCAGGCGGGGGAGCCAGCAGGCGCCGGCCAGCCAGGGCGCTTCCGCCTTCTCCTCCGCCTCTGCCGGTGCCGCCGTGACGGCGCGGCACCACCGTGCGTCCGCCAGCGCGGACAGCGAGCGGCCGAGACCCCCGGTGACCGCGATGCCGCCCGCGTCCCGGGCCGCGGCCACCGCGTGGGCGGCCGTCTCCGGCTGCCCGAGCCGTTCACCCCAGCGGAACACCACCTGCCAGGGCCGCCCGCCGCCCAACCGGGCAGGCGCGTCACCGACGTTGACGTAGTGGTCCGCGCCGAAGTGCATGCGCTGCGGGTAGCGCAGCAACGGCGCCAGCAGCGGCAGGTCCCGGGCGTCGAGACCGGCGCCGCCGGCGTCGGCGAGCAGGTCCAGCACCTCCAGCACGCGGCACGCGCCGGCGAACCAGTAGGCGATGCCCTCGTCGATCCCGCCGTCGTCGGGCAGCGTGACGAGGTAGTGGTCCAGGTCGCGGACGGCCAGCCGGACCAGCCGGGCGCGCCTGGCGTCGTCGTCGCAGAGCAGCAGTGCCGACGTCACGACGGCACTGACGATCCAGGGGTTCCAGTTGTTGGCGGTGCCGTCGGCGCCGATCCAGTGCCAGTCCCGGATCCGCTCGTACGGCGCGAGGACCCGGCGGTCGACCTCGCGGCGCAGGCGGCGGCGCAGGCCGGGCATCCGCAGGTCGAGGTGCGGTCCCAGCGCGCGGTCCGCCCACGCGAACAGCGAGGCGATCTCCGCCGCGCCCAGGTCGAGGAACGGCTGCTCCGGATCAGGCACCAGTTCCCCGTGCGAGGCCGTGGTGCGGTCGTGCGGCGCCCAGCACCAGGTGCTCGCCTCGGCGAGGGCGACCAGCCCGTCCGCGGCGGCGTCGAGATGCGGGCACCCTCCGGGCGCCGTCGCCTCGGCCGCCTCGCCGGTCAGCACGGCGGCCAGCACCAGCAGCGTCACCCGCTCCCGCAGCGCCCTGACCTGCCCCTCGTAGGCGCCGCGGTCCCCGTCGCGGAACGTCCTGGCCCAGGCGGAGGCGGACAACGCCGGTGCCGGGCGGTCCAGTTCGGCGGCGGCTTCGGCCAGGACCTCGGCGCGCACCACCTCGGGAACAGCGTCCCACACGGGCCGGTCGGTCACGTCGGGGACGCCGCACCGCGCGGCGGGGGCGCCCGACAGCAGCTCGGCGAGCGCGTCAGCGCCGGGCGGGTCCGGCAGCGGGGCCGGCACCGGGGCCAGACGTGCGGAAAGAGGACCGGTCACCGCGCTCCACCCTCCTCGTCCAGGACGAGTTCGATCACCGGGAGCAGGACGTCGGGCCGGGCGACCGGCACCGTCAGCGTGAGCGTGTCCGCGGAACGGCCGGGGGGAGCCAGGTTGTTGTGCTCGTGCTGCGTGCCGTCGATCCGCTGGAAGCGGACCTCGGACCCGTCGTGCAGGAACTGCGCGTAGCGCACCCGCCCGGCCAGGCCCGGCAGATGGAGGTGCTTGAGCGGCCACGTCGGCAGGTGCAGGTAGAGGCGGTTCCCCGCCTGGGTGTAGAAGGCGTGGGCGGGTGCCTCGTACGCGCTCGGGCCGGCCCCGTGCACGGACCGGGCGTGCAGCTCCATCCACGCGCCGATCCGCCCCAGCGTGTCACGGGCCCGCGGGTCCAGCGCGCCCCGGCCGGTCGGGCCGACGTTGAGCAGCATGTTCCCGCCGCAGGCCACCGACTGCACCAGCATCCGGACCAGCAGGCCGGGGTCCTTGTAGTCGTGGTTGTCCCGGTCGTAGCCCCACGACCCGTTGAGGGTGTGGCAGGCCTCCCACATGACCGGCACGCCGTCCCGCTCCAGCGGCTCGTCCGGCTGGTACTGCTCGGGGGTCACGTAGTCGCCCGGGATGCCGAGCCGGTCGTTGACGACGATGCCCGGCTGCAACTCCCTCACGGTCTCCAGCAGTTCCGCCGACCCCCACTCGGCGGCCCCCATCCCGGGGTAGGTGAAGTCGAAGAAGAGCAGGTCGATCCGGCCGTAACCGGTCAGCAACTCCCGTACCTGGGCGTGCAGGTAGTCGCGGTAGAGCGCCATGTCCCGGGGCTCCTGCGCTGCCGGTGTCCCGCGCAGCGGGTGATGGCGGTCCACCGGGAAGTGCGGATGGTGCCAGTCGAGCAGCGAGTGGTACAGCCCCACCCGCAGCCCCTCCGCCCGCATCGCCTCGGCGAACTCGGCCACCAGGTCCCGGCCGGTCGCGTGCACCGACGTGTAGTCCGTCAGCGAGGAGCCGAACAGGCAGAAGCCGTCGTGGTGCTTCGTGGTCAGGACCGCGTACCGCATGCCGGCCTCGCGCGCCGCCCGCGCCAGCTTCCCCGCGTCGAACAGGTCCGGGTCGAAGTGCTCCAGGTAGCGGTCGTACGCCTCCTGCGACATGGACTCCCGGCTGCGCACCCACTCGTGCCGCGCCGCGAGGCTGTAGAGCCCGAAATGGACGAACAGTCCGAAGCGCGCGGCCTCGAACCAGCCGGTGGACGGCGTGGGCACGGAAGTCTCCTGTGGTTGACAGCTGTTGGTGGTCGGCTGTTATCTACCATCGATAGGCGATAATGTCACTGATGGTTGCGTGCAGAGCTGTGCGCGGAAAGGCGTGGCGATGAGCCCGACAGGGGATCAGGGAGCGCCGGGGGCGGGGGACATGCCCACCTACGAGTCGATGCGGGCGCCGGTCCACACCGCGTCCTACGTCCGGCCGACCGAGCGCATGCTCACGGCGCTGAAGGGGGTGAGCGCCGCGACCGCCTGCGCGAAGCTGCACCAGTCCGGCATCACCCGGACCTTCATCGACGGTCCGGTGCCGCTGCACAGGGAGCCGGACGTCACGGTCGTCGGCGGTGCCGTGACCCTGCAGTTCCTCCCGCAGCGCGAGGACGTCTTCTCCGGCGCCGCGCAGGAGGACGCCGAGCGCAAGACCGCCCTGTGGGGCGTGCTGGAGTCCATACAGCCCGGCGACGTGCTCGTCGTGTCCGCGTACGGGAGCCACTTCACGGGCTGCCTCGGCGACATGCTGGTGCGCTACTTCAAGCTGCGCGGGGGCGCGGGCATCGTCGTCGACGGGCGGGTACGGGACGCGGCCCGCATCCGCGCGCTCGGGGTTCCCGTCTGGTGCACGGGGGTGACGCCGCACTACGCCTCGCAGACGGAGCTGTTCCCGTCCGCGTTCAACGTGCCGGTGGGCGTCGGCGGCGTGCTGGTGACGCCGGGGGACCTGATCGTCGCCGACGAGGACGGGGCCGTCGCGGTGCCGCAGGAGCAGGCGGTCCCGCTCAGCGAGGACTCGCTGGCCCACCAGGACCGCGAGGCGTTCGCCCGCCGCCGCCTCGACGAGGGCGGGAGGCTGTCGGACTACTACCCGCTCACCGAGGCCGGCCTGGCGGAGTACCTGGCGGCGCAGGGGGCGACACCGCAGGGGGCGGACCAAGCGGCGGGATGAGCCGGTCGCCGCGGTGGGTGCGGGGTCCTGAAACGGACAAGGGCGTCCACGCCCGGTCCGTCCTGGCGCGGACGCCCCGGAAGGGGACGCCTCAGCGGTGGACGGATCGGGGGCGGACGCCCTTGCCGTACCGTGCGGCCTGCGGGGATCCGGATCCGATGCCGGAGGTCAGGCCGCCGGTGGCGTCACGGGCGCACGACGCTCCCGGACTCCGCCCGGACGGCGGCGGGCTGTTCGGCGCCGACCAGCTTCTGCCAGGCGGCGGCCAGGCAGGCGTGTCCCTCCGGCGTCAGGTGCACGCCGTCCCGGGCGATCGCGGCGGGGCTGCCCGCCTCACGCGCCGCCTGGTTGAGCAGTCCGTCGGCCGCGAGCAGCGCGGCGTCGAACTCGGCGGCGAGCCGGCGGACCACGGAGATCCGCCCGTCGAGGTCCTCGCGCCAGGTCCACTGCGCGTCCTCGACCGGCACGAGGAACGGTTCGACGAGCACCAGGCGCGCACCCGCCGAGCGGGCCTGGTCGAGGATGACGCGGTAGTCCCGCTCGTAGTCCTCGAGCGTGGTGATGTCGCCGGAGTCGTAACGCCGCCAGGTGTCGTTGATGCCGATCATCACGGACAGCAGGTCGGGAGCGAGGTCGAGGGCGTCCTCCTGCCAGCGGGCCCGCAGATCGCGGACGCGGTTGCCGCTGATCCCGCGGTTGAGGACCTGCCGGCCGGAGCCGGCCGCCGCCAGATGTCCGGCGATCAGGCTGACATAGCCGGTGCCCAGACTGAAACCGTCCTCGCGGTCCCGCCCCGCGTCGGTGATGCTGTCGCCCTGGAACAGCACACGGACGGAATCGTCAAGCCGTACGGACATCGTCTCTCCTCGAAAGCGTTTTTCCCGCACCGGCGGTCCGGCGCGTGCTCGCCGCATATCTTTCGGTCGAGGTGCGCGACGGACGGCAGTGTCCGTTAACGCCCTGCCCGTACCGGCGGGAACCGCCCCTGGCTTTCCGGCGAAACGGGCGGCGATCGAAAAGGATGCTACACCGCTCGATGGGGCCGGAACAATGATTCGGCGCGGCATACCACGGTTCCGGAAAAGCCGGTCAGGTGCGGGATGAAAAGGGTGCGCATTTCGTCCCGCTGCCCGCTGCGCGATGCCTGAGGTCGAATGCGGCCGGATCAGGCTTGGGGTGTGACCTTGCCGTCCCTGGTGACCTTCACGGTGAGCGCCCCGCCGGCCGGGACCTCGACTCGCGGCCAGTCGAGGAACGCCGTGTACCCGAGGGGGCGGGCGGATTGGCGGGCGGTTTCCGCCAGCACCGACACCTGTGCCGTGTACGGCGTGCCGTTCGTCAGGCGGACCACGGTGGCGCGACGGCTCTCGCTGACGTATTCGGCCTCGACGTGGTCGAAGGGGATGAGGACTCCTTCCCCGGGCCGGACGTAGATGCCGGGAAGTTCGAGTGCCATCAGGACACCGTCGGTCTCGCACCAGGAGTTTCTCGTCCTGATGAAGTTGCCGACGGCCCCCTCGCCCTCGGAGTCGCTGGGCTGGATCCGCTCCATGCTCGAACCGATGAGGTTGTGGGTGGTGATGTGCCCCGGCATGTTGACGGCCTCGGCGTGGGCATGCTGGATGTCGCTGATGAGTTCGGCGTACTTCTTGTCCCCGGTCGCTCGATAGAGCTTGAACAGATGGTCGGCGGAGGACGTACAGACACCGGGCGCGGCATGCTTGTTCTGGCTGCTCGCCCAAACAGCGCCGGCCATCCTTCCCCCCAGCCGCGCGATATCGCTGCCGGCCGGAAACAGCGGATCGTACGCAAGTGTCCAGGACGAGCACAGTGCGGCCTGGACCTGCGCGCGATTCAGCCAAACCCGCTTCCCGGTGTACTGGTACAGCGCCATGAATGATTCCAGGAGTCCAAATGTGGATTCGGAATCCGCATCCTGTGAGATATCCGCGCACGCTCCGCCGGTGAAGCCACGGGACGCGACGTCGCGCGCGTAGTAGAACTCGGCCGCCTCCTCGGCGACGGCCAACCAGTCCGGACGACGGAAGTATTCAGCGGCCAGGGCGAGTCCGGCCGGAGCGATGGCGCCGGCCGTCGAGTTGTAGACGGCGATGTCGCCTGTCTCGGGCGTGATGTACTGGCCGAACTCGCCGTGCTCTCGCCAGGTCTGGGTGAAGGCTGCGGCCAGGCCGCTCGCGGCCATTTCCCATGATTCCTTGATGGTGTCGCCATGCCCTTGTGCCTTCAGGAGCATCATGTGCTTGATGAGCCAGAAGAGTACGTCTCCGTTCTTGCGCACCATCGCCTGGACCGCCGGAAAGTCGGGGTGAGCCTTCTCCGACCGGATCACGGCACCCTGAGTGATGTAGCCGTAGAAGAATCCGCTTCGCCCTTTCATGCGGGAGCAGATGAAGTCGAGCTCGTCCGAGACCCGGCCGCGTTCCGTCGGGTCGTCGAGGGCGAGCATGGGATAGGTGTTGATCATGCCGCTCACCCAGCCGAGCTGAAAGTCCTTGGAATTTTCCGGCAGATAGTACCTGCCGGCCGTCGTCTCGGTGAAATTACCCCGGCAGATGTCGGTGCCGAGCTGCGCCAGCTTGCTCATCGGAAGCAGGTTGCGGGGCATGGTGGGACCGGTGAGTGATTTTCTTACATCCATGAACTTCTGCAGGACGGCAGGAATTCCGTCGGCCTCGAAGGCGAAGATCTGGAAGCGAATCGACACGGCGTCACCGGGAGCCCAGTTCGACGCCCTGTCGTCGCTTGGCCGAAAGTCGCCGAAACCGGCCACCTGCCGGCGCACGACGGGCGCCGAGACGTGGAATGCGCAGCTGGCCCGGTCCGCACTCTCCTCGACCGTGAGTCCGCTGTTGCCCAGACGGGTTCCCTGCTCCGTGAGGACGATCCAGCCCTTCTTGAGCTTGGGCGAGAAGAAGCTCATGGCCGGGGCGGCGGTGCTGCAGGTTTCCAGCTCGATCCGCGAAGGCGCCGAGGAGTCGGAGGCCAGTCGCGGGTTGTTCGATATCGTCACCGGCGTCAGAGGGTTATAGTACATGTCGACCGGATAGTCCGGATTGTATCCGTTGCCGATGGCGCGATAGCGATTGCCGTTGTAGACGATGCCGGGGATCATCACGTAGTTCGCGGTCTCCCACTCGTCGAACGGGAAATCGACGGAGATCGCGGTCTGTTCCGCCTCCCCTTCCTCCAGCGTGCAGGTCAGGGTGACCTCCCACCCGTGACCGTCGGGCACCCGCCGGGTCTCCTGCTCCAGTCGCCACTGCCGCGGCCCGTCGGTCAGTGTGGCACCGCCGAATTCCTGGACCTGGCGCAGGGTCGTGCCGTCGTATTCTCGAACCGACACCCGGAGGGAGCCGTGCAACTCCCGCAGGGAACCGTTCAATTCGGCAGCCAGGCCATCCGCTCGGGAAACCGCTGCGCCGAGTGGCCGGGCTTGCGCGACCGCCGGTTCGAGAGCGATCTTCGCGCCGACTCCGGCGGCCGCGAGCAGGGCAAGGTAGCGCCTTCTGTCAAGCATTCTGCAACCGTCCTCGCGTGTGTGAACGTGCGGTGGAAGTTTCAGATCAAGGCGTGCGTCATGTCACGGCATGTGAGAGATGCGGCGGGATAGACCTGAGACACTCCCCGATGCCGCGCATGATTCTGGGTGCCAGCGCAGCAGAGGTCAAGATGCTAGATCGGATTCATAGTCATGAGTGGAGACAATAAGTAGGAAATATTCGCCTGTGGCGTTCGCGCTGGCCAGGCCCGCCGGCCCGGTGGGACGGCGTCGCGCCTCGCCCGGCTGCCCCGCGCGACGCGCGACGCGCGGAACCGACAGGGCGATGCGTCTTTGACGGCGTCCGGACCGGGGGCGAGGCTGCGGGACATGCGCCGACCCGACGCCCAGCGTCAGACCGCCCCCCCTCCTCGCCGACAGCGTCCGCGCGGCACTCACCGCCCTCCACCGCTCGCCCCGATGAGGTCGGGGCGGCGCGTCACGCGCGACGCGGCGTGAAGAGGCAGGAGACGACCACCACCACGGGCCACAGGGCCTGCCCGGCGGTCAGGACGCGTTCGGCGATGCCGGCGGCGCCGCGCAGTTGCAGTTCGACCAGGAACCAGGCGGCCCCGGCCACCATCAGGGCCGACGCCGTCAGCGACGGCACGGTCCGCAGGCCCCAGGGCGTGTTCGTGCCCAGTGGCGCACCCGGGGCGCGGGCGCAGGCCAGGACCGGCCACAGGGCCAGCAGGGAGAAGCCGACCGCGACCACCGAACCGTGGGCGAACGAGCCGCCGCTCTTCGGCGCGGGGAACAGCACCAGCACGATCGCGGCCACCCCGCCGGCGCCGAGCGCCAGACGCCCCGCGGGGGCGGCCGCCCGCAGCCCGCAGGCGGTCGTCATATGGCACAGCCCGAGCGCGATCAGCGTCGTGGACAGCGCCCAGTACCCGGTGTCGCCGTCGGAGGCGAGCACGCTGATCGTCTGGCGGACGGGGTTGTACGCGGCCCCCTGCATCGCCGCGGCCGTCGTCGAGCCGCCGATCAGCACCAGGGGAGCGCATGCGGACGAGAGCACTGCCCACCACGTCACCCGATCCATGAGACCACCGTAAAACGGGCATACCTCCATCTTCTACGTACACGCGGGTGCGTCGAAGCGGTGGCCTTGCCGGGCGGCCGAGCCGCCCATCGGCGCGGCGAGGAGCGCGGCAGCTCCGGTCATGTCCCGCTCGACGCTCTCGTCGCAGCCGACCCCGGCCTTCCGGCGCCGGTTTCCCCTCCGTCTTCGGGGGCCGCGCCGAGGACGGCGTCCGGCAGGCGCCGCGCACCCTCGAGCCATGCGAGGGTCCTGGTGGGAAGCCCCCGCGGCCAGCGGCGCGAGGATCCGGCGCACCGCGGCGACGTCCTCCGGCGGACTGCGGACCAGCCGGTACCGTGGCCCGGCAGCACCCTTGCCGGCGACGGTGCCGGCCGACCCAACGCCGTGACGGGGAACCGCACTTCATGTCGCATCGCTCCCGGCGCACCGCGTCCGGCCCGCCCCGTCCGGCGGTATGCCGGGCACCCGTCGGGGTTGCGGGCAGGCGCGCTCAGAGCCTGTTGCGCGCCTGCGCCGGCCGGCGATCGGTTGACCTCTCGGGCAGGCGATCGCGCCTTCGGGCGATTCTCGCGAGAGGCGGCCACGATGATCAACAGGCGGGACGTCGTACGGGCGGGCACGCTGGGTGCTCTGGTCACGGGGATGCTGGGTGCGCAGGCGGCACCCGCCGCCGCCTCGCCCACCGGGGAGGCGGAGCGGGTCGGCCCCCGGGACTGGAAGCGGCTGGCCGGCGCGCTGTCATCGAGCTCCACCCTCTACCGGCCGAGGGGCGACCGCTACCCGCCGCCGGCGGTCCCGTTCAACCACCGCTACGCCGGGATCCACCCGGGGGGAATCGTCGCGTGCGGCACCACCGCCGACGTCCGCACCGCGGTCCGCCGGGCCCGCTCGGTGGGGCTGCCCGCCGCACCCCGCTCCGGGCTCGGCCACAACCACGCCGGGTACTCCACCACCACCGGTCAGGGGGAAGCGGGCGTACGGCCCGACCGGCTTCTTCCGCTATCCGCAGGGGATCGGCACCTGACACCCGCCGGCCGCGTCGCCGCCCTCGCACCGGGCGCGTCCCTGCTCAGCCGAACAGCGTGGATCCCAGCGGGTTCTGCCGGTCGAAACCGGGGAGCATCAGGAAGGTCGCGCTGGCGGTCGTGGTGGTGAACTGCAGCAGCGCGTCGGAACTCCCCATGTGGGTGAGGGTGCTGGTGAACGTCCGCAGGTCGTTCTGGAAGCTGGCGAAGAGCAGGCCCGCGGCGGGTTCCGCGATGCTGTAGGAGCGGCGGAGCATGAGGCCGGCGCCGACGACGTTGGCGTTCGCCCGGCGGACGTGGGCGTCTGCCGGGACGAGGTAGCGTCCGTCCGGCGTCTTGGCGCCGAGTTCGGGGTCCGAGGCGATCGTGCCGCCGGACAGGGGCGCGCCGTCGGCCCGGCGGCGGCCCATGACCGCCTCCTGCTCGGTGACGGACAGCGCGGCGAAGCGCGGTAGTTGGAGTTCCATGCGCCGCAGGACGGCGAGGGTGCCGCCGGCGACCGGAGCCGGCCCGGCCAGCCACAGGTGGCGCTGCTGGTCGGCCGTGGTGTGCGGGCCCACGATGCCGTCGACGAAGCCGAGCAGGTTCCGCGGCGCGGAAAGGCCCTTGGCCACGGGGACGTTCGGGCCGCGGCCGCCGGACTGCCGCCAGCGTTCGCGTAACCGGTCGCCGGCCTGGTCCAGGAGCGCGGTGGCGACGATCGGGACCACCAGCGCGTCGCCGGCGCATATCTGGATCAGCAGATCACCGCCGCGCGCCTGCGGGGTGATCCGCTCGCGGGGGAACGGCGGGAGGTCCGCCGCGCCGGGAAGGGAGGGGTCGACCGTGCGCACCAGCCGGGGGCCCACCCCGATCGTCACGGTGAGATCGCCGGGCGGCAGGCCGAGCAGCCGGGCGTCGGTCCCCGAGGTCAACGTGCCGACGGAGCGGCCGAGTTCGGCGAGCAACGGGCCGACGGCCACGCCGTCCCGGACGTCGGCCACCACGGCCAGCAGGTTCGGCTGGGCCGGTTGCGGGAGCGTGATGCCCGCCTGGTGGCGGCCCGTCGCCGGCACCGGCGCGGCCGGTGAGGCGGTGGCGCCGTGCTTGTCCGACGGAGCGGAATGCGCTTCGCACCCGGCGGTGAGGCCGGCGGCCGCCACACCCCCGGTGGCACCGAGGAACGCGCGGCGTGACGGATGGGAGTCGGGTGGGCGCACAGTGTGAAGAATGCCATATCCCCTTCCGCGCCTGCGAATTGCGTCGGCGCCCTGCCAGGATCAGGTCATGACTCGCCTCGGTCTTCGCACCATGGTCCTCATGGGCACCCTGACGCTCTTATTGGCCGGCTGCGGTGGGGGCGGGGGCGACGGCGGAACGGGCAAGGGGCGGCGCCCGTCCGGCGCGCACGTGACGATCAAGGTGCCGGCCGACGCCCCGACGATCTCGGCCGCGGTGTCCCTGGCCCGCCCCGGCGACCTCGTGCTGGTCGCGCCGGGCGTCTACCACGAGTCGGTGAGGATCTCGACGGCTCGCGTCACGCTTCGTGGCGAGTCCCGGGGCAAGGTCGTCATCGACGGGCGGTTGCAGCAGCCCAACGGCGTCGTCGTCGCCGCTCCCGGGGTGGCCGTGGAGAACCTGACCGTGGAGAACAACACCCAGAACGGGATCCTGGTCACCGGCTCGGGGAAGGCCGTCGCCGGGCTGCCGGGCCGGTCCGGGGGCTACGACACCGGCAGCGAGCCCGTCACCTTCCTCAAGTCGTTCCTGGTCTCCTATGTGACCGCGACCCGCAACGGGCTCTACGGCATCTACGCGTTCTCCGCGCAGGACGGTGTCATCGAGCACTCGTACGCCTCGGGCGGCGCCGACTCGGGCATCTACGTCGGGCAGTGCAGGCCCTGCCGCATCGTGGTGCGGGACAACATCGCCGAACTCAACGCGGTCGGGTACGAAGGCACCAACGCCAGCGGCGACATGTACGTGGTCGGCAACCGCCTGGCCGGCAACCGGGTCGGGCTCACCACCGACTCCGACCACCAGGAGAAGCTGCTCCCGCAGCGGGGCGCGGTCGTCGCGGGCAACCTGATCGCGGCCAACCAGCAGACGGCGACGCCGCAGCAGGCCGACGGCGGGTGGGGCATCGGCATCGGCGTCGACGGCGGCAGCGACAACGTGTTCGTCCGCAACCGCGTCGCCGGGAACAGCAACGCGGGCCTGGTGATCACCGCGAGCGCCGACATCCCGCCGAACGGCAACCGGATCCAGGACAACACCTTCGCCGCCAACGGCGTCGACGTCGGCTGGACGTTCCGCACCGCCACCCGGGGACGGGGCAACTGCCTGCACGGCAACGTCCTGCGCACGACGGTTCCCGCCCGGCTCCCGGCCCTCGCGTCCTGCCCGCTTCCCGCCGGCGCGTCCTCGCCGTCCGGCACGTGGACGGCGCCGACGGCGCCCGGCGGCATCCCGTTCACCGACGTGGCGGCGCCCCCGGCGCAGCCGGAGTTCCCGAACGCGACCACCACGGGCGCCACCGCCGTTCCGGCGGTGCCGGTGCTGCCGGACACCTCGGACATCGTCCTGCCGTCCGCGTCACTGCTCGCCGCGGGCGCGCGGGTGCGGACGTCCTGACGACGCTAGGGAGCCGGTGTGACGCCGGGCACCGGGTGGACCGGGACGTACTGCTGGGTGTCGAAGTCGATGACCACAGGCTGCGATTGGGAGGCCACGCCGACGCGGACCCGGTACATGGTGCCGTCCGCGCCGATCCAGTAGCGCACCGCGCCCGCCGTACCGGCCGCGGTGCGCGCGTGCGGCCCCGTCATGACGTCCACCCGGTGGCCGGCCACCTGGTCGTGCCCGATCCGGACGGCGCCGTTCTGCGGCAGCAACTCGGCGTTGTCCGGCCGGTCGCTGCCGAGGCCGAGCGCGATGGTCAGCGACGTGTCCAGCGAACTGCCGGACGGCTGCAACGGGCGGCTGAACCAGCCGGACGGGGGCGGCGACGCGGGCGCGTGCGCCGGGGGGTCGGCCATCGGGTGGACGAGCACCGTGGTGGCGGTCCACTCGATCAGCCCGTCGCTGGACGTGTCGCGCCCGGTGCCGCGCACCGTCCCGTAGCCGAGCTTGCCGCGGTAGTCGAGGGACCCGGTGACGACCAGGCCGCCGGCGGTGCCCGGCACGGTGATCGTCACCGCGCGGCCGCCCGCCTGGTAGTTGCGAAACCGCGTGATCGCCAGCCGGTTCGCCTCGTCCGAGGTCACAGGACGCGTTCCGGTGGAGCCGGAGCCGGTGCCGGCCACCAGGAACGTGGTCACCCCGGCCACCGCGATTCCGACGACGCCTGCCAACCAGCGTGTCCGCACGCCTATTCGTGGTCCTGTACGCCGGCCGGCCGCGCGGCGTAAGTGACCTTTCTGGTTTCTCATGCTTCGCACGCGGCACAACGCTAACATGATTGCTGATTCATCCGCTTCGTTCCCCGAATCAGCCATGATCCCGGCCTATTCGCAACGGGTTCGTGAGAGCGGGACCGAACGTGGCGCAGTGCGTTGCGCGGCTGCCGGCGACGGCGACCGGCACTGGAGGTCGAGAACCGAGTGATGGGGCCGCGCAGCTGGCGTGATCAGGGCGTCCTCCACCATGAGCCGGGGGATGTCCCGCCCAGGAGATGTGTGAATTCGGGCCCACCGAACCGGCGGTGGGCCCGAATTCTTGTTCGGCATTCTCCCCCGGCCGCACCGCGGAAAGGCGTCGCGTACGCGAAAGCGGATGGCTGTTCGAGGGACAAACGACAAGGGAGTGTGAGGCCATGAGCCGAATCGGCAGAGATCCGAGCCGACCACCCGGCAAACGCACCGGGCCACTGGCGCGATTAGGGTTGTGCGTTCTGCTGACGGCGGGCAGCGCCATGGGCGCGACCGTCGTTCCGGCCGCCGCCTCGACGGGCGACGGCACGCTGACGGTCGAGGTGCTGCGGGACTTCTTCGGCACCGGCGTGATCAACGCGACCATGGACGTGCCGCAGCGCGGCATGAAGGTGGAGGTCACCGACCCCGCCGGCCACGACGTCACCGGCATCACGGACGCCACCGGAAAGGTGGCGGTGTCCCGCTCGGCCGTACTGACCGGCGGCCGGTACCGGGTCGACGTCAGCGTCCCGGCGCCGTACAGCGACTACCTGCGGGCGGCGCCGGCCTCGACGGCGGCGAACCACTTCGACAGCTTCACGACCTTCGTGGACGTGTCGGGCGGTACCGACGCGTCGGTCGTCACCGGGGTCTGGGACCCCGCCGACTACACGCTCCCGGACTCGCGGTACTTCGTTCCGGTGCAGAACGGCGCCAGCGGCACCGACACCCGCGCCCTGGTGGCGTTCGGGACGAACGTCCGGGGGACGTGTCCCACCGATGTGTCGTGCCCGGCCACGCTGGACACGCAGTCCCAGGTGGGCACGACGTTCGGGCTGGCGTACGACAAGTACCGCAGCCGGCTGTTCCAGAGCGCGTTCGCCCGCCGGTACGCCGCGTACGGGCCGGACGGCGGCGGCGCGATCTACACCGTGCCGGTCGACGGCGGGGCCGTGCCGAAGCTGTTCGCGACGGTGCCGGGCGCCGCGGTGACCCCGCACGACGCGGGCAACATGATCAAGGATCCCGGGTTCACCGACGCGCCGGGCAAGGAGAGCGTCGGCGGTCTGGCGCTGTCGGAGGACGGCTCCACGCTGTACGCGGTGAACCTGCTGACCCGGTCCCTGGTGAGCTTCCACGCGACGGGGGCCGGCGGTTCGGCGCCCGAGGCGACCGTGCGGATCCCCGACCCGGGGTGCGCGGCACCCGGCGACTGGCGGCCGTTCGGCCTCGCCGCCCACGACAACACGCTGTACGTCGGGGGCGTGTGCGACGCGGAGAGCACGCAGCAGCGCGCGGACCTCAAGGCCGTCGTCTACTCGTACGACGGCAAGCGGTTCACCACGGTGCTCGACCATCCGCTCACCGCCGAGCGCGGCACCGTCTTCACCGGTGCCGGCGGAGCCGACCAGGCCACGCACTGGAACCCCTGGAACACCAGCCTGGCGACCTGGGACCAGCGGAAGGTGGGCAACGCCTTCATCGATCCCCAGCCGGAGCTGGCCGGCCTCGCCTTCACCCGGGACGGTTCGATGATCCTGGGATTCCGCGACCGGTTCATGGACGTGCTCAGCGCGAAGGGGCTGGACCCCCGCCTGCTGAACAACACCCCGGAACTCGGCATGTCCGGTGGCGACATCACCATGGCCTGCGCCGATTCCACCGGTGGGTACGCGTGGGAAGGCACCGGCAACTGCCCCAACCACGCCGACCCCGCCAACGACGACGGCGAGGGCAGTGGCGTCGTCGAGTACTTCCCGGGCGACTTCTACCGCGGCGGGCACCAGGAGACCGCGCTGGGGTCGGTGGCCTACATCCCGCAGCAGCAGTGGGCCGTCAGCACGGAGTTCGACCCGACGGTCAACATCGAGACCGCGGGCACCGGCTACCACGACGTGACGACCGGCCAGGGCCCGGGCAACAACCCGACCGGCAACGCGTACCAGTTCATCGGCCAGGAGCAGAACGGGTTCGGCAAGGCCGGCGGGCTGGGCGACATCGCCTACGCGGCGGCGAACGCGCCGATCCAGATCGGCAACCTGACCTGGTACGACGGCGACCACAACGGTATCCAGGACCCGGCGGACGTGCCGCTGCCGGGCTCCACGATCAACCTGCTGGACGCCGGCGGCAAGAAGGTCGCCACGACCAGGACCGATGCGGCCGGTGAGTACTACTTCGGTGGCGTCGGCGCCTCCTACCAGCTGACGCCCGGCGCGAAGTACACGGTGCAGTTCGACGTGTGTACCGCCGACACGAGCAAGGTGCCGAGCCGGCCCCCGGCCGCGAAGCTGCGGTTCACGCTTCCGCTGGCCGGCGGCAACCGGGCACACGACTCCAACGTGATCCCCCCGACGACCGGGAGACTGTGCAACGGCTACGCGCCGGTCACGGCGCCGGCCGTCGCGGGAGGAGTCGACCACACCATCGACGCGGGCGTGTACATCCCCAAGGCACCACCGACGTCCGCGCCGCCGACGACCTCACCGCCGCCGCCGTCGTCCGCGCCCCCCACCGCGCCCACCCCGACGAGCCCGAGCTCAGGCTCCCTGGCCCACACCGGCATGTCCGGCCTGTCCCAGGTGGTCCTTCTCTGCGCCCTGCTCCTCGGCGCGGGCGCGGCAACCGCCTACGTGACCCGTAGGCGCCGCACCCAGCGCCACTGAAGCGCCGCTCCGCGACAGCCCTGGCCGGCCCGCCCGCAATCCCCTCCCGCGGGCGGGCCGGCCAGTTGCCGGTGCGCGGTTCCGCCAGCCGGTCAGTCAGCGGAGACGACCGTCGTCCAGTCGAGGCCGCCGTGCGCGCCGACCGCGGGGGCGAAGCCGCCGCCGGGGAGGCCGGCGAAGAACTTCAGGACTCCGTGGCGGGTGGCGGCGTAGAGGTCGGGGATGCCGTCGCCGTTGGCGTCGCCGGTGCTGAGGATGCGCGGGTAGCGGGCGGCGGTGAAGCCCTCGCCCACCGTCGTCCAGTCGGCGGGAGCGGCGAGCGTGCCGTCGGCGTTGCCCGCGGCCAGGCTGAGCTTCCCGGAGACGTCGTCACGGACGAGGATGTCGGGCGTGCCGTCGCCGGTCACGTCGCCCGGAGTGATCACCGTGCTGTGGTCGAGGCCGGTGGCCAGGACGGTGGCGGTCATCCCACCGAAGTCGCTTTCCCAGTGCAGCAGTTGACCGTTCTCCACGGTGAGGATGTCCTGGAACCGGGTGGACGTGCCCAGGCTGCCCGACGTGCCGTGCAGGATCTGCGTGGCCGCCGTCCAGCTCGTGCCGTCGGCACGGCTCCACGGACCCGTCGACGACCCGCGCGTGCCGAAGTCCCCGAGACCGTTGTTCGGGACCCCCGTGACGTAGCCGGTGCCGCTGATCCGGAGCAGGTCCTGGTAGCCGTCGAAGTCGAGGTCGCCGTCGCGGAGCACGCCGCCCTGCCCCCAGCCGTCGCCGGTGTCCGCGTACGTCACCGCCCTCTTCAGCGTGCCGTCGCCCTTGCCGTACAGCACGTACAGCCTGCCGTCGGTGCCGGTGGCCAGCAGGTCGGCCCTCCCGTCGCCGTTGAGGTCCCCGGCCTTGTCCCGCGTGGCGGTGGAGGCGACGTAGAAGGTGTACCGGACGGTTCCCGAGACGTTCCCCGCCCGGTCCACGGTCCGGACGTTCAGGAAGTTGGTCCCCCACTGGGTGGGGGTCAGCTTCACCCGCGCGGTGCCGTCCGCGGCGACCGGCACCGAGGCGTTGCCGCCGGCCGCCAGGTCGCGGTCGAGCGCGTACTCGAAGCGGACGGTGTCCTCCGAGCCGGGCCCGGACACCTTGAAGGTGAAGGTGCCGGTGGTGCGCACCGGTGGCGCCGGCGTCGTGGAGCCGTCCGGCGGGAACACCCTGGACGTGACGACCGGGGTGGCGGGCGGGGTGAGGTCGGCGACGAAATGGCAGTCGCCGGACCATTCCGAGGCCGTCCCCACCTGGTCCACGTCTCGCGTGCGCCAGGTGTAGGTGACCCCGTCCGCGAAGTCGGCCGAGGGAAGCAGCGCGCTCCTCGTGGAGCCGCCGTATCCGGAGGCGGTGACGTCGTACGGCGCCGACCCGTCGCCCGGCTCGACGAGGAACTCGGTGTCGTACCAGACCGACGGGCTTCCGTTGGACGTCGCCGAGAAGGTGATGCCGCTGACGGTCCTCCCGACGTATCCGTAGGGCTGGTTCGCCCCGCAACCGTCGTTGTCCGCGCCGCCCACCGGCGCGGGGCTGATGCCGAGCCCGCCCGGTGCCGGCGTGGGCCCGTCGGCCGCCCGGGCCGTGCCCGGGACCGCCGCGAACGCCGCGCCGAGCAGCAGGGTCGCCGCCGCTCCGGCAGCCACCCGTCTGAATCCGTACATGTCTGACTGTGTCGCCGTCATCCAACCCCCCCAGATAACCGGCGCGGTTGCGACTCCCGCCGGCGTCCGATCGGTGCTCGTCGGTGACGAGACCGCTGATCAATGTAGGGCCGGGGTCCGACAACGCCAACGGGAATTCGCCGGTTCGACCGGCGCGCTCCATGTCCCGCTGGTCCGCGCGGCGTTGGGCGGTCCGGAGGAGCGTGGAACCCGGCCCGAACGGGCCCCGATCTCCACCCGAACGGCCGCGTGGTGACGCGGGGGATACGTTCCGGCGCGTGAACTGGTGCGGCGACGGCGCCGCGTTGCCCGGGGGCCTGCGGAAGGGGGGCGCCGTCGCGTTCCCGTCAGTGCGCGGCCGGTATCCGCTCGGCCGCGGCGATCGAGAGGCGACGGCATGAGCCGTGCAGCACCGGCGTTGACCCTGGACTACCGGCCGAGCCAGCCGACCGGCTGGTTCGACCCCGACCGGCCGCGGACGCTCGGTGGGAACACCGCCGACCGGGACTTCGTCCATGACTGCAGGTCGTACCGCATTGGCCTGCTGCCGTTGGGCGGGCCCGCCGTGACGGCGCCGGCCCCGGTGTACGAGGACGTGCCGGCCGACCGGACACTGCGGTTCCGGTCCACCGTGGCCGCCACCGCCCCGAGGCGGCGGGCGCCGCGGGGCCGCCGGCCGCGCCGGGTGCGCACCCCCTCGGTGCTGCAGATGGAGGCCGTGGAGTGCGGCGCCGCGTCGCTGGCGATGGTCCTCGGCCACTTCGGCAGGTTCGTTCCGCTGGAGCAGCTGCGGATCGCCTGCGGGGTGTCCCGCGACGGCTCGCGCGCGAGCAACCTGCTCAAGGCCGCCCGCAGCCAAGGCCTCCGGGCCTGCCGGCCCGCTCCAGCACGGGCGGCGCGGCGGCCCGTGACCGCCGGCCCAACGCCGCGACCCGCGCTCCCAGTTCGCGGAACGCGAAGGGCTTGGCGAGGTAGTCGTCCGCACCCAGGGACAGGCCGGCGACCCGGTCGTCGACGGTGCCGGCCGCCGTCAGCATCAGCACCCGCGCGGTGCCCGGTCCGGCGGTGACGGCACGGCACACCTCGTCGCCGTGCACCACCGGCAGATCGCGGTCGAGGACCACCACGTCGTAGTCGTGGACGTGGAGGTGCTCCAGGGCCGCGCCACCGTCGTACGTTGGCCGACCCAAAAAATGGGGCCGCCGAATTGCCAGGCTGAACTAGCATTCTGCCGCCGCCCGCGAGCCGGCCCCACGTTCGGGCCGGTGGCCGGGCCACTGACAAGGGGGGGATTCCTTGACCAGAACCGAGAGATCCGTGACCACCACCCGCTGGCGGGCCGGACTTGTCGCCCTGGGGGCGCTAGCCCTCGCGCTGCTCGGGACCGGACCCGCGCACGCGGCTGACGGGACGGCCGCCACGCCGACCGATCTCTTCAACGGCTACCAGCACTGCTCCACTGACCCGACCGCGCCGACCTTCCTCTGGGGAGGCAACGGCGTCTTCGTCGAGGGCGTCGCCCAGGGCACGCCGCCTTCGAACCCGACGGGCAGCGGCTCCATGAGCATGCAGTACAGGGTCTGGCCGGTGGCCGACCCGACCCAGACCACCACCGTCGCGAGGGACTTCGCCACCGCCGGCTACGAGGCGGGCGCGCTCCTGCCGTCCGAGGTCCTGGCCGACGGGCAGACCTACGCCTGGCAGGCGCAGACACTCTCCGGCACCTCCGCTTCGGACTGGTCGCCGGCCTGCTACGTCACTCTGGACGACGTCCGCCCCGACCAGCCGCCGACGGTCACGTCGCCCAACTATCCGCAGAATGTCTTCAACCAGGGCGGGGAGCCTGTCCAGTTCACCTTCGGAGCCAACGGGGTCGGTGACGTCGCCGGATACGAGTACGACTGGCAGCAGGGTCTGGCCGCCGTCGTCGTCCCGATCGGCGACCACGGAATCCCGCAGCCGACGGACCCGTACAGCGACCCGAAACACTTCGTGCACGCGACGACACTCGGCGGCTCAGCCACAGTAGGCCTGATCCCGCCGAGCGGTTCCGGGCCGTACCGCCTGTGGGTGCGCAGCCTGGACCGTGCCGGGAACCCGTCCGACGAGACCGACTACATGTTCTACGTGAAGTACGACGGGCCCACCGCAACGCCGCTGGTGCCCGCGGTCCACTTCGACAAGGTCACACCGTTCCGGCTCACGCCGAACCCGGACCTCCAGGCGATCTCCCCGGTGGTCGGCTACAGCGTGGAGACCTTCGGCGCGAACGGCCAGCAGACCACTCAGGTCAACGCGGCCGGGGACGGCTCCGCCGAGGTGAACCTCACCCTGAACGGCGCCTACGGAGACTTCTTCTACGTTTCCAGCACCAGCGCCAACGGCTGGATCAGCTCGTCCTACTGGTGGACCACCGGCCCCGTCGACACCAGCCCGACCGTCAGCTCCGACGTCTACGCCGAGAACGCCTCCAGCGGCGGCGCGGGCGTTCCCGGCACCTTCGCCTTCACGCCGAAGGTGAAGGGAGTGGCCAGCTACACCTATTCCGTCAACTGGGGTACGCCGACCACGGTGAAGGCGACCGCGGGCGGCTCCGCCCAGATCTCCTGGACCCCGCCCGAGAGCGGCTGGTACGACCTGCAGGTCTACGCGACCACCAAGGACGGCATCCAGCTCGCACCGTACGACTACTACTTCACCGCCAACTGAACGATTTCCACCCAGGTCCCGAACAGGAAAAGGCCCAGATTTCTCATCTGGGCCTTTTTGACCCGTGTTCACCGCCCGCACTGGTGCGCATCGGGTGTGGCGGGCGGTGGCAACGAGGGCGTTGATCCAAACGATCAGTCGCGGTGGCCCGAACGGTTGCTTGCGACGGGACGCCTTGGACCGTAGCGACAGCGATCAGATTGCCGTTGGCGGCAGTTCCGTCCCGTTGACGGTCAGTCGCCACTGAGGCTCAGCCCCTCTCAGGAGTTCCTTCCCACGACGTCGGGGTCGTCCGACATGACCCCGACGCCAAGGGGTTCCTGGTCAAGGTAGGTCTCGTCTTCCCCGAAGTCCGGGGCCTGGAAGGGGTGTGTTGTCGGAGGTGTCGATGGCGAAGTGGCACACCGGGGTTGACCTTCCAGAGCGGAGAACAGCGACGTCAGATCGATGAGAGGTCTCACTTTCGTGACAGGTCCCGGAGTGGCCCGGTGTGCGGTGAGCGGGCGGAGCAGTCCTACAGCTTGGTCATCCTGGCGTACGGGCTCAAGATCCGCATGCGGACCGAGCCGAAATCCACGAGCGCCGCGACGCCGTCCTCGACGCCCACCACCCGCCCGAGGCCGTGCACGTCGTGGGTCACCTGGTCGCCCGCGGCGAAGTGCTTGGCGACTGGCGTGACCGGGGCTTTGAAGGGGCTGGTGGGCAAATGTCGCTTTGGTGCAGCGGGTCTTGTCATGGCTCAGTATGACCCCACGTCCGTCCCGTTCGGTGTGGCCGTTGACGCAGATTCGGATGGGACAACCGTGATCACGCCGCTGAACTGGGGTTTCGAGAAGCAGGACGGCGGTATGTGGACGACCGATGGCGATGACGTCCTCATGGATTCTGCCGAGGCGGGAGCGGATCTCGGGGTGGCGTACCCCAACGGAGGCGGCATTCCGGAGCAGGCCGGGGTACCTGTACCTGCGGGGGCATGGCGCGTGCGCGCGGTTCACACGGGTGGGGAGTTCCGTGGGTCGGCGTAAGTCTTATCGGTGGTGCAGGACGGCGGGGCGGGTGACGGGAACGACGGTGAGCAGTCCGTCGAGGCCCTTGTAGCCGTCCGGGTTGGTGGTGAAGAGCGGGAGTTCTTCGGCGATGGCGATGGCGGCGATCATGAGGTCGGCGACGCGGCGCCGTGGCTTGCGACCGGCGCCGATCACCGCGGCGCAGACTCTGCCGTAGATGCGAGCGGCTTCGGTGTCGAAGGGGATGGGGTCGAACTCGTTCTCGGCGCGTTGCAGGATGTCGAGGCGTCGGCCGCGTTCTGCGTGTTCGTCGTAGTCGTTCTGCTCCTCGTCCCGGCGCACCTCGTGGGGGCCGGCGGACAGCTCCGCCAATGTGATGGCGCTGATCGCCACCTCGGCGGGGAGTTCCGACGGGTCGAGCCACTTGCGCAGGATGACGATGTTGGTGTCGAGCAAGCCCTGGGCGTACTCAGCGGGCATAAAGGTCGTCCGCTTCCTGCTCGGCGGTGGCGGACTGGTCGGCCCGGAACGCCTCCAGCGAGACGTCCGACGCGGTACGGGACATCGCGGCGAACTCCGAGCGCGGGACGAATCGCCGGCGCCCGCGCAGCGGGATCAGCTCCCCGATCTGGTGCCCGTCACGCGTGACGGTGAAGGACTGCCCACCCTGGACGGCGTCCATGATCTCCTTGGACCGGCTGCGCAGGTCGCGCTGGGTGATCTCGGGCTGTGCTGGCATGGGTCAAATGTAGCACCTGGTAGCACCGCGTGCTCAGGGGGAAGGGGCCAGCTTCAGACCGGAGTCAGCCAGTCGACCAGCGGGCCATGGCGTAAGGCGGGTGAGTGCTGCGGTTGACGGGTATCTCGATCTGCACCCTGAATCAGTCCCACGCTCCGTTTTCGAGGTGTCACCTACGGACTGAGAAGGTAGCCGTCGCGCGGCGGCCGCCCCGGGTGCAACGTTCTCGGAACCACCCTGTCCACCCGTCCTCCGAAAGCCGACCTCACAGGCGGAATCTCGGTGTTCAACTCGCCGCCGCAGAAGGGCCCCTGCCGTGTCGGACGCCGTATCGACGCCGGTCCCCTCGACGAGGCGGTAGACGGACCCGCGGGAAAATCCCGGCTACCGCCGGCGTTCATCCGCCCTCTCTTCGTCTACCGCGCGGGTCGTGGCAAGTTCCCTTGCGCCCGGACCTGACCGACGGCATGGTCGCTGAGATCGTCGCCATCAACGACATCGAACGCAGGCCCTGGAAGCGGTGCGCCGACGCGATCGCCTTGACACCCAGGGTCGTAACATCATTCGGTGCCAGCCTCGAAGTCCAGATTCTCTGGTTGGTGTCGTAGTTCTTTGATGTTGCGGGTAACGGGTATATCGATTCCTACCTCTTCGAACGTTGCATCATCACACCAAACGCGACCCTCGCCGGAGAGGATGAAGCCTATCCGGATGGTCGCGCCTTCGTCAGGCACGTCTAGGACAACATCGCGACGGCTCCAACGCTGGGTGCCCGAAATGCTTCGGGCGTCAGAGGTGTTGTCGAACTCGACTGTGTTGTGGAGAGTGTCGTCCACGCGAAGCCAAATCCCTGCCCAGTTGGTGACGTTTCTGGCCTTGAGCATCGCGGACAGGCGTACCCGTTTGCCTCGGTAAGCGTCCGCCTTGAATATCTGGGCGATGGAGGCGAATTCCTTGGCGCCGGGCCGGGCTTGAATGAAGGCACTAGCATGACCACTGTGGAAGGTCTGCGTGTCGACGCCGAATTCGTAGTCCTCAGGCCGCGCCCCGGTCACATACCAGCCCTTAGGTAACGTGCTGGAGCCAGCAATATTCGAGGGACCTGCTTGGAACTCTGAAAGGATCTTGGTTGTCTCGGCCCTTGTGCGCTCTGACTCGGCGTCCAGCTTCCGAACCTCTGCTCGCGTTCGGGAGCGGGAAGTGAGGTATGTGATGACCGCTACTACTCCGGCACCGAAGATCGGCCCTGCGATTGTTAAGAGAGACAAGTTGACGGCTCCCCAGGCGGCATACGTGGTGATGATGGTCGCGCGTACGCATCTCCCCGTGGTGATGTGACCGGGGACCAGGTACATACTGATCGGCCTGTCCCTGGTTCAAACCCACAGAGCCCGAGAGGCAATGCTGGTCATGGATGCCTGCCGCCCGACCGCGACCTACTCCCGACTGCGTGCCTTCGCCTATGACCTCTGGCGCATCCGCCACACCACCCGGGGTGGCCCCATGCTCAACAACACCATGGCTCGGGTGGACCAGTCCTCGGAGTGCGCGGCCCAGATCTACTAACACTCGGACCGTGAGCGGCTGAAGACATCACTGAATTGATCCAGGCAACACAAAAGGCCCGGGTCTTCGACCTGGGCCTTTTCGTATGGAGCGGATGACGGGAATCGAACCCGCGCTCTGAGCTTGGGAATCACAGGGGCCTTGTCGGCATCCGTGCTGGTCAGAGATGCGAGTGGTCCTGAAGTGTTTGCGGGACCGCGCCCGTTGGCGGCCGTGGTCGACCGCTCTGTACCGCTGGGAGTAGTGCGGATGTGGTGCGGCGGGCAAGCCCTACCGATCGTGCAGGACGGTGGGCCGGGCCACGGGGACCACGGTGAGTAGATCGTCGAGGCCCTTGTAGTCGGCGGGGTTGGTGGTGAAGAGGGGGAGTTCTTCGGCGATGGCGATGGCGGCGATCATCAGATCCGCGACCCGGCGGCGCGGCTTGCGTCCGGCGCTGATGACGGCCGCGCAGACCCTGCCGTAGATGCGGGCGGCTTCGGCGTCGAAGGGGATGGGGTCGAACTCGTTCTCGGCGCGTTGCAGGATGTCGAGGCGGCGCCCCCGTTCCGCGTGCTCGTCGTAGTCGCTCTGCTCTTCGTTCCTGCGCACCTCGTGGGGTCCCGCGGACAGTTCGGCCAGGGTGATGGCGCTGATCGCCACCTCGGCAGGAAGCATCGCGGGGTCGATCCATCTGCGCAGGATGACGATGTTGGTGTCGAGCAGGCCCTGGGCGTACTCAGCGGGCATAGGGATCGTCCGTCCCCTGCTCGGCCGTGGCGTCCTGGTCGGCCCGGAACGCCTCCAGCGAGACGTCCGAGGCCGTGCGGGACATGGCGGCGAACTCCGAACGCGGCACGAACCGCCTGCGCCGGCGTAGCGGGATGAGCTCCCCGATCTGGTGCCCGTCGCGGGTGACGGTGAAGGACTGCCCACCCTGGACTGCGTCCATGATCTCTCTGGACCGGTTGCGCAGGTCGCGCTGCGTGATCTCGGGCTGCGCTGTCATGCCCCGAGGATAGCAAGCCGGATCACTGCGTGCTACACGGTGCTACAACCGAATGGCGCACTGTGTGCCGTGCAGGGGTCGACGAGACGGCGACTCTCCGCCGGTCGGTCGATCGGTGCGCCGAGCGGGACGGATCGAATATGGGGTTAACAAGCTGTGGTCAATCTCTTCCTCGGACTGAACCCGTCGTCTGAGGTCTGTAATGGCGAGTTCCCAGCTCAAGGCGATATTGACGACGCCAATGAAGCGGCAGCTTCCCTTGGTGGACCGCTCGCGTATCTGAGCACCGTCGGTGCTCATAGGTGTTCTTCTTTGACTTCGGTGTCATCTGGTCTCTACGGTCATCTCGTCGTGAACGGGTGGCACGTGTGCGGGAGGCTTCATGGACGGTACGGCCGCGGAGGACGATCGCCTGCTGTCGAGGTCCGAGATCGCAGAACTCGCTGGAGTCCGGCGGCCGGCGGTGACCAACTGGGAGCGGCGCCACGCTGACTATCCGAAGCCCGTGCGGAGCGGTGAGGTCGAACTCTTCGGTCTCCGCGCGATGCTCGGCTGGCTCGACTCGAGGCCGATCCCGACGCGCGGTCGTGTCTCTGGCGAGGCGGAGGGGATAACCTACGCGGACCGCGTACGCCGGAACCTTGCCGCCTTGGCCGGGACGCGCCAGGAAGCCGTCGCCGTCGGACACGTGGCGGCTGACCGCCGTCAAGCATTTACGGAGGGCCGGCGCACAGACGACTTGGCCCGGCTGGTGGGACCGCTGGGCGACGCGGTACGCGGTGACGGGTCGATGCTGGACTACATCGTGTTGCTCATGTCCCTGGTGTTCCTGCGGAGCAACGCCGGTTTCCGCTGGGAGGCGCTCCAACGAGGCGTGCGGGCACGGTCCGAAGCCATTGCCGCCGCAGCACTGCTACGGGACATCGGAGAAGCGGCTGACGAAGCGCTCCGGCTGCAAGGTGTGACACCGGGCGTGCGTGATGCGCTGCTCAGGTTGGAGCCTCGGCGGCTCGGCGACCTGCACGAGGCGATCAACGGGACGGAGAGCCTCGGCATCGATGAGTTCCGCGATTTGGTGGACCTGTTCGGCTTCCATGCCAACCCTCGCAGCGATCAGTTCTTCACTCCGCGCCCCGTCGCACGACTGATGAGGGACGCGGCGCTGACCGAGGGGAGCGCGGTCCGGTACGTGTACGACCCGTATGTGCGTGCCGGGGAGATGCTCGATGTCGCGGCGGAGCGCCTGTGCCCGACTTCTCCGCTGGTCCTGCGAGGCCAGAGCCCGCACCCTGGCACGCTCCGGCTTGCGGCGATGAATCTGGCGCTGCACGAAGCCGCGGTCGAGTTGGCTGCGGGCAGCGGGGCCCCGTGGAACGACCTGGAACGGCAGCGTGGCAGGGGAGCGGATCTGATCTTGACCAATCCGCCTTTCGCTGCAGCCGGAGTGGAGCGAGGGCTTCGTGACGGAGCCGCCCTGTCGTACGGTCGGCCTGCCTCGGGCGGCGTGGCTTTCGCCTGGCTCCGGTACGTGTTGCTGTCACTCCGGGACGGAGGGCGCGCGAGTGTGGTGATGCCGGTGAGTGCGGGCGCGTCCACCGATCACCGGGAGCGTGACATTCGGCGAAAGGCAGTCGAGGACGGGGCTGTCGAGTGCATCGTTGCTCTACCGCCCCAGCTCTTCTCTCGAGCACAGGTCTCTGTGTGCCTGTGGTTCCTGCACCGCCCGCCAGTGGCACGTGAGGACATCTTGTTCGTGGATGCCCGGGGGTTGGGTGACAAGGCGATGCGGGGGCCCCGCGTCCTCTCCGACGAACATGTCGCGGCTGTCGTGCAGACGGTCCAGCAATGGCGAGGGCGCCATGGCTTCCACCCGGGCCGCCAGGGCGCGGGGCATGTGGCGGTGGCCGTTCCGCGGGACGTGATCCGGGAGGCCGGTTACTCGCTCCAGCCCGCGGACTACATCGACAGGTGGATGTCCGTGGCGGCGGCGCCCGATGACGCCATGAGCGAAGCGGTCGCCACGGGGCGGCTCCTGGCGAAGACATTGACCCGCGCGGCTGCCACGGACAGCATCGCCGACGAGATGGCCTTCAGGCCGCAGCTGCCGGCCGCTGCCTTCTCCTACGACGGCCTGCCCCACGGTTGGCAGCGGGTATCTCTCGCTGATGTGGTTGACGTCGCGGCCGGGCCGTCCTATTCGCGGCTGCCGGCCGACACCCGCTCCATGGCCGGCGATGTGCGCGTCGTGATGCCCAAGCACCTCCGAGCGGGACGTATCGCTCACGGCGAGATGCAGAAGGTCACGGAAGACCTCGCCAAGCCGCTTGCCCGCTTTCGCCTCATGGCTGGGGACATTCTGTGTGTCCGCTCCGGTGCTCAGATGCCTCCTGCTCTCGTCGAGGAGCAGGAGGCTGGCTGGCTTTTCGGCACCAACCTCATGCGGCTGCGCATCCTCGACACCTTTCAGACCCGACTGCTCGACCCCGGCTACTTGATGGCCTATCTGTCCTTGCCTGAGACGTTGGGATGGCTGAGGGAACATGCGCAAGGAACCGCCGTCCCCTCTCTCAGCGTGAGAGTGCTCGGCCAATTGCCATTGCCTTTGCCGCCATTCGCCCATCAGCAGCGTCTCGGTGCAGCCCTGGGTGCCATGGACGCGCAGATCACGGCGCACCGTGAGATCGTCCTGGCCGCAACGCGCCGCCGTGCCGTCCTCGCAGCGCACCTGATGACAGGCGTGCTGATCCCGGAATGAAAGCCTCATTCCTCGGCTCCTCCGTGAAGGAAGAATTTCGTGAACAGTCCGCCGCCCGCGCCGCAGTCCGCGACGCGGTATCTGTGGATTCTGGTGGCATTCCTGTTTTCGCTGATTGTGGCACTCGCCGCAGGAATCCTGAGGGCGAGCACCGGGACCGGGCTTGCCGAGACCATCCTCTACGGCGGCACTGCCTTCGCCGCCTCGATGGGCCTCTGCCTGGCTGTCCTGTCAGCGGCCGGTCAACTCTGACGTCGGACCGAAAAAGGGACAAGCCCCAGGGTGGTTACCTGGGGCTTATCTAAAGAGCGGATGACGGGAATCGAACCCGCGCTCTGAGCTTGGGAATCACGGGCGGTCTGTGGTGGCAGGGCCGTTGGCCTGCGGATTCGTCCTCTCAGCCTGGCTGGGTGTTGTCCGCTGTGCACCGGTGGGGAGCGTGGTTGTCCGTCGCGCAGAGCACGGTGCTGGCACGGTGTTCCACCAGGGGGGCCGGCTTGTCCAGCTTCGCGGGGTGGGGGGTGCGCCCCGGGGCGGCTTCGGCGGCGGCGTAGCCTGTGCCTGCGGGGGCGGGTGGCGGCAGCGCTTGGTCGATGCCCTATATGTCCGATCCTGCTCTTCTTGCTGAAACGGCGCTGTTGGTTGATAAAACTGCAGGTCATTCAGTCCGCTCCCCGCGCCTGCGGGGATGAGCCCACCCGTCGGCGGATAGCCTGGACGCATGCCCGCTGCTCCCCGCGCCTGCGGGGATGAGCCCGGGGTACGCCGCAGCGTCGCACTCCTCGCCGACCGCTCCCCGCGCCTGCGGGGATGAGTCCTACACCTCGCGCCGGGGCGCGAGCCGAAAGACCCGCTCTCCGCGCCTGCGGGGATGAGCCCGCGCGCCCCACCCTCGCGGATCCCGATGTCCGCCGCTCACCGCACCCGTGGGATGAGCCCAAGATCGAGCTCACGGCCGAGGTCGAGGAGAACTGCTCCCCGCACCCGCGGGGATGAGCCCTGTGCACGAACGGCCGCCGATGTGCCGGGACCTGCGTCCCGGCACCGCTTGCCGAAGCCATTGTCGCCCAGCTCTGGGAGGAAGACTCACCCCAACGACAGCCGGAAGCGCCACGACAACAGGCACGAAAGCCACTCGCCCCCCACGACTCATGCGCCCACAACCGGCAGATAGCCATGCAGAAGGCAGCCCAGGAGCATTAAGCCAGCGATCAGCACAAGCAGACGGGCACACTCGCTCATCTCCATCCCCCACCGCCTGACTGGCACGGGGCTCGTCCCCGAACGCAGATCGGCAGCAGACCCCTTCCCGCGACTCCGTGGCCTCTTTCAAGTCGCAGACGCTGCCGGCTGTTCTGCCGGCACCTATCTCAGCGAACCCCGTGACCAAGGGACTCCGGAGCGCTAACCTCGCAACCTGGCCTGTCCGCGAGAGGCCCGAGGGGCTGCGACTCGTTGACAGTTGGGGGCTGTGGGGACGGGGTAAATGAAGGTCACCTGTCCTGGGGGAGAGGAGGATGAGTGCGTCTGTGGGCACTGCTCGTACAAGTGTCGTCGCCCAGACGGGTGGTTTGGGCTGCAGCCGCAAGCTTCTGACCTCGTCCGATGTGCCATACCCTGATATTGATCTTGTTTTTGCCGTCGCAGGCAGGGGGGCTTTAGTGTTTACTAAACCCAGTAGGCGGGTAATCTGGAGGGGTGACTCTACGTGCTTCCATGAGCGCGTTGAGTGCGCAATCAGGCTTGATGAGTCATCCCCCGCGGCCGGGTTCTGGACACAGATGGAGGAAGGCGAGTGGTCTGAAGATCCTTATTTCACAAGCCCCCCAGACGACGAGCAGATTCATACGGTGGCTCAGCTGCTCGCCAAGATCGAGTACATAGGGCTGAATGGCGAACCGCCAAACAGGTCGGCAATCAACGACCTCTGTGAAGGCGTCTGGGAGTTTAAACATGGCTGGCACCGTGTCGCCTACTTCGACACCCCCGGCGACGGCACATACGAGCCGAAACCGCGCATCGGCGATAGGCGCGAAACAGATCCGGACTGCCAGGATGACTATTGGTGGTACCCGCACATGGACTCCATTCTTCGTTTAACGAATGCATGGAGTAAGACGGGGCAAAAGGCACCACCTGAGGACATCCAACTGTCCCTCACTATTCGTGAGGAGGACGTCGAGCATGACAAAATCTGACCAGAGTATGATTGAGCGCTACGCTGGGTTTCCGCGCGGCGCACAAGAATTGTCCGCCGCGCGCTTGGCGCAATCAGTGGTTGCAAGTCTGCATCGAGCGATTTCCGCGAGCGGAAAAACCGCCCGCGAAGTCGCCGGTCTTCTTGGGGTGACCGAGGGTGCTGTATCTCAGGTGATGAGTGGAGACGGAAATATTCGAGTCTCCACTATTGGTCGTTACCTTCGAGCCATGGGCTACGAAGCCCGCATCGAAATTGTCCCTGTCGAGGAATCTGCGCCACCGATCACGCCGGCTCGAAGGCGCAGTCCTAAGCGGCAGGGAGATGAGACTCAGGTCGCACCGCGTGAAGAGCGTGCAACGGTATCCGTTTCACATTTGAACGTAAGCGATGGCGATGTCGTTGCGCAGGCGATTCTACTTGTGCTGCCCCATGAATTTCCTTCGGGTGCTCACGGTCGGGTGGAGGCTGTCCACGATCCTGAAAAGTCATGGCACATTCTAGGAGCCATGACGACCGGAAAGAGCAGGTCTAGGTGGCGTACGTCCTCTGTCTCCACGGTTGGCCGTGACACCGAGGGCACTCGATTCGTACCGAAAGACTCGGGAGCCATCTAATGTCCGAGGATATGGGGTCGGATGCGGCAGCCGCAATCCGGGAATCAGCTTCTTTGATCAACGTTCTTCTAGGTGAAGTTGCGGTGGTTCGAGGCCCGGCGTCGCATTACAATCCGGGTCCGGCTAATGTGTCGATCAATTCAGAGGGATCATTTCATCGACAGTCGAACGAGGCCACTAGCAGCGGTGTGGTTATTTGCAAGGACGAGTACGTCGCTCAGCTCCGTAATGCCGACGACGAGTCTATTGCAGAGATTAAAGCATCCTTTGTCGCCGCTTTTTCTGTGGAGACAGAGGATGCGCCTAGCGAGACTGATCTAGATGAGTTTGCGGGATCAACGGGCAAGCTGGTGATACGCCCGTACGCCCGTGAGTTCATTCATCAAATGTCAACGCGTTTGGGGGTCCCCGCATTGACATTGGAAGTTTTGCACTTCAAGGGAACGGTCTTGCCCGAAGAAGCGACTCAAGTCCGGGCTGAGGGGCTAGGAACTTGAGACCTTTCGCGCAGCCCGCGTGGGTGGCTCTGACCTCCCAGCACTCGTCGCTGGCCCGGCACGGGATCGCTGCCGCACTGGATGCGCGTGTGAAAACCGGGCGCGCCAAGACTTGTGGTGCGGATCTGGTGCGGGATGAATAAAGAGGTCTGAACAGCACAAAGGGCCCGGGTTTTCAGCCCGGGCCCTTTCCAAGGGAGCGGCTGACGGGAATCGAACCCGCGGGGATGAGTCCGATCTGCCGCCTGCGGCTAAGCACACCGGCTGCTGCTCCCCGCGCACGCGGGGATGAGCCCAACGTCGAGCTGATCCTCAACGTCCTGGAATACCGCTCCCCGCGCACGCGGGGGTGAGCCCCCGCCGCCGGGCTGGCCAGAGCAGTCAGGGGCCGCCCTTCCGTGGCCTGCCGGGGGAGCCTCGTTAGCGGTGGTGTGGGTTATCGGGGGAGTGGGGACCGGTCGGTGGTCGCGCGCTCGAAGGCGATGGGGTGTGGGCTCCTGTTCCTCGCGCGAGGTTGCTTCGGGTCGTGGCCGGTTGCTTCGGCGTCGGCGAGTGCGGTGGCGAGGGCGGGCCATGCGGAGTCGGACAGTACGTGGTCGGCGTGGGCGGGGATGGTCTGGCGGAGCTGTTGGGCGTGCTGGTCAGCGACTCGTTGCGCCGGGTGGCGCTGGGTGAGGGTGGCCAGGGGTGCCGCTGCCGCATGCTCGTAGGCGGCTTGGAGGTGGGTGAGGGTCGCCCGGGTTGCCTGGACTTGCTGGTCGAGGTGACGGTGGGCGTACCAGCGGCGAATGGCGAGGATGGCCAGGATGGCCGCGTCGAGGAACATCGCAAGGCCCGCGCCGTCGCCGACCGGTGGCTGGTGGGCGATGCCCCGGACGGCGGTGCGGAGGGCTCGGGCGTGGTGGTGGTCGGCCTTGATGCGGGAGCGGCTGGCGCGTTCGAAAGCGAGGGCGGCCTGCGTGAGTTGCGGGCGCAGGTCCGGCGGCGCGGTCAGGGGGAGGACGTCGAAGGCTTCGGCCAGGGCTGTGATGTGGGCCTGGGACGCGGGGTCGTCGCGCTGGTCGAGGTGGTGGGGGATGCGTTCGGTGGCCGCGGTGGCCTGGTACCAGGGCTTGGGTTGAGGCCGTGTCGCCGAGATAGGCCGGCTGGCGGTGAGGCGGTCGTGGATTTTGGGGTAGGACAGGTCGGGGGCGAGGGTGGAGCCGGAGAACCAGACGGGTTGGCCGTCGGCGTTGGTGTCGTCGGCGAGCGCGACCTTGTAGCCGCGGATGTCGCCGGAGGGGAAGCGCAGGATCTCCACCTTCATGCCGCTGGCGCCAAGGAGGTGGAAGAACTCGTCGGTGCTGGTGGACGCGGCGACGACGGTGCGCAGTTGTTCGCGGGGGGTGCGGTGGCGGCCAGCGCGGACGGCCTTCTCCGTTTCGGCGCGGGTGGGGCGTTTGGCCGCGGTGCGATCGCCCCGGACGACGACTCGCAGGTTGTAGTCGTGCTCGACGGCTTGGAGTTCGCGGTCGGCGGTCAGGTAGTCGTTCCAGTGTCGGGCGGTGCGCAGGTCGCCGCGGATGGTGGTGGCGGCGATGTGGATGTGGTCGTCGGCGTGGCGGACCGCGACCCAGCGGCAGCCGTCCGGGTCGCCGTCGGGCGCGATGCCGGTGGCCGCGACGAGGCGGCTGGCGATGTCGGCCCACTGGCCGTCGCTGAGCATCGGGTCCTCTGGCGCGGCGCGGACCGAGCACTGCCACACCGGTCGCTCAGGCACGTTCAGGTTCTTGTTCCGGGCTTGGTTCAGGCGTAGCTCCAGGGTGTTGGCGAGGCGCTTCATCGCCGCCTTCGGGTCGGCGTCGCGTCCGGGGTCCGGGGCGAAGCCGTCCCAGGAGGCGACCAGGTGCGGATCGGTGTGGTCCTTGGCGCGGACGGTGTCGTAGAGGTAGCCGAGCAGGCGCCGGATGGTCTTTCCGCGGGTGATCTTCGCGATCAATCAGGCTGCCCTTCCATCGGTGGTGCGGTGCGCGGCGGTCTCGATGTCGGCGATGGCGTCGCGGACGGTCTGCAAGGTCTGTTGGGCCTGGGTGAGGATTGGGATGTCGGAGGGGTAGGGGTCGCCGCCCGCGTTCAGGCGGTGGGCGATCTGGTTGACGTTGCCGCCGATCTTGGCGACCTGGGCGCGTAGCGCCACCAGTTCGTCGATCAGGTCGTCGGTTTCGGTGCGCCGGCCGGGCAACGGTTGGGTTCCTTCGATGAAGGCCATGACGACCGCGCCGACCAGGTGGGCGCCGGCGATCTCCAAGGCGTCCGCCTTGGTTTTGATGGCTTCGCGTTCGGATTGGCTGTAGCGGACGTCGACGCGGTGGGCGCGTTGGACGGTGTCGCGACGGCGACGGCGTGCGGTGCGGCGGACGGCGGCTTCGGCGGCGGCACGCATCGCGCTCGGCGAGACGGCGGGCGGCACATCGGTGGCGGGCGCGGCGACGGCTTCTCCCCCCGGTGCCCCCTGGCGCCGGAGTTCCTCCACCGCCACCCCCGGGGCGGAGGAGTCTGCGCTGGACCGGCCATTGGACGGTCCAGCGCCATACCTTGCTCCGCCGGGGGCAGGGTTGGTCGGTATCTGTTCGGGGCGGGCGGGAGCTTTGTGGTGCGGGTCGTGCACGGGGGGTGTCTCCGTTCGGGGTTGAGCCGGTATCGGGGTGTTGTCGGTGGCGGCGGATACGGTGCGCGGTGTTGGGCCGGACGGAGATCGTGAGGGACTCGCGGCCAGGGGGGGGAAGGTCCCCGGCAGCCGGTCCGGGACTGGATGAGGTATCCATGGCCCCAACCCCCTTTCCGGCCTTCTCCTTCCGTGCGCCCACGGGCGTCTTCCGTGCTGCGGTCCGCGCCTGGTCGCCGGGGCGACCGGATGGGCGGACCTCGGTAGGTGGTCCGCTGGTTTGACCTGCGGGGATTTCCGGTCAGAGGCCGGGTTGCTCGCGGCGCAGGGCGGTCATGATCTGGGTGAGCCGGTCCTCGGCGATGGTGTGGCCAGCGGCGCGGACGCGATTGCGGACCACGGCCCGGGTGGGGTTCTCGTGCGCCGCGAAGACGGGACGGGCCAGGGCAAGGAGGTCGTCGAGTTCGGCGCTGGGCGGGCGGCCGATCCGGCGGACCGACTCGTCGGGTATCGCGGCGGGGTGCTCTTCGGCGCGCGCGTGCTCGACAGGCGACTGGCCGGACGGAGCCTCCTCGGCTTCTGCGTCCTGTGCGGGCGGTTCGTCGGTGGCGGGTGCCGAGTCCGGATGCTGCGCGGTCTCCGTCGGCCGGGGCACTGGTACTTGGGCTGCGGGTGCGTCGTGGCGGGTGATGAGGATGTGGAGGTGGACGGCGCCGGCCAGGGCGAGCGGGGCGAGGGTGGACAGGATGCCGACGGTGGTGTTGCCCAGGTGCAGGCCGGTGGTGCGGGTCTGCTGGTTGAGGCGGATGGCGTGGAGGGCGTTGGCCCAGATGCTGGCGGCCGTAGCGGTGGTGAACAGGGTCCAGACGTAGAGGCGGGCACGGAAGGGCGCGGTGCGCAGGACGAGCAGGGCGCGGATGCCGTAGGCGATGAACCCGTCGACGACGGCGGGGAACAGGTACGTCAGCGCGGGGCGAACGTGGATGGCGATGGCCATCTGCTGCAGGGCGTCGTAGGAGAGCGCACAGCCCGCGCCGCCGAGGACGGTGATGGCGGCGCGGTCCCAGGCGGTGGCCCGGGGCACGGGGACATGGGCGTTCGGGGGCATGCGGGGATCTCCGGCGAAGGGTGGCTTCCGCGCGCGGGCAGGCGTCGGCGGAAGCGTGAACGGGATAGGCGGTCGGACCGTGAATGTCGGCCTGGGCGCGAGGGCCTGTCAGGTCGCGGTGTGCCTTCTGCGGTCGCGGCCGGTGAGGATGACGCGTTCGGTCATCTCGGCGAGGCGGGAGGCGACGCGGTCGCCGACGGCGTCGCGGAGCTCTGCGACGGGCAGGTTGGTGGTGACCAGCGTCGGGAGCATGTGGTTGTAGCGGTGGTTGACCAGGCGGTAGGTCAGTTCTTCGGTCCACTGCGACTGCTTGGCGGCGCCGAGGTCGTCCAGCAGCAGGAGGGGACACCGCGCCAGTGCCAGGAGCTGCCGCTCGGGATCGTGGCCCTGCCGAGGGCGTTGGGCTGCGTAGAGGTCGGCTGCGGTGGTCGCCTCCCAGCGTAGCCGGACACCGGCGGCCAGCAGGCTCCGGATCGCGCCGTACGCCTGATGGGTCTTGCCCGTGCCGGTGGGCCCGGCGATCAGCAGCGACGGGCCCGTGGCGATGCCCGGCGCACCACCCGGTCCCGGCCTGCCCGCGCGGGTGATCGCGGTGACCCAGGCGGTGACGCCTGGGTGGTCGGCGAGAGCAAGGCGGTAGCGCGGAGCGATACGGGCGTCGGCCAGCTTCAGCGCGGTCACTGGCTCCGGCTCGGGGGCCGGGGCATCGGCGCGTGGGTCGATGCCCCGGGCGGTGAGGATCGCGGCGAGACGGCCTGCCGCGCCGCCGGCGGTGCGGGGTTCGCGGGTGACGGTGGTCACAGGTCACCGCCGTAGGCAGCCTCGATGTCGGCGGGGTTCGTCCACGCCTGGTGCGGTGTACGGGGGTTGGCCTGCGACGGCGAGGCGTTCATCGCCTCGTTGACCAGGCTCGGCAGCACGCTCGGACTCAGGCCCTTGACGCGGAGCCGCTCCAGCCCTGCCCGGAGGTGATCCGGCGCGATGCGCTCGGCGAGCAACTGCTGGACCTCGCGGCCGAGGTGCCCGAGGTACTTCTCCGGCGGGCGGTGGGCGCACCCGGCGACATACTCGCCGAGGAGCTGCTTCGCCGAGACCGTGACGGAAGGGACGGGCGCGGGGGCGCTCGCGCCCCCGAAGGAATAGATCCTAGGTCCAGGATCCTAGGTCCTAGATCCGGACGCCGAGGGCTCACCGAGGGCTCACTGAGTCCTCCGTGAGCCCTCGGCGAAGCCTCACCGAATCCGCCCTGACCTGTGGTTTCGCGATTCGGCGAAGGCTCACCGACCTCTCGCGACTCCTCGTCGAGCCCTCCGTGAGGGCTCACTGCGACCTCACGGAGGGCTCCGTGTGTCTGCCGTGAGGACGCGCTACTTCCGGCAGCGTCGTGGTGCGGGCAGGCCGGTGCGCGTACCCCGCTGGGGCGGTTGATCTTCTGATGCTGGTGCCAGGCGACGACGTGGAGGTATCGCTTGCCGTCGTCGCCTTCGTAGCGGCAGACGAGGTCGGCGGCGGCGAGCTGGGTGAGGTCGTCCTCGACACCAAGCGGTCCGTGGTCGGGGCGCAGCGACCACAGCAGGCCGGCGATGACGGCGGGCTGGTCGCGGAACCGGCCGTGGTCGTCGGCCTGGGTGAGCAGGCCGAAGAAGGTCCGCTCGGCCGACAGGGACACCGCGGCGAGAGACTCGGAGGTGAAGGCCTCGGGCTTGATGGTGCGTATGCGGGCCACCGCTCACCACCCCGCCGTCGGGACGCTGCGGGGCAACGGGGGTGCGGTGCGGGTGGTCGGGGTCGTACTGTTGGGCACAGAGCTCCTTTGTCAGTGGGCCATGCGGGGTGGCAGCCCCGGCGTGCTGGCAGACCGTTCAGGGATGGGCGGACGGGGTTTCTGCTTCGGCCTCCGGCGTTCTCAGCGCCGGGGGCCTTTCTCGTTATGGACGGTGGGAACGACAGTTAAACCACACCCCGGTTGGACAGTCCATACATAGCTCTGCTTTTCGAGAGAAGTCAGCGGGGAAATCCTTGCGGCGTATGGGCCCGCACCGTAGCCGTAGATCACGGATCGTCCAAACCAGGGGTCCGGGCAGGTCAACACCCTGCCCTGGGATCCGGGTTGTCCGCTCTGGGTGGATTCAGGGCGCGTCCGGGATTCGGTGCTACCGTCCGGCCTGCGACTCACTCCCGCATTTACGCAGCCGCGTTGTACACCCGAAAATGCCGTTTCCCAAAACGCGTTTCCCGAGGTACAACATGACGTCCCTCCAAAAGCCCTCCGCGGCTTACGCCCATCCCTGAACCACCGGCCGGCACCACCGGGGCTGCCACCCCTCGTCGGCCGGAGAAGGAGCCCTGCTTTGCGCCCACCTGCTCCATCCCCGCACGACCTCTTCGCTGCTCCGCGCGGCGCGGAGGTGGTCGCCCGTGCCTGAACGCCTGCTGAAGATCGCCGAGGCCGCGGAACGCCTCGGAACGGGCGAGCGCTTCATCCGTCGGCTCATATCCGAGCGGCGGATCGCCTTCGTCAAGGTCGGCCGCCATGTCCGGATCACCGAATCCGTCCTCGATGCCTACGTCACGGCGAACACCGTGAACCCTGTCGCCCCTCGCCGCGCCCGCGCGCACTACCGGAGGGCGGCCTGATGGGAAACGCGAAGGGCGCAAAGCGCCGCTTCGGGTCCATACGGCAGTACCGCTCCGGCCGCTGGACCGCCAGCTACGTCGACCCCACCGGCCTGCGCCGGTTCACCCCCGAGACGTTCGTGACGAAGACCGACGCCGAGGTCTGGCTGTCCCAGATCGAGGCCGACCTCACGCGCGGCGACTGGACGGACCCGGACGCCGGAGCGGTCAACTTCGGGGAGTACGCGCTGCGCTGGGTCGAGGAGCGCGGCCTCGCCACCACCACCGACGAGCTGTACCGCAGGCTGCTGCGCCTGCACCTCCTGCCGGCGTTCGGCCCGTACGACCTGGACGAGATCACGCCCGGCCGGGTCCGCGCCTGGCGGGCCGACCGGCTGGAGGCCACAGGGGCGACCACCGTCGCCAAGTCCTACCGCCTGTTGAAGGCGATCCTGGAAACGGCCACCGACGACGAGCTGATCCGCCGCAACCCGTGCCGGATCAAGGGCGCGGGTAAAGAGGAGGCCGAGGAACGCCCGATCGCCACCGTCGAACAGGTCGACGCGGTAGCCGAGGCCATGGGCCCGCGCTGGCGGCTGATGGTCTACCTCGCCGCGTACGGCAGCCTCCGCCCCGAGGAGCAGGCGGAGTTGCGCCGCCCCGACGTGACGCTGCCCGACGAACCGGAGGAGTCGAAGCGGCGGCGCGACGTGCCGCGCGAGCCCGTGCTGCTCCGGATCACCCGCGCGTCACCGGAACTCACCACCGGCCGCCGGGTCACCGGCGACCCGAAATCGCGCGCCGGAAAGCGCGTCGTCGTCCTCCCCGCATTCCTGACCGTCGACGTACGACGGCACCTCGACTGGTTCGCGGCAAAGGACACAGACGGCCTGCTCTTCGTCGGAGAACGCGGAGCGCCGTTCCGCCGGTCCACCTTCGGCCGTAAATGGCGGAAGGCCCGTACGAAAGTCGGCCTGCCCGACAATTTCCGGTTCTACGACCTCCGGCACACCGGCAACACCCTCGTCACTCAGTCGGGCGGCACCCTGAAGGACGCCATGGTCCGCGCCGGCCAGTCCTCGGAACGCGCTGCCCTCATCTACCAGCACTCCACCCTGGAGCGGCAGAAGGAAGTCGCGGCCGGCCTCGACGAACGGGTCCGCGCCGAGCGCCTCGACGCGGCGGCCGACG
The DNA here is from genome assembly GCF_044333795.1 of Streptomyces sp. NPDC020917. Classification (NCBI taxonomy): domain Bacteria; kingdom Bacillati; phylum Actinomycetota; class Actinomycetes; order Kitasatosporales; family Streptomycetaceae; genus Streptomyces; species Streptomyces sp. NPDC020917. The sequence continues at coordinate 95,580 of NZ_JBIRRR010000023.1, read as the reverse complement.
ACCCATCTGGTGCGGAAGTGGTGCGGCTGGCCTGACGCCGATCTGACCGCCCGCTCGGGGGCCGACGCGATGCCGTGTCGGCCCCCGAACCATGCGCGTTGCGACGCTCCGTGCTGGAACCCGCCGGCCGTACGTTGCGCTCTGCCAGTCGCAATCCAGTCTCTGAACAGCGGCGTTGCGCCTCGGTGCGCGTCGGTGCCACCGCGCGGTCCTCAACCGGGCATGACCGAAGGTGACTTCATCATGTGATGCAGGTCACTTAAAATCCGTCTCAGGATTCGAGAATTGCGCTGCACCAATATTCGATGCGCTATCCAGTACTGCTTGATGGCGCCAATTGACCGCCAGATGTGGTGCGCAAGTGGTGCACGGACCCGGTAATTGGTCTGGACAACAACAAAGCCCCAAGTCCATGACCTGGGGCTTTTCTTTGGAGCGGATGACGGGAATCGAACCCGCGCTCTGAGCTTGGGAAGCTCATGTTCTACCATTAAACTACATCCGCAGAAAACGGGGCCCGGGGGCCCTGCTCCAGGGACACTGTACCGCATCGCGGAGGGTCGGGGAGTGAGGGAAGTGGGGGCGGAGCGCGGGGCTGTGGGGGTAGGTTGAGGGGGCGGTGTGGTGGTCCCGGACGAGCGTCGGAGCATCCCCTAATGTGTGGGTTTGTCGGCCACGCGGAGTTGGGGAAGGGACTTCATGGATCGCACCGTTGTTCGTTGTGCCGAGGGGCACGTGTTCAGCACGGCTTCGTTTCCGATGCAGCACCTGGGGGCTGATCGGCTGGGGCCCGGGCGCCTGTTGAGGTGTCCCAAGTGCGCCCGGCTGCGGCATGCCGTGCCGGTCGCGCAGGCCGAGGGCAAGTAGGCCGGAGGCCGAGCCGGAGTGCCCCGGGCCGCCGGCCGTGGCCCGGGGCGTTAGTCTCGGGGGCGTGCTTCTCTCAGACAAGGACATCCGGACCGAAATCGACAACGGGCGCGTGCGCGTCGACCCGTTCGAACCTGCGATGGTGCAGCCGTCGAGCATCGACGTGCGCCTGGACCGGCTGTTCCGGGTCTTCGAGAACCACCGCTACCCGCACATCGACCCCGCCGTCGAACAGCCGGACCTGACGCGGCTCGTGGAGCCCGACGGCGACGACGCGTTCATCCTGCACCCGGGGGAGTTCGTGCTCGCCTCGACGTACGAGGTCATCACGCTGCCCGACGACATCGCCTCGCGCCTGGAGGGCAAGTCCAGCCTCGGCCGGCTCGGGCTGCTCACCCACTCCACGGCCGGGTTCATCGACCCGGGCTTCTCCGGGCACGTCACGCTGGAGCTGTCCAACGTGGCCACGCTCCCGATCAAGTTGTGGCCCGGCATGAAGATCGGCCAGCTGTGCCTGTTCCGGCTCAGCTCGCCCGCGGAGTTCCCGTACGGCTCGCAGCAGTACGGCTCGCGCTACCAGGGGCAGCGCGGCCCCACGCCGTCCCGCTCGTACCTCAACTTCCACCGCACCCAGGTCTGATCGCCCGGGCCTGCGTTCCGCGGCCGACCGCTCAGGGGTGCATCCGCGCGCCCTTGAGCACCTTGTCGACGGCGTTCCGCGGCCCGTGGACCGCCAGGCCCACCAGGTCGAGGCCCGCCCGCGGGACGGCCCGCACGGCGGCGCGGTTGGCCTCGTCGTGGCCGGTGGCGAACAGGTCCGCGGTGAACAGCGCCCGCGGCAGGGCCCGGGACAGCGTCCGGTCCAGCGCGGCGTTCAGCACTTCCTTGCTGCCCTCGAAGACGAGCACCGGCTGCCGGAACATCGCCAGGTACGCCGTGCCGTCGGCGTCCTCGTACGGTTCCCCGATCACCTCGGGCAGCGCCGTGCCCAGGCCGCTGACCAGGAACGCGGTCGCGTTCAGCTTCTGCCAGGGCGCGAGGTCGTCCCGCAGCAGGACGGCGATCTTGGTGTCGAAGCGGACGGGGGCGGCGGCTGCGGCGGTGTCGCCGGGGGCGGTCTGCTCGCTGGGTGCGGTGTGCTCGGTGGTCATGCCACGAATCTCGCCGGAGCCCCGTACCCCCGTCTTGTACGTTCCTGACCGCCCTGACCGCCCTGACCGCCCTGACCGCCCTGACCGCGCGGCACAGGCTCCGGGCCGCCCGGAACCCGCTCCGGGCGGCCCGGAACCCGCTCCCGGGCCCTCCCGCGGCCCCCTCAGATCAGCGGCAGCTTGAACAGCATGAGCAGCGCGACCAGTTGGAGCGACGACGCCCCGAGTGCCCGGTGCCACGGCAGGTCGTGGGACTTCGACACCATCGACGTCATCAGCGCGCCGCACGCGAACCAGGTGACCCAGCCCAGGAGTTGGACGAACCCGTTGCCGCCGCCGAGGAACAGCGCGAACAGCAGGCGCGGGGTGTCCGTGAGCGTGGTGATCAGCATCGCCAGGCCGATGGTCGGCGCCCACGCGCCGTCGCCGCCCAGCTGGCGGGCCAGCGTGTTGGTGACCGCGCCGAGGGTGATGCCGCACAGCACCACGGCGACGCCGGTCGTCAGCACCCACGGGATGCTGGTGGAGAGCGTGGCGCTGAGGATGTCGCTGCGGGCGGCGTCGAAGCCGAACACGGCGACCAGCCCGTAGAGGAAGGTCACCGTCAGGGCGCTGCCCCACACGGTGTGGTCGCGCATCTGCCAGAAGGTCCGGCCGGGGTGCAGCACGATGCCGCGCAGCAGCTGCTTCCAGTGCAGCCGCGGCCCGACGGGGGGAGCGGCCGACTGGCCGGCCCGGTACGTGCCCACGTTGTCCCAGCCGTCCTGGCCCTGGGCGGGCTGGTACGGGTCGTACCCGCCCTGTCCGCCGTAAGCCTGGCCGTCGCCGTACCCCTGGCCGTCGTACCCCTGCCCGCCGTACGGCCCGTCGCCGTACGCCCCCGCGCCGGCCAGCGGCGTCGGCTCGCCCAGGGTGAACGCCCGGGTGTGGCCGGGGGAGTCGTCGTGGTGGGGGGCCGGTCGGCCGCCTGAGGGGCCGGGGCCGTAGGACCCGGGCTGCCCGGGGTAGCCCTGCTGCTGCCCGGGTTGCGGCGCGCCTCGCCCCTGACCCTGCGGGCGCCCGCCCGGGTGCCCGCCGCGCCTGCCCTGTCGGTTCGAGAATCCAGCCACGCTTCGAACGTACCCGCTGATTCCGGCCCCTGTACGGGTGCCCGCGGGCCCCGGCGCCTTTGCTGCCAACCTGTGACACGTGTGCCCCGGGGGCCAAAAGGGAGGGGCGGCACCCCGCGCGGGTCTCCCCGCGGGGGTGCCGCCCCTCCTGGGAGCGTGCCGTCGGCCGGCCGCCGTCACGCGGTTCCCGCGTGCTCCTCCTCCGCGACCGCGCTGCCGCCTCCGGGCGTCTTCACGGAGTCCAGCAGCAGCTGGGCCACGTCGACGACCTGCAGGCTCTCCTTCGCGGTGCCCTCGTTCTTCTTGCCGTTGACGGAGTCGGAGAGCATCACGAGGCAGAACGGGCAGGCGGTGGAGACGATGTCCGGGTTGAGGGACAGGGCCTCGTCGACGCGCTCGTTGTTGATGCGCTTGCCGATCCGCTCCTCCATCCACATCCGGGCGCCGCCGGCGCCGCAGCAGAAGCCGCGCTCCTTGTGGCGGTGCATCTCCTCGTTCCGCAGGCCCGGCACCTTGGCGATGATCTCGCGCGGCGGCGTGTAGACCTTGTTGTGGCGGCCCAGGTAGCAGGGGTCGTGGTAGGTGATCAGGCCCTCGACCGGGGTGACCGGGACCAGCCGGCCGTCGTCCACCAGGTGCTGGAGCAGCTGGGTGTGGTGGACGACCTCGTACTCGCCGCCGAGCTGCGGGTACTCGTTGGCGATGGTGTTGAAGCAGTGCGGGCAGGTCGCCACGATCTTCTTCGACGCCTTGGGCTTCCGGTTCGCCGGGTCGACCTTGCCGTCGTCGTCCAGCTCCTCGCCGAACGCCATGTTCAGCATGCCCACGTTCTCCTGGCCGAGCTGCTGGAACAGGAACTCGTTGCCCAGGCGGCGGGCGGAGTCGCCGGTGCAGTTCTCCTCGCCGCCCATGATCGCGAACTTCACGCCCGCGATGTGCAGCAGCTCGGCGAACGCCTTGGTGGTCTTCTTGGCGCGGTCCTCCAGGGAGCCCGCGCAGCCGACCCAGTACAGGTACTCCACCTCGGTGAGGTCCTCGATGTCCTCGCCGACGACCGGCACCTCGAAGTCGACTTCCTTGACCCAGGCGAGCCGCTGCTTCTTGGGCAGCCCCCACGGGTTGCCCTTCTTCTCCAGGTTCTTCAGCATCGTCCCGGCCTCGGACGGGAACGCGCTCTCGATCATCACCTGGTAGCGGCGCATGTCGACGATGTGGTCGACGTGCTCGATGTCCACCGGGCACTGCTCGACGCAGGCGCCGCAGGTGGTGCAGGACCACAGGACGTCCGGGTCGATGACGCCGTTCTCCTCGGCGGTGCCGATCAGCGGGCGCTCGGCCTCGGCGAGCGCGGCGGCCGGCACGGCGGCGAGTTGCTCCTCGGTGCCCTTCTCCTCGCCCTCGGCGTCCTTGCCGCCGCCGGCCAGCAGGTAGGGGGCCTTGGCGTGCGCGTGGTCGCGCAGCGACATGATCAGCAGCTTGGGGGAGAGCGGCTTGCCGGTGTTCCAGGCCGGGCACTGCGACTGGCAGCGGCCGCACTCGGTGCAGGTGGAGAAGTCGAGGATGCCCTTCCAGGAGAAGTGCTCGACCTGGGAGACGCCGAACTGGTCGTCCTCTCCCGGGTCCTCGAAGTCGATGGGGACGCCGGCGCTGGTCATCGGCTGGAGGGCGCCGAGCGCGACCTCGCCGGTGGCGTTGCGCTTGAACCAGATGTTGGGGAACGCCAGGAAGCGGTGCCAGGCGACGCTCATCGTGGTGTTCAGGCCGAGCACGATCGCCCAGATCATGGTGACGCTGAGCTTGATCATCGCGGTGAGGTACACGACGTTCTGCAGGGTGCCGGTGCTCAGGCCCCGGAAGGCGGCGACGAGCGGGTACGTGACGAAGTAGCCGGCCTCGTAGTGGTCGACGCCGTGCAGCGCGCCCTCCAGGCCGCGCAGCATCATGATCGCGATGCCGATGACCAGGACCACGTACTCGACGAAGTACGCCTGCCAGGACGTGGAGCCGGCGAACCGGGACTTGCGGCCGGCCCGGGAGGGCAGGTTGAGCAGCCGGATCACGATCAGGGTGAGGATGCCGAGCGTGGTGAACGCGCCGATGAACTCGATGTAGACCTCGTACGGCAGCCACGTCCCGATGACCGGCAGGATCCAGTCCGCCTTGAACAGCTGGCCGTAGGCGTTGACGATCGTCAGCACCAGGGTGAAGAAGCCGACCGCCACGAACCAGTGGGCGACGCCGACGATGCCCCACTTGTTCATCCGGGTGTGCAGGGCGAACTCGCGGGCCAGCGTCAGGGTGCGCTCGCGCGGGTCGTTCGTGCGGGTGCCCTCGGGCACCGGCTGGCCGATCCGGACGTTCCGGTAGATCTGCCGGACGGCGAGGCTGATGAGCGCGACGCCGACCGCGGTGAGGACCAGCGACACGATGATCGCGGCGAGTTGCATGGAGGGCTCCTCGGGCCTGCGCGACGGGGACGGACGGGATCGGACGGGGCTGACCGGGATGCTGGGCCGGCCGCCGAGCCGAACGCTGTGCGAAGCGTACTAAGCGGTAACTTACTCCGGTCTCGGCTGAGGTTACCCGGGATTCCCGGCCCCATAAAGCCGCACTGCTGGTGATCTGTGTCGCGCGCGGCACCGGCCGCCCGCCCCGGCGTGCGCCGGGCCGGAGGCTGCGCCGCCGGCACGCGATTGAAGGTGCTCTCATCGTGACAAACATGGAGGCAGCGGACAACGGTCCGCGAGCGTCGCGGGAGGTGACCGGAGGATGCGCGCGGTGCTGCGCTGGGTGGCGATCGGCGCCGGGCTCGTGCTGGTCGTCGCGGCCGGGCTGGGCTGGGCCGCGTACCGCAAGTTCAGCGGCAACATCAGGACGGACCGTGCCGCCGAACAGGTGCTCAACCGGTATGCGGCCGAGCGCCCGCGGTCCCTGGTGCCGCAGGCCCGCAACATCCTGGTGATGGGGGCGGACGGGGGCGGCGGCGCCGACGTGCGGGGCGACTCCGCCCTCCTCCTGCACCTGTCGGCCGACCGGCACCGCGCCACGGCCATCGGGGTGCCCCGCGACCTGCGGGTGAGCGTCCCGGACTGCGCGCCGCACGGCGGCGCACGCCCGGCGCCCGGCGCGGCGGACGAGACCATCGCGGCGGCCTTCCGCGGCGGGGGCGCCGCCTGCACGATCCGCGCCTTCGAGCGGCTGAGCGGCATCCGGGTGGACCACCACCTGGTGGTGGACGTGGACGGCTTCGCGCGGATCTCCTCGGCGGCCGGCGGGCCGGCCGCCGACCGCAGCGCGGAACTGCTGAGGGCGCTGGCCGCGGAGGCGCGCGGCGGGGCGGGGACGCTCGTCCACCCGGCGAAGCTGTACGGCTTCCTCAACGGCGCCACCTCCTCGATCACCGCGGACCCCGGCCTCAGCTCGCTGCCCGCGCTGTACGAGCTGGCCGGCAGCCTGCGCGGCCTGCCGGAGCACGGCCTGGTGGTGTGCTCGCTGCCGGTCGGCGGGCGGGGTGTGGTGCAGGAGCCGGAGGCGGGCCGGCTGTTCGCCCAGGTGCGCGAGGACCGGCCGGTGGGCGGCACGGTCCGGCCGGGGGGCGGCGCGGATCGGCAGCCGCGGAAGTCGGACCGCGCGTCCTGAAACATCCGGAACGTCCCCTTCGTTGGGTGGGGAGGAGGCTCATGAGGGCTCAGGCGCTCTCACGCTCGGGGCCTGCGCGGGTGCCGGAAGGCAAGGTGCGCAGCCATCACGCGGCAAAGTTGAGTCGACTCGACTCACCTCTGTTGACAGCGAATCTCCCATGAGGCACTCTTGAGCCAGTTCCACTCAAGTCAGCTGGAGGATTAACCATGGCACGTGCGGTCGGCATCGACCTGGGCACGACTAACTCCGTCGTCAGCGTTCTGGAAGGCGGCGAGCCCACCGTCATCACCAACGCAGAGGGCGCCAGGACCACGCCGTCCGTCGTCGCCTTCGCGAAGAACGGTGAGGTGCTGGTCGGCGAGGTCGCCAAGCGCCAGGCCGTCACCAACGTCGACAGGACCATCCGGTCGGTCAAGCGCCACATGGGCACCGACTGGAAGATCAACCTCGACGGCAAGGACTTCAACCCGCAGCAGATCTCCGCGTTCATCCTGCAGAAGCTGAAGCGGGACGCCGAGTCGTACCTGGGCGAGAAGGTCACCGACGCGGTGATCACCGTCCCCGCGTACTTCAACGACTCCGAGCGGCAGGCCACCAAGGAGGCCGGCGAGATCGCCGGTCTGAACGTGCTGCGCATCGTCAACGAGCCGACCGCGGCCGCGCTGGCCTACGGCCTGGACAAGGACGACCAGACGATCCTCGTCTTCGACCTCGGCGGCGGCACCTTCGACGTGTCCCTGCTGGAGATCGGCGACGGCGTGGTGGAGGTCAAGGCCACCAACGGCGACAACCACCTCGGTGGTGACGACTGGGACCAGCGCGTCGTCGACTACCTGGTGAAGCAGTTCCAGTCCGGCCACGGCGTGGACCTGGGCAAGGACAAGATGGCCCTGCAGCGTCTGCGCGAGGCCGCCGAGAAGGCGAAGATCGAGCTGTCCTCGTCCACCGAGACCTCGATCAACCTGCCCTACATCACCGCCTCCGCCGAGGGCCCGCTGCACCTGGACGAGCGCCTCACCCGCGCCCAGTTCCAGCAGCTGACCACGGACCTGCTGGAGCGCTGCAAGACCCCGTTCCACAACGTCATCAAGGACGCCGGCATCCAGCTGTCCGAGATCGACCACGTGGTCCTGGTCGGCGGCTCCACCCGCATGCCCGCCGTCGCGGAGCTCGTCCGCGAGCTGACCGGCGGCAAGGAGGCCAACAAGGGCGTCAACCCGGACGAGGTCGTCGCCATCGGCGCGTCCCTGCAGGCCGGTGTGCTCAAGGGCGAGGTCAAGGACGTCCTGCTGCTCGACGTCACCCCGCTGTCCCTCGGTATCGAGACCAAGGGCGGCATCATGACCAAGCTGATCGAGCGCAACACCACGATCCCGACCAAGCGCTCGGAGATCTTCACCACGGCCGAGGACAACCAGCCGTCGGTGCAGATCCAGGTCTACCAGGGCGAGCGTGAGATCGCGGCGTACAACAAGAAGCTCGGCATGTTCGAGCTGACCGGTCTGCCGCCGGCCCCCCGCGGGATGCCCCAGATCGAGGTCGCCTTCGACATCGACGCCAACGGCATCATGCACGTGACCGCCAAGGACCTGGGCACGGGCAAGGAGCAGAAGATGACCGTCACGGGCGGCTCCTCGCTGCCCAAGGACGAGGTCGACCGCATGCGCCAGGAGGCCGAGCAGTACGCGGAGGAGGACCACCGCCGCCGCGAGTCCGCCGAGACCCGCAACCAGGGCGAGCAGCTCGTCTACCAGACCGAGAAGTTCATCGCGGACAACCAGGACAAGCTCCCGGAGGACGTGAAGAGCGAGGTCGAGTCGGCGATCGCGGAGCTCAAGGAGAAGCTGAAGAACGAGTCCACGGACGACGGCAACACCGCCGCCATCCGCGAGGCCACCGAGAAGGTCGCGGCCACCAGCCAGAAGCTGGGCCAGGCGCTGTACGCCAACGCCCAGGCCGACGGCGGCGCCGCCACCGCGAGCGCCGGCGCCCCCGGTGCCGAGCAGCCGGCCGCCGACGACGACGTCGTCGACGCCGAGATCGTGGACGACGAGAACGGCAAGAGGGATGGTGCCGCGTGACGGAGGAGCCGAAGGGCTTCGAGGAGCCCGAGGTCCCCTCTGAGGCCACCGGGCAGCCGGACGGCGAAGGCGTCAAGGACACCGGTCCCGCCGGCGAGGCGGGCACCGATGCCAAGGGCGGCGCCGGGCAGACCGGAGCGGCCAAGGAGCTGACGGCCGTCAGGGCGCAGCTGGACCAGGTGCGGACCGCGCTCAACGAGCGCACCGCGGACCTGCAGCGCCTCCAGGCCGAGTACCAGAACTACCGTCGCCGGGTGGAGCGCGACCGCGTCGCCGTCAAGGAGATCGCGATCGCCAACCTCCTCACCGAGCTGCTCCCGGTCCTGGACGACATCGGCCGGGCGCGTGAGCACGGCGAGCTCGTCGGCGGGTTCAAGTCGGTGGCGGAGTCGCTGGAGACGGTCGCGGCGAAGCTGGGGCTGCAGCAGTTCGGCAAGGAGGGCGAGCCCTTCGACCCGCTGGTGCACGAGGCCCTGATGCACAGTTACTCGCCGGATGTCACGCAGACCACATGCGTGCAGATCCTTCAGCCCGGGTACCGCATCGGTGAGCGCAACCTGCGTCCGGCGCGGGTCGCGGTCGCCGAGCCGCAGCCCGGCAGCCAGGCGAAGGAGGACGCGGACGACCAGGCGTCGGACGAGGACAACGGTGGCCCGGACCAGGGCTGACGCACATGGGCCGGGGCTGGCACAGCCCCGGCCCGGCAGCGGTGACGGAGAGGAGGGACGTCGCGGATGAGCATCAGTAGGGACCTGTTGGAGAAGGACCTGTACAAGGTCCTCGGCGTCCCGAAGGACGCCACCGACGCCGAGATCAAGAAGGCGTACCGCAAGCTCGCGCGCGAGTTCCACCCGGACGCCAACAAGGGCGACGCCAAGGCCGAGGAGCGCTTCAAGGAGATCTCCGAGGCCAACGACGTGCTCTCGGACGCCAAGCGGCGCAAGGAGTACGACGAGGGCCGCGCCCTGTTCGGCAACGGCGGCTTCCGCCCGGGGCCGGGCGCGGGCGGCACCGGCGGCTTCAACTTCGACCTGGGCGACCTCTTCGGCGGCGCCCAGGGCGGCGGCACCACCACCACGGGCCAGGGCGGCGGCTTCGGCGGCGGCCTCGGCGACGTGTTCGGCGGGCTGTTCAACCGCGGCACCGGCACCCGCGTGCAGCCGCGCCGCGGCCAGGACATCGAGTCCGAGGTGACGCTCAGCTTCACCGAGGCGGTCGACGGGGCCACGGTCCCGCTGCGGATGTCCAGTTCGGCCGCGTGCAAGGCGTGCTCGGGCACCGGCGACAAGAACGGCACCCCCCGGGTGTGCCCGACCTGCGTCGGCACCGGGCAGGTCTCGCGCGGCGGTGGCGGCGGCTTCTCGCTCACCGACCCCTGCGTGGACTGCAAGGGCCGCGGCCTGATCGCGGAGAACCCCTGCGAGGTCTGCCACGGCAGCGGGCGGGCCAAGAGCTCGCGCACCATGCAGGTCCGCATCCCCGCCGGTGTCACCGACGGGCAGCGGATCCGGCTGCGCGGCAAGGGCGCCCCGGGCGAGCGCGGAGGCCCGGCCGGCGACCTGTACGTGGTCGTCCACGTGGGCCGGCACCCGGTGTTCGGCCGCAAGGACGCCAACCTGACGGTGAACGTCCCGGTCAGCTTCGTGGAGGCCGCCCTGGGCGGCGAGATCAAGGTGCCCACCCTCGGCGGGCCCCCGGTCACCCTGAAGCTGCCGGCCGGCACTCCCAACGGCCGGACGCTCCGGGCCCGCGGCAAGGGCGCGGTGCGCAAGGACGGTTCGCGGGGCGACCTGCTGGTCACCATCGAGGTGGCGGTGCCGGACCGGACCGAGGGAAAGGCGCTCGACGCCCTGGAGTCGTACCGGGAGGCGACCGCGGGAGTCGACCCGCGCGCCGAACTGTTCAAGGCCGCAAAGGGAGCGTGACGGTATGAGCATGGACGGCGGCATCGGCGGCGGGCCCGGACGCGGTGCGCGTTCCGGGTCCCGCAACCCCTACCAGCTGACCGAGGAGTCCCCGGTCTACGTGATCTCGGTGGCGGCCGAGCTGTCCGGGCTGCACCCGCAGACCCTGCGGCAGTACGACCGCCTCGGCCTGGTCTCCCCGGACCGCACGGCCGGGCGCGGGCGCCGCTACTCGGCCCGCGACATCGAGCAGCTGCGCGAGGTGCAGCGGCTGTCGCAGGACCAGGGCATCAACCTCGCCGGCATCAAGCGGATCATCGAGCTGGAGAACCAGGTCGCGGCCCTGCAGTCCCGGGTCGCCGAACTGACCGCCGCCGTCGAGGGCGCAGCCGCCGTCATCCAGCAGCGCGAGGCGGCGGTGCACGCCTCGTACCGCCGCGACCTGGTCCCGTACCAGGACGTCCAGCACACCAGCGCGCTCGTGGTCTGGCGGCCCAAGCGCGACGGCTGACACGCCGCGCGCACCGCACGGCACACGGCGGACGGCCCGCCACCCGGACAGGGTGGCGGGCCGTCCCGCTGTATTGCAGGACCTGGACGGTGATTACGGCAGGACCTGGACGGTGTCGCCCACCGGGCGCTCACCGGTGGCGTCCGAGGTGTGGTTGACCAGCACCCCGTCGACGGCCATGGCGGTGGAGCCGCCGCCGTCGAGGTTGAGCGCCTGCACCGCGCCGAGCGAGCGCATGAAGGAGGCGGCCTCGGCGATCGTGAAGCCCTCGCTGCCGCCGCTCAGCCGGCCGTCCACGGTGACCAGCAGCAGCCGGCCGCGGGCGTCGACGCCGGCCATGGTGCGCGGCTGGCGCTGGTTCGCCCAGGCGTAGCCGAACGACAGGTCCTGCGGGTCGACGGTGCCCTCGCTGGCCGCGTCGATGGCGATCCGGCCGTTCTCCACCAGCGTCGGAGCCGCGCTGACGATGCTGTCGTGCGGCCCGAGCGGCACCCGCCCGCCGTCGGCGTCGCGCACGACCTGGTCGACGGCGACGCGCTTGCCGGTGACGGCGTGGGCGGTCAGCCAGTCCGCCGCGGTGCCGATCCCCTGGAGCACCGTGCCGCCCGCGGGCACGGTCCCGCCGCGCGCCCCGGTGGACACCACGCGGCCCTGGGCGTCCAGCACGGCCTGCACGCCCGCTCCCGCCGGCAGCGCGTGGCCGAAGGCCGGGGTGAACAGCACCAGGTCGTCGGTCTCGTGGCAGGTGACGTCCTGCCAGGGCAGGGCGCTGGGCACGGCGCCGGGGCGTCCGCAGTCCCGCACGGTGCCCGGCACCCGGTTGATGCCCTGCACCGCGTAACGGGCCGCACCCGCACGGGCGGTGACCGTGGTCGTCAGGTCGGCGACCCGGACGTGCCGGCCGCCGTCGCCGAGGACCAGCGCGGCCCGCGCGCCGGCCGCCATCGACTCCAGTTGCCCGTCGTAGGCGGCGATCCCGGACTGGGTGCCCTGCACGCCGTCGGCGTCGGAGGTCACGAAGAAGCCGGCGTTGACGCCGACGAGGGAGCCGAGCTTCGCGGCGACCGACGAGGTGGTCTCGCGCTGCGCCACGTTGCCGTCGTGGGTGCCGCTGACGGTGCCGGTGAAGGTGTGCGGATCGATGACCGCGACGTGGACGTTCTCCAGGTCGGCGGGCTGCTCGGCGTCGTAGCCGGTCCACTCGACGGCGGTGTGGAAGCCGGCTGCCTTGACCGCCGCGGCGGTGGTCTGCGCGGCGGCCTGCGTGCCGAACGCACCGATCCGCACCCGCAGGCCCATGACGCCGTGCGGGGTGTCGGAGTAACCGGGCCACTCGACGGTCTCGACCCGCGGCTGGTAGCCGGCGTCCCGCAGCTGCGCGGCGGTCTGCTGCGCCCAGGCCGGGCTGCCCACGGCGACGTCGACCGCTGCGCCGGTCAGCCGGCTGGTCGACGGCACCTTCACGGTCACCGTCCAGGACGGCGCGGCGGAGGCGTTGCGCAGGGTGCCGGTGCGCACCTGGACCCCGGGGGCGACGTCACGCGTCGTCCACTGCGCGGTCACCTGGCCGCCGGCCGCCCGATCGGCCGCCGGCGCGGCCGCCTGCGCCTGCTCCGCACCGAGCCCGAGGGGCGTGACGGCGGACAGGACGACGAACGCGGCGAGCGCGCCGCGCACCCCGGAGCGTCCCTTGCTGCTCTTCATGGTTCCTCCCGTGCGTGCGAATCGCCTGGCTGCCGAGCCGCGTGGTGGCGGGGCCGGCCACCGCCGATCACAGCCGCCGCACGAGAAGAAGTGACGCTGCCCGGTTGAGGGTTCGGCGAACACTGGGGGAACGGGGCGGCCCGCCCGGGCACGGGAGGGCACGGGAGGGCGCGGAACGGCGCGGGGGAGGGCGCGGCCGGGCGCGCGGAAAAGCGGACGACATCCGCCACAGGCCGCTGTTAGCTTCGCGGGTATGGACCCCCTCACCGAAGCCGACATCCGCGGCTCGTTCGTCAACTGCTCCAAGGGCGAGGCCAAGCGGCTCAACCTGCCGAAGGACCTGGGTGACCTGCCCTGGGGGGACCTGGACTTCCTGGGCTGGCGGGACCCGGGCGCGCCGGACCGCGGCTACCTGGTCAGCCCGGTCGACGGCGGCGAGCCGGTGGGGCTGACGCTGCGCGCGGCGCCCGGGGCGCGCCGGAACCTGATGCGCAGCAGCCTGTGCGGGCTATGCCTGACCGGGCACTCCGGGGGCGGCGTGGACCTGCTGGCCGCGCCGCTGGCCGGCCCGTCCGGGCGGCAGGGCAACACCGTCGCCCTGTACATGTGCGCCGACCTGGCCTGCTCGCTCTACGTCCGGGGCAAGAAGTCCAGCGCGCTCGCCAAGCGCCTGGAGGAGACGCTCACCCTGGAGGAGCAGATCGCGCGCACCCGGCGCAACCTGGACGCCTTCCTCGGCAAGGTCCTCCAGACCGCCGCGTAGTTCTTCCACGCGCTACTGGCGGGCGGCGTCGGCGGCCGCGACTCCCGGTTCCGAAGCGGTCGCCGGCGTTCCGGACCCCTCCGATCCGGCCCTCCCGGGCCCGGAGGTGCCGGCGTTGCCCATCGCCCGGGTCAGCGCGATCTCGATGACGACGCGCTCGGGGTTGGGCGTGGGCGTGCGGCCGTAGCGCTCGGCGTACCGGCGGACCGCGTCCGCCACCCGCTCGGGGTCGTCGCAGACCGTGGCGATCCCCTCCAGCGTGGCCCAGGTGCCGCGCTCCACCTGGCAGACCGCGACCCGCGCCCCGGCCGGCCCGGCCGCCCGCACATGGGCGGCCTTCGCGCTGCCGCCGCGCGTGATGACCCGCGCGAGGCCGGCCTCCGGGTCGTACGTGACGCCGACCGGCACGACGTGCGGGCTGTGCCGTCGGGCCGGTGGGTGGTCAGGGTGCACAGGTGGTACTCCCGCCAGAAGGCGAGGTAGCCGGGTTCGGGGGAGCGCGGGTCACGTCGTGCCATGGCACGACGGTAGCCCAGCGGGTGCCGCGCCCTGCCGCGCCCCGGCGCCCTGCCGCGCGCTCGCCGTGCCCCGCCGTCCGCGCCGTTCAGCCGAGGTGGACCGGCAGCGCGGCCACGCTGTTGCCGATGAAGCCCGGCAGCGGCGGCAGCGACGCGCCGGGCACGGCCAGCCGCAGCCCTGGGTGCGCGGCGTACAGGTCGCGCAGCGCGATCGCCGCCTCCAGGCGGGCCAGCGGCGCGCCGAGGCAGTAGTGCGCGCCGTGGCCGAAGGCGAGGTGCCGGGTGCCGGTCCTGGTGACGTCGAACCGGAGGGCGTCCGGGCCGTACTCGCGCGGGTCCCGCCCGGCGGCCGCGTACCCGGCGAGCACCGGGGTGCCGCGCGGCACGGTCACCCCGTCGACCACCAGGTCCGTCGTCGGGTAGCGGAACGGGAAGTTGGCGACCGGGCTGTCCCAGCGCAGCGTCTCCTCGACGACCGCGTCCCACCCGACCTCGCCGGCCAGCACCAGGGCCAGCTGCTCGGGGTGCCCGCACAGCGCCCGTACCGCGTTGGTGATCAGGTTCAGGGTGGTCTCGTGGCCGGCGACGATCATCAGCAGCAGGGTGCCGGTCAGCTCCTCGTCGCTGAGGCGTTCCGCGGTGTCCGCACCGCTCTCCCCGTCCCGGCCCTCGGCCGCACTCTCGCCGCGGGCGGCGATCAGCGCGCTGGTCAGGTCCTCGCCGGGGGCGGCCCTGCGGTCGGCCACCACCCGGGCGAGCACCTCGTGGATGCCGGCCTGGGCGGCCATCGCGTCGGCCGCGGTGCTGGACGTGCTCACCAGGCGGTGGGTCAGGCCGTGCAGCCGGTCGCGATAGGCGGGGTCGACGCCCAGCAGCTCGCAGATCACGCCCATCGGCAGCGGATAGGCGAACCAGCGGCGGAGGTCGACCACGCCGTCGGCGTCCCGCCGCTCCGGCAGGGCCGCCAGCAGGTCGCCGGTGAGCCGCTCGATCCACGGGCGCAGGGCGGCCACCCGGCGCGGGGTGAACGCCTTGGAGGCCAGGCCCCGCAGCCGCCGGTGGTCGTCGCCGTCCGCCGTCGTCATGCCGTTGACCAGCGCGAACGCGTTGAGCTGCCACTGGGCGGGTATCTCGCCGCGCTGGTAGGCGGCGAAGTGCCGGGCGTTCTTGGCGACCTTGGGGTCGGCCAGGAAGTCGCGCAGCTCGCGGTGGCGGGAGATCACCGTCCCGGGCACGCCCCCGGGCAGCAGCACCGGGCAGGCGGCCGCGGTCTCCCGCAGCTGCGCGGCCTCGGCCTGGACGGCGGCGCCGCTCGGGTCCATCGGGTGCGCCGTGTCCATGGGGACTCCTCACGCCGTCCGCGGGCTCGTCCGCGCCACCGCGGCCGCCCCGGCGGGACAGGCGTCCGCATTCTTGCACCGGGCGGCCGGAAAAGTCCCCCGGTCGTGCGCGTCTTCTGGCGCCCACTCTGCCTTGAGTGGAGTAGACTCAACTTGCTTCATGTTGCTGTAGGCAGGTTTAGCCAGGAGAAGGAAGAGGGAGGTCACCACGCCCGTGGACGCCGAGCTGACCAACAAGAGCCGCGAGGCGATCAACACCGCCAGCAACCGGGCCGTGTCCGAGGGCAACCCGGACCTGACACCCGCCCATCTGCTGCTCGCCCTGCTGGGCGGCGCGGACAACGAGAACGTGCTCGACCTGCTGGCGGCAGCCGGCGCCGACTCCGCCGCGGTGCGGGACGACGCCGAGCGCCTGGTCGACGGCCTGCCCAAGGTGCAGGGCTCGACGGTGGCCCCTCCGCAGGCCAACCGTGACATGCTCGCGGTACTCGCCGACGCCGCCCAGCGCGCGAAGGACCTCGGGGACGCGTACCTGTCCACCGAGCACCTGCTGATCGGGATCGCCGTGAAGGGCGGGCCGGCCGGCGAGCTGTTGAACAAGGAGGGGGCCAGTGGCAAGAAGCTGCTGTCCGCCTTCGAGACGGCTCGGGGAGGGCAGCGGGTGACCAGCCAGGACCCGGAGGGCACGTACAAGGCGCTGGAGAAGTACGGCACCGACTTCACCGCCGCGGCCCGCGAGGGCAAGCTCGACCCGGTGATCGGCCGCGACCAGGAGATCCGCCGCGTCGTGCAGGTGCTCTCCCGGCGCACCAAGAACAACCCGGTGCTGATCGGCGAGCCCGGCGTGGGCAAGACCGCCGTCGTCGAGGGCCTGGCCCAGCGCATCGTCAAGGGGGACGTCCCGGAGTCGCTGCGCAACAAGCGGCTGGTGGCGCTCGACCTCGGCGCAATGCTCGCCGGCGCGAAGTACCGCGGCGAGTTCGAGGAGCGGCTGAAGGCCGTGCTGTCCGAGATCAAGGACAGCGACGGCCGGATCATCACCTTCATCGACGAGCTGCACACCGTCGTCGGCACCGGCGCCGGCGGCGACTCCGCGATGGATGCGGGCAACATGCTCAAGCCGATGCTGGCCCGCGGCGAGCTGCGGATGGTCGGCGCCACGACGCTGGACGAGTACCGCGAGCGGATCGAGAAGGACCCGGCGCTGGAGCGCCGCTTCCAGCAGGTGCTGGTCGCCGAGCCCACCGTCGAGGACACCGTGGCGATCCTGCGCGGGCTCAAGGGCCGCTACGAGGCGCACCACAAGGTGCAGATCGCGGACTCCGCGCTGGTGGCGGCCGCGACGCTGTCCGACCGCTACATCACCTCCCGCTTCCTGCCGGACAAGGCGATCGACCTGGTCGACGAGTCCGCGTCCCGGCTGCGGATGGAGATCGACTCCTCGCCGGTCGAGATCGACGAGCTGCAGCGCTCGGTCGACCGGCTGCGCATGGAGGAGATGGCGCTGAAGAACGAGACCGACCCCGGGTCGGTGCAGCGCCTGGACAAGCTCCGCAAGGACCTGGCGAACCGCGAGGAGGAGCTGCGCGGCCTGACCGCCCGCTGGGAGAAGGAGAAGCAGGGCCTGAACCGGGTCGGTGAGCTGAAGGAACGGCTCGACGACATCGACACCCGGATCGAGCGCGCCCAGCGCGACGGCGACTTCGAGACCGCCTCCAAGCTGCTCTACGCCGAGAAGCCCAAGCTCGAGGCCGAACTGGAGGAGGCGACCCGCGAGGAGCAGGAGGCCCAGGCCAGGGGCACGGGCGAGAAGGAGAAGATGGTCAAGGAGGAGGTCGGGCCGGACGACGTGGCCGATGTGGTCGCCGCCTGGACCGGCATCCCCGCAGGCCGCCTGATGGAGGGCGAGACCCAGAAGCTGCTCCGGATGGAGGAGGAGCTGGGCAGGCGGCTGATCGGCCAGACCGAGGCGGTCCGCGCCGTCGCCGACGCGGTGCGCCGCTCCCGCTCCGGCATCGCCGACCCCGACCGCCCCACCGGCTCGTTCCTGTTCCTCGGCCCGACCGGCGTCGGCAAGACCGAGCTGGCCAAGGCGCTCGCCGACTTCCTGTTCGACGACGAGCGGGCGATGGTCCGCATCGACATGAGCGAGTACGGCGAGAAGCACTCGGTGGCCCGCCTGGTCGGCGCCCCTCCCGGCTACGTCGGCTACGAGGAGGGCGGCCAGCTCACCGAGGCCGTGCGGCGCCGCCCGTACAGCGTGGTGCTGCTGGACGAGGTGGAGAAGGCGCACCCCGAGGTCTTCGACGTCCTGCTTCAGGTGCTGGACGACGGCCGGCTCACCGACGGGCAGGGCCGTACGGTCGATTTCCGCAACGTCATCCTGATCCTCACCTCCAACCTGGGCAGCCAGTACCTGGTCGACCCGGCGCTGGACGCGGAGCAGAAGAAGTCCAACGTGCTGGCGATGGTGCGGGCGTCCTTCAAGCCGGAGTTCCTCAACCGGCTGGACGACATCGTGGTCTTCACCGCGCTCGACAAGGACCAGCTGCGGCGGATCGCCCGGCTGCAGACCGACCGGCTGGCCGAGCGGCTGCGCGACCGCCGGCTGACGCTGCAGGTCAGCGAGGCCGCGCTGGACTGGCTCGCGGAGGAGGGCAACGACCCGGCGTACGGCGCCCGGCCGCTGCGGCGGCTGGTGCAGACCGCGATCGGCGACCCGCTGGCCCGCGAGATCCTGGCCGGCGAGGTGCTCGACGGCCAGACCGTGGGCGTCGACCGGGCGGAGGACGGCCTGATCGTGGGCCCGCTCACCGCCCCCGATCTGACCAAATGACCGGCTGACCGGCAGGCCCCGGCCCGGCCCGGGCCCGGCCCCGGTGGCACGCCGACACGACCCCGGCAGGTACGCCCAGCGCGAACCTGCCGGGGTTGCCATGTGCGCCCCCGGATGAGGGAGGATGGCGGGGAGACGTCACGAAGGGACCTTCACGGTGAGCATCGACCCGTCCTCGATTCCGAACTTCGGGGGCCAGCCGGACCCGAATCAGAATGATCATGCCGGCAGCGTGGTCATTCCCGACCAGGAGCTGGTCAAGCAGCTCCTGGACCAGATGGAGCTGAAGTACCTGGTCGACGAAGAAGGCGACCTGGCGGCTCCGTGGGAGGAGTTCCGCACCTACTTCATGTTCCGCGGCGAGGGTGACCAGGCGGTCTTCGCCGTCCGCACCTTCTACGAGCGCGCCTACAGCGTCGACGACAAGCCGCAGCTGCACGAGGTCATCGACGACTGGAACCGCCGCACCCTGTGGCCCAAGGTCTACACCCACACGCACGACGACGGCTCGGTCCGCCTCATCGGCGAGGCCCAGACGCTGATCGGCCTGGGCGTCAGCCTGGAGCACTTCGTGTCCAGCACCGTCAGCTGGGTGCGGGCGTCCATCGAGTTCGACAAGTGGGTCGGCGAGACCCTCGGGCTCGAGAAGGACGCCGAGGGCGACGACGGCGAGGGCGAAGCGGGCGGGACCGAGGCCTGAGCCTCCCCGGCCGGGCCCGGGCCGAGCGTACGGCCTGGGCCCATGTCGTCATGTCCGCATGAACCCGTGCGCCCGGTGGCCGGTCCCCGCCGCTGTGACTCCCGCCGGCGTCACAGCGGCACCGTGACCACCGTCAGCAGGTACGCCCCGTAGCCCAGCGACACCGCGGTCAGCGTGAGCAGCGTGACGGCGGCGGCGCGCGTCCTGGCGCCCGCGAGCGCGACCGCGCACGGCACCAGCAGCGGGAACGCCGGCAGCAGGAACCGCGGCTTGCAGGAGAAGAAGTTCGCGCCGCCCAGCGCGATCACCACCAGCACCGCCGAGTACACCAGCAGCGGCAGCGGCATCCGGTCCAGCAGCGCCATCGCCAGCAGCAGCACCGCGCCCGCGCAGATCGCGGTGGACATGTACGAGTACAGCGTGTCCGGGAACAGCACCTGGTGCCTGACGAACTTCAGCGCGTACCGGCCGAAGTCGAAGTCCGAGCCCCAGCGGCTCTGCACGTCGAAGTACCCGTGCAGCGCGGCGTGCAGCCCGCTGCCGGTGTGCAGCCCCACCCAGGCCACGTAGCCGCACCAGCCGGCCGGGGCGACCAGTGCCGCCACCCAGGCCCACGGCTCCTGCCGGCGGCCGGTCCGCCACCGGTGCCAGGCGTCGGCGAGCACCGCGGCCGTCACCGCGGCGGGCACCGCGACGGCGTTCGGCCGGGACAGCCCCGCCAGCACGCTCAGCGCGCCCGCGGCCACCCAGCGCCGGGTCACCGTCGCGTACAGCGCCCAGGCGGCCAGCGCGCACATCGCCGGCTCGGTGTAGGCCATCGACAGCACGATCGAGTACGGGAGCAGGCCCCAGAGCATGACCAGCGCGGTCGCCGTCCTGCGCCCGTAGCAGTGGTCGACCACCGCGAAGATCCCCCACGCGGCGAGTGCGGCGAAGGCCCACGCGACCGCCAGCGCGGCCACCACGGAACCGCCGGGCAGCACCGCGTCGGCGAACCGCACCGTGGTCGGGTACAGGGGGAAGAAGGCCAGGTCGCTGTAGCGCAGGCCCGGCGCCTGCCAGGCGGGGATGAAGGTGCCGTAGCCCCAGTCGGCGATGCGGTGGTACCAGCGGGCGTCCCAGCCGAGACCGAGCAGGTCGCGCGGGTGGTCGCCGCGCCGGTGCGCCCACAGGGTCAGCACGACCACCCCGGCCAGCCGCGCCACCACGAACACGGTGACCGCGGGCAGCGCGCGCCGCGCCGCCAGGGTCGCGGCCGCGGCGGCCGCCCTGGCCCGCGCGGGGATCCGCCGGGACCGCCTGGGGCCGTACGGCGCCGCGGGGACGGGCCCGGTGACCTGCTCCGGAACGGGCGCGGAGCAGGACTCGGAGACCGGTCCAGGGGTGAACAACGCGGCGCTCCTCGGTACCGAGCGAATGATGCGATGGTCTGACAAAGGCGACTATCGGGGATCATCCGGGCTCACTCCGCGGCGACACGCCCGCTCCCGCGGGTGAATCGCCCGCCGATCGGGCGGTGGCGTCATGCGAAGCTAAGGCCATGGCTTCTGTGACGCGTTCCTCCGAGATCACGCCCACCACGCTGGAGGCCGGCGACCTGCGGCTGCGGCCGTTCACCGAGGCCGACGAGGCGGCCGTGCGCGAGGCGATGGCCGACCCCGGCATCCTGGCCTGGGCCGCCGGACTCGCGGTCAACGACGCCGCGCCCGCCGACCGCGGGCGGATCTGGCTGACGCCCCGGCTCACCGGCTGGTCCACCGGGACCGCGCCCTTCGCGATCACCGACGCCGCGGACGGCACCCTGCTGGGCTACCTGGGGCTCCGGGACGTCCACCGGGTCCCCGACCAGGCCGTCGCCGCGTACTGGACCACCCCCGCGGCACGCGGCCGCCGCGTCGCCGCCCGCGCCCTCGACGCGGCCGCCGCATGGGCCTTCGCCCCCACCGCCGAGGGCGGCCTGGCCGTGCACCGCATCAGCCTGGACCACTCCCTGGTCAACGCCGCGTCCTGCCGCGTCGCCGAGCGCGCGGGCTTCCGCGCCGAGGGCGTCATGCGCGGCTCCTTCGTCGCCCCCGACGGCGCCCGCCACGACTCCCACCTGCACGCCCGCCTCGCCACGGACCCCGCCCCGGCCCGCTGAGGGCCGGGACGTGCGGGATCCCCGGGTCTACGACTCGGCCGACCCGGCGGACCCGGCCGGCTCGGCGGGGCCGGCGGGTTCGGCGCCTTCCGCGGGCTTGCCGGCTTCCGCGGCCGGAGCGGGTTCCGCCTGCTCGGCGGGCTCCTCGGGAAGCTCCCGCAGCAGCCGGTTGATCATGTTCCGCCCGTCGTTGACCATCAGCCGGGGGAACTCGACGGCCAGGACACCCTGGCCCTTGATCGCGATCTGCACGCGCAGCGCCTGGGCCACGCCCGGGACCAGTTCGGGCTCCGACACCCACGCCACCTGGTCGAGGGTGAACGCGTAGAGCTGCTTGCCCGGCTTCGCGGCGAAGAGGCCGCCGATCTTGTACACCAGCAGGCGCCGGCCGGTGAGCCCGAGGATGCACCGCCCGGGCAGCTCCAGCATGACGGCCGGCGCCGTCCCGCGCCCGCCCCGGGCCGCCGCGGCCATCGCCGCGGCACCCGCCAGGCCGGCGATTCCGGCGGCACCGCCGACCATCGTCTTGCGCACGCCGCCGATCCGGAACGCCAGCAGTCCGTACAACACCCGCTCGTCCGCAGCCCCTTCGGCCGTCAGCCGCTGCTGCACCCGTTCCGTCTGTCCCACGGATCCCCCTCGATTTCCCGGAAAGGTGAGCATGGCATCTCGGCCGGGCGACCACCAGGCAGCCTCCGTTCGCCGCCCCCGGAGGGAACCGGAGCCCCGGAACGGGGGTAACCCCGGCCCGGGGGGCGGGGGTACGGCGGGTGCCGTGACGACCGCCGGGCCGGGGTCCGCCGCCCGGGCGGGGCAGCCTGCCCCGACGCGGTCTGCTCCGCGCGCCAGTTGCGGCCCAACGCCGGCAACGGCGAGGCGCCGCCCCGCGCCCCGCCGGGACGACCGGCGGAACCGCTGCGGCATCAACAGCGCCGCCCGAGGCGCCCGAAGCATCCGCCCCGCGCCAGCCCGCCCCTCCCTCACGGCCCCTGGCCCGTCCGCCGTGGGACCCGGCCCGTCCCTCACGGCCCCTGGCCCGTCCGCCGTGGGACCCGGCCCGCTCGTCCCTGGACCCCGGCCCGCTCGTCCCTGGCCCCCGGCCCGTCCCTCACGGACCCCCGCCCGGTGCTCCGGCCACCGGGCCGGGAGCGGCCGAGGACCGGGCGTCGTCGACCGGGAAGGAGGGCGCCGCGGTGGCGTGCGGGCTACGGCTGCGCAACGCCCGCCGCAGGCGTTCCGCTTCGCCCTCTCCGCCCTGTCCATTTGGGCTACTTCGGCCGGTCGTCCCACCCGCCCCACCCACACCAAGGCGCAGGCCGCGGGCAGTTCGCCCGGCCCGCACGGGGTGTGCACAATCTCGCCACATCCGGCACACAGGCACCTTCTCGGTTCGTGGCTATTGACAACGTTGTCGGCGCGAGCAACGCTAGCGGCGATTTCTCTTCGGGTGCGCCGCCGCGCGACCCCTTCACCGCGCGGGAGTTGCCGTATGGCCTCACAGCTCTGCCCTTGCTTATGACGCCGCCGGCCGGCGACGACGGCCCAGGCCCTTCCCGACTGTCCCCGCGGCGCACGAGCCGCAGCAGCGACGCGAACTCCGCCGCAGGCGGAGGACGGCAGCCGTGACATCCTCCAGCGGCACGCGACAGCCGCGACGACTTTCCCAGCGAAAGGCAGTGTTGTGTCCCCTCATCCCCCTGCCCACCTCCTGTCCTTGAGACGGTGGGTGAGCGCGACCGCGGCCCTGGCGCTGCCGGTGGTGGCCCTCGCGGTCGCACCCGCGGCGCACGCGGCGACCGCGGCCGGCACCTTCAGCTCCTCGTTCGAGTCGGCGGATCCGCAGCCCGCCACGAACGCCGTCGAGCTCGACGCGCACGGCGACCCGCTGCAGAAGAACCTGAGCGGGACGAGCCCCTCGGGCCTGCCCGGCAGCCTCCTCGGCCAGGTCACCGCGGTGACCGCGAGCGCCGAGAACCCTCCCGGCGAGGTCGCGGCGAACCTCAAGGACGGCAACCCCTCCACCAAGTGGCTGGCGTTCAACCCGACCGGCTGGGTCGCCTACCAGCTGTCCAAGCCGGCCGCGGTCGTCACGTACTCGCTGACCTCCGCGAACGACTCGCCGACGCGTGACCCCAAGGACTTCGCCCTCCAGGGCTCCACCGACGGCAGCACCTGGGTGGACCTGGACAAGCGCACCGGGGTGACCTTCAGCGGCCGGTTCGCCACCAACACCTACAAGTTCACCAACACGACGGCCTACGCGTACTACCGGCTGAACGTCACGGCGAACTCCGGCGACTCGCTCGTCCAGCTCGCCGACTGGGACATCAGCGACGGCTCCACCGCCGTGCCGCCGGCCACCCCGATGGTCACCAAGTCCGGGTCCGGCCCGGTCAGCGGCTACAACATGAAGCCCAACGCCGGCTTCACCGGCACGGCTTCGCTGCGGTACTCGGGCGGTGCCCAGGCCGACGGCGAGGCGTCCGCCACCAACAAGCTGTTCGACGTGAACATCCCGGTCGGGCCGAAGACCCAGCTGTCGTACAAGATCTTCCCGGAGTTCACCGGCCGCGACACCCAGTACCCGTCGCAGTTCGCCGCCGTGGACCTGCACTTCACCGACGGGACGTACCTGAGCGCGCTGAAGCCGGTCGACCAGCACGGCTACAAGCTCACCGCCGCCGCGCAGGGCGCCTCCAAGGTGCTCTACGCCGACCAGTGGAACGCGGTCTCCTCGGAGATCGGCACGGTCGCCGCGGGCAAGACGATCGACCGGATCCTGCTCTCCTACGACGACCCGCAGGCCAAGGCCGCGACCCGCTTCCAGGGCTGGATCGACGACCTCACCGTCACCGGGGACCCGGCGCCGATCGACGCCTCCAGCCTGACGAACTACGTCGACACCCGCCGCGGGACCAACGCCTCCGGCTCGTTCTCGCGCGGCAACAACCTGCCGATCGCGGCGGTGCCGAACGGGTTCAACTTCTTCACGCCGGTCACCGACGCGTCGTCCAACTCGTGGGAGTACTCCTACCAGCAGGGCAACAACGCGGCGAACCTGCCGACGCTGCAGGGCCTGGCGATCTCGCACGAGCCCAGCCCGTGGATGGGCGACCGCGACCAGATGTCGGTCATGCCCGTGCCGGCCGGCGGCTCGCTCACCGGAGCGCCGAGCACCCGCGCCCTGGCGTTCAGCCACGCCGACGAGACCGCGCGCCCCGACTACTACCGGGTG
Source organism: Streptomyces sp. NPDC020917 (assembly GCF_044333795.1). NCBI lineage: Bacteria > Bacillati > Actinomycetota > Actinomycetes > Kitasatosporales > Streptomycetaceae > Streptomyces > Streptomyces sp. NPDC020917. The sequence continues at coordinate 71,079 of NZ_JBIRRR010000023.1, read as the reverse complement.
AAGCTGCAGAACGGCATGGTCGCGCAGATGTCGCCGACCGACCACGGCGGCGTCATGCAGTTCACCTTCCCGTCCGGGCAGGCCACCGGAAGCCTCGTCTTCTTCAACGGCACCTTCACCCTCGGCACGGACGGCACGTTCACCGGGTGGGTCGACAACGGCAGCGGCCTGTCCGCCGGCCGCAGCCGGATGTTCGTGTCCGGCGCTTTCGACCGCGCCCCGACGTCCTCCACCGCCACCTCCGCGACGTTCGACACCTCGTCGAACTCGCAGGTGACGATGCGCATCGCGACGTCGTTCATCTCGACCGACCAGGCCCGCAAGAACCTGGACCTCGAGGTCACCGGGCGCAGCTTCGACCAGATCCACTCCGCGGCCACCGCGGCCTGGAACGAGCGCCTCGGCCGGATCTCGGTCGCGGGGGCCACCCAGACCCAGATGGTGACGCTGTACTCCAACCTGTACCGGCTGAACCTCTACCCCAACTCGCAGTCGGAGAACACCGGCACCGCGGCCGCCCCGCACTGGCAGTACGCCAGCCCGGTCTCGGCGGCGACCGGCACGTCCACCGCGACGACCACCGGCGCCAAGGTCGTCGACGGCCAGATCTACGTCAACAACGGGTTCTGGGACACCTACCGCACGGTGTGGCCCGCGTACTCGCTGCTGTACCCGGACGTCGCGGCCAAGATCGCCGACGGCTTCGTCCAGCAGTACCGTGACGGCGGCTGGATCGCCCGCTGGTCGTCCCCGGGCTACGCCGACCTCATGACCGGCACCAGCGCCGACAACGCGCTCGCCGAGGCGTACCTCAACGGCGTGCAGCTGCCCGACCCGCTCTCCGCCTACGACGCCATCGTCAAGGACGCGACGGTCGCCTCCGGGCGCAGCGCGGTGGGCCGCAAGGGCATCGAGTCCTCGCTGTTCCTCGGCTACACCCCGACCTCCACCGGGGAGTCGGTGTCCTGGGCGCTCGAGGGCTTCATCAGCGACTACGGCATCGGCAACATGGGCGCCGCGCTCGCGAAGGACCCGAAGACGCCGAAGTCCGAGGTCAAGCGGCTCAAGGAGGAGTCCGCGTACTTCCTCCAGCGGGCCCGCGACTACGTCAACCTCTTCGACACCAAGTCGAAGTTCTTCCAGGGCCGCACCGCCAAGGGCGACTTCCTGAACGGCAACCCGCTGGACTGGGGCGGCGTCTACACCGAGACCGACGGCTGGAACTACGCGTTCACCGCGCAGCAGGACGGCCAGGGCCTGGCCAACCTGTACGGCGGCAAGAAGGGTCTCGAGGACAAGCTCGACCAGTTCTTCGCCACCCCGGAGAACGCCGACCACCCCGGCGGCTACGGCGGCACCATCCACGAGATGGTCGAGGCGCAGGCGGTCCGGATGGGCCAGCTCGGCATGAGCAACCAGCCCTCGCACCACATCCCGTACATGTACGACTACGCGGGCGCCCCGGCCAAGACCCAGGCGATCGTCCGGGAGATCCTGCAGCGGCTCTACGTCGGTGACGAGATCGGCCAGGGCTACGCGGGCGACGAGGACAACGGCGAGACATCGGCCTGGTACGTGCTCAGCTCGCTGGGCATCTACCCGCTGCAGGTCGGCTCGCCCAACTGGGCCATCGGTTCGCCGCAGTTCACCAAGATGACGGTGCACCGCAGCACCGGCGACATCGTGGTCAACGCGCAGGACAACAGCACCAGCAACGTCTACGTGCAGAGCGTGGCGGTCAACGGCAAGAAGCAGAAGACCACGTCCATCGACTCGTCCGTGTTCGCGCACGGCGGGACCATCGACTTCCAGATGGGCCCGAAGCCGTCGACGTGGGGCACCTCGAACAACGACGCCCCGCCGTCGCTGACCAAGGGCGCCGCGGTGCCCCAGCCGCTGCAGGACACCACGGGACCCGGGCTCGGCACCGCGACCGCCGACGGCGGCCAGGACGCGTCCAAGCTGTTCGACGACACCTCGACCACGCAGGTGACGTTCGCCACCGGCACGCCGCAGATCACCTGGGCGTACCGCGGCGGCAAGCAGACCCCGACGACCTACACCCTGACCTCCGGGGCGGCCGCGGGCGACCCCGAGGACTGGAAGCTGCAGGGGTCCGATGACGGGATCACCTGGACCACGGTGGACTCCCGCACCGGCCAGACGTTCCCGTGGCGCAACCAGACCCGTCCGTTCACCATCGACCAGCCCGGCACGTTCGCCCAGTTCCGCCTGGTCGTGACGAAGACCGCCGGGGCCGCGAAGACGAACCTCGCCGAGATCGAACTGCTCTCCGGCGGCGACGTCCAGCTCGGCGGCGGCACCGTGAGCGTCAGCCCGGCGCAGAACCCGGTGCCGGCGACCTCGGGCGTCGCGGTGTCGGTGCCGCTGGCCACCATCACCGGTGGCACGGCGAGCGGCTACCAGGCCACCATCAACTGGGGTGACGGCTCGGCCGCCACCGCCGGGACGGTCTCCGCGAGTTCGCGGGGCGTGTCCGGCGTCACCGGCTCGCACACCTACACCAAGCCCGGCTACTACCAGGCGAGCGTGCAGGTGACCGACGGCACCAGCCAGTCGTCCACCACGGTCGGCGTCGAGGTCGCCTACGTGCCGGCCTCGGGCCTGCGGGCCGCGTTCGACACCACGTGCATCGGTGACGACGGGGTGCTGGCGGCGGACTGCGACTCCGTCGGGTACGGCTTCTCCCGCGCCGCGCTGGCCGCGGCCGGCGTGACGGCGGGCAAGCAGCAGCAGGTCCCCGGCACGTCGCTGCACTTCACCCTTCCGGTGACCGCCGCGGGCGCGCCGGACGACGCGACCGGCAACGGCAGCACGATCGTGCTGAACCTGCCGGACGACGCGAAGAGCATCTCCTTCATCGGCACCGGGACGGAGGGCAACCAGAGCACCACCGCCACCGCGACCTTCAGCGACGGCAGCACCGCCGGCGTCCCGATCCAGATGAGCGACTGGACGCTGGGCGGCAACGCCAACGGCACGCCCGCCTACGGCAACATCGTCGTCGCCAAGTCCGCGTACCGGCTGGCCGGGACGTCCAAGGACAGCGCGCAGCCGTTCCTGCTCGCCACCGCCCCGTACCAGATCCCGGACGGCAAGAAGCTCGTCTCGATCACCCTGCCGACGCAGACCGGTGACCCCTCGAAGGTCGGCAGGATCCACGTGTTCGCCATCGCCGACGACGGCACGCCCGTCGCCGGGCTGGCGGCCACCGCGCCCAAGGACCAGACGGCGTCCGCCGGCCACGCCCTGACCGCGGACCTCGGTTCGCTGTCCGGCGGCGTTCCCGGCACGGACGGCTACCAGGCCCGGGTGCAGTGGGGTGACGGCACGGTGCCCGAGGACGTCACCGTCGGCTCCTCCGGCGCGCTGGCCGGCCAGCACACGTACCAGCAGCCGGGCACCTACACGGTGCACGTCATCGCGTGGGACTCGCAGTCCAGCGCCGGGTACACGTTCACGGTGACCGTGGGCGCGGATGCGGCGCAGGCGTCCCTGAAGGCGTCGGTGGCCTCGTCCGGCAAGGGCGCGGGATCGTTCGACGTCACCGGCAGCGGGTTCTCCGCGGGTGAGAAGGTCACCGTCCGGCTCGCCACCGGCACCGCGGTCACCGTCACCGTGACGGCGACGTCCGCCGGGGAGATCCACACGACCGTCGCGGCGCCCTCGGGCACCGCGCCCGGACGGTACTCCGTGACCGCCACCGGTGCGTCCTCCAAGACGCCGGCGACGGCCACCGTGCAGGTCGGCGACCCGCAGGCGACGCCGGCGTACCGCACGCCGGTGATTCCCACCAGCACCCCCAAGCCCGGGGGCGCCTCCGCCTGATCCCCTCTCCCACCAGGTGCCCGGCTCGCCCTCCGCGAGCCGGGCACCCTTCTTTTCCGGCGGCTTCGCCCAGAACGTTGTGCCTGGCCTTACGGACCGCCGTCACCAGTTCCGCGGCCGGTGACCCGGCCGGCTCCTCGTCCACGTGGTCATGCGGTCACAAAGGCAGGTCGTCCGGCAGGAGGCGGAAGCACTTGTGCCGGCCCAGCGGGCGCACGGCGCGGAAGTCCCGGCGGTCGAGGGTGAGAACGGCGTCGGTGTCGTAGTCCGCGGCCAGCGCGACGTTCACGGCGTCGGCGAGGTCGAGGTCCAGGGCGTGGTAGCGGGCCCGCACGGACTGCGCGGTGGCGAGATGGGTCTCGGTGACCTCAGGCACCACGATCCTGCTCACCCGCATCCACCGCCGGATGTCGTCCACGGCGCTCATCGCGGCCTCTCGGCCCAGCTCGCGGGTGGCGACGTGGTCGATCTCGGCCAGGAGCAGGGGAGACATCACGAGCAAGCCGGCGGCCAGGAGTGCCTCACCGGCTCCCCGGTGTTCCGGATGCGTCGAGTCGAGCGCCGCCAGTAGCCCCGAGGTATCCGCAACGACGATGATCACGCGGCGGACCCGGACCCGGACCCGGATCCGGACTCGCGTCGGACGGCGTCAGCCACGGTGTCCCGTACCTCGTCCTTGCCCGGCGTCCGACCGGACCCCTCGAAGGTCCGCGAGAACAGCGGTTCGTCCCAGACGCGATTCGCCATCGCCGCCAGGTGGATCCCCTGGCGGATGATCTCCGCCTCGCTGATCCCGCGACGCGCCGCGGCCTCCTTGATGATCGCCAGATCCTCGGGGTCCGCGTAGACGTTCGTGCGCTTCATGGACATGTACCAAACCTAACACATGTACTACCTCTGGTACCTGTGCCGGCCCGTGCGGGGCTCTGCTGCTCCAGGTTCTGCGCGATCCAGCGGTACGGGCAACCGTCCGTCCTCGTCAGCTCACCCGCTGAAGGCTTTGCGGAGGCGGTCGGCGGCCTCCCGGAGGACGTCCTGCTGTTTGCAGAAGGCGAAGCGGACCTGTGTGCGGCCGGCGGTGGGGTGGTCGTAGAAGACGGAGTTGGGGACGGCGACGACGCCGCAGCGTTCGGGGAGGGCGCGGCAGAAGGCGAGGGCGTCCGTGCCGGGGGCGAGTTCGGCGATGTCGGTGGTGATGAAGTAGGTGCCCTGGGGCTGGTGGACGAGGAAGCCCGCCTCGGTCAGGCCGGCCGCGAGGACGTCCCGCTTGGCCTGGAGGTCGTCGCGGAACGCGTGGTAGTAGGAGTCGGGCAGGGCCAGCGCCTCGGCGACGGCGTACTGGAACGGCCCGGAGGCCACGTAGGTGAGGAACTGCTTGGCCGTGCGGACCGCCGTCACCAGTTCCGCGGTCCCGGTGACCCAGCCGACCTTCCAGCCGGTGAAGGAGAACGTCTTGCCGGCCGAGGAGATGGTGACGGTGCGCTCGCGCATGCCGGGCAGCGAGGCCAGCGGGGTGTGCGCGGCGCCGTCGAACGTCAGGTGCTCGTACACCTCGTCGGTGACCACCAACAGGTCCCGTTCGACGGCCAGTTCGGCGATGGCCGTCAGCTCGTCGGCGGTGAGGACCATGCCCGTGGGGTTGTGCGGGCTGTTGAGCAGCAGCAGCCGGGTGCGCGGCGTGACGGCGTCCCGCAGCGCGTCGAGGTCGGGACGGAAGCCGGGCGCGGGGAGGGTCAGGGGGACCCGGACGCCGCCGGCCATCGCGATGCACGCGGCGTAGGAGTCGTAGAACGGCTCGAACGCGATGACCTCGTCGCCCGGTTCGAGCAGCGCGAGCATGGCCGCGGCGATCGCCTCGGTGGCGCCCGCGGTGACGAGCACCTCGGTGTCCGGGTCGAACTCCAGCCCGTAGAAGCGCTGTTGGTGATCGGTGATCGCGGTGCGCAGTTCGGGGACGCCCGCGCCGGGCGGGTACTGGTTGCCGCGGCCGTCCCGCAGCGCGCGCACCGCCGCCTCCCGCACGGCCTCCGGGCCGTCGGTGTCCGGGAAGCCCTGCCCCAGGTTGATCGCCCCGGTGGCGACCGCCAGCGCGGACATCTCGGCGAAGATCGTCGTCCCGAGCCCGTCCAGCCTCCGGTTGAGCAGCGCCCTGTCCCTGACCCGCATGCGTCCGCACCCGCTTCCGGCGTTCGTCCCGGCAGCCGCCCCGGCCGCCCGCTTCCGACCGGTCGAGCGTACTTCGCCGACCGGAGCGGACCCCCGCGGACGCCCCATCTGAACACCTGAGCCCACAAGCGCTCCAAGGGATGGAAAGTACACACAGATGGGTAAAAACGCTGAGGACGGCGCGCGTTTCATGGTTGCGTGGGCTCGACACCCACTGGGTCCCCCCATGGATCCGTGGACCCCACGTGCGCAGGAGCCGACGCATCCTCCCGGCCTCCCAGCAGACCCGCCGACAGGCCTGCCGGGCGGTCCACCGAGTGGTGCGGGACGGCCGACCACCTCCCCCGTGCGTGTTCCAGTGCGTGCCTGTTCCCCAGCGTGCTTGCGGAGCCGACCCGATGCTCACCACCCTTCACACCACTTACACCGACACCCGCGCGGGTGATCTCGCCTGGTGCCTCGGCAGGGAGCCCCTCCCGGCGCTCGCCGTGCTCGACGTCGAGATCGGCGACGGCCAGGGCCTGCGCGCCCAGGTCGAGTTACGGCTGCTCGGCGCCTCCCACCAGGTGATCGTCGACGCCGGGCGCGACGGCTGCTCGGAGACCGTGGCCTGCCTGCCGGGCAGCCAGGCGCCGCTGCCGTTCGGCGTGGCCCGCCGGCTGGGCGGCTTCGACTACGAGTTCGCGGCGCGCATCGAGACCCTGTCGGAGGGCTCCTTCGCAGGCCGGGCCCAGGAGTTGCTGGCACTGGTCGCGGACCATCCGCAGGGCCTGGCCGGCACGTTCCCGGGCGATCCGCACGCGTTCACCGCGCTGCTCGTGCAGTGCGTGGACGGCGGTGTGCGCTGGCGGACGTGGCACGCCTACCCGCAGGAGGGGCGGCTGGTGGCGACCCGCACCCGGGTCAGCGTGCTGCCGTGATCCCCCGACCGCCGTCAACCGGCGCCGGATCGCCCTCCCGTGGGTGACCGGCGGCGACGAGACCCTGACATAGCGTGCACTCATGATCGACCAGCACGGCCGTACCCAGGCCCCTCCGCGGCGGGTGGCACGACTGCCGGTGCCCGCGGGAGCGGCGCGCGCGCTGATCCTGGCCGCGGTGTTCGTCTGCGCGGCCTGCGGCCTGGTCTACGAGCTCGAACTCGTCGCCCTGGCCTCGTACTTGGTCGGTGACTCCGTCACCCAGGCGTCCGTCGTGCTGTCCGTGATGGTGTTCGCCATGGGCTGCGGCTCGCTGCTGGCCAAGCGGCTGCGGGGGCGCGCGGCCGCGGCGTTCGCCGCCGTGGAGTCGGCGCTCGCGTTGGTGGGCGGGTTGTCCGTGATGGTCCTCTACGGCTTCTTCGCCTGGTACGGGCAGGCCCGCCCGGCCATGGTCGGCTGCGCCTTCGCGATCGGCGTGCTGATCGGGGCGGAGGTGCCGCTGCTGATGGTGCTGGTGCAGCGGATCAGACGGCAGGACGCCGGCGGGGCCGTCGCCGACCTGTTCGCCGCGGACTACGTGGGCGCGCTCGCCGGCGGCCTCGCCTTCCCGTTCCTGCTGCTGCCGCGGTTCGGGCAGCTGACCGGGGCGCTGGCGACCGGCGTGGTCAACGCCGTCGCCGGCGGGGCGGTCGTGCTGTGGCTGTTCCGCTCCGACCTCACGCGCCGCGAGCGCGGGCGACTGCTGGTCGCCAACGTGCTGGTGCTCGCCGTCCTGGGCGGCGCCGCCTGGGCCGCCGGGCCCTTCGAGCGGGCCGCGCGGCGGGCGGTGTACGGCGGCGACGTACGGGTCGCCGAGCAGACGCCGCTCCAGGAACTCGTGCTCACCGGTGGGGACGGCCGCCCGCTGCGGCTCTATCTGGACGGGCGGCTGGCCGTGTGCGGCACCGGCGCGGCGGCCTACGGGCGGGCGCTGGCCGACCCCGCCCTGCGCGGCGGGCACGCCCGGGTGCTGGTGCTCGGGGGCGGGGACGGCGTCGTGGCCGGACAGGTGCTGGGGCGCGGCGGCGTCCGGCAGGTGACGGTGGTCGACGCGGACCGCGGTCTGCTCCGGCTGGGCCGCACCGACCCCGGGCTCGGCGCGCTGAACGGGCACGTGTTCGCCGATCCGCGGGTGCGGGCGGTGGCCGCGGATCCCTTCGACTGGCTGCGGGGTGCCGGGCGCGGCAGCTACGACGTGATCCTGGCGGATCTGCCGGCGCCGGGGCAGTCGCGGGCCGCCAAGTACTACTCGCAGGAGTTCTACGGGCTGGCCGGCCGCGTCCTGGCAGGCGGCGGCCGGCTCGCCGTCCACGCCGACGGGGCGCTCTGGACCGTGCGGGCCACTCTGCGGGCGGCGGGGCTCAGTGCGGCGGCCTATCGGGCCCCCGGCCCGGCCTGCGCGCCCTCCACCTTCCTCCTTGCCGGAGCTCCTCTCCCTCTTGCTGTCGCCCGCATCCCCGCGCCCGGGACTCCGCCTCCGCCTCCCTCGACCCTGCTCCACCCCCGCCTCTAGCCTCGCGGCGCGTCACCCGACAACGAAGCCCCGCCATGTCCCTGCCCGCCCCCGGCCCCCGGGCTGCCCCCGCGCTGCCCCCAGGCCTGCTCTGCCGCCTGCCGCGCCGTCTCGGCTGGTCGCGCAGTTCCTCGCGCCCCTTCGGGGTCCGGGCTGCCCCGCGGGGTGCTTTGCCGTCGAGCGGCATCGTTGTGGCTTGTCGCGCAGTTCCTCGCGCCCCTGGCGGTGCACCTTCGGTGGGTGGGGTCGGGGCCGCCACGGGAGTATCTCCTCGGAACTGTGCGTGCGGCTTTCTCCGTTGGGTGGGCCGGGAGTGTGCACAGTTCCTGCGGGGACACTCCCGCACCGTCCCCTCCCGGCCCGGCCCCCGTCTGCGGGAAGCAATTGGGACGGCGTCCACGCACAGGGGTGCGGGGTCCCCCAGCGCTTCGCCTGGGAGGTGCCCCCAGCGCGACCAGCCCCAACGGTGCGGCACCCGGCAACGCACCCCCGGGGGCACCCCGAACCCCCGCCCCGGAGGGGCGATGCTCCAGGAGCGCGGGGAACTCCGCGCCCAGCCACGATGCACGCCGCAGACGGCAACGACGCCCAAGGGGCACCCCAGACCCCGCAGGGGCGCGGGGAACTGCGCGACCAGCCGCAGCGGACCGTTGGACGGCAGAGCACCCCGCGGGGCACCCCGGATGCCGCCAGGGGCGCGGGGAACTGCGCGACCAGCCACAGCGGACCGTTGGACGGAGACGCACCCTCGGGGGCTGCCCGGGTGCCGTAGGGGCGGGGGAGCCGCACTACGGGCGGGAAAATCTCCGGGACGTGGAACGTCAAGCGCCCGCACTCCTGGGTAGGCTCCGCCGCATGGAGCACGAGTCCTTCGTCCCGACCCCGCCCGCCCGCCTGGCCCGCGCCCTCCGCTCTCCGGGCGCGCTGGCCGCGTGCCTCCCGGGCTGGCAGCCCGACCGCACCGACGCCGCGGACGTGCCCGCCGCCGACGAGCCCGGCGGCGGGGACGGGCCCACCGCGCGCGGCCGCCTGCGCCTGCGCGTCGCCGGCTCGACCATCACCTACCGCGGCACGGTCACGCTGACAGGCGACTCCTCCCCGTTCACTCTGGAGGCCCAGGGCGAGGAGGTCCGCGGCTCCGGCACGGTGCTGGCCCGGATCGAGGTGACGCTGGCCGCCACCGAGCAGCCGGAGCCCGGCACCACCGTGGCCTACCGGGGCAGCGCGGAGGCCGACGGCCGTCTGACGTCGTACGAGGACGCGGTCGTGGAGGCCGCGGTGCGCCGCCTGCTGGACCGTTTCTCCGCCGAGCTGGCCGCTCACGCCCCGGAGGCGGACGAGGAGGCCGAGGAGCCGGCCGTCCGGCCCGAGGACGTGCGGGAGCAGGCCACCGAGGACGCGTCCGACGAGGCCCCGGAGGGCGGCGAGCCGGACGTCGTGGACGACGACGGTGAGCCCGTCCCCACCGGTGACCTGGAGGATTTCGAACTCGTCGAGGTGGAGGTCGAGGTCCCGGAGAGCGCCGCCGCCCTCGACGACCTGGTGACGCCCGCCGAGGCCGCCCACGCGCGCCGCACCATGATCGGCCGCAGCGCGGAGGAGGTGGACCACGCCCCGCCGCGCGGCCGCTACGCCCCGGTGCCCGCGCCCGACGCCGGGACGGCCGGTGCGACCCTGCGCTGGGCCGCGCCGGCCGCCGCGGCCCTGCTCGCCTCGGCCGTCGTCGTCGGCCGGGTGCTGCGCCGCCGCAAGTGATCCGCCGCAGGTGGGAAGGGTGCGCCGGGTGGGGCGGTCGGAGCCTGCCCGCTAGGCTCGGGGTGTGCAGAATGACACGACGCTGACGGCGGGCGACGCCGAACTGACCTTGCAGCCCGAGCACGGTTGCCGGATCGCCTCGCTGAAGGTCGGCGGGACCGAACTCCTGCGCCAGGGCGACAAATTCGGTGCCTTCATCATGGTGCCGTGGTGCGGCAGGACCGAGAACGGGGTGTTCCGCAACGGGACCGTCACCCACCAGCTCCCGGTCGACGCCCCGCCGCACGCGATCCACGGCACCGGCCGGCACTCCGCCTGGCACGAGGCCGCGCCCGCGACGCAGACCACGGCCGCCTACTACTACGACCTCGCCGACCCGTGGCCCTACCCGGGCCGCGTCACCCAGACCGTCGAACTCTCCCCGCACAGCGTGAAGCTGACGCTGAGCGTGGAGGCGGCCGGCGACTCCTTCCCGGCGCAGGCCGGCTGGCACCCGTGGTGGCTGCGCAACCTGGGCCAGGGCGGCCAGGACGTCGAACTCGCCTTCAGCGCCGCCTGGCAGGAGGAGCGCGGCGACAACCACCTGCCCAACGGCAACCGCATCGACCCCAAGCCGGGCCCCTGGGACGACTGCTTCGGCATGCCCGACGGCGTGGACGTCACGCTGACCTGGCCCGGCGAGATGCGCGTCGAGGTCACCAGCCCCACGCAGTGGGTGGTGGTCTACACCGAGCAGCCCGAGGCGGTGTGCGTCGAGCCGCAGTCCGGCCCGCCGAACGGCCTGAACACGCTGCCGCGCCTGGTCACGCCCATCGACCCGCTGGAGATCACCACCGAGTGGGCCTGGCACCGCATCGGCTGAAACGCCTGCCGGCCCACGTCCGCCGATCGCCCGCCGCCCCCGCCCGGCGGCGGGCGGAGCGGCCCCGCGTCCTCGGTTAGTCTCGACGGCATGAGCGACGACGCACGTGCTGCCCTGGTGCGGCACATCAAGGACAAGGCCGTCGTGCACGGCAAGGTCACCCTCTCCTCCGGCCTCGAGGCCGACTTCTACATCGACCTGCGCCGGATCACGCTGGACGGGGAGGCCGCGCCGCTCGCCGGTCAGGTGATGCTCGACCTGACCGCGGACCTGGACTTCGACGCGGTCGGCGGCCTGACGCTGGGCGCCGACCCGGTGGCCACCTCGATGCTGCACGCGGCCGCCGCACGCGGCCGGCGGCTCGACGCCTTCGTAGTGCGCAAGGCCACCAAGACGCACGGCCTGCAGCGGCGTATCGAGGGCACCGACGTCAAGGGCCGCCGGGTGCTCGTCGTCGAGGACACCTCCACCACCGGCGGCTCGCCGCTCACCGCGGTCGAGGCGGTCCGGGAGGCGGGCGGCGAGGTCGTCGCGGTCGCGGTGATCGTCGACCGCGGTGCCGCGCCCAAGATCGCCGAGGCGGGCCTGCCGTATCTGGCGGCCTACTCGCTCGCCGACCTCGACCTGGCCTGACCCGCTCTGACCTGCGACTTTGCGACCCCCGGAGTGTTTCACGTGAAACACTCCGGGGGTCGTCGTATGCCCGGAGAACACCGAGGTGGTGTATCCGTTCGAGTCTGGGAAGATAAGGGCGACGATGACGTCGCCACGCCAGCAGGACCACCCGCAGAACCACGAGGAGCGGACACGATGCCCATCGCAACCCCCGAGATCTACAACCAGATGCTCGACCGCGCGAAGGCCGGCAAGTTCGCCTACCCGGCGATCAACGTCACGTCCTCGCAGACGCTGCACGCCGCGCTGCGTGGTCTCGCCGAGGCGGAGAGCGACGGCATCATCCAGATCTCCACGGGCGGCGCGGAGTTCCTCGGCGGCCAGTACAACAAGGACATGGTCACCGGCGCGGTGGCGCTCGCCGAGTTCGCGCACATCGTCGCCGAGAAGTACCCGGTCACCGTCGCGCTGCACACTGACCACTGCCCGAAGGACAAGCTCGACGGGTACGTCCGGCCGCTGCTGAAGATCTCCCAGGAGCGGGTGAGCGCGGGCCGCAACCCGCTGTTCCAGTCCCACATGTGGGACGGCTCGGCGGAGAAGCTCGACGACAACCTGGCCATCGCCAAGGAGCTGCTGGCCGAGGCCGTCAAGGCCAAGATCATCCTGGAGATGGAGATCACCCCCACCGGCGGTGAGGAGGACGGGGTCTCGCACGAGATCAACGAGTCGCTCTACACCACGGTCGACGACGCCTTCCGCACGGTCGAGGCGGTCGGCCTCGGCGAGCACGGCCGCTACCTGCTGGCCGCCTCCTTCGGCAACGTGCACGGCGTCTACAAGCCGGGCAACGTGGTGCTGCGCCCGAGCATCCTCAAGGAGCTGCAGGACGCGGTCGCCGAGAAGTACGGCAAGGCCAGCGCCTTCGACTTCGTCTTCCACGGCGGCTCCGGCTCCACCCAGGAGGAGATCGACGAGGCGCTGGCCAACGGTGTCGTGAAGATGAACATCGACACCGACCTGCAGTACGCCTTCACCCGGCCGGTCGCGGCCCACATGTTCACCAACTACGACGGTGTCCTGAAGGTCGACGGCGAGGTCGGCAACAAGAAGGCCTACGACCCGCGCGTGTGGGGCAAGTCCGCCGAGGCGGGCATGGCCGCGCGCGTCGTCGTGGCCGCGGAGAACCTGGGCTCGGCGGGCAAGAAGCTCAAGTAGACAGAGCGATACGAGGTGGGCCCCCGGCAGATGCCGGGGGCCCTTCGCGCTGCTGCTGGGGCAGACTGGAACCCATGTCCATTCACGAGAACCTGCTCGGGGGACCTGCCCCGACGCATCTGCCCGACGACCCTGGGCCGCGTGAGCTGATCGCCTCCGGCGCCGCTCCCACCGAGGTCGCTGCCGCGTTCCCGGCGTCCTCGCTCGCCTGGGCCCAGCTCTCCGACGAGGCCTTCGAGGCCGGCCGGTTCGTCGAGTCGTACGCCTACGCCCGCACCGGCTACCACCGGGGCCTGGATGCGCTGCGCCGCGCCGGCTGGAAGGGCCACGGCCCGGTGCCGTTCGAGCACGAGCCGAACCGCGGGTTCCTGCGCGCCCTGCACGCGCTGGCCCGCGCCGCGAAGGCCATCGGCGAGAAGGAAGAGTACGAGCGCTGCACCGCCTTCCTGCGGGACAGCTCCCCGACGGCGGCCGACACCCTCGGCTGACCTCCGGCGCCGGATCCGCGCGGCGGTCGAATGTCGCAGTCTTGCGACAGTCGGCCGCCGCTTGGCATATCCACGTACTTGTGTGCGAGGGTGGCCCGTGGTGTCTACAGGCGTGTCGTCTGCGGGCACGTCGTCTGCAGAAGCGTCACGAACGTCGATGCGCAGCACCCAATCGCCGCGGGGGGCCGGGGCCGGGTAACGCCGCTGCGCGCCAGGGGGAGTCTTGGCCGGAGAACGCCGCCGTCAGCCCAGCCGCCGACGGTCCAGCCGCCGTGCCTCGATAGCCGGCTTCATCGCGCTCTGCGCCGTGGCCCTGTGCTGCGGCGTGGGATACGCCGCGTGGGACACCCGGCACGACGACTCCGCCGCCGCCGAGGACGGCAGCGCGATGACTGCCACCACCGCGCCCGCCGACCTGTCGGACGACGCGGCGGGCAGCCCGTCGGACGTGCCGTCCTCGCCCTCGTCCACGCCGAGCCCCACCCGCACCACCCCGTCGCCCACGCACACCACGACCCCGCCGCCCCCGAAGGTCCCCACCCACGGCAGCGGCACCTTCACCACCGCCCAGGCCGACGGGGCCGCCTCGGGGCAGGGCCGCATCCGCCGCTACAAGGTCCAGGTCGAGGGCGGCATCCAGCTCTCGTCCAGCGCCGCCGCCCACGAGATCGCCGCGATCCTCGCCGACAAGCGCGGCTGGACCGCCGACGGGCGCGACGGTTTCCAGCTGGTGTCGTCCGGGTACGCGGACTTCGTCATCAAGATCGCCACTCCGGACACGGTCGACGCGATCTGCGGCCAGGCGGGCCTGCTCACGCGCGGCGAGGTCAACTGCGACGTCGGCGCCACCGTGGTGGTCAACCTCAAGCGCTGGATGCTCGGCTCCCCGGAGTTCGACGGGCCGATCGACGAGTACCGGGCGCTGATCATCAACCACGAGGTCGGCCACCGCATCGGGCACGGCCACGAGGGCTGTCCGGGCCCGGGCAAGCTCGCGCCCGTGATGATGCAGCAGATCAAGGGTCTGCACGGATGCCTCGCCAACGCCTGGCCGTACGACAGCCAGGGCCGGTACATCCAGGGCCCGCCGGCTGCCTGATCCTGCAAGCCTTGCCGGATCGGCCAGGACCGCAGATGATCTCGGCACAGCCCGGTGACCCCGGGCCATGCTCTGGAGGTATCCCATGTCCGATGCACCGACCGAAGAGGCGGCGACCCCGAACCTCTCGTTCGAGGGCACGACCCCCTACGAGGACTACGTACAGGCGTCCGTCCTCACCCATCTGCAGCACCCGCTGTCCGACGAGCCCGGCGAGATGGCCTTCCTCGTCACCACCCAGGTCATGGAGCTGTGGTTCACCCTGCTGGTCCACGAGTGGACCACCGCGGCCGCCGCCCTGCGCGAGGACGACATCCCCCGGGCCGTGGCCGCCCTGCGGCGCAGCCTGCCTGAGCTGGAGTCGCTCAACGCCTCCTGGAAGCCGATCGCCCACCTCACCCCCGCGCAGTTCAACGCGTACCGCTCCGCGCTCGGCGAGGGCTCCGGCTTCCAGTCCGCGATGTACCGGCGGATGGAGTTCCTGCTCGGCGACAAGTCCGCGTCCATGCTGGTGCCGCACCGCGGCACCCCCAGCGCGCACGCCGAGCTGGAGAAGGCCCTGACCGAGCCCAGCCTGTACGACGAGGTGCTGCGCCTGCTGGCCCGCCGCGGCCACCCCGTGCCGGCCGAGGTGCTGGAGCGGGACCCGAGCCTGCGCTACGAGCCGCACCCCGAGGTAGAGGCCGCCTGGCAGAGCGTGTACGCCGACCCCGACCAGGACTCCGAGCTGGTCCGCCTGGCCGAGCTGCTCACCGACGTCGCCGAACTCGTCTGGCGCTGGCGCAACGACCACCTCGTCGCGACCCGGCGGGCGATGGGCGCCAAACCCGGCACCGGCGGCTCCGCGGGGGTGGCCTGGCTGGAGAAGCGCGCCGCCAAGAACGTCTTCCCCGAGCTGTGGACGGCCCGCAGCCATGTCTGAGCCCCTGACGCAGCCGCCCGCGGCAGACCCCGCGTCCGGCCGGCCGGACGCCGCCGCCCTCGAAGGCCGCGCGGCCGCCCTGGACGCGCAGGACCCGCTGGCCGCGGTCCGCGACCGCTTCGACCTGGTCACCGGCGAGGTCTACCTCGACGGCAACTCGCTCGGCCCGCCCACCACCCGGATCATGGAGCGGCTGGGCGACGTCGTCGGCCGCGAGTGGGGCCGGCTGGGCATCCGCTCCTGGGACGGCAGCGGCTGGTGGACGGCCCCGGAGCGGATCGGCGACCGCATCGGCGCGCTCGTCGGCGCCGCCCCCGGCCAGGTCGTGGTCGGCGACTCGACCAGCGTCAACGTCTTCAAGGCGCTGGTCGCGGCGGTCCGGATGGCCCCGGACGGACGCGACGAGATCCTGGTGGACGCCGCGACCTTCCCCACCGACGGCTACATCGCCGAGTCCGCGGCCAGGATGACCGGCTGCACCCTGCGCGCCGTCCCGGCCGGGGAGATCGGCGCGGCGGCGGGGGAGCGCACCGCCGCCGCCCTGGTCAACCACGTCGACTACCGCAGCGGACGGCTGCACGACCTGCCCGCCGTCACCGCCGCCCTGCACGCCGCCGGTGCGCTGGCCGTGTGGGACCTGTGCCACAGCGCCGGTGCCGTGCCCGTCGCCCTCGACGCGGACGGCGTGGACCTGGCCGTCGGCTGCACCTACAAGTACCTCAACGGCGGGCCCGGCTCGCCCGCGTACCTCTACGTGCGCGGCGCGCTGCAGCCGCGCTTCGACTCGCCGCTGCCGGGCTGGAACTCGCACGCCGACCCGTTCGGCATGGCGCCGGCCTACGCACCCGCCGAGGGGGCGCTCCGCGGCCGCGTCGGCACACCTGAGATCCTGTCGCTGCTCGCCCTGGACAGCGCCCTCGACGCGTGGGACGGCGTGGACCTCGGCGACGTGCGGGCCAAGAGCCTGGCACTGACGGACTTCTTCCTGGAGTGCGTCGGTGCGCTGGTCCCGCCCGGGCGTGTGGAGTCGGTGACCCCGCAGGCACACGCCGAGCGCGGCAGCCAGGTGTCGCTGCGCTGCCAGGACGCCGGCGAGGTGATGCGCGCGCTCATCGCGCGCGGTGTCGTCGGCGACCACCGCAGGCCGGACGTGCTGCGCTTCGGCTTCACCCCGCTCTACACCCGCTTCGCCGACGCGCTGCACGCCGCACGCGTCCTGGCCGACATCCTCGAAGGGACGCCGTAACCGATGGCCGACGCCGCACCCGACGTGTCTCCGTCCGCCACCGGGCCCCGGCACCCCTCCGGTGTGCCGGATCCGGAGGGCCGGGCGGAGGCCGAGGAGGCGGCGGCCTTCAGCCATGCGCACGTGCCGCCGGACGCGACCGCGGCCTACGGCGGCCACCCCGACCAGATCGTGGACTTCTACCGGCCGCGCCCCGCGCCCGCCCGTCCCGCGCCCCTGGTGGCGCTGCTCCACGGCGGCGCGTGGCGGGCCGCCTACGACCGCGCGCACGTGTCCCCGCTGGCCGCCCACCTGGCCGCGCACGGCTTCGCCGTGGCCTCGGTGGAGTACCGGCGCGGCGGCGCCCCGGACGGCGGCGAGCAGGCCGCAGACCGGCCCGCAGCGGGCTCCGCACCCGACCGGCCGGCCCCCGCCGGCCGCTGGCCGGACACCCTGGACGACGTGGCCGCCGCGATGGACGCCCTGCCGGCCCTGGCCGTCGCGACACTCGGCGACGACGCCGTCGACCCCCGGCGGATCGTGGTCACCGGGCACAGCGCGGGCGGCCACCTGGCCCTGTGGGCCGCCGCGCGCCATGTCCTGCCCCCCGATTCCCCCTGGCACCGCTCCTCGCCTCCCCCGTTGCGCGGCGTCGTGGCGCTCGCCCCGATCGCCGACCTCGGCGCGGCGGCCCGGCTGCACGTCTGCTCGGACGCGGCCGTCGATCTGCTCGGCGGCCCCGACCGCCTCACCGAACGCCTTCCGCACGCCGACCCGGCCGTGCTGCTCCCCACCGGCATCGCCACGACCATCGTGCACGGCGCCACTGACAACGTGGTTCCGCCGCAGGTCAGCGAGGCTTTCATGGACGCGGCGGCCGCGGCGGGGGAGGAGCCGGTGGTGGCCTGGCTGCCCGGCACCGGGCACTTCCCGCTGATCGACCCGGCCGCGCCCGCGGTGTCCGCCGTCACCGACGAGATCGCCCAGCTGGCCTGGTGACGGCGGCGGCCGTCGCGCCGCCCCTCCGCCGCAGGCCGGGATCGGCCGCGCCATCCGCCGATCCCGACCGCCCCCGGACAGCACGAAGCCCCCGCCGTGGCGGGGGCTTCGTCGAGGAGCAGGTGGAACCGTGCGGCGGTGCGGCCGGCCGCTCAGCGGCTGCGCTTGGCCAGCCGCTCGACGTCGAGCAGGATCACCGCGCGGGCCTCCAGCCGCAGCCAGCCGCGGCCGGCGAAGTCGGCGAGGGCCTTGTTCACGGTCTCGCGGGAGGCGCCGACCAGCTGGGCCAGCTCTTCCTGCGTGAGGTCGTGGACGACGTGGATGCCCTCCTCCGACTGCACGCCGAAGCGCCGCGAGAGGTCGAGCAGCGCCTTGGCGACGCGGCCGGGGACGTCGGAGAAGACCAGGTCCGACATGACGTCGTTGGTCCGGCGCAGGCGGCGCGCGACGGCACGCAGCAGCGCGGTGGACACCTCGGGCCGCACGTTCAGCCACGGCTGGAGGTCGCCGTGGCCCAGGCCCAGCAGCTTGACCTCGGTCAGCGCGGTGCCGGTCGCGGTGCGCGGGCCGGGGTCGAACAGCGACAGCTCGCCGATCAGCTCGCCGGGGCCGACCACGGCCAGCATGTTCTCGCGGCCGTCGGGCGAGGTGCGGTGCAGCTTGACCTTGCCTTCGGTGACGACGTACAGCCGGTCCCCGGGGTCGCCCTCGTGGAACAGCGAGTCGCCACGCGCGAGCGTGACCTCCGTCATGGAGGCGCGCAGTTCAGCGGCCTGCTCGTCGTCGAGCGCCGCGAAAAGCGGAGCACGGCGCAGAACGTCGTCCACGAGCTCTCTCCTTGTCGACAGCCGACATCGCCGGGTTTTCCCATGATGCACGACGTCTCAATCAGTGCGATCAATCACAAGGATGTCGTATCCGACCGAGGAGTAGTGCCCCGGGGGCCCGATTGGGCGTCGATTTCGGTGGTTCTGGCCCTGCCTCAGGGCCGAATGAGTGGCGAGAGTACCGGATTCCGCTCTCGGCGAACACCCCGTGCGCGGCCCTCGGACGGCCCCGGCGGGGTGGTTGCGGGGCCTTCGCCGCGGGCCCGTGCGGTGGCGGGCCGCACCGGCCGCCCGTGCGCCGGTCCGGCGCGTCGGAATCGGGTGATCCCTGTCGGCGCCGCCCCGTAGGCTGCATGCATGGCGACAAGTGGTACGGGCGGGGCCCAGGGCCGGCCGGTCAGGAAAGCGAAGCCGCCGCAGACGCACACCGGGCTGGTGCGCCAGGCGCGAAAGATCTACCGCGAACTCGGCGAGGTGTACCCGTACGCCCACCCCGAGTTGGACTTCGAGAACCCCTTCCAGCTGCTGATCGCCACCGTGCTGTCGGCGCAGACCACCGACCTGCGGGTGAACCAGACCACGCCGGCGCTGTTCGCCAAGTACCCCACTCCCGAGGACATGGCCGCGGCCGACCCCGAGGAGCTGGAGCAGATCCTGCGGCCCACCGGGTTCTTCCGCGCGAAGGCCAGGTCCGTGCTGGGCCTGTCCGCGGCGCTGCGGGACAACTTCGGCGGGGAGGTGCCGGGCAACCTGGCGGACCTCGTCACCCTGCCCGGTGTCGGCCGCAAGACCGCCAACGTGGTGCTGGGCAACGCCTTCGGCGTCCCCGGCATCACCGTCGACACCCACTTCGGGCGCCTGTCCCGCCGGTTCGGCTGGACCACCTCGGAGGACCCCGAGCAGGTCGAGAAGGACGTCGCGGCGCTCTTCCCCAAGTCCGACTGGACGATGCTGTCGCACCGCGTCGTCTTCCACGGGCGGCGCATCTGCCACGCCCGCAAGCCCGCCTGCGGCGCCTGCCCGATCGCCCACCTGTGCCCGTCGAACGGCATCGGCGAGATCGACCCGGACAAGGCCGCCAAGCTGCTGAAGTACGAGAAGGGCGGGTTCCCCGGGCAGCGGCTCAACCCGCCGCCGGACTACCCGGGCAAGGCCGCGCCGCCGCTGGGCGCCTCATGACGCAGGCCCAGGGCGCGGACGCGGCCGGCATCCAGGTCACCGCGGACGGCGTGCCCTCCTGGCTCGACCCCGTCGTCACCGTGGTGCAGGGGGTGCGCCCCGAGCAGCTCAGCCGCTTCCTGCCGCCGGACGGCGAGGGCCGCCCGTCGGCCGTGCTGATCCTGTTCGGCGAGGGCGAGCAGGGCCCCGACCTGCTGCTCATCGAGCGTTCCGCGGCGCTGCGTTCGCACGCGGGCCAGCCGTCGTTCCCCGGCGGCGCGCTGGACCCGGAGGACGGCGACCCCGAGGGCGACGGTCCGCTGCGGGCCGCGCTGCGCGAGGCCGAGGAGGAGACCGGCCTGGACCCGTCGGGTGTCCAGGTGTTCGGGGTGCTGCCGCGGCTCTACATCCCGGTGAGCGGCTTCGTGGTGACCCCGGTCATGGGCTGGTGGCGGCGGCCGAGCCCGGTCGCCGCGGTGGACCCGGCCGAGACCGCACGGGTGTTCCGGGTGCCTGTGGCGGATCTCACCGACCCGGCGAACCGTGCGATGCTCGTCCACCCGAGCGGTTTCCGCGGCCCGGCGTTCCTGGTCGACGGAGCCCTCGTCTGGGGCTTCACCGCGGGCCTGATCGACAAGATCCTGCACTACGCGGGGTGGGAGCAGCCCTGGGACACCGAGCAC
Organism: Streptomyces sp. NPDC020917; assembly: GCF_044333795.1. Lineage (NCBI taxonomy): Bacteria > Bacillati > Actinomycetota > Actinomycetes > Kitasatosporales > Streptomycetaceae > Streptomyces > Streptomyces sp. NPDC020917. The sequence goes on along the minus strand of NZ_JBIRRR010000023.1, from coordinate 50,741 downwards.
ACGGTGCCGCTGGGCTGAGCAGGCGTGACGCGCCGGCCGGGGTTCCGGGCGCGGCGGCGGCGCCGCAGGCGCGGTTAGTGCCGTTACGGTCCCGCGTCCTCAGCCGGTCGTGAGACCGTGTTCCCCGTGAACGCGCTGGACTTCCTGCTCATCCTCGCCGCCGCCTGGTTCGCCGTGGTCGGCTACCGCCAGGGGTTCGTCGTCGGCATCGCGTCGGTGACGGGCTTCCTCGGCGGTGGTCTCGCCGCGGTGTACCTGCTCCCGCTGATCTGGGACAAGGCGACGGACAACGCCCAGCCGGGCTCGGTCGCGGTGATCACCGCCGTCACGCTGGTGATCGTGTGCGCGTCGGTGGGGCAGGCGTTCACCACCCACCTCGGCAACAAGGTCCGCACCCGCATCACCTGGTCGCCGGCCCGGGCGCTGGACGCCGGCGGCGGCGCGCTCATCAACGTCGTCGCGATGCTGCTGGTGGCCTGGCTGATCGGCAGCGCCCTGGCGACCACGACCCTGCCGACCATAGGGCGCGAGGTGCGGTCGTCGAAGGTGCTGCTCGGCGTCTCCAAGGTGGTCCCGGCGGAGGCCGACACCTGGTTCAACGACTTCAGCACCACGCTGGCCCAGAACGGGCTGCCGCAGGTCTTCGGCACCTTCGGCTCGGAGCCGATCACCTCGGTCCCGGCGCCCGACCCGGCCCTGGTCAACAACCCGGTGGTCGACCGCGCCGAGCGCAGCATCGTGAAGGTCGTCGGCACCGCCCCCGGCTGCGGCAAGGTCCTCGAGGGCTCCGGGTTCGTCTTCGCCAAGGACCACGTGATGACCAACGCGCACGTCGTCGGCGGCGTGAGCGAGCCCACCGTCCAGGTCGCCGGCAAGGGCCGGCTGCACGACGCCCGCGTGGTGCTCTACGACTGGCAGCGCGACATCGCCGTCCTGGACGTGCCCGGCCTGGACGCGCCCGCGCTGCAGTTCGCGTCCACCGACGCCCGTTCCAAGGACGACGCCATCGTGGCGGGCTTCCCGGAGAACGGCGCGTTCGACGTGCGCGCGGCCCGCATCCGCGGCCGGATCGAGGCCAACGGCCCGGACATCTACCGCCGCGGCACCGTGCACCGCGACGTGTACTCCCTCTACACCACCGTCCGGCAGGGCAACTCCGGCGGCCCGCTGCTCAGCACCGACGGCAAGGTCGTGGGCGTGGTCTTCGCCAAGTCCCTCGACGACGCCAACACCGGGTACGCGCTGACCGCCGACGAGGTCGCGCCGGACGTGAAGGCGGGACGGACCGCGGTCCGGCAGGTGGACAGCCAGGGATGCGCGCTGTGACCGCGTTCGGGGCGGGCGGCTCAGTCCCGCCCGTGGCGTAGCCGGGCGCCGACCCAGCGGGCCCTGCGCCCCAGGATGCGGGGGATGCCGAGATGGCTGTGCCCTGGCGGGAGCAGCGTCATGGCCGCGGAGGCGCCCGCGGCGGTGAAAGTGCGGCGGCGAGTGCGCGATACGTCACTGTAGTCGTGCGTCCAACCCATACCGAGCTACGTGCCCGCGCCTCCCGGTCGGTAATCGCCGGATCATCGCTCAGTCGGCGTATGCACGCGGCAATATGACCGATCAGCAGCTCGTCGTACCGGCAGGTGTGCCGGGCTCAGCGGTCCGGTTCCGGGTCCTTGAGCCAGTTGATCAGCTCGGTCGAGAACGCCGCCGGGTCCTCCTCGTGCGGGAAGTGCCCGAGACCGTCGAACAGCCGCCAGCGGTAGGGGGCTTCGACGTACTCGCCGCTGCCCGCCGCGATGCGCGTGCCCATCGCCGGGTCGAGCGAGCCGTGCATCTGCAGGGTCGGCACCCGCACCGGCCGCTTCATCCGCCGGTTGAACTGGATGCCGTCGGGGCGCGCCATCGACCGCACCAGCCACCGGTACGGCTCGATCGCGCAGTGGGCGGTCGACGGGATCTGCATCGCGCGGCGGTAGACGTCCACCGCCTCCTCGTCCGGCAGGCTGGGCCCCGACCACTCCTGCACCAGCCGGCCGACCAGCGCCGCCTCGTCGGCGACGAGCTGCCGTTCCGGCAGCCACGGGCGCTGGAAGCCCCAGATGTACCCGCCGGACCTGCTCTGCCGCAGGTCGGCGAGCATCGCGGTGCGCCAGCGGCGCGGGTGCGGCATGGAGGCGACCGCGAGCCGGCGCACCAGCTTCGGGCGCATCGCCGCGGCCGTCCACGCCAGGTAGCCGCCGAGGTCGTGGCCGACCAGCGCCGCGTCGGGCTCGCCGAGCGAGCGGATCACGCCGGTCACGTCGAGGGCGAGGTTGCCCGGGTCGTAGCCGCGCGGTGTGCGGTCGCTGCCGCCCACCCCGCGCAGGTCCATCGCGACCGCCCGGAAGCCTGCGTCGGCGAGCGCCGGCAGCTGGTGGCGCCAGGTCCACCAGAACTGCGGGAAGCCGTGCAGCAGCAGCACCAGCGGCCCGTCGCCCATCTCGGCGATGTGGAAACGGGCGCCGTTGGCCGCGACCTCGCGGTGGATCCACGGGCCGTCGGGGCGGGGAACCGGGATGCGCGTGCCGGACGGCCGACGCGAACCGTCGGGGAGGTTCATGTTCTGAGCGTGTCACATCCGGCGCCGCCATGTGGGCGAGCCGGCGCTCGTCACCCCATCGGTCAGCGGGAGCCCGACGGCGGCAGCGCCGACTGCGACGCCTTCTGCCCGGCGCCGGTCAGCTCCGGCTTGGCGTCCGCGGGCTCCAGCGGCCGCGGGTGCGGCTTGGCCTTCTGCAGCACCGCCGCGCTCTCCTTGGCGGAGTTCAGCGACCGCTCCGGCTTCTTGACCTTCTTGAACCGGCCGTACGCGATCAGCGCGAGCAGGACCGCGAGCACGATGTAGGCGCCGCACACGATGAGGAACGACCAGCCGAGGGTGATGCCCAGCGCGTGGATGCCGTACGCGGCGGCCATGCTGCCCATCGGCACCGCGAACAGGGCCAGCGCCAGGGCCGCGACCACCGCGCCGCTGCCGATCGCGGCCCGCTTGGCGTCCTGCCGGATCTCGGCCTTGAACAGGGCGATCTCGTCGTGCACCAGGGCGGACACCTCCGCCGTGGCGGACGCGAACAGCTGCCCGAGGCTGCGCTCGTCACCGTTCGAGGCTGCGCTCATCGCGGCGTCCTCCGTCGTTCTGCGTCGTATCGGTCCGGTACCGGTCGTACCGTGTCTGCCCCCGATCATGCCTTACGTCGCATCAGGGCCGCCCGCGTCCCGGCCGAGTTGGGCGAGGCGACGGTGTTCGGCGGCCTGGCGTTCGAGTATTTCCGCCATCCGGAGGTGGTACGCGGGCTGGTCCTCCTCGTAGACGTCGGGGATCCCGTCGCCGTCGGAGTCGCGGTTCTCGTCCTCGGTCAGCGCCCGGTAGGTGTTGTTGCGCAGCTTCAGCAGGGTCGCCGCGAGCACCGCGGAGAACAGCGAGCCGAGCAGCACCGCGGACTTGCTCTCGTCGGCCAGTGGCGGACCGGTGAAGGCGAGTTCGGCGATGAGCAGCGAGACGGTGAAGCCGATGCCCCCCAGGGTGGCGACGGCCAGCACGTCGGGCCAGCGCAGGTCGGCGTTCAACTCGGCCCGGGTGAAGCGGGCGGCGAGCCAGGTGCCGCCGAACACCCCGAGCGGCTTGCCGACCACCAGGCCCAGCACGACGCCGAGGGTCTCCGGCTTGTGGAAGACGTCGGCGAGCGCCCCGCCGGACACCGCCACGCCCGCAGAGAACACCGCGAACAGCGGCACGGCCACGCCCGCGGACAGCGGACGCACCAGGTGCTCGATGTGCTCGCCCGGTGCCTGCTCCTCGCCCGGCCGCGGGGTGCAGCGCAGCATCAGGCCCATGGCCACGCCGGCGATCGTCGCGTGGATGCCGCTGTTGTACATCAGCGCCCAGATCACCAGCGCCAGCGGCACGTACACGTACCAGCCGTGCACCTCGCGCCGCAGCAGCACCCAGAACAGGGCCAGCCCGGCGAAGGCGCCGAGCAGCGCGCCGTAGTCGATGTGCGAGGTGAAGAAGACGGCGATGATCAGGATGGCGAAGAGGTCGTCGACGACGGCCAGGGTGAGCAGGAACGCGCGCAGCGCGGACGGCAGCGCGGTGCCGATGACGGCGAGGACGGCGAGCGCGAAGGCGATGTCGGTCGCGGTGGGTACCGCCCAGCCCTTCAGCGACCCGCCGCCCGCGGACGCGGTGATGGCGTAGACGACCGCCGGGACCACCATGCCGCACAGCGCCGCGACCACCGGCAGCACCGCGGCCGCGGGGCTCCGCAGCTCGCCGACCACCAGCTCGCGCTTCAGCTCGACCCCGGCGACGAAGAAGAAGACGGCGAGCAGTCCGTCGGCCGCCCAGTGCGCGACGGACAGGTGCAGGCCGAGCGCTGCCGGGCCGAAGTGGAAGTCGCTCGCCGCCTCGTAGGAGTGGTGCCCGGTGTTCGACCAGATCAGGGCGGCCACCGCGGCCGCCAGCAGCAGCACGCCGCCGACCGTCTCGGTCCGCAGCGCGTCCGCGACGAACCTCCGCTCGGGGAGCGGCAGCCGCCCGAGCAGGGTCGCGGCGCGGCGGACCGGCCCCGGCCCGGGGGCGGATCGCTGCGGCGGCTGCTCGGACACGGGGGCGACCTCCTGGGCGTCCCCCTCAGTCTTGTCGGGAAGCGGGGGCGGGGCGCCGCCCGGATGACCCGAACGAATGAGAGCGGGAACGGGAGAAGGCCCGAGGGGGAGGGGGCGGGAACGGAAGGGGGGCCCCCCCCCCCGGGGCCGGGGCCCCCCCCCGGGGGGGGGCCCCCCCGGGGGGGGCCCCCGGGGGGGGGGGGGGGGGGGCCCCCCCGCGGGGCCCCCCCGGCCCGGCGGGGGGCACGGGGCCCCGCCCGGGGGGGGGGGGGGGGGCACGGGCGGGGGCGCCGGGCCGGGGGGGCGGGGCGCCCCTCTCGTGCGGCGGTCCGCGCGTGTCGGTCCGCGCGTGTCAGGACTGGGTCGTCAGTCCTCGCTCGGCGCCGAGGGCAGGCGGGTCTGGATGAGGTCCATCACCGAGGAGTCGGTGAGCGTGGTGACGTCGCCCAGCTCGCGGTTCTCCGCGACGTCGCGCAGCAGGCGGCGCATGATCTTGCCGGAGCGGGTCTTCGGCAGCTCGGTGACCACCAGGATCCGCTTGGGCTTGGCGATCGGGCCGAGCGTGTGGCCGACGTGGTCGCGCAGGGCCGCGGTCAGCTCGGCGCTGTCCTCGGCGGTGCCGCGCAGGATGACGAACGCGACGATGGCCTGCCCGGTGGTCTCGTCGGCGGCGCCGACGACCGCGGCCTCGGCCACCTTCGGGTGCGAGACCAGCGCGGACTCGACCTCGGTGGTCGAGATGTTGTGGCCGGAGACCAGCATCACGTCGTCGACCCGGCCGAGCAGCCAGATGTCGCCGTCCTCGTCCTTCTTGGCACCGTCGCCGGCGAAGTAGCGGCCGGGGAAACGGGACCAGTAGGTGTCGATGTACCGCTGGTCGTCGCCCCAGATGGTGCGCAGCATCGACGGCCACGGCTCGGTGAGCACCAGGTAGCCGCCGGAGCCGTTGGGCACCTCGTTGGCCTCGTCGTCCACCACGGTGGCGGCGATGCCCGGCAGCGGGCGCTGCGCGGAGCCGGGCTTGGTCTCGGTGACGCCGGGCAGCGGGGAGATCATCATCGCCCCGGTCTCGGTCTGCCACCAGGTGTCCACGATCGGGGTGCGGCTGCTGCCGATGTGCTCGCGGTACCAGACCCACGCCTCGGGGTTGATCGGCTCGCCGACGCTGCCCAGCACCCGCAGGCTGCTCAGGTCGAACTTCGCGGGGATGTCGTCGCCCCACTTCATGAAGGTGCGGATCGCGGTCGGCGCCGTGTAGAGGATGGTGACGCCGTACTTCTGCACGATCTCCCAGAACCGGCCCTGGTGCGGGGTGTCCGGGGTGCCCTCGTAGATGACCTGGGTCGCGCCGTTGGAGAGCGGGCCGTACACGATGTACGAGTGGCCGGTGACCCAGCCGATGTCCGCGGTGCACCAGTAGACGTCGGTCTCCGGCTTGAGGTCGAACACCGCGTGGTGGGTGTAGCTGGCCTGCGTCAGGTAGCCGCCGGACGTGTGCAGGATGCCCTTCGGCTTCCCGGTGGTGCCCGACGTGTACAGGATGAACAGCGGGTGCTCGGCGTTGAACGCCTCCGGGGTGTGCTCGGTGGACTGGCGGCCGGTCAGCTCGTGCCACCAGACGTCCCGGCCCTCGGTCCAGGCCACGTCCTGCCCGGTCCTGCGGACCACCAGCACGTGCTCGACCTGCGGGGTGCGGGAGACGGCGTCGTCGATGGCCGGCTTGAGCGCGGACGGCTTGCCACGCCGGAAGCCGCCGTCGGCGGTGATGACGACCTTGGCGTCGCCGTCGTCGATCCGGGACGCGACGGCGTCCGCGGAGAAGCCGCCGAACACCACGGAGTGCGCGGCACCGATCCGGGCACACGCCAGCATCGCGAAGACCGCTTCCGGGATCATCGGCAGGTAGATCGCCACCCGGTCGCCCTTGGCGACGCCCAGTTCGGTGAGCGCGTTCGCGGCGCGGCACACCTCGTCCTTCAGCTCCGCGTATGTGACGGTGCGGCCGTCGCCGGACTCGCCCTCGAAGTGGATCGCGACGCGGTCGCCGATCCCGGCCTCCACGTGGCGGTCCACGCAGTTGTAGGCCACGTTCAGCTCGCCGTCGGCGAACCACTTGGCGAAGGGCGGGTTGGACCAGTCCAGCGTCTGGGTGGGTTCGGTCGCCCAGGTCAGGCGGCGGGCCTGCTCGGCCCAGAAGCCCAGCCGGTCGGCCTTGGCCTGCTCGTACGCCGCCTCGGTGACATTGGCTGCGGCGGCCAGTTCGGCCGGGGGAGCGAACCGCCGCTCCTCCTTCAGCAGATTGGCCAGGCTCTCGTTGCTGCTCACGCCAGCTCCTTGTCAGGGTGTCCCAGATGTCCCAGCCCTACCTCATCAGTCCGCGCCGACCCTGACAAGGGGCCTCCGCAAAGTGGTTTAGACCTTTGTGGCGACACCCTCCGTTTCCGGCGCCTCGGGGGCGGTACCGCCCGCGGTTCCCGCCAGGCCGGCTTCCGGGCTCGCTTCCGGGTCGGCCGCGGAGTCGTCCGGGGGGTCGTCCGCGGGGACGGTGGCGAGGCGGTCGGCGAGAGCGCCGGCCGGGCCGGAGGCATGTGCGCCGGGCGAGCCGTCGGCGGGGACCATCACCGGGTCCGGGCCGACCGCGGTGAACACGCCGGTCGCCGGGTCCAGCATGTACGCCTGCGCCTCGGCCACGTGGAAGTACATCCCGTGGAGCTGGAGGGTGCCCTCGGCGACCCGGACGGCCACGCACGGATGGGCCGTCAGATGGTCGAGCTGGGTGACCACGTTGGCCAGGGCGAGGCGCTCGGCCTCGTCGGCGACCGGTCGGCCGGCCAGTGCGACCCCGCCGGGGCCCGCGGGGGAGGGGCGCCCCAGCCGTACCAGGCTCGGGCGGCCGTGGTCCAGCCACCGGGCCAGCGGGGTCCGGGCACCCGGCTCGTGATCCGAGGCCAGCAGCGCCTGCATCGCGCCGCACCCGGAGTGCCCGCACACGGTGATGCCGGAGACCCGCAGCACCTCCACCGCGTACTCGACGGCGGCCGCCACCGAGTCGCAGGAGGACTCCGCGCCGGGCGGCGGCACCATGTTGCCCACGTTCCGCACCGTGAACAGGTCGCCAGGACCGCTGGAGGTGATCATGCTGGTGACCAGCCGGGAGTCCGCGCAGGTGAGGAAGAGGTGCCCCGGGCTCTGCCCCTCCAGGGCCAGCCGGGCCAGCTCCGCGCGGACCAGTGGCGCGGTGTTGCGCTGGAACGCGCTGACCCCGCCCAGCAGCTGCCCGCTGCTCGTCGCCGTCGCCGTCGCCGTCGCCGCCTCGGCCCGGGCGGGGCGGGTGCAGTGGTGGTTGCGCCACGGCGTCCAGGGGCGGCAGGCGTGCGCGCTCACCGGTTCGCTGACCCTCCGCCCCGCGCCGTCGCTCAGCGCCGCCCGTCCGCCGCGCGAACGGTGCCGGTCGCACCAGGAGTTGAGCGCCTCGTAGGCGGCGTGGTCCATGAACGAACCGCCCAGCTCCACCACCGCGTTGGCCCCCGCCGGCACCTGGGCGAACCCGCGCGCCAGCCGCGGCACGGCCAGGAACGTCAACTGGCCGGTCACCCGGACCCGGTGGCAGCCCGGCTCCTCGGTGACGGTGACCCGGGTGCGCGTCAGGCGGCTCAGCGCCAGCGCGACGGCGACCAGGACTCCGGCGACCACGCCCTGCAGGACGCCGAACAGGACGACCGCGGCGAGCGTCACCGCGTAGACCGGGAACTCACGGTGCCGCTGGACGTGCCGGATGTGCGCGAAGCTCACCATCCGCATCCCCACCACCATGACCAGCGCGGCGAGTGCCGCCAGCGGGATCGCCTCCAGGGCGGCCGCCGCGAAGCCCGCGCACACCAGCACCCACGTGCCGTGCAGGATCGTGGCCCTGCGGGTGCGGGCGCCCGCTTCGACGTTGGCCGAGCCGCGCATCGCCCCGCCGGCGATCGGCAGTCCGCCGAGCAGCCCCGAGAGGATGTTGGAGGCGCCCTGGCCGAGCAGTTCGCGGTCCAGTCGGGCAGGTGGGGCGTGCGGGCCGGGACGTCCTGCTTGCAGGGTGTCGACGGCGACCGCCGACAGCAGCGACTCCATGCTGGCCACCAGCGTCACGGTCAGGACGGCAGCGGTGACCCCGAGCACCGGCCCGTCGGGCACCTGCGGCAGCACCGGCATCTGCCAGTCCGGCAGGGTCACCCGGGGCACGCTCTGCCAGGCACTCGCCGCGGTGGCGAGCGCGACCGCCACCAGCGGGGCCGGGACCCCCCGCAGCCGCGCCGCGCGGCCGCGCAACCTCGGCCAGCCCAGCAGGACCGCGGCGGTTATCGCCCCGATGAACGGGGTCGCGGGGTGGCTGTGCAGCAACTGGCCGGGTAAAGCGGCGATGTTGGCGAGGGTGGTGCTCTGCGGGGCGCCGCCGAGCACCACGTGGAGCTGGCCGACCGCGATGACCGTGCCGATGCCGGCGAGTATGCCGTGCACGATCGCGGGGCTGATCGCCAGCGCGGCCCTGGCCACCCGCAGCCCGCCGAGCAGGAGTTGGGCCAGCCCGGCCAGCACGGTGATCGCGCAGGTCGCGCGCCATCCGTAGCGGTCGACGAGGCCCGCGGTGACCACCACCAGGCCGGTGGCGGCGCCGCTGACCTGCAGCGGCGCACCTCCCAGCGTGCCGGCGACGATCCCGCCGACGGCGGCGGCGACCAGGCCTGCCTGTAACGGGGCGCCGGTGGCGAGGGCGAGGCCGAGCGAGAGCGGAACGGCGATCAGGAAGACCGTGATCGAGGCGGACAGATCGGATCGGAGGGCGCCGAGCGGGCTCGGCGGGGGAGGCAGTCTCATGGCTCCCGTCTCCTTCGGCGGACGGCGGGCGGTGGACGTACGACGGGTGGTGCACGGGCTGCGGCGGCCTGAGAGTCGGCTCTCGCGATGTTCAAGCGTCGGTAAATGAAGAGTAATGTCCCGAACGCGGAGAGTGAAGTCCGGAGGCTCGATCTGTGGATGATTTCCAGCTATCGAGTGAATTGTCTGGTGAGCGGCCCGGTGGGATCGGCGACGCCCGGTGAGCGTGCCATCGTCCGATCACGGGTGCCCGTCGATCCCCCATCCCACATTCCGCGCCACCGCAGAGCCTCCGTACCCGTCCACGTAGCGAGGTCCGCATGCTGTCCGTGCGCCCGACCCGTCTCCTGCACGCCGTCCGCAGCCGCCGGCTCGCCGCGCTCCGCCTGCTGCGAGCCGTCCCGGCCGCGTGTTCCGCTCGTTCCGCCGCGGTCCCGGCGGCGGATCCGGCCCGTGCCGCCGCCCGTGCCGCCCCCGCCCGTGCCGCCGCCCCGTCGTCCGCCTCCGTCCGCGTCGCCGCGGCCCTCGCCGTGGTCGCGCTGGCCGCCGGCGCGGCGGGGTGCGGCTCCGGCGCCGGGCGCATCGGCCGGTCGCAGTCCGGGAACGCGGACGACCAGGTCGCCATGCCCCCGTCCTCTCCCGCGCGCGTGCTCGGCGACGGCTCGACGTCCGACACCGGTCCCCAGCCGCACCAGCCCGTGCCCTACCGGCTGGTGACCGGCGAGGTGCCGCCGCAGTTCGTCGTCTTCTCCTTCGACGGCGCGGCCGAGGACGCCCGGAAACTGTTCTCCCGGTTCCGCGCCGCGGGCGGTCGCGCCAACGCGGCCATGACCTATTTCCTCAGCGGTGCCTCGCTGCTGCCGGCCGGCCGCGCGGACCTGTACGTCCCGCCGGGCGGTGCCGCCCGGCCCGCTGGTCTCGGCAGCGACGACGTGGACTCGATCGCCGCCACCCTGCGCGAGATGCGGCTGGCCTGGCGGGACGGCAGCGAGATCGGCACGTCCTTCAACGCGCGGACCTGCGCGCAGGCGGCCGCCGGCTCCGACCGCTGGACGTCGGCGGAATGGGGCAGCGAGATCCGGCAGGCCGAGTCCTTCGTCACGCGCTGGAAGTCCGACTCCGGCCTCACCGACGAGGACCCGCTGCCGTTCGAATACGCCAAGGTCCTCGCCGGAGGCCGGGCGCCCTGCCCCGGCGGCGGAGCGGGCCTGCTGCCCGCGGCCGCCGCGGCGGGCTTCCGCTACGACGCGAGCGGCACCGGCGGGCGCCAGATGTGGCCCTCGACGGCGGAGGGAATCTGGGAGTTCCCGCTGCCGTCGGTTCCCGTGCCCGGCGGCACGCGCCAGGCCCCGGCGACCGACGCCGGCCCGCTCGGAGCCGGCCTCGACCGGCAGCAGGTCCGCGACGCCCTCACCGCCGCGTTCCAGCGCGCCTACCGCGGCAACCGCGCACCGCTCTTCGTCGGCGCTCATCTCGCCACGGCGGGCGACGCCTACCTGCGGGGCGTCGAGGACACGATGAAGGACGTGTGCGCCCGGCCCGGCGTGCGCTGCGTGTCCTTCAGACAGCTCGCGGACTGGCTCGACGCGCAGGACCCGCGGGTGCTGGCCCGTCTGCGCACGCTCGCCGTGGGGCGGGCGCCGGCGCCGGGCTGGAAGGAGTTCGTCGCCGCGGCGAAGCGCTAGGCAGGCCCGTCGGCCCCCGCTGAAACGCTCAGCAGGGCCGTCGGCCCCCGCGTCACGCCGAGAGCGTGCCGGCCCCCGCGGGTTCCGCGAGCAGGGCCTCGCTCAGCACGAACGTCGGGTCGATCTGGGCGACCAGGTCCGCACCCGTCTTCTCGTTGCCCCAGTTCCGTGCGTTCTTCTCGTGGAAGTGCGTCATCTGGCGGGTGTAGCGCGCCCAGTCGCGGGCCTCGTACGCCCGGTCGGCGTGCGCGTGGACCGTGCGCAGCGCCTCGCGGTTGGCCTGCTCCAGCAGTTCGAACCGCGGCGGGCGGCCCTTTTCCATGGCCCGCACCCAGTCGGAGTGGCCGAAGGCGACCAGCAGGTCGTTGCCCACCTCGGCGCGCAGGAACGCCAGGTCGTCCTCGCCCTGCACCTTGTTGCCGATGACGGCCAGGCCGACGCCGAAGTCGCGGGCGTACTCCTTGTACTGGCGGTAGACGGCCACGCCCTTGCGGGTGGGCTCGGCGACCAGGAACGTCATGTCGAAGCGTGTGAACATCCCCGAGGCGAACGAGTCGCTTCCGGCCGTCATGTCCACCACGAGGTATTCGTCGCGCCCGTCCACCAGGTGGTTGAGGCACAGCTCCACCGCGCCGACCTTGGAGTGGTAGCAGGCCACGCCCAGGTCCGACTCGTTGAACGGTCCGGTGACCATCAGGCGCACGGCCGCGTCGCCGTCCAGGGCGACGGTGTGCGCGCAGGCCGTGTAGACGGGGTTGTCCTCGACCAGGCGCAGCAGCCGGGAGCCGTGTCCCGGCGGCGTGGTCTTGATCATCGTCGCTGCCGAGCCGATCCGCGGGTTGGCGCCGCGCAGGTACTCCTTGATCTCCGGCAGGTGGGCGCCCAGCGCGGGCAGGGCGGCGGCGTCGTCCTCGTCGAGACCGAGCGCGGGGCCGAGGTGCTGGTTGATGTCCGCGTCGATCGCGAGGACGGGGACCTGCGCCGCGGCGAGATGGCGGACGAAGAGCGAGGACAGCGTCGTCTTGCCGCTGCCGCCCTTCCCAACGAAAGCGATCTTCATGTTCGTCAGCGTAGTGGCGTTCGCCACGTTCCAGTCCGCCAGGAGTGGGAAAGGCCACTCGTTCGTGGTCGTTCGGGGTCCCGGGGGGTTTGTATGGTCGTGCACATGGCTTCGAACGCAGCTCCCTCGCCCGCTCACGGGCACGCCGACCCGCTGGCTGTGCTGGGCGATCTCCCGGGTGTTCCCGAGGCGGTCGCCTCGGTGCGCAAGGCCGTCGACGGCGTCTACGGGCACCGCGTGATGCGCCGGCGCTCCGACGAGGTCGCCTCGGAGGCGGCGCTGCGCGGAGCCCGGGCGTCGGCTGCGCTCGCGGACGCGGACTGGCCGCTCGAGGAGCTGCGCCGGCGCAGTGACTTCTCCGCCGACGCCGAGGCCCGCACCGTCGGCGCCGCGCTGCGGCTGACCGCCGAAGCCGGTCAACTGCTCGGCATCTGGCGCCAGTCGCCGGTCCAGGCGCTCGCCCGGCTGCATCTGGTGGCGGCCGGTGGGGTGGCCGACGACGCGACGGTGGGGCGCCCGCGGCTGAGCGGCGAGGCCGTGGACGAGCCGCTGGTCCCGGTCTCCGAGATCCCGCTGCCCGACCCGATAGAGGTCAACGCCCGGCTGGAGGGCCTGGCCGACCTGCTGCGCGCCGGCACCAGGGCGCCCGCTCTGGTGGTGGCCGCGGCCGTGCACGGTGAACTGCTGTGCCTGCGGCCGTTCGGGTCCTTCAACGGACCCGTCGCACGGGCCGCCGAACGTATCGTGCTGGTCGGCAGCGGCCTCGACCCGAAGTCGGTCTGCCCGGCCGAGGTCGGCTACGCGGAACTGGGCCGTTCGGGGTACCTGGCGGCGCTGGAGGGCTACGCCTCGGGAACTCCGGAGGGCATGGCCGTGTGGATCGCCCATTGCGGCAAGGCACTGGAACTCGGGGTGCGCGAGAGCGTGGCGGTCTGCGAGGCGCTGCAGCGCGGGGCCGCCTGAGTCCGGCGGCGAGTTCCGCCCGGCCCGGCGCCGGTGTCCGTGCACCCGGACAGAGTTGCGGCGGCATCATCGGAGATGCCGCCGCTGGCATGTCCGCCGAGTTACCAGTGCGTGCGCGAATTCTGCCCATCAGGCCGGGATCTTTGCCCGTCACCTGGTGCGGCTGGCCCGGTTGGCGGGTCGGCTACGCGTGGGTGCCCAGCTTCCATACTCGGTCCGTGGGGCCATCTGCTGTGAACTGCGGTCTTCCTCTCGGAACTCCGTGGTCTCGCGGGCCTAAGTCCTTTCTACCGCCGACCCGTGCGTAGCGGAACCCCTGGCTACACTTTTTACTTTTCCTGCCAATCAGGACATAAGCATCGGCCGGCGCCGCCGGGAGGCCAGCCACACCAGCCCCGCCGTCGCCACGGCCGCACCCACGGCTGCCATCACGAGCACGGGCCCCTGGGGCATCGGCAGCGACGGGAGGCGCTGGTTGAGCCGCACCGGCCGGCTGAACGTCAGTACCGGCCACTCGCGGGACACCGCCTCCTTGCGCAGCGCCCGGTCCGGGTTGACCGCGTACGGATGGCCGACCGCCTCGAGCATCGGGATGTCGGTCGCCGAGTCGCTGTAGGCGAAGGAGCGCTCCAGGTCGTATCCCTCGGACTCGGCCAGCAGGGCGATGGCGTCGGCTTTCGCCGGACCGTAGACGTAGTGCTCGATCTCCCCGTTGTAGGCGCCGTCCTCGACGACCATCCGGGTGGCGATCACATGGTCGGCGCCGAGCATCTCGCCGATGGGCTCGACGACTTCGGAGCCGGAGGCGCTGACGATCACCACGTCACGCCCGGCCGCCCGGTGCTCCTCGATGAGGGAGGCCGCCTCGTCGTAGATGATCGGGTCGATGAGGTCGTGCAGCGTCTCGGCGACGATCTCCCTCACCTGCTGTACATTCCAGCCCCGGCACAGATCGGAGAGGTATTTGCGCATCCCTTCCATCTGGTCGTGATCCGCACCTCCGACCAGGTACACGAACTGGGCATATGCGGTACGCAATACCGCACGTCTGTTGATGAGCCCGCCGTGGTAGAAGGAGCGTCCGAAGGCGAGCGTGCTGGACTTGGCGATCACGGTCTTGTCGAGATCGAAGAACGCCGCGGTGCGCGGTGGCAGGTGGTTTTCCACGAGATGAGCATAGGCAACCACCATTCGGCGTAAGCTCAGGCGCGTGGGTTTGCCTGAGAAGGGCTTCGGGTACACCATGGAAGTCACGGATCGTTCGCGACCGTGCTAACCCGGTCTGGCTCCTCCCCCCCCGAGTCGGACCGTGGGGACGACCCCCGCTCTCCCCCCCGGCGGGGGTCGTCGCATGTCCGGATGCGTTTCGGCACTCCGACCCCGGCTCCGCGACTCGTACGTCCATCGTTCTCTCCTTCGCATGTGTGTGCGCTGCGATGTGTACGACGCGTGACGCTCCGTAATCGATTCCCGATCCTGCGGAACTCACTCCTCCGAGTGGCGGAGTTATCCACAATCGCCGAGTTGTCCACAGATTCCGACCAAGATCATCTCAATTCCGGTTCGGGTCCCAAGCTGATCGCAGACGAAGCTCACCGAGCTCGCACGACATGCGACGGGGGACTTGGAAATGCCCGGAACCACCACGCCCGACCGCCTCACGGCCGCCACTGCCGAACGCCCGGCCGGTCCGCTGATTGTGACCGAGGACGAATCACTCCTCGACGATCTGCTGCGGTTGTGTGCCGCCGCGGGCAGCGAACCGGAAGTCGTGTTCACCGCACCGCCGCGTGCGGGCAGTTGGGACCGTGCGCCGCTGGTGCTGGTCGGCGCGGAAGCCGCCGCGCGGGTACGCGGCGCGCCCCGGCGCCGGGGCGTCCTGCTCATCGGACGGAACGACGACGATGCGGAGACCTGGCGGCAGGGCGTCGGCATCGGCGCCGACCACGTGCTCTTCCTGCCCGAGTCCGAGAGCTGGCTGGTCGACCGCATCGCCGACGTCGCCGAGGGAGCGGGCGGTCCCGCGCTGACCATCGGCGTGGTCGGCGGCCGCGGCGGCGCAGGCGCGTCGACGCTTGCCTGCGCGCTCGCGGTCACCGCCGCCCGCGGCGGCCTGCGCGCCATGCTCATCGACGGCGACCCGCTCGGCGGCGGCCTGGACATCCTCTTCGGCGCGGAACGCACCGGAGGGCTGCGCTGGCCGGACTTCGCCGACTCCCGCGGCCGGGTCAACAGCGGGGCGCTCGAGGAGTCCCTGCCGCGGCTCGACTCCCTCAGCGTCCTCAGCTGGGATCGCGGAGACTCCGTGCTGATCCCTCCTCAGGCCATGCGGTCCGTGCTGGGTGCCGCCCGGCGCCGGGGCGGTGTGGTCGTCGTCGACCTGCCGCGTCGTGTCGACGACACCACCGCCGAGACGCTCACGCAGATCGACGTGGGGCTGCTGGTGGTCCCGGCCGAACTGCGCGCCGTGGCAGCCGCCAGCAGGGTCGCCGGCGCCGTCCAGGAAGTGCTCGACGACCTGCGCGTGGTGGCCCGCGGCCCCTTCGGATCCGGGCTCGACGACCAGGAGATCGCCCGCCTCATCGGGCTGCCGCTGGCCGGTGAACTGCCGCCGGAACCCTCGCTGGCCGACGCGCTGTCGGGCGCTCCGCCCGGCTCGGCCCGCCGCGGTCCCCTGGCCCGCTTCTGCGGCGCCTTCCTCGACCAGGCGCTCGGCCACGCCGGGAGCGTGACGGCATGAATCCCGAACTCCTGGACGCCGTACGGCTCCACCTGGCCGAACACGGTGGTGAACCCACCCCGGCCCGCGTGGCGGGGGCCCTGCGCGCACGAGGGCGCCTGCTGGGCGACGCGGAGGTGCTGGACGTGGTCGCCGCCCTGCGCTCGGAACTGGTCGGCGCCGGCCCGCTGGAACCCCTGCTCGCCGACCCCGAGGTCACCGACATCCTCGTCAACGCACCGGACCAGGTGTGGATCGACCGGGGCCGCGGGCTGGAACGCAGCGGCGTCGGCTTCGGCGACACCGCGGCCGTGCGCCGGCTCGCCCAGCGCCTGGCCACGACCGCCGGCCGGCGGCTCGACGACGCCCGGCCCTGGGTGGACGCGCGGTTGCCCGACGGCACGCGCCTCCATGCCGTGCTTCCGCCCGTCGTGGTCGGCTCCCCCTGCCTGTCGCTTCGCGTGGTCCGCGCCCGTGCCTTCACGCTGCCCGAACTCGTGGCCGCCGGCACGCTCGACGCCGGAACCGCCGCTCTGCTGCAGGACGTCCTGGACGCCCGCCTGTCCTTCATGATCAGCGGCGGCACGGGGTCGGGGAAGACGACGCTGCTCAGCTGTCTGCTCGGCCTGGTCGACCCGGCTGCCAGGATCATCCTCGCCGAGGACTCCGCGGAACTGCGCCCGGACCACCCGCATGTGGTCCGGCTGGAGACCCGCCCCGCCAACCAGGAGGGCGCGGGCCTCGTGACCCTGCGGGACCTGGTGCGCCAGGCACTGCGGATGCGCCCGGACCGGCTGGTGGTGGGCGAGGTCCGAGGAGCCGAAGTCACCGACCTGCTGGCCGCGTTGAACACCGGCCACGAAGGCGGCTGCGGCACGGTCCACGCGAACGCGGCAGCCGACGTGCCCGCCCGCCTGGAGGCACTCGCCAGCACCGCCGGGCTCGACCGGGCGGCCCTGCACAGCCAGTTGGCCGCCGCCCTGTCCCTGGTCGTCCATCTGGAACGTGACGGCGCCGGCCGTCGGCGGCTCGCCGAGATCCATGTCCTGCGGCGCGGTGCCGACGGCCTGGTGGCCACCGAACCCGCCCTGGTCCGCGATCCCCGCGGCGGGTTCGAGCACGGCCCCGGATGGCCGCGGCTGAACCGGCTGTGCGCGGCAGGTGCGTCATGACCGCGACCACCTCGACGGCGACCCTCACCGCAGCAGCCGCTCTGTGCGCCCTCCTGGCGACCTTGGCGGCCGTATCCGGCTCCTCGCCCCATCGGCGCGCCCGGCAGCTTCTGGAAGGCCCTGAGCGGCGACCGGGACGCAGTTCTGTGCTGGGGCAGTGGGTGGCCGCGGTGGCCTCCGCGCTCCGCGGCGACCGGTCTTCGGCAGCGCAGGACGGCGGCGACCCCGCACGGGTCGCGGCGGAGGGACGGAAGGCGCAGGCGGGGGATCCGGGTCCGGTTCCGGATGCGGGCAGGGCCGAGGAGTCCGGCACGGCCGCGGCGCGCACGGCACGGCGCCTCGCGAACGGCTCAGGGAAGCGCGCCGGCGGGCTCACGAGTGGCCGGGTGTCACACACAGTGCCGCCGAGGAGAGCCGGCCCGCCCGGAGCGTCCCTCACGGACCTCGCACCAGCCGGAACCGCTGCTGTGGCCGACGATCACGCGAGCAGGCCACGGGCGGCCGAGGCGCTCGTGGCGCGGTTGCGCGGCAGGGGTTTACGGCCGGAGGTCCTCTGCGTGCCTGCGGGGGCGGTGGCCGGGCTGGTGACCGCGTCGCCGGTGCCGGTGGTGGCGGGCCTGATGGCTGTCCGGCCGGTCGGGCGGGCGCTGTGCCGGCGAGCCGAGCGGGCGGCGGCGGAACGCGGCGCGGCTGCCGTGAGCGCACTGTGCGGTCGGCTGGCCGGGGATCTGCGGGCGGGCCGCCCGCCCCACGCGGCCCTGGCCGAGGCGGTGGACGCCGCCGGCTGGGCGCGGATCCCGGAACTGTCCTCGGCAGCGGCGCTGCTGTCCTCGGCGGCCCGGTTCGGCGGTGATGTGCCGAAGGCGCTGCGGACCGCCTCCCGGCTGTACGAGGGCACCCGGGGCCTCTCGGCCGTGGCCGCCTGCTGGCAGGTCGCCGTGGACGGCGGCGCCGGACTGGCGGCCGCGCTGGACCGGGTGGCCGGTGCGCTGCGGGCCGAGGCGGATCAACGTGAGGATCTGCGGGCCCAGTTGGCCGGGCCGCGGTCCACGGCGGTGCTCCTGGCGCTGCTGCCGGTGTTCGGGGTGGTGCTCGGCGCCGGCCTGGGTGCCGACCCTTCGCGGGTGCTGCTGCACACCCTTCCGGGGCTGCTGTGCCTCGGCGCGGGCGCGGTCCTGGAGTGGGCCGGCCTGGCATGGACGGCCCGGATCATCCGCAAGGCGGAGGGCGGACAACCGAAAGATCCCGGAATGCCGCGGCTCCGAGGGAGGTGGGTGCCATGACAGCCGAGACTGTCCACAGGCTGGGGATGGCGGGCGCTCTCGCGACAGCGGGGCTTGCGCTCCTCCTCGTCCTGGCCGAGACCCGCGAACGCACCCGAGCCGCACGCCGGTTGCGCAGGGCGCTGGACGCGCCGCCATCGCAGGGGCCGCGCCCGCGCCAGGCGCAGGGCACGCGGCGAAGGCCGCGCGACGGCATTCTGCGGGGCCCCGAGGGCGTCCGGGAGGTCGCGGCATACGCGGCGGCCGGAGCGGCCGCAGGCGCGGTCCTCGGCGGGCTGCCGGGCGCGATCGCCGGGGCCGTGGTGGCGGCCTGCGCCGCGAAGTGGTGGGCCGGACGTCGTGCGGGACACGGGGAGCCGGGCAGGGCCGCACCCGATCCGTCCGAACTCCCGCTGTGTGCCGACCTGATGGCCGCCTGCCTGGCAGCAGGAGCGACGCCCGGCGAGGCCGCGGGTGCCGTGGGGACCTGCCTCGGCGGCCCCTTGGGCGCGGCCCTGAGACGCGCACAGGCGGAGCTGCGGCTGGGGGCCGAGCCCGAGGACTGCTGGGACCGGCTGGGCCGGCTGCCCGGGGCCCGCGAGATGGCCCGCTGCCTCGCCAGGGCGTCCACGACCGGCAGCGCGCCGGTCGCGGAGATGGCCAGGCTCGCCGCGGACTGCCGTGCGGCCCACGGGCGTTCGGCCCTCGCGCGAGCCCGGAAGGCCGCCGTCGTGGCCACCGCGCCTCTCGGGGTCTGCTTCCTGCCGGCCTTCCTGCTCGTCGGCGTGGCACCCGTCGTCATGGGGCTCGCCCGGACCGTGCTGGGAGGCGCCATGGGCTGAACCAGGCCGCCCGAACCGACCGATGCGACCCGTTCCAGAGATCCAGACCCGAGCGCCGGCGGAACCGCCGGCGTCGACCACACCAGGAGGAAGCCATGACCACGACCACCCGAATCGCCACGGCGTCGACCGCTCTTGTCCGCCCGGACAAGGGCCGCAGGAGGGCCCCTTGGCTCGCACGCAGGCTCAGGCGATGGCGCGCGGCGCCCGAGGCGGGCATGAGCACCGCGGAGTACGCGGTGGGCACGATCGCCGCATGCGGGTTCGCGGCCGTGCTCTACAAGATCGTGACGAGCGGGCCGGTGCGGACCGCCCTCACCGGGGTGATCGAGAAGGCCCTCCATGCGCCGTTCTGATCGCCGTCATGAGCGGCCGCGGCCGCCAGGCCGCCGCGGTGACCGGGGCTACGTCACCGCCGAGACCGCGATGGTCGTTCCGGTGCTCGTCCTGCTCACCGGACTGCTGGTCTGGGGAGTGATGGCCGCTGCCGCGCAGGTGCGCTGCGTGGACGCAGCCAGGGCCGGGGCGCGGGAGGCCGCCCGTTCGGAGGCGCCGGCCGACGTGCTGAGTGCCGCCCGGGCGGCCGCGCCCGCCGGGGCACAGGTCAGCGTGCAGCGGGAGGGCAGCATGGTCCACGTGCGGGTGACCGTTCCGGCCCCGCGCTTCCCGGTCACGCTGACCGCCGAGGCCGCGGCCCTCGCCGAGGACACCGTGGGCGAAGGGGGTGGCGGTCCATGAGGAAACACGGGGACCGCGGATCGGCCACCATCTGGTCGCTGGGCGCGATGGGGGTGCTGCTCGCCCTGTTCGCGGCGGCGCTGTTCCTCAGCCAGGCCGTGATCGCCCGGCACCGCGCGGGCGGCGCCGCGGACCTGGCCGCCCTCGCCGCGGCCGACCACGCGCTGGACGGCCCGCAGACCGCCTGCCGGCTGGCCGCCGCCGTCGCCCAGGCCCAGGGCGCACGGCTGCGCAGCTGTCAGGTGGCCGGAGAAGTGGCGGAGGTCGTCGCCGAAGTGGACCGAGCCAGGGTCCGCTCGCGCGCAGGCCCCGCCGACGAACCGACCCCAGCGGCGCCTCAGCCACGCCCCCCGACCACGGCGGCACTCCCACCCCTCGCCTAGCCGGCCCCAGCAGCCCCGGCTTCGCCTTCGTCCTGGGCCATGGCTCCGGCCGAGCCGTCGGCCTTGGGCTTGGGTCGGGTCTCGCCCCCACCCTCGTCCGGCGCGGGCTGGCTCTTGCCCTGCGGGGCGGCTCCGGCCGAGCCGTCGGCCTCGTCCCCGCCCCCGGGCCGGGCCTCGGCCTCGGCCTCGGGCGCAGCTCCGTCCCCGCCCCCGTCACCGGCCTCCGCCTCCAGTGCGTCCCCCTCGGCGCCCGCGGTGAGCAGGCAGTCGAGGAGGCGGACGGCGGCGGCCTTGTCCAGGGGGTCGTTTCCGTTGCCGCACTTGGGGGACTGGACGCACGAGGGGCAGCCGAACTCGCACTCGCAGGCGGCGATGGCCTCGCGGGTGGCGGTGAGCCAGGTGCGGGCGGTGCGGAAGGCGCGCTCGGCGAAGCCGGCGCCGCCGGGGTGGCCGTCGTACACGAAGACGGTGGGCAGGCCGGTGTCGGCGTGCAGGGGTATGGACACGCCGCCGATGTCCCAGCGGTCGCAGGTGGCGAAGAGCGGAAGGAGGCCGATCGAGGCGTGCTCGGCGGCGTGCAGGGCGCCGGGCAGCTCCTCGGGGTGGATCCGGGCGGCGTCCAACTGGTCCTCGGTGACCGTCCACCACACGGCCCGGGTGCGCAGGGTCCGCGGCGGGAGGTCCAGCTTGGTCTCGCCCATGACCTCGCCGGTGATGAGCCGCCGGCGCAGGTAGGACACGACCTGGTGGGTCACCTCGACCGACCCGAAGTGGATCCGGGCCTCGCCCCACGGCTCCTCGAGCTCGTCGGCGAGGACCCGCACGTCGGTGGTGTCGCGGGCCATCGTCGAGTAGGGCGGGTCGGCGCGCTCGACCAGGGCGACCGAGTCCTCCAGGTCGAGCTGCCGGACGACGTAGGTGCGGCCCTGGTGGAGGTGGACCGCGCCGTCGTGGACGGTGGTGTGGGCGGCGCCCGCGTCGACGGTGCCGAGCAGGCGGCCGGTCCCGGCCTCGACGACCTGGACGGGCGTACCGCCCTCGCCGCGGATGTCGGTGAGGTCGGCGGCCCGCTCCCGCCGGGTCCAGAACCAGCCGGCCGCCCGGCGCCGGAGCAGCCCCCGCTGCTCCAGCTGCGGCACCAGCGAGGCCGCCTCGGGCCCGAACAGGTCCAGGTCGGCCTCGGTGAGCGGCAGCTCCGCGGCGGCTGCGCACAGGTGCGGTGCGAGGACGTAGGGGTTGTCCGGGTCGAGCACCGTGGACTCCACGGGCCGCTCGAAGATCGCCTCGGGGTGGTGGACGAGGTAGGTGTCCAGCGGGTCGTCGCGGCCGACCATGATCGCCAGCGCGCCCTGTCCGGTGCGGCCCGCACGGCCGGCCTGCTGCCACAGGGACGCGCGGGTGCCGGGGTAGCCGGCCAGCAGCACGGCGTCGAGCCCGCTGACGTCCACGCCGAGCTCCAGGGCGGAGGTGGAGGCGAGGCCGAGCAGCCGGCCGGAGTGCAGGTCGCGTTCCAGGGCGCGGCGCTCGTCGGCGAGGTAGCCGCCGCGGTAGGCCGCGACGCGGCGCGGCAGGGAGGCGTCGATCTCGGCCAGGCGCTCCTGGGCGATGAGGGCGACCAGTTCCGCGCCGCGCCGGGACCGGACGAAGGCCACGGTGCGGATGCCCTGCAGGACCAGGTCCGTCAGCAGTTCGGCGGACTCCGCGGTGGCGGTGCGCCGCACCGGGGCGCCGTGCTCGCCGGACAGCTCGGTGAGCGGCGGCTCCCACAGCGCGAAGGCCAGCTCGCCGCGCGGCGAGGTGTCCTCGGTGACCTCGGCGACCGGCACCCCGGTCAGCCGGCCGGCGGCCCGCGCGGGGTCGGCGGCCGTCGCGGAGGCCAGCAGGAAGACCGGGTGCGCGCCGTAGCGGGCACACACCCGCCGCAGCCGCCGCAGCACCTGGGCGACGTGCGAGCCGAAGACGCCGCGGTAGGTGTGGCACTCGTCGATGACGACATAGCGCAGGCTGCGCAGGAAGGAGGACCAGCGGGCGTGCCCGGGCAGGATGCCGCGGTGCAGCATGTCGGGATTGGTCAGCACGTAGGTGGCGTACTGGCGTACCCATTCGCGCTCTTCGAACGGGGTGTCGCCGTCGTACACGGCCGGCCGTACGGCCTGGCCCAGGGGCGCGGCCAGCGCCGCCACGGCCCGGCGCTGGTCGGCGGCCAGCGCCTTGGTGGGTGCCAGGTACAGCGCGGTCGCGCCGCGCCCGCCGGTGGCGGAGCCGCCGCGGGCCCGCGCGCCCGGTTCCGCGCCGTCCATCAGGGCGCTGAGGACCGGCGCGAGATACGCCAGCGACTTCCCGGACGCCGTGCCGGTGGCGACGACCACCGACTCGCCGCGGACCGCGTGGGCGGCCGCGCGCGCCTGGTGTTCCCACGGACGGTCGATCCCGGCCTTGCGGATCGCCTCCACGACATCCACCCGGATGCCCTCGGGCCAGGATGCATGCCTGCCGACCCGCGGGGGCAGGTGCTCCGTATGGGTGATGCGTACGGCACGGTCGTCCCCCGCGGAGAGCCGCTCCAGAGCGGTCCGGGGAGACGGGCGTCCGTGCGCCGACTGCGGAAGATGATCCTGGGCCATCGGCACTCAGTGTGTCACCGGCGTGACGGACAATCGCAGTAAGGCGTCGTGCTGGCCCACCGCGAAGTGATTGAATGCCATCGCGGCTGCCGATCCTTCCCCTACCTTTCGGTGAGGAAGGCCCCTACAACCGTTACCTTCGGTGGGTAGCCCCAGGGGGGCGCCGCGTCGATGCAAGGTGCTGGAGGATCCGTGGACCTGTCCCTGTCGACCCGAACCGTCGGCGATCGCACGATCGTCGAGGTCGGCGGCGAGATTGATGTGTACACCGCGCCCAAGCTGCGCGAGCAGCTGGTGGAACTCGTGAACGACGGGAGTTACCACCTGGTCGTGGACATGGAGGGAGTCGACTTCCTCGATTCGACCGGCCTGGGTGTGCTCGTCGGCGGGCTCAAGCGGGTGCGCGCTCATGAGGGATCGCTGCGTCTGGTGTGCAACCAGGAGCGCATCCTGAAGATTTTCCGCATCACCGGCCTGACCAAGGTGTTCCCGATCCACACCTCGGTCGACGAGGCCGTCGCCGCGACCGACTGAACCTTCGACCCAGACGAGGGGCACCGGACGGGCTCGCCGTCCGGGCCCCTGTGTTGCCCACCCAAAGGAACCGAGGGGGAGGCCCGGCCATGCCCACCGTAGAACTGCTCTTCAGCGCCCAGCCCGAGCACGTGCGCACCGCGCGGCTCGTAGCGGCTGCCGTGGCGCGCCGGGCGGGGGTGGACGAGGCGGCTCTGGACGAGGTGCGGCTGGCCGTGGGCGAGGCGTGCAGCCGCGCCGTCGGCCTGCACCGCATCAGCGGCGTCGAGGAACCGGTACGGGTGCGGCTCACCGAGGAGGAGAAGAAGTTCTCCATCGAGGTGGCCGACGAGGTGCCCGGCACCCCCTCCGGCTCCGCGCCCGACACCGGCGCCGACGAGCCGGCCGACGACGAAGGCGAGATGGGCCTCGCGGTCATCAGCGGTCTCGTCGACGACTTCGAGGTCATCGACGGCGACAAGGGCGGCATCATCCGCATGAGCTGGCCCACGGTCTCCGTCTAGCCGCTCCCTCCAGCCGCTCCGGCCGGACGCACTTCCGGCCGCTGCGTCCAAGCCCTCCGGCCTGACGGACTTCCAGCCGCTCCCCGCCGTACGTCGCGCGCCGCGCCGACCCCTCCGCCGGCGGCCCCCGCGGGCCGCCCCGCGCCAGGTCAGGCGCGGCGCCCCCACCCTTCACGGGCCGCGCTCCGCCCGCCGCGCGGAAACGCCGCCCGTCATTTACCGTGGGAATTCCCTACGGGCACCCTTTTGCGATCTTCTGCTGCTCCCTACAATCCGTCCATCTTGCTCAGCTCGCCTGAGCGTTGCGGCTTGATCAGCCGTAGGAGCCGCACGCCCATGCGCCAAACGTCAAGGAGGACGAATGGCGGGGCAACTCACCCCTCAATCGCTTGCTGCCGCGCCGGTATTGACCGGTGGAAACCAAGCACTCGTATGGATCATCGCGGTGGTCGCACTGGCCGCTCTCGGGGTCGCCGCGGTGCTGGTGCGTCAAGTGCTCGCGTCGGACGAGGGTACCGACTCCATGAAGAAGATCGCTGCTGCCGTGCAGGAAGGCGCCAACGCCTACCTCGCACGGCAGTTCCGTACGCTGGGGATCTTCGCCGTGGCGGCGTTCTTCCTGCTCATGCTGCTGCCGGCGGACACCACCTCGCAGCGCGTCGGACGGTCGATCTTCTTTCTGGTGGGCGCCGTCTTCTCGGCGACCACCGGCTATATCGGAATGTGGCTCGCGGTCCGCAGCAATGTGCGGGTCGCGGCCGCCGCGCGGGCGGCGACACCGGAATCCGGTGAACCGCCGAAAGATCTCACCGAGGTCTCCCACCACGCGATGAAGATCGCTTTTCGCACCGGCGGCGTGGTCGGAATGTTCACCGTCGGGCTCGGGCTGCTCGGCGCTTCCGCGGTCGTCCTGATCTACAAGGCGGACGCGCCCAAGGTGCTGGAGGGATTCGGATTCGGCGCGGCCCTGCTGGCGATGTTCATGAGGGTCGGCGGCGGGATCTTCACCAAGGCCGCCGACGTGGGCGCCGACCTCGTCGGCAAGGTCGAGCAGGGCATCCCCGAGGACGACCCGCGCAACGCCGCCACCATCGCGGACAACGTCGGCGACAACGTCGGGGACTGCGCCGGCATGGCGGCCGACCTGTTCGAGTCCTACGCGGTCACCCTGGTGGCCGCCCTGATCCTGGGCAAAGTCACCTTCGGCGACTCGGGGCTGGTGTTCCCGCTGCTCATACCGGCGATCGGGGTGCTCACCGCGATGGTCGGCATCTTCGCGGTGGCCCCCCGCCGCTCCGACCGGAGCGGCATGGCCGCCATCAACCGCGGCTTCTTCATCTCCGCCGTGATCTCGCTGGCCGGCGTCGCCGTCGCCGTCTTCTCCTACCTGCCCTCCTCCTACTCCGACCTCAAGGGCGTCGGCCCCGACATCTCCTCGCACTCCGGTGATCCGCGGGTCCTCGCCCTGGTCGCGGTCGCCATCGGCATCGTGCTGGCCGCGCTGATCCAGCAGCTCACCGGCTACTTCACCGAGACCACCCGGCGCCCGGTGCGCGACATCGGCAAGACGTCGCTGACCGGGCCGGCGACCGTGGTGCTCTCCGGCATCGCGCTGGGCCTGGAGTCCGCGGTGTACTCGGCGGTGCTGATCGCCCTCGCGGTCTACGGGGCGTTCCTGCTCGGCGGCACCTCGATCTTCCTGGCGCTGTTCGCGGTGGCGCTGGCCGGCACCGGCCTGCTCACCACGGTCGGCGTGATCGTGGCCATGGACACCTTCGGGCCGGTCTCCGACAACGCCCAGGGCATCGCCGAGATGTCCGGCGACGTCCACGGCGAGGGCGCCCAGGTCCTCACCGACCTGGACGCGGTCGGCAACACCACCAAGGCCATCACCAAGGGCATCGCGATCGCCACCGCGGTGCTCGCGGCGACGGCCCTGTTCGGGTCGTTCAAGGAGGCCGTCGACACCGCGGTCGCCAAGGCCCATCCGGGCACGTCCGACGCGCGCTGGCTGTCCCTGGACATCTCCCAGCCGAACAACCTCGTCGGGCTGCTGCTCGGCGCGGCCGTGGTCTTCCTCTTCTCCGGACTGGCGATCAACGCCGTGTCGCGGTCCGCGGGCGCGGTGGTCTACGAGGTGCGCCGCCAGTTCCGCACCCACCCGGGGATCATGGACGGCACCGAAGTGCCCGAGTACGGCCGCGTGGTGGACATCTGCACCAAGGACGCACTGCGCGAGCTGGCCACGCCGGGACTGCTCGCCGTGCTGGCCCCCGTCGCGGTGGGCTTCGCCCTCGGCATCGGCTCGCTCGCCTCGTACCTGGCGGGCGCGATCGGCGCCGGCACCCTGATGGCGGTGTTCCTCGCCAACTCCGGCGGCGCCTGGGACAACGCCAAGAAGCTCGTCGAGGACGGCCATCACGGCGGCAAGGGCAGCGAGGCCCATGCCGCGACCGTCATCGGCGACACCGTCGGCGACCCGTTCAAGGACACCGCGGGCCCGGCGATCAACCCGCTGCTGAAGGTGATGAACCTGGTGGCGCTGCTGATCGCGCCGGCCATCGTCAAGTTCAACTACGGCGTCGACGCCAACCTCGCCGTGCGGATCCCCGTGGCCATCGTGGCCCTGGCGGTCATCATCGGCGCGGTCTACGTGTCCAAGCGCCGCGGCATCGCGATGGACGACCAGGGGAAGGACGGTGACCAGTCTCCCGCGGACCACGGATCGACCGTGGCCGCCTGACAGCACCCGCGCCATTCCCCCGATTCCCGGCCTCTGACGTCCACTTCACCTGCGTGTTCGGCACGCTGCCCGCGGGCGCCCGGTGTGCACCGGGCGCCCGCGGCGCGCCGGTGTCCGGGCCCGTTCCGGGCCGCCGTCCGGTTCTTGCGACGAACGGCTTGATTACCGGATGAATCAGGTCTTTCCGGGTCCCGGATTCGCGGTGCGTACGGGGTACCCGTGTATGTTCCGGGGCGGTAAGGCCACGGAAGGGACCCATCCGGTGAAGGTGAACACGAAGTTCCTGACCGCGCTGTCCGGAGCGGTACTGCTCCTGGCGGTCGCCGGGTGCAGCAGTGACGACTCGGGCAAGAAGCTGAACGACTGGGCCAAGGGCGTCTGCGACCAGGCGGCCGCTCCGGCGAAGCAGATCGACGACGCGAACACCGCGATCAGCAAGGTGAACAGCGGCGGTGCCCCGGCGGACGTCCAGAAGGCCGACTCGGCCGCCTTCCAGCAGCTGTCCAGCGCCTACGCGTCCCTGGCCGGGATCTTCCAGAAGGCCGGAGCCGCGCCCAACGGCGACGAGGGGACGACCTTCCAGCAGAACGCCGTCACCACCCTCAACCACCTATCGGCGCAGTACGAGAGCCTGAAGAAGCAGGTCGACGCGCTCAACACCAGCGACCAGAACAAGTTCGCCGACGGTCTGAAGAGCGTCTCCGACTCCCTGACGAAGACCACCGCGGACGTCCAGAGCTCCATCACCACCCTCAGCCAGGGCGACGCCGGCAAGGCGCTCGCCGCCCAGCCCGGCTGCCAGCGGGTGTCGAGCACCGCGTCGCCGACCGCTGCGCCCACGGCCTCCTGACCGCTCGCGCGCTCTCCGCCCGGCGTTCCGCGAGAATGACCCGTGTGAGTACGCCGCGCAACGCCGCCCCCCGTCCCGTTCCCGCCAGCGCGCCGTCGCTGCGCGCCGATCTGCTCGCCGCCGACTTCACCGCCGACGGCTGCCTCGACCTGCTCGGCGCGGTCGCCTACGCGGCGCTGTCCCGGGCCGAGACCGTGCCCGCGCTGCGCGCCACCCGCGGCGCCGGCCCGCTGGAGAGCCTCGTCCGGCTGTTCCTGCTGCAGCAGCCCGTCCCGTACGACCGGGCCCGCGCGGCCCTGCCCGGCATCGAGCAGTACGCGGCCGACGGCTGGCTGGTGCGCGACGGGGACGAGGTGCGGGCGACCGTCGACATCCGCCCCTACGCGGGCGACGGCGGTGAGGACTGGTGGATCGTCTCCGACCTGGGCTGCGCCGTGGGCGGCGCGGGCGGCATCGGCAGCGCGCCCGGCGTGGACCGCGCCGACCTGGTGCTCGGCGTCGGCGGGGCGTCCACCACACTCGCCGGGCTGACCGTCCGCACCTCGGTGGAGCGCGCGCTGGACCTCGGCACCGGCTCCGGCATCCAGGCCCTGCACGCCTCCCGGCACGCCACCCGGGTCACCGCCACCGACCTCAACCCGCGCGCCCTGGAGTTCGCCCGGCTGACCCTGGCCCTGTCCGGCGCGCGCGAGCCGGACCTGCGGCAGGGCAGCCTCTTCGAGCCGGTCGCGGACGAGCGGTTCGACCTGATCGTGTCCAACCCGCCCTTCGTGATCTCACCCGGCGGCCGCTTCACCTACCGCGACGGCGGAATGGCCGGGGACGACCTCTGCCGCACGCTCGTCCGTGAGTCCGCCGACCACCTGACCGACGGCGGCTGGTGCCAGCTGCTGGCGAACTGGCAGCACATCGAGGGCGAGGACTGGCGCGAGCGGCTCGCCGGCTGGGTGCCCGCCGGCTGCGACGCGTGGATCATCCAGCGCGAGGTGCAGGACGTGGCGCAGTACGCCGAGCTGTGGCTGCGCGACGCCGGGGACCACCGCGCCGACCCCGCCGCCTACGCCGCGCACTACGACGCGTGGCTGGAGGAGTTCGAGCGCGGCAAGGTCAACGGCATCGGCTTCGGCTGGATCACCCTGCGCAAGTCGGGGTCCGCGGATCCGGTGGTGGCCGCGGAGGAGTGGCCGCACCCGGTCGAGCAGCCGCTGGGCGCGCACATCGCGGACTGGTTCGTGCGGCAGGACTTCCTGCGCTCCCACGACGACGCGGCGCTGCTGGCCGCCCGCTTCACCCTCGCCCCGGACGTCGTCCAGGAGCAGGTGGGGCTGCCGGGCGCGGAGGACCCGGAGCACGTGGTGCTGCGGTCGGCGCGCGGGATGCGGCGCGCCACCAAGGTCGACACGGTCGGCGCGGGCTTCGCCGGCGTCTGCGACGGGACGCTGCCGGCCGGCCGCATCGTGGACGCGATCGCCCAGCTGCTGGGCGAGGACCCGGTGGTGCTGCGCGACCGCACGCCCGAGTCGATCCGGCTGCTGGTCGGGCAGGGCTTCCTGGAGCCGGTCGCCGGCTGAGGTGCCGGGGGACGGCCGCGTCCTCAGTGGACGTTGCGGACGACCGTCCACAGCACGGCGAGCCCGAGCACCGCGTACTGCGCCCGCGGGCTGAGCACCGGCCGCCAGCGCCGTCCGCGCAGCCCCTCGACCAGCCACCGCCCGCACATCCACAGCATGACCGGCGAGGTGATCAGCAGCAGGGCGTTCTCGTGGAAGGCGCGCACGGGGTCGCCGTGCAGCAGGTCGTACGCGAGGCGGGTGCCGCCGCACGCCGGGCAGAGCAGTCCGGTGACCCAGTTGAACGGGCAGCGCGGCAGCCAGTGCCCGCTCTGGTGCGGGTCGGTGGTGTAGAGGTACGCCGAGGCCGCCACGGCCGCGGCGAGGGCACCGAGCGGCGCGACCGCCGGATGGTGCCGCAGCCCGCTGGGCCGGCGCACCGCGGGGGGTGCGCCGGCCGGAACGTGCCGCAGGTGGTCAGCCACGCAGGACACGGCCCTGGGCGTCGGTCTGGTTGTTGCCGGCGAGCAGCATGATGCCGTCGATCAGCGCCCAGATTCCGCAGCCGCCGCAGGTGAAGAGCTGTCCGAGGGCTATGCCGGTGTGGCCGGTGTAGAAGCGGCCGATGCCGAGGCTGCCGAGGAGCAGCTGCAGGACACCCGCGGTGACCTTCGACTTCTCGGAGTAGGGTCGGCCGTAGGGGTCGACGCCGTACGGCGCGTTCGGGTCCCCGGTGTAGGTGCCGGGCGGAGGCGGCGGATAGGCGCCACCCTGCTGCGGGTAGCCGTACCCGGGCTGTCCGCCCTGCGGGTAGCCGTAGCCCGGCTGCTGCTGGCCGTACGGATTCTGGCCATAAGGATTCTGGTCGGACAAGGCCGTCCCCCTGCGCTTGTAGTGCGTGTCGGTCTTTGCTGGCGGACATCCTTGCAGTCCCCGCCCGCCCCTGTCCCCTCCGGGGGGCGGGGCGCCTCGCGGCCCGTACGTCCCTGGCCCGGGCCACCGGCGCGCCCCCCGGCGCACTACCGCAAAGCCCCCGGGCGCGGCCGTGGCAGCTGCATTTCCGGGCACGATGGGCTGAGGAGACGTAGCCTTCTTGAGGACCCCGGCAGTGTGGATAGAACGTACATCGGGTTACCGTTCGAGTGGCGTTGCGGACTTTTCCCGTTTGACACGGGGCCACGAGGTACGGTCACACTCCGCAGCGACACCCCTTCGACCCGGAGAGAAGAGCGAAGTTGTCCCCGACCCGCGAGACCGCACCAGGCGGCCGCCGACTCGTCATCGTCGAGTCGCCTGCCAAGGCGAAGACGATCAAGGGCTATCTCGGCCCGGGATACGTCGTCGAGGCCAGCGTCGGGCACATCCGCGACCTCCCCAACGGGGCCGCCGAAGTGCCGGCGGAGTACAAGGGCCAGCCGTGGGCCCGGCTCGGCGTCAATGTGGACAGCGATTTCCAGCCGATCTACGTCGTCAACGCCGACAAGAAGGCACAGGTCAAGAAGCTCAAGGATCTCCTGAAGGAGTCCGACGAACTATTCCTCGCCACCGATGAGGACCGCGAGGGCGAGGCCATCGCCTGGCATTTGCAGGAAATCCTCAAGCCCAAGGTGCCGGTGCACCGGATGGTGTTCCACGAGATCACCAAGGACGCCATCCAGGAAGCCGTGCGCAATCCGCGCGAGCTGAACCAGCGCCTCGTCGACGCCCAGGAGACCCGGCGCATCCTCGACCGGCTGTACGGCTACGAGGTCTCGCCGGTGCTGTGGAAGAAGGTCATGCCGCGGCTGTCGGCCGGCCGCGTCCAGTCCGTCGCCACCCGCCTCGTCGTCGAGCGGGAGCGCGAGCGGATCGCGTTCCGCTCCGCCGAGTACTGGGACCTGCTCGGCACCTTCGGCACCGGCCGTGCCGGCGACGCCTCCGACCCGTCGACGCTCACCGCCCGCCTGGTCGCCGTCGACGGTCGCCGGGTCGCCCAGGGCCGCGACTTCGACGCCTCCACCGGCCAGCTCAAGGCCGGCGCCAACGTCCTCCAGCTCGACGAGACCGCCGCCCGCGGGCTGGCCGCCGCGCTCGCCGACACCCAGTTCTCGGTGCGCAGCGTCGAGTCCAAGCCCTACCGCCGCTCGCCGTACGCGCCGTTCCGCACCACCACCCTCCAGCAGGAGGCGTCGCGGAAGCTCGGCTTCGGCGCGAAGGCGACCATGCAGGTGGCCCAGAAGCTGTACGAGAACGGCTTCATCACCTACATGCGTACCGACTCCACCACGCTGTCGGAGACCGCGGTCCGGGCCGCCCGCGCCCAGGTCACCCAGCTGTACGGCGCGCAGTTCCTGCCGGACAAGCCGCGTGTGTACACCGGCAAGGTCAAGAACGCGCAGGAGGCGCACGAGGCGATCCGCCCCTCCGGCGACCGCTTCCGCACCCCCGCGGAGACCGGCCTGACCGGCGACCAGTTCCGGCTCTACGAGCTGATCTGGATGCGGACCGTCGCCTCCCAGATGAAGGACGCCGTCGGGCAGTCCGTCACCGTCCGGGTCGGCGGTGCCTCCGCGGACGGCCGGGACGCCGAGTTCTCCGCGTCCGGCAAGATCATCACCTTCCACGGCTTCCTCAAGGCCTACGTCGAGGGCGCCGACGACCCCAACGCGGAGCTGGACGACCGCGAGCGCCGGCTGCCGCAGGTCAGCGAGGGCGACCCGCTGACCGCCACCGGCATCACCGCCGACGGCCACGCCACCAAGCCGCCCGCCCGCTACACCGAGGCCTCGCTGGTCAAGGAGCTGGAGGAGCGGGAGATCGGCCGCCCGTCGACGTACGCGACGATCCTGGGCACGATCCTGGACCGCGGCTACGTCTTCAAGAAGGGCACCGCGCTCGTCCCGACGTTCCTGTCGTTCGCGGTGGTCAACCTGCTGGAGAAGCACTTCGGCCGGCTGGTCGACTACGACTTCACCGCGTCCATGGAGGACGACCTCGACCGGATCGCCCGCGGCGAGGCCCAGGCCGTGCCATGGCTGCGCCGCTTCTACTTCGGCTCCGACGAGGGCGAGACCGACGCCGTGCCGTCCGCGGCCAACGCGGGCAACGGCGACGGCGACCACCTCGGCGGGCTCAAGGAACTCGTCGAGGACCTGGGCGCGATCGACGCCCGCGAGATCTCCTCCTTCCCGGTCGGCGACGGCATCGTGCTGCGCGTCGGGCGCTACGGCCCGTACGTGGAGAAGGGCGAGCGCGGCGAGGAGGAGCACCGCCGCGCGGACGTCCCCGACGACCTTCCGCCGGACGAGATGACGGTGGAGTACGCGCAGGAGCTGTTCGCCAAGCCCAGCGGCGACTTCGAACTCGGCAACGACCCCGCCACCGGGCGGCCCATCGTCGCCAAGGACGGACGCTACGGCCCGTACGTCACCGAGGTGCTGCCCGAGGACACCCCGAAGACCGGCAAGAACGCGATCAAGCCGCGCACCGCCTCCCTCTTCAAGTCGATGTCCCTGGACACCGTCACCCTGGAGGACGCGCTGCGGCTGATGTCGCTGCCGCGCGTCGTCGGCACCGACGCCGAGGGCGTCGAGATCACCGCGCAGAACGGCCGCTACGGCCCCTACCTGAAGAAGGGCACGGACTCGCGCTCCCTGGAGAACGAGGACCAGCTCTTCACGATCACCCTCGACGAGGCGCTGGCCGTCTACGCCCAGCCGAAGGTGCGCGGGCGGGCCGCGGCCAAGCCGCCGCTCAAGGAGCTGGGCACCGACCCGGTCAGCGAGCGCCCGGTCGTCGTCAAGGACGGCCGCTTCGGCCCGTACGTCACCGACGGCGAGACGAACGCGACGCTGCGCCGTGACGACGACGTGGAGACGATCACGCCGGAGCGCGGCTACGAGCTGCTGGCCGAGAAGCGCGCCAAGGGGCCGGTGAAGAAGGCCGCCGCGAAGAAGGCACCGGCGAAGAAGGCCGCGGCCAAGAAGACGGCGGCCAAGAAGGCGGCGCCCACGGCGAAGAAGACGGCGGCCAAGAAGACCACGGCGAAGAAGGCCGCCCCCTCGGAGTAGGCCCGTCAGGGCCTACAACTGCGCGCTCAGCCACCCACCGGCCGGTGGTCCGGCACGGACCGAACCGCCCCTCCGGGGGGGGGGGGGGGGTGGCGACCCGTGGGCGCCGTCGGCCGGTCGCGCAGTTCCCCGCGCCCGTCGGGGCGCGTCCGGCCCGGACGGGTTCGCCGCCGTCCACCGGCCGGTGGCGCTGTCGGTCGCGCCGGTGGCCCGCGCCCCACGGAGCGCCCCCCGGAAGGGCCGAACCGACATGAGTGGCCGCGCCGGAGGCGGCTAGGCTGTCAGGATGACGCGATCCGAGCAGCCGGCGCCGCCCGCGGACGTCACCGACACGTTCGCCACCGACCTCGCGGCGGACTCCCGTGAACGGGCAGTGGGTGCACTGCTGAAGATCCCCGCGCTGCGCAGGCTGTGGAATGCCCAGCTGACCGGAGCGGTCGCCGACCGCCTCGGCCTGCTCGTGCTGCTCCTGCTCACCGTGCAGGCCGTCGCGGCCTCCCACTCGTTCGGCGGCGGCTACCGGGGTGTGGCCTTCGCGGCCTCCGCGGTGTTCGCTGCCCGCCTGGTCGCGACCCTGCTCTTCGGTGCCGTCCTGCTCGGCCCGCTGTCCTCGCTGACCGCCGAGGGCGGCCCGCTGGACCGGCGCTGGACGATGATCGGCGCCGACGGCGTGCGCCTCGCGCTGTTCATCGTGGCGCCGCTGTGGATCACCTGGGTGCCGGACTCCGCGCACATCTGGCTGCTCGTCACCGCGTTCGTCGCCGGCGTCGCCGACCGCCTGTGGGCGGTGGCCAAGGACGGCGCCGCGCCGCTGCTGCTGCCGGCCGGCGAGTCCTCGGTGCGGCCCGCGCCCGACCACCTGGCCACCCTGCACCGGCTGGACCTGCGCACCAGCTTCGTGGCGCTGCCGCTGGCCGCCGCCGCGCTGGTCCTGGTGACCATGGTGAACACCCTCATCGCGCTCGGCGCCGACTGGTTCCACCTGCACCAGGTGGCGCTGTCCTCCTACGTGGCCGCCGGACTGTTCTCGTCGTCGATCGCGATCCTCTACCTGCTCGAACTGCCGTCCGGCACCGCCGTCCGGCCGCGCTCCCCCCTGGAGGGGCTGCGGCTGCCCAAGGGCCCGGCGGGCGCCGAGCGCGGCAGGACCGGCGCGCTGCCGCTGCTGGTCCTGGCCACCGCCGCGGTCGCCGGCGCGATCGGCGCCGCCGTGGCGCTCGCCGTGCTGCGCGCCGCCGGACTCCACTTCGGCCCGGTGGGCTTCGGCCTGCTCGTGCTGGCGCTCACCGCCGGCACCGTCATCGGCATCAGGGTCGCGCCCAGGACCCTGCCGGGCCTGTCCCGCCGCCGGCTGCTCGCCATGACGATCGGCCTCACCGGCATCGCCCTGCTGCTCACCGGCATCGTCGCCGACCAGGCGAGCGTGCTGCTGCTCGCGCTGCTCGCCGGCCTCAGCGCCGGACTGACCGCCAACATCGGCCACGTGCTCATCGAGCAGGAGGCCGAGGAGCCGCGCAGGGCCCGCACGGTCGAGCACCTGCAGGCGGTCGCCCGCGCCGTCGTCGCCGTCGCGGCCATCGCCGCACCGCTGGTGGCCGGCGCGATCGGTCCGCACCGCATCCACCACGGGCACTTCACCTTCGACCACGAGGGCGCCGCGTACACGCTGATCCTCGTCGGCGCGCTGCTGCTGCCGGTCGCCGCGCTGGTCCTCGGCAAGACCGACGACCGCACGGGCGTGCCGCTGCGCCGCGACCTGCGCGAGGCGCTGCGCGGCGCCGAACCGGCCGTCGCGCCCGCCGACACCGGCTTCTTCATCGCGCTGGAGGGCGGCGACGGCGCGGGCAAGTCCACCCAGGTCGAGGCGCTCGCCGAGTGGATCCGCGGCAAGGGGCACGAGGTCGTGGTCACCCGCGAGCCCGGTGCCACCGCGGTCGGCAAGCGGCTGCGGTCCATCCTGCTCGACGTCTCCGACGCGGGGATCTCGCACCGTGCTGAGGCCCTGCTGTACGCGGCGGACCGCGCCGAGCACGTCGACACCGTGGTGCGGCCCGCCCTCGCGCGCGGCGCGGTCGTCATCTCCGACCGCTACATCGACTCCTCGGTCGCCTACCAGGGCGCGGGCCGCGACCTGGCGCCGACCGAGATCGCCCGCATCTCGCGCTGGGCCACCGACGGGCTGGTCCCGCACCTGACCGTCCTGCTCGACGTCGCGCCGGAGACCGCGCGGGAACGCTTCACCGAGGCGCCCGACCGCCTGGAGTCCGAGCCGGCGGAGTTCCACCAGCGGGTCCGCGCCGGCTTCCTCACCCTGGCCGCCGCCGACCCCGCGCGCTACCTCGTCATCGACGCGGGGCAGGCGCCGGAGGACATCACCACCGTCGTACGGCACCGGCTCGACCAGCTCCTGCCGCTCTCCGAGAAGGAGATCGAGGCCCGCGCGGAGGCCGAGCGCAAGGCCGCCGAGGAGGCCGCCCGCCTCGCCGCCGAGGAAGCGGCCCGCAAGGCGGAGGAGGAGCGGCTCGAACGCGAGCGGCAGGCGCAGCTGGAGAAGCTGCGGCGCGAGGAGGAGGAGCGCAGGCTCGCGGCCGAGGAGGCCGCGCGGCGCGAGATCGCCGAGCGCAAGGCCGCGCAGGAGGCGGAGGCCGCACGGCTGCGCGCGGAGGAGGCCGCCCGCATCGAGGCGGAGGCCGCCGCCAAGCGAGAGGCCGAGGCCGCGGCCCACGCCGCCGAGCAGGAACGGCTGCGGCGGCTCGCCGAGGAGCAGGCGCGGCTGCGCGCCGAGGCGGACGAGCGGCGCGCAGAGAAGCAGCGCAAGGCCGAGGAGGCGCTGCTGCGCGCCGAGGCCGCGCGGGCGGCGGCCGCTGCCGCTGCCGCCGAGGCGGCTGCCGCGGAGACGACGGTGCTGCCGCAGATCGCTCCCGAGGGTGAGGGTTCCGGATCCTCCGCGCCCTCCCAGGGCGGTTCGTCGCAGGACTCGCCGCAGGGCGGTGCCGATCGCGAGGACGAGCAGGGCGCCGGGGGCGACGAGGGCGACGACAGTCCTGCCGAGCGCAGTACCGAGGACACGACGGTGCTCACGCCGGTGGCCGCGGCGGGCGAGCCGTCCGACGCTCCCGGGGCGTCGGAGACGACGACGGTGATGACGCCGCTGCCCGAGCGGGTGGACGAGGCGTCCGGCGACTCCGGCGCGGGTGACAGGGGCGAGTCCGGGTCGGA
This sequence comes from Streptomyces sp. NPDC020917, assembly GCF_044333795.1. Taxonomy (NCBI): domain Bacteria; kingdom Bacillati; phylum Actinomycetota; class Actinomycetes; order Kitasatosporales; family Streptomycetaceae; genus Streptomyces; species Streptomyces sp. NPDC020917. The sequence goes on along the minus strand of NZ_JBIRRR010000023.1, from coordinate 14,350 downwards.
GCCCAGGTCCGGCTCGGGGTCCGCGGAGAGCACGGACGGGTCCGAGACCACGACGATGATGCCGCCGGTGCCGGGGACGGCCCGGGACGCCGATCCCGCGGACCGGGTGCCGCCGTGGCTGTTCCGGCCCGAGGCGTCGGAGAGCGAGCGGACGCGCGAGCTGCCCGCGCCGGGGGCGTCGGGGACGGAGGCGGCGTCCGGACGCCGGCCCAGGTCCGAGTGGGCCGAGGCGACGCCGCTCGACGATTTGCCGTCGCTGGCCGATGAGTTGTTGGGGCCGCACGATGAGGGGGAGCCTCCGGCTGGGGGGCGCCGCTAAGGGGTCCCCGTCGCACGGGGCTGGCGGACCAGGCTGCGCCTGGGGGCTTCCCGGGGGTGTCCCCGGGCGGCCTTGCTTCCGGGGGTGCTCCCGCGGCAGCCTTGGGGTTCCCGGGGTGCCCCCGGGGCGCCGTTCCCGTCCTACGGTCCGCTTCGGTTGGTCGCGCAGTTCCCCGCGCCCCTTGGGATCCGGGGTGCCCCCAGGGGTGCTTTGCCGTCGGGCGGGCTCGTTCCGGCTGAGCGCGCAGTTCCCCGCGCCCCTTGCGGCTCCCGGGGTGCCCCCGGGGCGCCGTTCCCGTCCTACGGTCCGCTTCGGTTGGTCGCGCAGTTCCCCGCGCCCCTGGCGGTGCACCTTCGGTGGGTGGGGTCGGGGCCGCCACGGGAGTGTCTCCTCGGAACTGTGCGTGCGGCTCCCTCCGCCAAGTTGCCCGGGCGCATGCACAGTTCCTGCGGGGACACTCCCGTACCGTCCCCTCCCGGCCGGTCCCCGGCTGCGGGTGGGGAAGGGAGACTGCGGTGCGGTGGGGGGAGGGGTGGGGAGAATAAGGGGCGTGCGGCGGTATTCGGTGTTGGGTGTGACGGAGGTGTGGGACGGCGAGTCGGCCGTGCCTCTGGGCGGGGGAAAGCTGCGGGCACTGCTCACCGTGCTGGTGATGCATGCGGGGCGGGCGGTGAGCCCGGAGCGGCTCATCGGGGAGGTGTGGGCGGACGAGCCGCCCGTTGACGCGCCCGGGGCGCTGCAGGCGCTCGTCGCGCGGCTGCGCAGGATCCTGGGCCGGGAGGCCGTGACGTCGGAGCCCGGGGGCTACCGGCTCGATGCCGAGCCCGGGGCGGTCGACCTGTTCGTGTTCGAGGCGGCGCTGCGGGAAGGGGAACGCGCCCTGGAGGGCGGCGATCCGGAGGGTGCGGCGGAGACGCTGGGGCGGGCCCTGGCGCTGTGGCGCGGGCCGGTGTTCGCGGACCTGCCGGACCGGGCGGCCGCGGCCGCCCGTCCCGAGGCGCTGCGGCTGACCGCGCGGCGGCTGCGGATCGAGGCGGACCTGGCGATGGGCCGGGCCGCGCAGGCGCTGCCCGCGCTGCGCGAGGCGGTCGAGGACCATCCGCTGGACGAGGCGTTCCATGTGCAGCTGATCCGGGCGCTGCGTGCCGAGGGGCGTACCGCGGACGCGCTCGTGGCGTTCGAGGTGGCCAGGACCGTCCTCGCGGACACGCTCGGTGCCGATCCTGGCCCGGAACTGCGGGCCCTGCACGCCGAGTTGCTGCAGCAGGAGGCCGCCGGGCCGCGGTCCCGGCCGGGGAGCGCGCCGCCGCCGCGGGGCAACCTGCGCGCCCGCCTCACCAGCTTCGTCGGCCGGGAGGCCGAACTGGGCGACATCGCGGCTGACTTGGCGTCGGTACGGCTGGTCACGCTGACCGGGCCCGGCGGTTCGGGGAAGACGCGGCTGGCCCAGGAGGCAGCGGACCGTACGGACTATCCCGACGGGGTGTGGCTCGCCGAGCTGGCCCCGCTCGACGACCCCGCCGGCGTCCCGCACGCCGTGCTCAGCGCGCTGGGCCGGCGTGACACCCATGTGCTGACCGCCTCGCGGGACCGGCCGGCCGAGGGGCACGCCGAGGACCCGCTTGAGCGGCTGCTGGACTACTGCGCGCAGCGCCGCCTGCTGCTCGTGCTGGACAACTGCGAGCACGTGATCGGCGCGGCGGCCGACCTCACCGCGGAGCTGCTGGCCGTGTGCCCGGGCGTCACGGTGCTGTCCACCAGCCGGGAACCGCTGGGTGTGCCCGGGGAGGTGGTGCGGCCGGTGGAGCCGCTGCCGCCGGCGCCCGCGTACCGGCTGTTCGGCGAGCGGGCGGCGGTGGTGCGGACCGGCGCCGCGGCGTACGAGAGCGCGGAGGACGCGGCGGCGGTGCACGAGATCTGCCGGCGGCTGGACGGGCTGCCGCTGGCCATCGAGCTGGCGGCGGCCCGGCTGCGAGCGCTGTCGCCGCGGCAGATCGCCGACCGGCTGGACGACCGGTTCCGGCTGCTGACAGGCGGCAGCCGCACCCTGCTGCCGCGCCAGCAGACGCTGCGCGCGGTCGTGGACTGGAGCTGGGACCTGCTGGACGAGCCGGAGCGCGCCGCGCTGCGCGCGTTCAGCGTGTTCTCCGGCGGCTGCACGCTCGCCGCCGCGGAGGCGGTGTGCGGCCCGGACGCGCTGGTGACGGTCGCCCAACTCGTCGACAAGTCCCTGGTGGTGGCCGAGCACGGCCGCACGGGCGGCACCCGCTACCGGCTGCTGGAGACGATCCACGAGTACGCCGCCGAGCGCCTCACCGCGGTCCCGGAGGAGGCCGCGGCGGCGGCCGCCCGGCACACCGCGTTCTTCCGCGAAATGGCCGTGACGACCGACCCGAAGCTGCGGGCCGGCGACCAGCTGCACTGGATGGAGGTGCTGGAGACCGAGCTGGACAACATCCGTGCGGCCCTGCACCGCGTGGTGGGCGAGCGGAACGAGGCGGACGCGCTGGCGATGGTCTTGGCCATGGGCTGGTTCTGGTGGCTGCGCAACTACCGCGACGAGGCCTGCGAGTGGCTCGACCGGACGCTCGCCCTGAGCGGGAAGCGCGGCGAGGACCCGTCGGAGCCGCTGTACTGGACGCGGCTGGACGTGCGGATGCTGGACTTCTTCGTCAAGAGCGACCGGGCGTCGGAGGAGCAGTGGTACTCCCCGGAGGCCAAGGAGGAGGCGGCCGCGCTGATGGCCGCCTACCGGCAGGGCGGGCCGCCGGCCGCGCGTTTCCCGGGGATGCTGTGGCCGTTCGCGGTGTATCTGTTCGGCGGCTCGGGCGCGGTCCGCCGCCACATCGACGAGGTCGTCGCCAACTGCCGTGTGCACGGCGGCGACTGGGAACTGGCCGTGGCGCTGATGTTCCGCACGCATGTGACGGTCGACTCGCCCGGCGCCCTGGCGGAGGCCGACGCCGACCTGGCGGAGCTGCGGCCGCTGTGCGCGGGCCTCGGCGACCGCTGGATCCGCGCCCAACTGCACGGTGCCAGCGCGGAGATCGAGACGGTGCGCTGCCAGTACGACGCGGCGCGGGCCGACTTCGAGGAGGCGCTGCGGCTGGGCACGGAACTCGGCGCGTACAGCGAGAACCCTTTCCTGCTGGGCCGGATGGCCGACCTGGAGCACCGGGCGGGCGACGACGATGCGGCGCGCAAGCTGTGCGCGCAGGCCGAGGAGGACGCCGAGCGGTTCGCGGTGTGGGACGCCCGCACCTACATCCGCTACGTCAAGGCCGTCCTGCTGCTGCGGCAGGGTGACACGGCCACGGCCAGGGAGCTGGCCGACCTGGTGGAGGGGCACGCCGCGGACGGGACCCCGCCGCCCAGCTTCCAGGTCATGGTGCTCGGCCTGAAGGCGCGGGTCGCCGCCGCAGAGGGCGACACGCAGACGGCGCTGGCCGGCATGGCCGAGGCGGCCCGGCAGGCCGTCGCGGTCGGCTGCACCGATCCGGTGGTCGCCGAGCAGGTGGACGCTGCGGCCGGGGTGCTGGCCGCCGCGGGCGACCTGCCGGGGGCGGTGCGGCTGTCGGCGGTGGCCGGCGCGGTACGGGGACGGCTGCCGCGTACGGTGCCGGAGCTGCGGGCCGACGAGGAGCTGCAGCGCCGGGCAGCCGCGGCGCTGGATCCGGCGGCGCTGGCGGCCGCCCGGGCGGCCGGGGCCGGCCACGACAGGACCACGGTGGTGGACCTGCTGAGCGCGCTGGCCGGCGGTTCCGGCAGGGAATAGCGCAGCGGTGCTCTCGGTTGCCCTGATTGAGTATTCAAGTACCTTGGGTGAGGTACCCGGCGCCGGAAGCGCCGTCGTGTGGCGGGAAGTGGGAGAGCCGTGAAGGTCGAGATCTACAGCGACATCGCCTGTCCGTGGTGCTACGTGGGCAAGGCCCGCTTCGAGCGGGCGCTGACGGCGTTCCCGCAGGCGGACTCCGTCGAGGTGGTCTACCGGCCGTTCCAGCTCGACCCCGCGGCCCCGCTGGAGCCGCGCGTGCACCGCGAGGTGCTGACGCAGAAGTACGGCCCGCAGTCGGTGGCCATGGACGACCGCGTGACGCAGCTCGGGGCGGCCGAGGGCATCACCTTCGACTTCGACACCGTGGTGGAGAACAACTCGCTGCTCGCCCACCGCCTTCTGCGGTTCGCCCTGGAGACCTACGGTCCCGAGGCGCAGGCCCGGCTCAAGGGCCGGCTGATGGCCGCGCACTTCGGTGAGGGCATGGACATCGGCGACCGCGCGCAGCTGGCCGACGCCGCTGCCGCCGCGGGCCTGGACCGCGCGGCCGTCGCCGCCTTCCTGGACACCGACGACCTGCGGGCCGAGGTCCAGGCGGACATCGACGAGGCCCACCAGCTGGGCATCTCCGCGGTGCCGACCTTCGTCTTCGAGGGCCAGTGGGCGGTGCAGGGCGGCCAGGAGACCTCGACGTTCCTGCGGGTGCTGGAGCAGGTCGCCCAGCAGACCGCGGCCGCGCAGGACCCGGGCACGGACGGCGGGCCCGACGCGGACCCGGACGCCGCGGCCTGTGCCGACGGCGTCTGCGAGGTCCCGCCGACCTCCGCGCACTGACCCAGTCGGCGGACGGCCGGTCCCGGAAGGGGCCGGCCGTTCGTGCGTGCGGGCGTCGGGCGGGACCGGTGGACGCCCCTGGCGTGGCGCTGCCCCGTACGGCCGCCGGTCAGCTGCAGGTGATGACGGAGTCGGCCCAGTCGGACAGGTTCGCCGCGTGCAGGCCGCGTCCGGCGGGGTCGACCACCAGCCGCAGCGTCGAGATTCCCTTGAGGCCGACGTGCACCGGCACCGCCGGATCCCCGGCGCGCACCGGGCCCGACGACCACAGCTCGGTGTCGTCGCCGTACACGGAGAAGGTGACCGCGGCCGCGAAGAGCCGAGTGATGTCGTCCACCCCGGCCTTCGCGTCGTACGCCACGCAGGCCCGGTTGAGGTCGATGGTCACCGACGACGGCGCGTGCACGGTGATGCCGTGCTGGTACTCGACGCCGCCGATGCTCAGTCCGGAGCGGCCCCACCACCAGCCGCGCCCGCCGGTCCTGCGGATGGTCGGCTCGGCGGCCCCGTCTCCCGGGTGGCCGACCGGCAGCGCGTCGACCTGGTAGACCGGCGGCGGTGTCGGGGTGGGGGTGGGTGTCGCCGTGGGCGTCGGGCTGGGTGTCGGGGTCGGAGTCGGGGTCGGCGTGGGTGCGGGGGTCGCCTTGGGCGACGGCTTCGGCGGGGGAGGCGGTGCCGGAGTCGTGGCGGCCGGCGTGGGCTTCGGCGCGGGCGCCGGCGGCGGGGGCACCACGGGCGGCTTCTTCGACGGCGCGGGCTTCGGCGCCGGCGGCGGCGCAACGGTCGCCACCGGGGCCGTCGTGGGCGGCAGGGCCTTCGGGGCCGGCGCCGGGTGCCCGTCGCCACCGGTCAGCGCGAACGCCAGCGCGGTGGCGGCCGCCGCGACCACCACGGCCGCCACGATGCCCGCCTTCACCGGTGCGCCCAGTCCCTCGCCGGCGGCCGCGCCGCCGGCCGCTCCCGCGCTGCCGCCGGAGCCGGAGGCCGCCGCCGCGGCACCGCCCGCGGCGCCCGCCGCGACCGCTCCGCCGGCCACCACCGCGCCCGCGGACTTCGCCGCGTAGACGGCGGCGAACCAGCCGATGTAGGCGACGGGAAGCAGGCCCTTGAGCGCGGAGTTGAGGTCGGCCAGCTCCAGCGAGGCCTCGGTGCAGCGGGAGCAGTCCTTCAGGTGCCGGTTCAGCTCCCGGTCGGCCCGCACCCGCAGGCCGCCGCGGGCGTGCGCGCCGAGCCGGTCGGCGAACCGCGCGCACTCGCCCTCGGCGGTGAGGCTGGAGCTCACGTGGGCCTGCAGATACGCCTGGCGCAGCCCCTCCCGGGCGCGGTGGGCGAGCACGGCGGTGGCGTTCGGGGTCAGGCCGAGCAGCGGCGCGACGGTGCTCGGCGACTCGTCCTCGACCGCGGTGTGCCACAGCACGGTCTGCCAGCGCTCGGGCAGGGTGCGGAACGCGCGGACGGCCAGGCTCTGTTCTGCCTGGTGCATGGCGCGCACGTCGGCGCCGAGTTCCGCGGTGTCCTCGGTGGCGGCGGCGCCCGCCGAGGTGACCGCGAACACCGCGAAGTCCTCGACGAGGTGCTCGCGCCTGGCGGACGTGCCCCACGTCGCCGCGACCCTCCTGACGGTCGTCAGCAGGTAGGCGCGCACCGCCGACTCGGGGCCGCTGCCGCCGCGGATCGCCTGCAGGGTGCGGGCGAACACCTCGCCGGTCAGGTCCTCGGCGGTGTGGGCGTCGCGGCAGCACGTCCTGGCGTAGCGGCGTACCGATTCTGCATGGCGGCGGTACAGCTCCTCGTAGGCGCTGTCCCGGCCGGCGCGGACCAGGTCCACCAGCTCCGCGTCGGACAGGCCGGCCCGGCCTTCCGCGGTGTCGGGGGCGGGCGCCGGATGACCGCTCGGGCGCTCGTCGACGTCGTCCCCGGGCGGTCCCGCGGGTGCGGGAACGGTGGGCCCGGACGCGTCCGGTTCGGGTCGCGCGACGGGGTCACGCTGTCCGGGCACCCTGCGCGACGGCAGTTCCTCGCCGGTCTCCGGCCCCGCTGCGGGTCCGCCGGACTCCCCGTTCGCCTCTTCCACGGGAGCAAGCGTGGCACACCGCGATCAGACGACGTCATGGAGTGCCGAACAACCACCCGTCCGTGCGGAAAGCGTTCACAGATCCTCCACGTTCGCGCCTCGCGGGCGCCGGCGGAGGGCCCGTTTCGGGCCGAATCTGCGCACGCGGCGGCGCCGCGCCCCCGCGGACCGTGCGGTCCGGGAGACGCGGCGCCGTCGGGTCGATCATCGGCCGGCGGACCGGCCGCGCGGCTCAGGTCGGGTCGCCCGCCGGCTGCCGGCCGGGGCCGTCGGCGGTCACCTGGTGCGCCGTGTGCTCCGCCGCCCGGTCGCGGGCCGCGGGCCCGTCACCGAGCCGCTCGCCGGGCCGGGACCGCAGCCCCTCCAGCAGGATGTCCAGCAGCCGGTCGGAGGCCGCCGCCTGCTGGGCGGCGTCCGGCAGCGGCGGTGCCGCGGTGGCGATCACCAGCAGCACGTCCGCCACCGACACGTCGCCGCGCAGCTCGCCCGACTCCCGCGCCCGGTCGACCAGCTGGCCGACCACGTCGAGCAGTGCCGGCACCCCGCCCGCGTCACGGGCCGGTCCCGCGATGACGGACGTGGTGTGGTCGCCCGGAGCCGCCGCCGCGCGGGTGCGCTGCTGCGGCACACGGGCCGGTTCGTCCCCGACACCCGGACTGCCCTGGACGCGCAGGACCTGGGGCGGCAGCAGCCGCCCCGCGCCCGAGGCGGCCGAGGTGCGCAGGAAGCGGGCGAGCGCGGACCACGCCTCGTCCTCCTGGCCGAGTGCGGTACGGGCCTGCTCGGTGAGCCGGGCCGTCTCCTCCTCGGCGATCCGCCGGACGAGGACGTCCTTGCTCGGGAAGCGGCGGTACACGGTGCCCACGCCGACCCGCGCCCGGCGGGCGACGTCCTCCATGGGCGCGCCGTAGCCGAGCTCGCCGAACACCTCCCGCGCGGCGCGCAGGACGTGTTCGAGGTTGCGCTGTGCGTCGACGCGAAGCGGAGCAGGACGGCCGGAACCGCTGTGGCCGTGAGAAACCGCTGTTGCGGTGCGCTGTGAGTCCTGAATGTGCATATCCCATCCCCCGGAAATCCGTAAGTCTCCCCCCGGAGACTCCCCACCCATTACGAAGATCGCTACGCGTTACGCGTAGTACTACGAGATACGAACATAGTTGAGGCCGCGTCAATAAAGAAGGGGGCGTTTCGGCTCCCGGGGGCTCCCGCCGCCCCGCGGGCGCCCCCGCCGGGCGCCGCCCGCCGTCCCTCGATCGGGGGACCCGAACGGACGTCCGGAGGATGGTCCTGCGGTGCGCGCTTTGCCCGGTGATGGGTGCACCGTGGCACCCCCCAGGGGCGGGAAAACCCGCAATCGGTGCCGTCCGGCCTGTGGACAAACGCCACCCGGCCATTGCCTCATGGAGCAATGACGGAGTCGGTAGCTTTGGCCAAAGGAAGCACGCCGCGCATTCTGGTGGTCGGCGGCGGCTATGTGGGGATGTATACCGCCCTGCGCCTGCAGCGGAGGCTCAAGCGCGACGAGGCGGAGATCGTCGTCGTCGAACCGCAGCCGTACATGACCTACCAGCCGTTCCTGCCCGAGGCCGCGGCCGGCTCCATCTCCCCGCGGCACGTCGTGGTGCCGCTGCGCCGGGTGCTGCCGAAGTGCCGGATCGTCGTGGGCGAGGCCCGCGCCGTCGACCACGAGCGGCGCACCGCCACCGTCACCACGCTCGCCACCGCCGAGGGCGGCGAGACCCTGGAGATCCCCTACGACCAGCTCGTGCTGGCCCCGGGCTCGGTCTCGCGCACCCTGCCCGTCCCCGGCCTCGCGGAGCACGGCATCGGCTTCAAGACCGTCGAGGAGGCCATCGGGCTGCGCAACCACGTGCTGGAGCAGCTCGACATCGCCTCCTCCACCCGCGACGCCGAAGTGCGCGAGGCCGCGCTCACCTTCGTCTTCGTGGGCGGCGGCTACGCGGGCGTCGAGGCGCTCGCCGAGCTGGAGAACATGGCCCGCTACGCCGTGCGCTACTACCACAACGTCCGCGCCGAGGACATGAAGTGGGTGCTGGTCGAGGCGACCGGCCGGATCCTCCCCGAGGTCGGCGAGGAGCTCGGCAAGTACGCGGTGCGCGAGCTGCGCGGCCGCAACATCGAGGTCCACCTGGAGACCCGCCTGGAGTCGTGCGAGCACCGCGTCGCCGTGCTGTCCGACGGGTCCCGGCTGCCGACCAGGACCCTGGTGTGGACCGCGGGGGTCAAGCCCGCTCCGGTGCTGGCCGCCTCCGGGCTGCCGCTGTCCCCCCGCGGACGGCTGGTCGCCGAGGCCACGCTGCGCGTTGCCGGCACCGACGCCGCGTGGTCGGCCGGCGACGCCGCCGCGGTGCCCGACCTGACCGCGGAGAAGCCCGGCACCGAGTGCGCGCCCAACGCCCAGCACGCGGTACGCCAGGCGAAGGTGCTGGCCGACAACATCGCCGCCGAGCTGCGCGGGCAGCCGCTCGCCGAGTACCGGCACAAGCACGTCGGCTCGGTGGCCTCCCTCGGCCTGCACGAAGGCGTCGCCCTGCTCTACGGGCGCAAGATCAAGGGCTACCGGGCGTGGCTCATCCACCGGGCCTACCACCTCAGCCGGGTGCCGACCTTCAACCGCAAGGCCCGGGTGCTCGCCGAGTGGGTGCTCGCCGGGCTCTTCAAACGGGAGATCGTCTCCCTCGGCTCGCTGGAGCACCCGCGCGCCGAGTTCGAGGCGGCCGCCGGCGACCACGGCCCCCGTTCCGACACCCGGTGACGCCGCTCGCCGCCCCGCAGGGCCTGCGGCGATTCCCCCCGGGGGCCACGTTCGGTCACACTGGGCGGGTGACCACGCGTGCAGCAGCACTGGCAAACAGTGACACATACGAGGAATCGGACGTTTGAACCTTACGCGTTGGAGCGCCCGGCTCCCCGGAACACAGCGACGCAGCGCCGTCCCCGCGGCCCGCGCCAAGACCGGCGACCCCGCGGGCACGCCCGCCGCGGGGCGCGCCGTCGTCGGCGGCGGACGCCCCGAGGCCGCCCGGGCCGCAGACGGCCCCCTCACCGATGACTTCGCCCAGGTCACAGGCGCACCCTCGGTCCCGGACGTGCTCACCCGCCTCCCCGCGCTCATCGCGGTCATGCACGGCCCCGCCCACCGCGTCGGCTTCGTCAACGACGCCTACACCGAGGTCTTCGGCCCCCGCGCCACCGGAGCCCCGGCCCGCGAGGCCCTGCCCGAACTCGACGAGCTCGGCCTGCTCCCGCTGATGGACCAGGTCCGCCGCAGCGGCAAGCCGCGCACCGTCAAGGCCCGCAAGGTCACCCATGGCGACGGTCCCACCATCACCCGTCAGGGGTACTTCACCTTCACCTGCACGCCCGTCGACGCCGACGACCCCGACCCCGAGCGCCGCGGCGTCCTGATGTTCGCCGCCGACGTCACCGACCAGGTGCAGTCCGCCGAGCGGCTGCGCGAGAGCGAGCGGCGCCTGCACGAGACCGCCGTCACCCTGCAGCGCAGCCTGCTCCCGCAGGAACTCGAACAGCCCGACGACCTGCGGGTGGCCGCCACCTACCAGCCCGGCGGGACCGACGCCGCGGTCGGCGGCGACTGGTACGACGTCATCACCCTCGGCGCCGGCCGCACCGCGCTGGTCATCGGGGACGTCATGGGCCGCGGGGTGCGCGCCGCCGCCGTCATGGGCCAGCTGCGCACCGCGGTCCGCGCCTACGCCCGGCTGGACCTGCCGCCGCACGAGGTCATCCAACTGCTCGACGGACTCGCCTCCGAGATCGACGCCACCCAGATCGCCACCTGTGTCTACGCCGTCCACGACCCGAGCGAGGGCCGGCTGTCCTACGCCAGCGCCGGCCACCTGCCCATCGTCATCCGCGACCCCGACGGCACGGTCCGCCGCGCCGATGAGCCGACCGGGCCGCCGCTGGGCACCGGCGGCTGGATCCACACCTCCGGCAGCATCCCGCTCGGCCCCGGCTGCACCGCCGTCCTCTACACCGACGGGCTCGTCGAGCGCCGCGACCAGGACATCGACGACGGCATCGCCGCACTGACCCAGGCCCTGGCCGGAGCCACCGGATCCCCGCAGGTCGTCTGCGACCGCCTGCTGCGCTCCCTCGGCGTCACCTCCGAGCACGACGACGACGTGGCCGTGCTCGTGCTGCAGTACCCCGACCACACCGGGGGAGACGCCGAGCTGTTCCGCAACGCCTCCCTGGACCTGCTCGGCGGCATCGAGGCGGCACCCCGCGCCCGCGCCTTCGCCTCCGGGGTGCTCGCGTCCTGGCGCTTCCCGGTCGAACTGCGCGACCTGGGGGTGCTGGCCGCCAGCGAACTCGTCGCCAACTCGCTCAAGCACGGCCACCCGCCGATGCGGCTGCGGCTGCGCCGCACCGACCGCCGGCTGATCATCGAGGTCACCGACGGGGACGAGCATCTGCCGCGCCGCCGCAGGGCCGAACCCGGCGACGAGTCCGGGCGCGGCATCTCGATCATCGCGACCATCGCGTCCGGCTGGGGCTCCCGCCGCACCCCCGGCGGCGGCAAGGCCGTCTGGTGCGAGTTCGCCCTGCCCGAGTACCCGGAGTACCCCGACGGCGGTGCCTAGGGGTTCGGCCCCCACATGGCGCAGTGCGGCCCCGCGGTCTTTCCGACCGCGGGGCCGCACTGCGCGATGAACGGGGCCGCCTCAGGCGGCCATGCTCTCCTCGACCGCGGGCTTCGGCGCCGACTGCGCGACGACCCGCGCCGGCCGCATCGGGCTGTCCTGCGCCCCGGTGAGCCCGCGGCCCATGCGCAGCGCGATCACCGAGATCCCGAGCGAGCACAGGACCAGCATCACCAGGTAGGCGTTGTACGCCCCGGTGCCGGCCAGCACGCCCGCGACCGCCGGGCCCAGCGCCAGCGCCAGCTGCTTGACCAGCGCGAACGCCGCGTTGTACTGCCCGACCATCCGCTCCGGAGCGAGGTCCGCCACCAGCGGCGACACCGTCGGCGCCAGCATCGCCTCGCCCAGCCCGAACAGCGCGTACGTCGAGATGATCGCCGCCACCGCCGCCATGTGGTGGCTGTGCACCACGCCGGACGTCCAGGCGACCACCCACGCCACCGTCCACACCAGGCCGACCCCGGCGATCACCCGGCTGCGCCGCCGGTACTCCACCAGCCGCAGCACGACGAACTGCGCCAGCACGATGACCGCGGTGTTCGCGGCCAGCGCGATGCCCAGCGTCGCCGGGGAGATCCGGGTGACCTCGACCGCGAACGCGGACAGGCCGGACTCGAACTGCCCGTAGCAGGCGAAGAACATCACGAAGCCGAGCACGCACAGCATGACCATCGAGCGGTCCGCCAGCAGCACCCGCCAGCCGCCCGCAGCGCCGCGGTCCTCGCCGGGCACCGCCTCGTCCAGCCGCGGCGCGCGCGGCAGCCGGATGCCGGCCACCACCGCGCCCAGCACCAGGAACATCGCCGCCTCGATCGCGTAGAGCCGCAGGAACGAGGACGGGTGGGCGGTGTCCACCAGCATCCCGCCGAGCAGGCCGCCCACGCCGAGCCCCAGGTTGTTCAGGAAGAACTGGGTGGCGAAGGCCCGCGACCGGGTGGCGGTCGTCGAGCACCAGACGATCATCGTGGCCAGCGCCGGCGACACCACCGCAACGCCCGCGCCCAGCGCGCCCGCCGCGGCGACCACCCCGGCCTCGCTACCGGACAGGCCCAGCCCCAGGGAGCCGGCCGCGGCCAGCAGCGTGCCCAGCACGGCGACCGGAACCGGGCCGCGGCGGTCGATGGCCCGCCCGGTGAAGGGCAGCACCAGCAGCGCGGCGACGGCGAACGTCGCCAGCACCGCACCCGCCGTGCCCGCGCCCAGGCCGCGCACCTGCGACACGTAGATGAACGTGAACGGCACGGTGAAGCCATTGCCGAACGCGCTCAAAGCGTTCCCCAGCTGGATCCGGCGCAGCGCGGCGCTCATGGTCGTGGTCACGTTCACCTCTTTCGGGCGTAGGAGTCCCCGGGTCGTAGCCTCAAGGGCTTCGGTCCGAAGACTTCACAGCTAAAGTTCGAAGCTAAAGATTACATACGGAAGGGCTTTAGGGCAACGTCGTTCGTGGCATACTCATTCCCATGACCGCAGCCGAGGGTTCACCAGGCGCACCCCAGGAGCTGGACCTCGACGCCCAGGTCGCCGCCTACCAGCGCGAGTTCCCCGAGGTCGACCCCCAGGTGGAGAAGGTCGTCACCGCCCTGGGCCGGCTCAACCGCCGGATGAACGTCGCCTATGGCCGCCAGCTGGTCGATCTGGGCATCAGCAACTCCGAGTGGGAGGTCCTCAAGGCGCTCGTCGTCGTGGGCCACCCCTACCAGCTCGGGCCCGGCGACCTGGCCAAGCGGCTCGGTCTCACGCCCGCCGCCATGACCCACCGCATCGACCGCATGGTCAGCGAGGGCCTGGTCACCCGGGAGCGCGACGAGTCCAACCGCGTCCGCGTCATCGTCGAGCTGACCGACGAGGGCCGCGAGAAGTGGCTCCAGACCATGCGCATGGCCGCGGTCTTCGAGGACGACCTCCTCCAGGACCTGGACCCCGACGAGCGCGGCGCGCTCGGCGACATCCTGACCCGCCTGCTGCGCCGCGTGGAGTCCACGCAGCCCGACGCCGGCGGCCGCCTCGAAGATCTTGACTGACGGGGTTGACACGGTCCGGACCGGCCCGTAATGTTCTTCGGGTTGTCCGACGTGAGCGCCGACTCCGGTCGGTCCCCGGACAGCCATCCCGCAGGAACCTTGTCGACCGAACACGTGACTCGTCACGTCGTTCTGTTGTCGCGCGTTTTTTCGGAATGCGAGTGGTCTTTCGAAGCACCGGGCCGATTTGGCCGGTGGGACGGGTTCCGCTAAAGTCTCACTCGTCGGAACGGCCCAACAGCCGGGAAGACGGACCCCGCTGACTGGGGGTCAGACACTGGAAAGCGTCTGATACAGTCGGAACACAACGAAGGGAAAGCCCGGAGGGGCCTGAAAGGGCCGCTGAAGGCAGCTTCCGTTCCTTGAGAACTCAACAGCGTGCCAAAAGTCAACGCCAGATATGTTGATACCCCGTCCCCTTAGGGGATGAGGTTCCTTTGAAAGTCCTTCCCGTTGCTGGGAAGGCGATACACAGCGAGGACGCTGTGGGCGGTCGGATTATTCCTCCGATCGTCCCGCTCTTTCGTGTGTTGCCGGGATGACCCGGAAGCATTCACGGAGAGTTTGATCCTGGCTCAGGACGAACGCTGGCGGCGTGCTTAACACATGCAAGTCGAACGGTGAAGCCCTTCGGGG
>NZ_JBIRRR010000022.1:0-183892 GCF_044333795.1 Streptomyces sp. NPDC020917 | reverse complement strand
GCCAAAGGGCCCGCCGGTGTCTAGAGAGAGAACGCGCGCAGTGAGCGCAGCGAGCGAGCACGATCGACCGGCAGACACCGGGTCTAAGGGCCCGGCGGCGAGAGGCCGGCAAAAAAGGGCCAGGACGTCCACTTTTCGAGCTACCCGCACCGATCACGTTCAGCTGGCGCGTTGGCGGGCGGCGGGGTCGCGGTGTCCGCGGGGTTCGGGTCGTAGCGCGGCGTGCCGTCCAGGGCGACGATCGACATGGAGGTGGCCCCGGACGGTCCGGTCAGGACGGTGAGCCTCCCGTCGCCGGGCGCCGCGTGGGCGGCGGGCGCCAGCAGGGCACCGGTCATCGCGACGGCCGCGACGGCCGCGGCGAGGGTGAGGGTGCGCCGGCGGACGGGCCGCGCGGGCCGCACCGGTTCGACGGGCGGGACGGATGGAACGGGCTGGGCCGACTGAACGGACATGGTGAACCCCCGGAAGCACGACGTGGTGCCCGCGCGCCGCCTGCCTGCGTCCGCTGACCGATTTCACGACAGCGCGCGTTACACCGATCATCACAGGAGGTCGGTGACCGCGTGATCGGGAATCTGTCACCGCCGGGCAACAGTGCGCGGGCACGCCCGACACCCGCCCCGACGCGGGCAGTTCGCCTGCCGTTCCGCCGTCCGGCGGGTGCCGGACGGCAGGCTGGACGCGCCCGCGGGCGGGTCAGTCCAGCGCGTCGGCCAGTGCCTCCAGCAGCGCCACCACGCCGTCGGGGCCCGGCACGGCCAGGTCCGCCTGCTCGGCCACCTCGGGCGGGGAGTCGGCGCTGCCCGCGCTGGCCACCAGCAGGCCGGGCATGCCGTTCTTGCGCAGGTCGTCGACGGCCGCGAAGGCCGCCAGGTCGCCCAGGTCGTCGCCGCCGTACAGCACGCAGCCGGCGTCGACCTCGCGCAGGTACGCGGCGAGCGCCACTCCCTTGTCCATGCCGGGGGGCCGCAACTCCAGGACGTAGCGGCCGGGTTCGACCATCAGGCCGTGGGTCTCGGCGAGTTCGTGCAGCGGGCCGCGCAGCGCCGCGAAGGCGGCGTCGGGGTCCTCGGTGCGGCGGGTGTGGACGGCCACCGCGCGGCCGCCCTTGTCCTCGATCCAGGTCCCGGACCAGGCGCCGATGCGGTCGAGGTAGCCGGGCAGTTCGGCGCGCACCGCGGTGACGCCCGGGTGGGCGCCGGGGGTGTGGACCTCGCCGCTGAGCGCGTCCCAGCGTTCGGCGCCGTAGTGGCCGAGGACCACCAGGTGCTCCAGGCCGGGCACCCCGGCGAAGCCGCCGTAGCGGACCGCCACGCCGGCCGGGCGGCCGGTGACCACGGCGACGGAGGCCAGGTGCGGGGCGAGCCGGGCGAGTGCGGGCGCGGCGCCGGGATGGGCGCGGGCCTGGTCGGGGTCGGGGACGATCGGCGCCAGCGTGCCGTCGAAGTCCAGCGCCACGACGGCGCGTTCGGGGCGGGCCAGCAGGGCGGCGAGGCCGTCCCTGCCCTCGGGCGTGCGGGGGGTGGGAAGGTCGGCGGAGGCCATGCAGCCGACCCTACCCGCGGCGGGCGGGCGCATGCCCGGCGTACGGGCGCACGGCGGCGTGCCGCCGCTTCCCGCCGCCGGCTGCCGTCAGCGGCCGGCCCGGTGCCGCTCCCGCTCGGCGCGCAGGCGGTTGACGGTCACCGGGGCGTGGGCCAGTGCGCGCGGGTCGTCCAGCAAGGCGTTGAGCAGCTGGAAGTACGCGGTCGGCGAGATGTCGAGGCGTTCGCGTATCGCCCGCTCGCGCGGGCCGGGGCCGGGCCAGGTGCGTCCGGCGATGTCCAGCACCGCGCGGTCGCGTTCCGACAGCTCACCGGGCCCGCCGCCGTCGCCGTGCGGCCCGCTCGTCGCGTCGCCCGTGCCGTTCATGCCCGTCACCTCCAGGGCCGGGGTCCGTCCGGCCCTGCTCCCGGCGCTCCCCGCGCCGCTACGACTTCTGCGTGTTGTCCCGCGCCTCGGCCTCGACCTGCAGCTTGGACAGCACCGTCTTGGGATCGCCGTGGACCGCCTGGCCGATGGTCTTCTTCACATCGTCGCTGACCGGACCCCAGGACGTCTTGTTGACGGGGTAGAAGATCGCCTCCGGCAGCAGGTTCAGGAACTGGGCCAGGTCGGCGTACTTGGGGCTGCCCTCCATCGTGGTGAGCGCGGAGGTGGTCACCGGCAGCAGCCCGTACTCGTCGAGGAACTTGACCGCGTTCTTCTCCTGGTACACGAACTGGAGGAACTTGCCGGCCGCGGCCTTGTTGCCGTTCTGCTTGAAGGCCATCATCCAGTCGGCGACGCCGAGGGTGTCGGTGGAGGGGCCCTGCCTGCCGGGCACCGGCGCCACGCCGACGTCGATGTGCGCGGCCTTGGCCTGCGCGAGCAGCGTCGGGTGGCCCATGATCATGCCGGCCTTGCCGGACAGGAACGCGTCGAAGACGTCGCGGCGGTTGGTCTTGGCCGGGTCGGTGGGCTGCACCAGGCCGGGCTGGACCAGATGGGTCTTGAGCCAGCTGAAGGCGTCGATGTTCGCGGAGGAGTCGAAGGTGTAGCTGCCGACGGTGTCGGTGTAGCCGCCCTCGTTGCCCAGCATCCACATCAGCGCCTCGGCCTGGGCCTCCTCGGTGCCCAGCGGCAGGCCGTAGGGGACCTTGACGCCGTCGGCCTTCAGCAGCTTCGCGTCCTTCTCGACGTCGGCCCAGGACTTGGGCGCCTTGGCGATCCCGGCGTCGTCGAAGAGCTTCTTGTTGTAGAAGAACATCCGGGAGCTGGACACCCACGGTATGCCGTACTGGGTGCGGTTGACCGAGCCGGCGTCGGCCAGCGCGGGCAGGAAGTCCGCCTGCTGGCTGACCGTGAACAGCTCGTCCGCGCTGTACAGCTGGTTCGCGGCGGCGTAGGAGGCGTAGGAGCCGATCTGCGCGATGTCGGGGGCGTGGCCGGACTTGACCATCGCGGCGACCTTGTCGTCGACGACGTCCCAGCTGAGCACCTGCACGTCGACCTTGATCTTCGAGTTGTTCTTCTCGAAGGCGGCGACGACGTCGTTCCAGTACTTGCTGGAGCTGTTGTGGGTCTTGGGGTCGCCGTAGTCGGCCACGACCATGTGCAGGGTGACGTTCGAGCTCAGAGGGCCGCTGCCCCCGCACGCGCTCAGCGTGGTCGCCGCCAGCGCGGACGCCACGCCCGCCGCCGCCAGTCCGAGAAGTCGTCGCCGCTGCACCGTTCCTACCGCCTTTGATTACGGGCGTCCTGCGTTACGCGTCCGCCTACGGAAGCGTCGAGTCTTCCCCACACCTTGAGCCAACGTCTACACCATGCGTGATATCGCTTCGGCAGCGGGGCCCCCGAGGGGCCCGCTGCCCGGCGCCCCCGGGGATTCGCTCGATCTTCCCGGCCGAGTGGACTAGACCTTTCTGGGGGTGAGACGCGAGACTGTCCCCCGTGAGACATGTCATCGCCCTCGATGTCGGCGGCACCGGGATGAAGGCCGCCCTGGTCGCCGCGGACGGCACCCTGCTGCACCAGGCCCGCCGCCCCACCGGCCGGGAGCGCGGTCCTGACGCGGTCGTCGCCGCGATCCTCGACTTCGCGACCGCACTGCGCGACCTCGGAGAGAGGGACTACGGGGAGCCGGCCGCGGCGGCCGGCGTCGCCGTGCCCGGCATCGTCGACGACGCCAACGGCGTGGCGGTGTACTCCGCCAACCTCGGCTGGAAGGACCTGCCGCTGCGCGACCTGCTGTCCGAGCGGCTGGGCGGCGTCCCGGTGGCCCTGGGCCACGACGTGCGCGCCGGGGGCCTGGCCGAGGGCCGGATCGGCGCGGGCAACGGCGCGGACCGCTTCCTGTTCCTGCCGCTGGGCACCGGCATCGCCGGCGCCATCGGCATCGACGGCCGGATCGAGGCCGGCGCGCACGGCTACGCCGGCGAGATCGGCCACATCGTGGTCCGCCCAGGCGGCCCGCAGTGCAACTGCGGCCAGCGCGGCTGCCTGGAGACGCTCTCCTCGGCCGGCGCGGTCTCCCGCGCCTGGGCCGCCGCCAGCGGCGACCCGGACGCCGACGCGGCCGCGTGCGCGCGGGCGGTGGAGGCCGGCGACCCGGCGGCGCTCGCCGTGTGGCAGGACGCGGTCGACGCGCTCGCCGACGGCCTGATGACCGGACTCACCCTGCTGGACCCCCGGGTGCTCATCATCGGCGGCGGTCTCGCCGAAGCGGGGGACACGCTCTTCGGACCGCTGCGCGCGGCCGTCGACGCCCGCGTCACGTTCCAGAAGAAGCCCCTGATCGTCCCCGCCGCTCTCGGGGACACCGCCGGATGCCTGGGTGCGGGCCTGCTCGCCTGGGATCTGCTCTCCGTGGAGGTAACCGCCTGATGGCCCCCGTAACGACAACGCACCGCACGGTGCTCACCGGTGCCCGCGTGGTCCTGCCGTCCGGCGTGGTGGACGGGGGCCGGCTCACCGTCGAGGGCACCCGGTTCGCGGCCGAGCCGCCGGCCGGTGCCGCCGGCACCTCCGATGTGACCACCGTCGACCTGTCGGGCCGCGGGTACACGGTCGTCCCCGGCTTCGTGGACATCCACAACCACGGCGGCGGCGGCGCGTCCTTCACCTCCGGGACCGCCGAGGACATCCTCACCGGCGTGCGCACCCACCGCGCCCACGGCACCACCACGGTGGTGGCCTCCACGGTCACCGAGAACCTGGACGCCCTCGCCCGCCAGGCGGGCCTGCTGGCCGAACTGGTCGAGCAGGGCGACCTGGCCGGCATCCACTACGAGGGCCCGTTCATCTCGCCGTGCCGCAAGGGCGCGCACGACGAGGGCCTGCTGCGCCACCCCGACCCGGCCGACGTGCGCAAGCTCGTCGAGGCGGGGCGCGGCGCGGTCCGCATGGTCACCCTCGCCGCCGAACTGCCCGGCGGCATCGAGTCGGTGCGGCTGCTGGCCGAACTCGGCGTGATCGCCGCCATCGGCCACACCGACGCCGGCTACGACCAGACCCGCGAGGCCATCGACGCGGGCGCGACCGTCGCCACCCACCTGTTCAACGCGATGCCGCCGCTGCATCACCGCGAGCCGGGCCCGATCGCGGCGCTGCTGGAGGACGAGCGGGTCACCGTCGAGCTGATCAACGACGGCACCCACCTGCACCCCGCGGTCCTCGAACTCGCCTTCGGCAGCGCGGGCGCGGAGCGGGTCGCGTTCATCACCGACGCGATGGACGCGGCGGGCTTCGGCGACGGCATGTACGACCTGGGCCCGATGAAGGTCGAGGTGCGCGAGGGCGTGGCCCGGCTGGTGGAGGGCGGCTCGATCGCCGGCTCCACCCTCACTCTGGACACCGCGTTCAAGCGGGCCGTCACCGTGGACGGCCTGGCGCTGGCCGACGCGGTGCAGGCGATCTCCGTCAACCCGGCCCGCCTGTTGGGCCTGTCGGACCGCATCGGCTCCCTGGAGCCCGGCAAGGACGCCGACCTGGTGGTCCTGGACGCGGCGTACGACCTGGTGGGCGTGATGCGCAAGGGCGAGTGGGTCGTCGAGCCGGTGTGAGGAGCGGCCGCCGGATCCGGCCGGGCGGGGTGGGCAGTCGCCGCCGGATCCCGGCGGGCGGCCGGTCCCGGCGCCCATAACGGGGCACAGGGAACACCCCGGCACCTCGCGCGGAACCGGCGGGAAACGTGTGGGTAAAGGCGGTCGGCCCGGTCTGGGCTGGCCGCCGTTGTTTTGCCATCATCAAGTGGTGATCATCACCGTCACGCTGAACGCCGCGCTCGATGTGACCTACCGGGTCCCGTCGCTGCGCCCGCACACCACCCACCGGGTCCTCGACATCGCGGAGCGCCCCGGCGGCAAGGGACTCAACGTCGCCCGCGTGCTGGCCGACCTCGGCCACCGGGCGGTCGTCACCGGTTTCGCCGGCGGGACCGCGGGCGACGAGCTGCGCCGCCGTCTGGCCGCCGTGACCCGCGCCGACCTGCTCACCGACGCGCTCGTGCCGACGGCGGGCGCCACCCGCCGCACGGTGGGCGTCGTGGACGCCGCGACCGGCGACACCACGATGTTCAACGAGCCGGGGCCGACGGTCAGCCCCGCCGAGTGGTCGTCCTTCGTGGACGTCTACCGCGGGCTGCTGGCCTCCGGCGAGGCCGGCGCGGTGGCGCTGTGCGGCAGCCTGCCGCCGGGCGTGCCGGTGGGCGCGTACGCCGACCTGGTCCGCGAGGCGCGGTCGGCGGGGGTGTTCGTGCTGCTGGACACCAGCGGGGAGCCGCTGCGGCGCGGCCTGGCGGCCCGCCCGGACCTGATCAAGCCGAACGCGGACGAGCTGGCCGGCCTCACCGGCTTCTCGGAGCCCGCGCGGGCGGCCAGGGACGCCCGGCGGCGCGGGGCGCGGGCGGTGGCCGCCTCGCTGGGCGCCGAGGGCATGCTGGCGGTCGCCGAGGAGGGCGTGTGGCAGGCGCTGCCGCCCGGGCGGCTGTCGGGCAATCCGACGGGCGCCGGCGACTCGGCGGTGGCCGGGCTGCTGTCCGGCGTGGTGGAGGGGCTGCCGTGGCCGCGGCGGCTGGCCAGGGCGGTGGCCCTGTCCGCGGCGACCGTGGTCGCCCCGGCGGCGGGCGAGTACGACCGAGGGGTCTACGAGGAGCTGCTGCCGCAGGTGAAGGTGTCGGCGGCCGGCTGAGGCCGCCGCTCCCGCGGCGGACCGGCCGCTCCTTCTTGGCCTGGCCCTACGGCTACTTCGTGGCCCGGCCCTGCTGCTACTTCTTGACCTGGCCCTGCTTCAGCCAGACCTGGTCGAGGTTGACGCCGCAGTTCTTGCCCGGCACGCAGGTGAGCGTGAGGGTGTTGGCGCCCTTCTTCAGATCCACCCAGGAGTAGGTGGTGTTGTCCCACGCCTTGGACCAGTCCGTGTAGTTGCCGTAGTTCCGCAGGTTGACGAGGTCGGTGCGCGGCTTGCCGTTGACGGTCAGGCCCAGGTTGGCGTCGTCGCCGGCGTTCCCGTAGTTGACGAAGAACGTGTAGGGGCCGTCCTCGGGGACGGTGACCGTCCAGACCACCGTCGCGCCGACCGTGCCCATGCCGTCCACGTACGTGCCGCCCGCGGCGTTGGCGCCCTGCCACTGGTTGCTCTTGGCGGCCCCGCCGGCCAGCTGCAGCGTCGAGGCGTCGATCTTGCCGGAGTCGAAGTCCGAGGGCGTGGCCGAAGGGGTGGGTTCGGTGGTGGGCGCGGACGTCGCCACCGGCGGGGTGGTGTTCTGCGACTTGGCGTCGTTGCCCTTGTCGCCGGAGCTGTTGGTCATCGCGAAGGCGATGCCGATCGCGACCGCCGCGACCACCGCGACCGCGGCGATCAGCAGGCCCTTGCGGTTCGAGGCGTCGCCGCCCTGGCCGCCCGCGCGGCGCCCGCCGGGCCCGGACGGCTCACCGGGCCGCCCGCCGTACGGCGGCTGCTGGCCGGGCTGCCCGGGGAACTGCTGCGTCGCCCCGTTGCCGTACTGCTGCTGGGGGTACTGCTGGGTGGCGCCGTTGCCGTACTGCGCCTGCGGCGGGTAACCGTAGCCGCCGGTCGCCGGGGGCTGCTGCGGGCGCCGTTCGCCGACCCGCTGCACCTGGTTGTACGAGGTGCGCGGCTGGTACGGAGGGCGTGGCTGACCCGCGGCCGGGTCCGGCTGCTCGCCGCCCTCTGACCGGTAGAGATACGCGAACGGGTCGTCGTTCTCCGGGGTGCCGTCGTTTCCGGCCGTCATCCGCTTGTCCACTCCCTCGTACTGCCCTGCCGCCGAAACCCTACCGGCCCGAGCTGTCAGAGCGCTCGGTCTCAGGACGCTCCGGCAGGTCAGGAAGGTTCCCCTGTGACGAGTCACACCCCGGTGGTCACGTACCGTAGGCGCCGTGGACGAGGAGTGGCTGCCGTGGCGGACCGCGATGGAGCGCGCGCTGTACGGGCCCGGGGGCTTCTTCGTCCGGCACGCCCCCGCTGACCACTTCCGCACCTCCGTGCACGCCTCGCCGCTGTACGCGGGGGCCGTCGCGGAGCTGCTGCGGCGGGTCGACGCGGCGCTGGGCACCCCGCGCGAGCTGGACTTCGTCGACATGGGCGCGGGGCGCGGCGAGCTGGCCGCGGGCGTGCTGGCGGCGCTGCCCGCGGACGTGGCGGACCGGGTGCGGGTGCACGCGGTGGAGCGCGCCGGGCGCCCGGCGGGTCTCGACCCGCGCATCGCCTGGCTGCCGGAGCCGCCGCGCGGGGCGCGGGGCCTGCTGTTCGCCAACGAGTGGCTGGACAACGTGCCGCTCGACGTCGCCGTCCGCGCCCCCTCCGGGGAGGTCCGCCTGCTGGAGGTGCGGCTGCGGGACGGAGAAGAGCGGCCGGGCGAGGCGCCGGACGCGCAGGACGCGGCATGGCTGCGGACGTGGTGGCCGGTCGCGGCGGGAGGCGCGGAGTTCGGCCGCGCGGAGATCGGGCGGCCGCGGGACCTGGCCTGGGAGCGGGCGGTCGGCTCGCTGAGCGCGGGGCTGGCGGTGGCCGTCGACTACGGGCACACGGCGGCGGCCCGCCCGGCCGGGGGGACACTGACCGGCTACCGCGGCGGGCGCCAGGTGCAGCCCGTGCCGGACGGCTCCTGCGACCTCACCGCCCACGTCGCCATGGACGCCCTGCCGGGGACGGCCCGCACCCAGCGCGAGGCGCTGCACGCTCTGGGCGTGTCCGGCACCCGCCCCCCGCTGTCCCTGGCCTCCACCGACCCCGCCGGCTACGTCCGCCGCCTGGCGTCCGCCTCCGAGGCCGCCGAACTCACCGCGCCCTCCGGCCTGGGCGCCTTCACCTGGCTCACCACCCCCGTCGGCCCGTCCTGCGCCGCGCTCCTGCCGTAGATCCCGGCCCGGGTCCCGCTGATACGCGAACAGGGCGGCGCACCCCGGCGAGGTGCGGGGGACGCCGCTCTCGCCGGGCTGCGCGCGCCGGCCGAACGGGCCCAGCAGAACGGCACCGTGCACTGGCCGCGGAGATCTGGCGGCCGTCGCCGAGTCGTCGGCGGGCCCGGGCCCGGGCCCGGCGGCACCCAGGCAGCGGCGTTCCGCGGCCGCCCCGGCGGCAGCTCTCCTGGTGCCACGCGGGGGCCCGCGGCCAGAACTCAGCCGTCAGAGCTTCGCGGTCCGAGCTCCGCGAGGACGCGGGCCTCGATCTCGGCGGGCAGGCCCACCGGGGGACGGTCCGGGCGCTGGGGGGCCGGGCCGGGCAGCGAGCGCAGCCAGGTCCAGGTGTCGGCGACGGTCTCCGCGATCGGGCGGCAGCGCAGGCCCGCCGCGAGCGCCTTGGAGACGTCGCCGCCGTGCATCGTGTCGTAGTCCTCGCCCGGCGGCAGCCACACCGGGAGCTGCGTCCACGGCTCGATGCCGGCCGCCTCGATCACCTCGGGCGGGGCCCAGCGCAGCACCGCCGACGACCCCGTCGCGGCCGCGCACTCCGCCAGCAGCTCGCCCATCGTGGTGTGCCCGGGCGGGCTGACCACGTTGTACGGCCCGCCGAGTCCCATGGCGAGCGCGTCCAGTGTCCACGCGGCCAGGTCGCGGACGTCGACGTACTGCAGGGCCAGGTCGCGCGGCCCGGGCGCCAGCACCTCGCCGCCGCGGGCGAGGCGCTGCAGCCACCACGGCAGCCGGCCGACGTTCTCCCACGGCCCGAGGATCAGCCCGGCGCGGACCAGCAGCGCGCGGTCCCCGAACGCCTCCTCGGCGGCCAGCTCACCGCCGCGCTTGACGGCCGCGTAGTCCCCGTCGCCGCCCTCGACCACCGGCGCGCTCTCGTCCAGCCCGGCGGGCGTCGGCCAGGCGTACACCGACCGGCTCGACACGTACGCGTACCGGCCCACCCGCCCCAGAAGCGCCCGCGCGGAGGCCCGCACCGCCCCGGGCTCCGCGGACCAGGTGTCGACCACCGCGTCCCAGCGGCCCCCGTCCAGCGCGCCCAGGTCCCCCAGCCGGTCCCCCGTCAGCACCTTCACGCCCGCGGGGGCCGGGTGCCGGCCGCGGTGGAAGACGGTCACCTGCCATCCGCCCTCCACCGCCGCCTCGGCGACCGCCCGCCCCACGAACTCCGTCCCGCCCAGCACCAGTAGCTCCATGCGCCCACTGTCCCCGCCGTCTCCCGCCGCAGGCCAGGCTTCACGCTCTGAGCGATTCCGCCGTCGGCGTAGCGCGCGGGGCTGAGAGGATGGGGGCATGACGGAGACCACGATCGGAGTCGGCGGGGCCGCCGAGGGCACCGACATGGTGCTGAACATCGGCCCCCAGCACCCCTCCACCCACGGCGTGCTGCGGCTGCGCATCGTGCTGGACGGGGAACGGGTCCGCAGCTGCGAGCCGGTCGTGGGCTACATGCACCGGGGCGCGGAGAAGCTCTTCGAGGCCCGGGACTACCGGCAGATCGTCATGCTGGCCAACCGGCACGACTGGCTGTCGGCGTTCTCCAACGAGTTGGGCGTCGTGCTCGCCGTCGAGCGGATGCTCGGCATGGAGGTGCCCGAGCGCGCGGTGTGGGTCCGCACCCTCCTCGCGGAGCTGAACCGCGTCCTCAACCACCTGATGTTCCTGGGGTCGTACCCGCTGGAACTGGGCGGGATCACGCCGATCTTCTACGCGTTCACCGAGCGCGAGGAGCTGCAGCACGTGATGGAGGAGGTCTCCGGCGGCCGGATGCACTACATGTTCAACCGGGTCGGCGGCCTCAAGGAGGACCTGCCGAACGGCTGGACCGGGCGCGCCCGGCAGGCGGTGGCCGGGGTGCGCTCGCGCATGGGCCGGTTCGACGACCTGGTGCTCGGCAACGAGATCTTCCGCGGCCGCACCCGCGGCGTCGGCGTGCTGTCCCCGCAGGACGTGCACGCGTTCGGCGTGAGCGGCCCGATCGCCCGCGCCTCCGGCGTGGACTTCGACCTGCGGCGCGACGAGCCGTACCTGGCGTACGGCGAACTCGGCGACGTGCTGCGGGTGGTGACCCGCACCGAGGGCGACTGCCTGGCCCGCTTCGAGGTGCTGCTGGAGCAGACCCGCAACGCGCTGGACCTCGCGGACGCCTGCCTGGACCGGCTCGCGGAACTCCCGCAGGGCCCGGTCAACCAGCGCCTGCCGAAGGTACTGAAGGCCCCCGAGGGGCACACCTACGCGTGGACCGAGAACCCGCTCGGCCTCAACGGCTACTACCTGGTCTCCAAAGGCGAGAAGACGCCCTACCGGCTGAAGCTGCGCTCGGCGTCGTACAACAACATCCAGGCGCTGACCGTGCTGCTGCCGGGCACGCTGGTGGCCGACATGGTGGCGATCCTCGGGTCGATGTTCTTCGTCGTGGGAGACATCGACAAGTAGCGCCCGGCCGGACGGCCCGGCGGGACGCGGGTGGCCGCGCCGGGGTGTTCAGCGTAGGGCGCGGCGCCGGTCAGACCTGGGCGCGCAGCTCCGACATGTCCAGCTGCTCGGTGTCGTCGTGCGCCGTGAGGTCGATGACGTCCGCGTCCGCGGGGTTGTCCTGCGCCTGCGCGTGCTCGGTGCGCGGTTCCACCGCCGCGGACGCGGTGACCGGCGGGGCGACGGGCTCCAGCGCGGCCGCCCCGGTGGCCGGGCCGGACTCCAGCGCCCTGCGGGACTGCGTGCCGAAGAAGTCGAAGCCGCCGACGGCGCGGTGCGCGGCCGGCTGCGCGGCGGAGCCGCGCTGGGCGTACGGGAGCACGGCAGCCGCGGTGGCCGGCACCAGGCGGTGCTCGCGCACCGGCAGGGCGGCGGGCGCCGCGCCGGTGGCGTGCCGGCCCTGCTGCTCGTCGACGACGGCCGCGGCCTCGCGGCGGCGGGCCTCCTCCACCGTGCGCTGGGCCTGCTGCCGGGCCGCGTTGCGCGGCAGGTCCCGCAGCGCCTGGGCGGCCTTGAGGTAGGCGGCCGGGCCGACCGGCGAGGAACCGGTGGTCAGCGCCAGCGGCTGCTGGGCGGCGGCGCCCTCCGTCTGCAGCTTGCGGCGGGCCTCCAGCGCCCGGGCCCGCTCGGACTCGGCGGTGGCGTACCGGCGCAGCAGTTCGGCGTGCTCGGTGCGCAGCCGCGCCAGCTCGGCCCGCTTGCTGCGCAGCTTCTTCTCCAGCCGGCCGCGGATCTCCCGGGACTCCTCCAGGTCGGTCTCGACCTCGGCGATCCGCTCGTCGGTACGCCACTCGTCCCGGGTGCGGGCCGCGGTCAGCTCGGCGACCTCGCGGCCGGCGGCCCGGTCCCAGGTGCGGGCGAGCAGCGCGCCGGCGCACGCGGTGAGCGCCGTGGCCACCGCGATGGCCCGCAGTACGGCCGTATCACCGTCGAACAGCGAGGCCGCGGCGAGTACCGCGGAGCAGCACGCGACGGTCAGCGGCGGCAGCAGCCGGTGCAACGGCTGCGAATGGCGGTGGCGTCCACGGGGCATGGCCAGAAATTTAGCGTGCGCGGCGGCGCCGTGGGGGGCCGGGGCCCCATTTTTCGGGGGGTTTGGCCCCCCGATTCCCCTCCTCGACACGGAGGGCGCACGACCGGCCACGATGCGTGCGCGAATGCCTTCCGCATGCCCTCGACCAAGATCATTCTTCAAGATCGTTTCCGGCCGTTGTCCCGATGTGCGGGGTCGGGACGGTCGGTTCGCCGGTGGGGGCGGCGACCGGCAGCCCGGCCGCGCGCCACGCCTGGAAACCGCCGACCAGATCCGTCGCCCGGTGCAGGCCGAGGTCCTGCAGCGAGACGGCGGCGAGCGACGAGGCGTAGCCCTCGTTGCAGAACACCACCACGAGCCGGTCGTGGCCGGTGGCCTGCGCGAGGCGGTGCGAGCCGGACGGGTCGAGCCGCCACTCCAGCTCGTTGCGCTCGACCACGACCGCGCCCGGCACCGTGCCGTCGCGGTCGCGCAGCGCCTGGTACCGGATGTCGACGAGCAGCGCGTCCTGCCCCGCGGCGGCGTCGGCCGCCTGGCGCGGCGTCAGGCGGGCCAGCCGGGTGCGGACCCGGGCCAGGTGCTCGTCCACCGACCGGGCGGCCATCACCACTCCTCGGGGCGCTCGACGAGTTCCAGCCGCAGCGTGCTCGCCTTGCGGCTGTAGCGGCGGATCAGCGGCAGCGGCGGGTAGTACGCGTGCACCGAGACGGCGTGCCCGCTGGTGGAGCGGTTCTCCACCTGGTGCAGGTGGTTGCGGCCGAAGGCCCGGCCGCGGCCCTCGGGCAGCACCCGCACCCGGTCGAGGCCGTCGGCCAGTTCCAGCGAGCGCCACCCCTCGCTGGGCAGCGGCACCGACAGCGACAGCTCGGTCAGTTCGCCGGCCGCGGTCACGAAGGCGCCGTGCGAGCCGCCGTGGTCGTGCCAGCCGGTCTCGGCACCGGGCGGCCAGCCGATCAGCCACGCCTCGGCGCCGGCGGGGCCCTCCAGCCGCGTCCAGGTGCGGCCTTCGGGATCGAGCGGCAGGTGGGAGACGAGCGCGGTGTCAGCGGCGACGCGGCGCGCGAAGTCGAGCAGGTCGGCGGGGCTCGGGCCCCGGCGGGAGGTACGGGACGAGGAAGGTGTACGGGGTACGGCGGACACGGGTCACCACCCGGAGTCGTGGGCGAACGGTGGGCCTGAGGCGCGCGTCAGCGCGCGGCCGTACACACGCAGCCCGCGTACCGGAGGAGGTCCAGGTGGACCCTCCGGTGCAGGCGCAGCGTGAACACGTTCACGCCGCGAATGAACCACGCCCACCCGCCCGCAGTCAACCGCACCCCATCCCCTCCACCGGCCGCACGCCGGCAACGCCCCCTCAGTGACACGGGGCACCCCGCACCCCGCACCCAGCCCCGACGCTCCCGCGCCTCGACGACGGCGGGTCGTACCCCAAAGGGGCGCGGGGAACTGCGCGCTCAACCACGACGCTGCCGCGGGTCGTCACCGCCCCGAAGGGGCGGATCGGTCCGTCCCGGACCACCGGCCGGAGGGCGGTTGCGCGCGCTGGGGGCACCTCCCAGGCGCAGCGCTGGGAGACCCCGCGCCCCTGATGGTTGCCCTTCGCACGTTCAGGGCGGACCGCGGCCCGCGGAGGGCGGAAGCCAGCCCGTTCAGGGCGGAACGCGGCCCGCGGAGGGGGGTCAGTGGGTGGTGCGGCGGCGGGGGTGGTGGGCGGAGCCGCCGGAGGGGGGGTTCCCCTCGTCGTCCTCGGGAAGCTTGCACACGCGCTCAAGGAAGAGAGCCGCGGCCACCACCGCGATCCCGGCGAGCACCGCGAGCCCCGCGTAGATGGCCTGCTGCTGCCTCGGCACCATGTCGAGCTTGTACATCAGCAGGTAGACGCACGTCCCGCCGTAGAGCCCCGCAACCAGCGACGCGACCAGCGCGCTGGCCTGGCCGAAGACCACCGCCCGGGCGGCGGCGAGCGGGTCGACGCCCTTGGCGCCGGGCCGGCGCTCCCGCTGGGCCCGCAGCCGCGCCCGGATGTTGAGCGCGGTGCCGAGCAGGACCGCCGCGATCAGGGCGAGCACGATCGGGGCCGCGACCGGGACACCGGGCAGCGTGCCCACGGAGTCCCACAGCCGGGCCACGGCCCACGAGATCACCCCCGCGACCAAGAAGAGTCCCGCAAGCGTCCTGATCCGCAGCGTCCTCACCGAGTTGCCCGCCTCCACCGTTCCTTGGTTCTCGTGACTGCCAACGCTTACTCGGGCAGCCGGAGTTCCACGTCGGACCGCAGCCGCACGCCGTCCCGGCCGACCGCCGCCAGCAGGTCGGCGACCGGTCCGTGGCCGGGCAGCTCCGCGGCCGGCTCCACGTCGTACCACGGTACGAGCACGAAGCCCCGCTCGTGCGCCCTGGGATGCGGGAGTGTCAGTACGGGGTCGTCGGAGACCACGCCCTGGTAGGCCACGATGTCCACGTCGATGGTGCGCGGACCCCAGCGTTCGGCGCGTACCCGCAGGTACGCCTCCTCGATGGCGTGGCCGCGTTCCAGCAGGGACTGCGGGGGCAGGGTGGTGCGGACCAGGACGACGGCGTTGAAGTAGTCGGACTGCGTGCCGGCCTCGACGCCCCAGGGGTCGGTCTCGTAGACCGGCGAGACGGCCCTGACCCGCACGCCGGGGGTGTCCTCCAGCGCGTCGACCGCGCCCTGCAGGGTCTCCAGGCGGTTGCCCAGGTTGCTGCCCAGCGCGATCACCGCGGTCCTGGGGTTCTGCAAGGTGCTGTCGGCGGCGTCGACGGTGGCGGTGACGGCGGCCGGCACGGGCTGCACGGTGGGGTCGGCGGGCTGCTGCTCGGACGGGTACTCGGGGCTCGGGGGAGTCACGGGCGCCTCCGGGTGATGGTGACGGTCACATCGTCGAAAGGCACGGTGATCGGAGCGTCCGGCTTGTGCACGGTCACCTCGACCTCCTCGACCACGTCATGCCCGAGGCACGTGTCCGCGATGCGCTGGGCCAGGGTCTCGATGAGATTGACCGGTTCGCCGGCGACGACCGCCGCGACCTGTTCGGCCAGCACACCGTAGTGCACGGTCTTCTCCAGGTCGTCCCCCGCGGCCGCGGCGGCGGTGTCCAGGCCCAGTGCGAGGTCGATCACGAAGATCTGGCCGTCCTCGCGTTCGTGCGCGAACACCCCGTGGTGCCCGCGGACGCTCAGGCCCCGCAACGTGACTCGATCCACGACTTCGCTCCTGCCGGTCGGTGCAGTTTGTGACGGGTCCCGTCCCTGCGTGCGGGCCCGGCGGGAACGAATCTACGTCACGCGTCCGGGTCGCCGGCCGCCTCGGGGTCGTCGGACTCGTCGGCGAGCACCGGGGAGCCGTGGTGGACCCACAGCCGCCAGCCCTCCGAGGTGCGGCGGAACACGTTGGTGGCCACCACCAGGCCGCCGACCAGCGAGCCCGCGGAGCCGTCGTCCTCGGCCGGGCCGCCGGTGAGGATGTTCTCGGTGCAGGTGACGAGCGCGGTGCCGCCGTCGACGGCCACCTCCACGTCGGTGAGGAAGAACTGGATGTACTCGGTGTTGGCCATGATCAGCGCGTAGGAGCGCATGACCTCGCGGCGGCCGCGCAGCACCGGCCAGCCGGGGTGGACGACGGTGACCGACTCGGCGAGCGGGCCGGTGAGCACGATCGCCTCCAGCGCGTCCAGGTCGGAGGTCTCGACGGCGTCGTAGAACGCCTGGTTGGCCGCCTCCACGGCCCGCGCCTCCGCGGTGGTCGGCGTCACGCGGCCGGCCCGCCCGGCGCCGCCGCGGTCTCGATGGCCCGGGCCACCCGGACCGCGTCCGCGCTCGCGTGGACCTCGTGGACGCGGACCGCCCAGGCGCCCTCGCGGGCGGCGATGGCGGTGACCGCGGCGGTGGCGGCGTCACGCTCGCGGGCCGGCGGCGGGGTGCCGGCGCCGGCGGCCAGGACCCGGCCGAGGAACCGCTTGCGGGAGGCGGCGACCAGCAGCGGCCGGCCGAGCGCGTGCAGCTCGGCGAGGTGGGCGAGCAGCGTGAGGTCGTGGTCGGCGTCCTTGGCGAAGCCCAGGCCCGGGTCGATGACGATCCGCTCGGGGTCCACTCCCCCGGCGACCGCCCGGTCCAGGCTGGTGCGCAGCTCGGCGAGGACCTCGCCGAGCACGTCGGCGTAGACGGCGCGGTTGTTCATGTCGATGCTCTGGCCGCGCCAGTGCATCACGACGAAGGGGGCTCCGGCCGCGGCGACGACCGGGATCATCCCGGGGTCGGCCTGGCCGCCGCTGACGTCGTTGACCAGCCGGGCGCCGGCGGCCAGCGCCTGCTCGGCGACGGTGGCGCGCATCGTGTCGACGCTGACCACGACGCCGGCCGCGGCCAGCTCGCGGACCACCGGCACGACGCGCCGCAGTTCCTCGGCGGCGTCGACGCGCGCGGCACCGGGCCGGGTCGACTCGCCGCCGACGTCCACCAGGTCGGCGCCCTGCGCGACCAGGTCGAGGCCGCGCTTGACGGCCAGCTCGGGGTCGAACCACTGCCCGCCGTCGGAGAACGAGTCGGGTGTGACGTTCACCACGCCCATGACCGCGCAGCGGTCCCACGCGGGCAGCCCCGCGGGCCCCCTGCGCGCCTGTGACCTACTCATGCCCCCAGCCTACGGGCGCCCGTCCGGCCCCGTTCAGCGCGGGGCCGGGACCCGCGGGGCACCGCTCAGGCGACCGCATCGGCCTGGTGCGGGCCCTGCCCGTCGCCGCGCTCGTCATCGCCGTCGCCGGCGGCCGCGTCGGCGGTCGCGTCGGCGGTCGCGTAGCCGGACTGCTGCCGGGAGACCGGCCGCTTGGCGCGGCCGGGCAGGAAGCGCTGGATCGCGCCGGGCAGCGGCAGGGAGAGTGTGACGAAGCCCTCGGCCTGCATGATCGCGAAGCCGATCCGCGGCAGGTCCCGGGAGTTGGGGAAGACCAGGAACCGCGGCACCCACTCCGGCTGGAACTTCGCGTTGAACTTGTACAGCGACTCGATCTGGAACCAGCGGGACAGGAACACCAGCAGCCCGCGCCAGCCGCGCAGCACCGGCCCCGCCCC
This sequence comes from Streptomyces sp. NPDC020917, assembly GCF_044333795.1. Classification (NCBI taxonomy): domain Bacteria; kingdom Bacillati; phylum Actinomycetota; class Actinomycetes; order Kitasatosporales; family Streptomycetaceae; genus Streptomyces; species Streptomyces sp. NPDC020917. The sequence continues at coordinate 166,339 of NZ_JBIRRR010000022.1, read as the reverse complement.
GATCCGCTCGCCGCGCGCCAGCGCCGAGCGGAACATCGCGAAGTTCAGCGAGACCCGGGCGATGCCCAGCTCCGGCGCCTGCTGCAGGGCCGCGACGATCAGCAGCTCGTTGAGCCCGGGGTCGGCGGACCGGTCCCGGCGCATCAGCTCCAGGGACATGCCGTCGGTGCCCCACGGCACGAAGTGCAGCACCGCCCGCAGGTCGCCCAGCTCGGGGTGCGGGGCGCCCGGCTCGCGCTCCTTGTGCGCGGTGACCACCACGCAGTCGCCGTCCGCGTCCTCCCCGAACCTGCCCAGCGCCATGGAGAACCCGCGCTCGGTGTCGGTGCCGCGCCAGGCGTCCGCGGCCAGCCGCACCCGGTGCTTCTCGTCCTCGGTCAGCTCGCGCACCCGGCGCACCCGGCACACGTAGCCCGAGCGCTCGATCCGCTTGACCATCTGCCGCACGTTGCGCATCGCCCGGCCCTCGAGGGTGAACTCGGAGGTGGTGACGATCGCCTCGTCGCCCAGCTCCAGCGCGTCCAGGCCGGTCTCCCGGGTCCACACCTCGCCGCCGGTCTCGCTGCAGCCGACGACGGCCGGCAGCCACGCGTGGGCGCGGGCCAGCTCCCGGTACTGCTCGATCGCGCCCGGCCACGCCTCCACGTCGCCGATCGGGTCGCCGCTGGCCAGGGCCACACCGGAGACCACGCGGTAGCAGACCGCGGCCTTGCCGCTGGGCGAGAAGACCACGGACTTGTCGCGGCGCAGCGCGAAGTGGCCGAGCGAGTCGCGGTGGCCGTGCCGCACCAGCAGGGCGCGCAGCCGCTCCTCGTCCGCCACGCTCAGCTCGGCGACCGGGCGGGCCGGGCGCAGCAGCAGGTAGACGGTGGAGCAGGCGATCAGCAGGCCGAGGCCGCCGAGCGAGTAGGCGACGATGTCGTTGACCCGGTCGCTGGTGTACGCCACCGGGCCCTCGAAGCCGAACAGGCCGTAGATCACGTGCTCGCAGCGCGCGGCGAAGCTCGGCGTGCCGCGCTCGGAGGCGGGGTGGGCGCTGGTGATGACCAGGCCGAGGGCGAAGGCGAACGCGCTGAGGCCGACGAAGTTGGCGGCGGCGCGCCAGCGGGTGCGCGGGTCGGACAGCGCGGTGAACTCGGCGCGGTTGCGGATCAGCAGGGTCAGCAGCGCCAGCGAGATCGCCGCGCCGAACAGGGAGTGACGGTAGATCAGCTGGGTGGCGGCGCCGACCGGCAGCAGCAGCGCCGCCGCCCACCAGGCACGCTGCTTCCCCCGTTTGAGGGCGTGAGCCAGCATCAGCAGCAGGATGCCGGTGACCACCGAGGTGGCCGCGGCCAGCGAGCTGACGGTGCCGGGGAAGAACGCCGCCATGTGGTGCATCCGGCCGTTGCGGAAGGCCGGGAACACCGCGGAGACCACGTCCAGCAGGCCGATGACGGCCGCTCCGGTGCCCATGATCGCCGGCACCGCGGAGGGACGCAGGGGCCAGGGGAGGCGCCTGGGGTCGACGCGCTCAGAGGACATGTGACACCGCCCACGGAACCCGGGTCAGGCTTTCGCCCTCTAGCTGTACAGACATGGGTCACCAAACCACACCATCACCGGGAATCACGGGACATGGCCCGCAACCTGCGCCAGTACGAATAATTTGCGCCCTCTAGGACGGGAAGCCGCGCCCGCGGGTTCCCTCCGGGGCGGACGCAGTTCGGCCGAGACGGAAAGTACACCTGCAGACATGGGTCTCACGAGTAAGAAGGTCCTCCTCCTCGCCGTCGTCCTCGCGGTGGCCCTGTTCGCAGTGACGGTGTGGCTGTGGCCACGGCTGTCCCGCAAGGGCGTGCTGCCGGTGCTGGGCCGGGTCGGGGTGCTGGTCACCACCCAGTTCGCGCTGATCGCGGCGCTCGCCCTGGCGGGGAACGACAACTTCGGCTTCTACGCCTCGTGGGCGGACCTGTTCGGGCAGGAGACCACGCCCGGCGTGGTGGTGGACCACGCCGCGGGCGGCTCCGGCGGCCAGCTGCGGGTGCTGGACAGTCTCGCGGTGAACGTCCCCGGCGGCGCGGTGCCCACCATAGGGGGCCAGATCCAGAAGGTGGCGCTGGCCGGCGGGCTGTCGAAGATCAGCACGACGGCCTACGTCTACCTGCCGCCGGAGTACTTCCGCGAGCCGCAGCGGGTGTTCCCGGCCGCGGTGGTGCTCACCGGCTACCCGGGGGTCGCCGAGGCGCTCTACAAGAAGATGAAGTACCCGTCGATCGAGGCGTCCCTGGTCCACGGCGGGCGGGCGCAGCCGATGGTCCTGGTGATGCTGCGGCCCACCGTGGCGCCGCCGCGGGACACCGAGTGCATGAACGTCCCGCACGGGCCGCAGACCGAGACCTTCTTCGCCAAGGACCTGAGGGCCGGCATACTCGCGCACTACCGGGTCGGGGCGGGCGCGGCCAGCTGGGGCATCATCGGCGACTCCACGGGCGGCTACTGCGCCCTCAAGCTCGCCATGGAGGACCCGAAGGCCTACTCGGCGGCGGTCGGCCTGTCCGCGGACTACGCGGCGCCCAAGGACGCGACGACCGGCGACCTGTTCGGCGGCAGCACGCGGGTCCGCGAGGAGAACAACCTGCCCTGGCGGCTGCAGCACCTGCCCCAGCCGCCGGTGAGCCTGCTGGTGACCAGCAGCCGGCAGGGCGAGAAGAACTACCACGCGACGCTGCGGTTCATCGGCCTGGTCAAGGGCCCGACCAAGCTGTCGTCGATCATCCTGCCGAGCGGCGGCCACAACTTCACCACCTGGGGGCGGGAGATCCCGCCGGCCCTGCAGTGGCTGTCCGGGCGCCTGGTGCCGGACGCGAGCGCGCCGCGCCCGTCCTCCTCCGTGGTGGCGATCAGCCGCGGCCGATGATCAGGCTCATCGCCTCGGAGCGCGTCGCGGGGTGGCGCAGCTGCCCGCGCACCGCCGAGGTCAGGGTCTTCGCGCCGGGCTTGCGCACGCCGCGCATGGTCATGCACATGTGCTCGCACTCCACGACCACGATCACGCCGCGCGGCTCCAGGATCCGCATCAGGGCGTCCGCGATCTGCGTGGTGAGACGTTCCTGCACCTGCGGCCGGCGGGCGTACACGTCGACCAGCCGGGCCAGCTTGGACAGTCCGGTGATCTTGCCGCTGGTGGACGGGATGTAGCCGACGTGGGCGACGCCGACGAACGGCACCAGGTGGTGCTCGCAGGAGGACATCACCTCGATGTCCTTCACCAGCACCATCTCGTCGTGACCGAGGTCGAAGGTGGTGGTCAGCACGTCCTCCGGCTGCTGCCACAGCCCGGAGAATATCTCGCGGTAGGCCCGGGCCACCCGCGCCGGGGTCTCCCGCAGGCCCTCGCGGTCCGGGTTCTCGCCCACGGCGATCAGCAGCTCGCGGATGGCGGCCTCGGCCCGCTTCTCGTCGAACTCGCCGGCCGGGCTCTCACCGAGCAGGGTCACGGGATCGGTCATCGGTGTCTCGTTCCTGTTGCTGAGTGCGGCCGCCCTGACAAAGGCCGCGGCCCCAAGGTTACAAACCCTGGGGCCGCGACCTGCATTCCTGACGGCTCAGCCGTCGGTGGAGCCGTCCTCGGGGAGGTCCACCGGCTCGGCCGGCTTGGTGGTGGAGATCGGCGTCGGCCCGTTGCCGTTGGCGGGCTGGGAGCCGTTGGTCAGCGCCAGCTCCTTCGGCGACAGCACCGGCGGCCGGGTGGAGGGGGTACGCCGGGAGGAGCCGGTCCAGGCCGGCCGCGCCGGCCGCTTGACGACCGGGGCGAAGATCTCGGCGATCTCCTCCTTGTTCAGCGTCTCCCTCTCCAGCAGCGCCAGCACCAGGTTGTCCAGGACGTCCCGGTTCTCGACCAGGATCTCCCAGGCCTCGTTGTGCGCGGTCTCGATGAGGGTCTTGACCTCCTCGTCGACCAGCCCGGCGACCTCCTCGGAGTAGTCGCGCTGGTGACCCATCTCACGGCCCAGGAACGGCTCGGAGTTGTCGGAGCCGAACTTGATCGCGCCGAGCCGCTCGGTCATGCCGTACTGCGTGACCATGGCGCGGGCGGTGGTGGTGGCCTTCTCGATGTCGTTCGAGGCGCCGGTGGTCGGGTCGTGGAAGACCAGTTCCTCCGCGGCCCGGCCGCCCATCATGTAGGCGAGCTGGTCCAGCATCTCGTTGCGCGTGGTGGAGTACTTGTCCTCGTCGGGCAGCACCATGGTGTAACCCAGGGCGCGGCCGCGGGACAGGATCGTCACCTTGTGGACCGGGTCGGAGCTCGGCGAGGCCGCCGCGACCAGGGCGTGTCCGCCCTCGTGGTACGCGGTGATCTTCTTCTCCTTGTCCGACATGATCCGGGTGCGCTTCTGCGGACCGGCCACCACGCGGTCGATGGCCTCGTCCAGCATGCCGTTGTCGATCAGCTTCTTGTCGCTGCGGGCGGTCAGCAGCGCGGCCTCGTTGAGCACGTTGCTCAGGTCGGCGCCGGTGAAGCCGGGGGTGCGGCGGGCGACGGCCATCAGGTCGACGTCCGGCGCGATCGGCTTGCCCTTCTGGTGCACCTTGAGGATCTCCAGGCGGCCCTGCAGGTCCGGCGGGTCCACCGCGATCTGGCGGTCGAACCGGCCCGGGCGCAGCAGCGCCGGGTCGAGGATGTCCGGCCGGTTGGTGGCGGCGATCAGGATCACGCCGCCCTTCACGTCGAAGCCGTCCATCTCGACGAGCAGCTGGTTCAGGGTCTGCTCGCGCTCGTCGTGGCCGCCGCCGAGGCCCGCACCGCGGTGCCGGCCGACGGCGTCGATCTCGTCGACGAAGACGATCGCCGGGGCGTTCGCCTTGGCCTGCTCGAACAGGTCGCGGACCCGGGAGGCACCGACACCGACGAACATCTCGACGAAGTCGGAACCGGAGATCGAGTAGAACGGCACGCCCGCCTCGCCGGCCACGGCCCGCGCGAGCAGGGTCTTGCCGGTACCGGGGCGGCCGTAGAGCAGCACACCCTTGGGGATCTTGGCGCCGACGGCCTGGAACTTCGCGGGCTCCTGCAGGAACTCCTTGATCTCCTGGAGCTCCTCCACCGCCTCGTCGCAGCCCGCGACGTCGGCGAACGTGGTCTTCGGCGTGTCCTTGGTGATCAGCTTCGCCTTGGACTTGCCGAACTGCATGACGCGGGAGCCGCCGCCCTGCATCTGGTTCATCAGGAAGAGGAAGACCACCACGATCAGCACGAACGGCAGCAGCGACAGCAGGATGCCGACGAAGGCGTTCTGCTTGGACTGCGTGACCGTGTACTTGTCAGGCAGGGTGACGCCCTTGACCTTGCCGTTGACGATGTCCTGCAGGTGGTTGGCGATGTCAGAGCCCTGGTTGCCGATGTAGCTGGCCCGGACCTTGCTGCTGCCCTCGATCTTGATGCCGTCCTTGAGCTGGACCTTGATCGAGTTGTCGTCCCCGGTCGTCAGCTCGGCGGATTTGGCCTGGCTGGTGTCGATCGCGTGCACGACCGCGCCGGTGTCCACCGTCTTGTAGCCGCCGCCGGACCCGACGACCTGCATCAACACGACCACGGCGAGGACAGCCAGCACGATCCACATCACTGGCCCACGGAAATAGCGCTTCACGTCCATCCATGCGGGGCGATCACGCCCCGTCCCTCCTGCCACAGTGAGGCACCGACGCCTGATGGCGCCGCATGCATCCGGTGTATTGACCCGACCTTCGGACGGTACCCCAGCATTGTCACCCGAGGTTGCCGCCGACCGTTAACAATCCCGCTTTCCCCTGCTCCAACGGCGGAAAACCGGCAGGGGTTCCCCGCCGCCGGTCAGCCGCCGTACACGTGCGGTGCCAGAGTGCCGACGAAGGGGAGATTGCGGTACTTCTCCGCGTAGTCCAGGCCGTATCCGACGACGAACTCGTTCGGGATGTCGAATCCAGTGTATTTGACATCGATCCGGACCTTCGCGGCCTCGGGCTTGCGCAGCAGCGTGCACACCTCCAGGGAGGCGGGGCCGCGCGAGCCCAGGTTGCTGATGAGCCAGGAGAGCGTCAGACCGGAGTCGATGATGTCCTCGACGATCAGCACGTCGCGGCCGGCGATGTCGGTGTCCAGGTCCTTGAGGATGCGGACGACGCCCGAGGACTTGGTGCCGGCGCCGTACGACGACACGGCCATCCAGTCCATGGTCACGTTGCTGGAGAGGGCGCGGGCCAGGTCCGCCATCACCATGACGGCGCCCTTGAGCACGCCCACGATCAGCAGGTCCCTGCCCGCGTAGTCCCGGTCGATCTCGGCGGCCAGCTCCTTCAGCTTCGCGTCGATCTCTGACTTGGAGATGAGCACCTTTTCGAGGTCGGCGCCCATGTCGTTCTCGTTCACTGCGCGGTACGTCCCTAGGTCTGCGGCTCTGCGGCTCTACGACGGCGAGAAGAACAGTCTGCCATTCGCCCTGCGCACGGCGACGCCGCCGGGTAGGTTCAGCGCCTTCTGGCCGTGCCAGCCGGTCACCAGGCGGTCCACCTCCTCGATGTGCCGGGCGAACAGGAAGCCGGGGGGCGAGCCGACGGCGATCGCGGCGCGGCGCAGCACCCGGCGGCGGACGGCCGCGGGCAGCGCGTGCAGCCGGCGCACGTCCAGGCTGCCGTCCTCTCCCGCCGCGTCGGCCTCGGCGTCGGCGGCCCACTGGTCGAGCGCGTCGGCGTCGTCGCGGGACAGCTGGGCGGTACGGGCGAGTGCTTCGACGACGCCCTTGCCGAGGGACTTCTCCAGGATGGGCAGCGCCTCGTGCCGCACCCGGGAGCGGGTGTAGGCGGGATCGTGGTTGTGCGGGTCCTCCCACACGGTGATGCCCTGGGCCAGACAGCCCTGGCGCACGGTGTCGCGGTCGAGCAGCAGGAAGGGGCGCCGGTAGCGGCCGCCGGTGCCGGAGACCGCCGCCATGCCGGACAGCGACCGGGTGCCGGAGCCGCGGGCGAGCCCGAGGAGCACCGTTTCTGCCTGGTCGTCGCGGGTGTGGCCGAGCAGCACGGCGGAGGCGCCGCGGCGTTCGGCGGTGGCGTCGAGCGCGGCGTACCGCGCGTCGCGCGCGGCGGCCTCGGGGCCGCCCTGGCGGCCCACGGTCACACCGACCGCGTCCACCGGGTCCAGGCCGAGACCGCGCAGCCGGTCGGCGACCTCGGCGGCGCGCACGGACGAGCCGGCCTGCAGGCCGTGGTCGACGGTGACGGCTCCGGCGCGCACGCCGAGCCGTGGGGCCTCGAAGGCGAGGGCGGCGGCAAGCGCCATGGAGTCGGCGCCGCCGCTGCACGCCGCGAGGACGAGCGGGTGCGGGTCGTCGGACGCGCTGAGGATGTCGTGCAGGACGCGGCGGACCGCCAGGCGTATCGCCGCGACCGTGGGATGGGGTCCCATGTCCGGATCCCTCCTGGGGAGGCTGTGAGGGGCTGCAGTGAGCAAGGGGAATGACGCAGGGTGTTCAGATGGTGACAGAAGCCGGAGCATTACCCGAGCATCGCACGCGCCACCCCACCGCTACGGTCCCTCGGACGGGTGAACCCGGAGCCCCGGAACGGCCGCGCGAGCCGCCCGGACGGGCCACTCGCGCCGGCGCGGGCCCCAGCGGCCCCTGCGGTCCCCTCGCGGCCCCCGCATCCCTCCGGGACTCCCCCGCCTCCTACGACTCGGTGCGGCCGTGGACCCGCGCGATCCAGTCCGCGGGTTTGGCGATCTCCGCCTTGGTGGGCAGCGTGTTCGGCGAGGTCCACACCCGGTTGAAGCCGTCCATGCCGGTCTCCTCGACCACCGCCCGCACGAAGCGCTCCCCGTCGCGGTACTGGCGCAGCTTGGCGTCCAGGCCGAGCAGCCGGCGCAGCGCCTGGTCCAGGCGGCCCGCGCCGCTCGCCCGGCGCTGGGTGAACTTCTCGCGGATCTCCGCCACCGAGGGCACGACGTCCGGGCCGACGCCGTCCATCACGAAGTCGGCGTGTCCCTCCAGCAGCGACATCACGGCGGTGATCCGGCCGAGGATCTCCCGCTGGGTGGGCGTCTGCACCAGGTCGACCAGGCTGCGGCCGTCGTCGGACGGCTCGTCCTCGCCGCCGGGGCCGGAGAAGGACTGGACGGCCTCGCGGACCCGCTCGATCACGGTGGACGCGTCGAGGTCGGTCTCGCCGAGGAATCCCTGGATCTCGCCCTCGATGTGGTCGCGCAGCCACGGCACGGCGGAGAACTGGGTGCGGTGGGTCTCCTCGTGCAGGCACACCCACAGCCGGAAGTCGTGCGGGTCGACGTCGAGTTCGCGCTCGACGTGGACGATGTTCGGGGCGACCAGCAGCAGCCGCCCGGCGCGGGAGGCGCCCGGCGAGGGCTTCACCGGCCCTGCGGGCATCTCGCGGGTCGGCGGCGCGAAGGTCTCGTACTGCCCCAGCACCCGGGACGACAGGAAGCTCAGCAACATGCCGACCTCGACGCCGGTCACCTTGCCGCCGACCGTGCCCAGGACGGCGCCGCCGGGACCTGCGGGCCGGCGGGCCTGCATCTTGCCGAGCAGCGGCTTGAGGACCTCGCGGAAGCCGGCGACGTTGGCCTTGACCCAGCCGGGCCGGTCCACGATCAGCACGGGGGTGCCGTGCGGCTCGCCCCCTTCCACGTCCCCGTACATCCGGGTGAACGCGCGGACGTGGGCCTCGGAGTCCTGGGCGTGCGTCCTCAGCTCGGCGACGATCCGCCGGGCCTCGTCACGGCTGACCTCCGGCCCCGGCCGGGTGAGGCGCTGCGCGGTCGCCACGGCGAGGTTCCAGTCGACCATCTCGCTTGCACCGATGCTCGTCATGTCTTCACGGTACGTTGCCGCTCCCGCTTTGGGGGTTCCCACCGCCCTTTCCGGCCCCCGCGGGCAGCGGTTCGCCTCTTCCGGGCTGCGCCCCGGTGCGGCTTCACCTGACGGTGTGGGTCGCCCCCCAGGGGGCGCGGGGTCCCCCAGCGCTGCGCCTGGGAGGTGCCCCAGCGCGACCAGCCACGCACCGGCCGTGCGACGGCAACGCCCCTCACGGGGCAGGACAAGCCCCGCAGGGGCGCGGGGTCCCCCAGCGCTGCGCCTGGGAGGTGCCCCAGCGCGACCAGCCACGCACCGGCCGTGCGACGGCAACGCCCCTCACGGGGCAGGACAAGCCCCGCAGGGGCGCGGGGTCCCCCAGCGCTGCGCCTGGGAGGTGCCCCAAGCGCGACCAGCCACCGCGGCGCCGCGGGTCGTCACCGCCCCGGAGGGGCAGATCGGTCCGTCCCGGACCACCGGGCCGTGGGTGGCTGGTCGCGCAGTTCCCCGCGCCCCTTGAGGGGTGCCCCTCGCACGTTCGAAGCGGAAGCCAGCCCGCGGAGGGCGGAGCCCGGCCCGTTCGGGGGGCGGGCCGCGGAGGGCGGAGCACGGCCCGTTCGGGGCGGAAGGCGGGCCGCGGGAGGCGGGGCTAGGTGAGGGAGGTGGCCAGGCGGTCGAGGGTGGATTCGGCGGGGAGGGCGGCGGGAGCGCCCTGGGTCATGAAGCTGAAGGCCAGCACACGGCCGTCCGCCAGGACAGTCGTGCCGGCGATCGTGTTGGTACCGGTGAGCGTCCCCGTCTTGGCCCGGATCAGGCCCGCCCCGCCGGACCCGTGGAAGCGGGAGGCGAGCGTCCCGGTGAAGGCGGCGACCGGCAGCCCGGTCAGGACGGACCGCAGCTCGGGGTGCCCGGCCTCGCCGGCCAGGGCGAGCAGCCGCGCCAGGGTCAGCGGGGCGAGGGCGTCCGCGTGGTCCAGCCCGCTGCCGTCGGCGAAGACCGCGCCGCCGAGCGGCACCCCGTACCGGGCGAGCGCGGCCCGAATCGCCCTCGCGCCCCCGGCGAAGTCGGTGTGCTGCCCGCTCGCCCGGGCCACCTGCCGGGCCAGCGCCTCGGCGATGTCGTTGTCGGAGTTGGTGAGCATCCGCTCGACGAGGTCGGACAGCGCGGCGGACTGGTGGGCGGCCAGCTGCGTGCCGCCGGTGCCGGAGCCGCGCGCGGGCGTGCCGGTGACCGCGATGCCGCGGGCCCGCAGGAGCTGGGCGAAGCTCGCCGCCGCCGCGCCGGCCGGGTCGGTGGTGCGCGGCGCGGGCCCGCTGGACGTGCCGTCCAGCCGTCCCTCGCGGACCATCAGCGCGGTGACCGGCGCGAGGTTCTCGTTGTAGCCGATGGGGTGCAGGGCGGGCCCGGCGAAGTACGAGGTGTCGTAGGCGAGCCGCACCGTGCGGACGCCGCGGGCCTTGAGCGCGGCGGCGGTGTCGTCGGCGAGCCCGCCGAGTTCCAGGGTGGGGTCGCCGCCGCCGACCAGCACGATCCGGCCGGGGGCGGTGGTCACGACGCCGGTGGTGAGCCGGTGCCCGGGCCCGAGAGTGCCCAGCGCGGCGATGGCGGTGGCGATCTTGGTGAGCGAGGCGGGCGTGCTCGCGGTGGCCGCGCGGTGGCTGTAGAGCACCTGCCCGGTGGTGACGTCGATCACGGCGCCGGTGCGCACCGGGCCGAGGTCGGGGCTCGCCATGAGGCGGTCGAGGCGCCCGGTGAGCGTGGCCGCGTCGCCGCCGGCCTGCGGCGCGGCGCCGGCCGGCTGCAGGACGGGGGCGGCCGAGGGCGGCGGGGGGACGGCGCGCCCGGTGGCCACGGGATGGGCGGCGGCGTCCAGTTGACGGTCCCTGGCGGCGGCGAAGGACCGCTCCGCCGTACGCTGGCCTGACTCCCACGGACCGGCCGCGGCCACCGCCCCGGCGGCCACCGCCAGACCTATCGCGGCCGACCCCGCCACGACCTGCCACGTTCTGCCGAGCGGCACTGCCGACCAGCCCCTTTCGCGACCACCCCGATGCGTGGGAGACACTTAATCACCCGCACTGTGCGCTGATCATGGAGGAGTAGGGCCTTGGAGTTCGACGTCACGATCGAGATCCCGAAGGGTTCGCGGAACAAGTACGAGGTGGACCACGAGACCGGTCGTATCCGCCTGGACCGCCGGCTCTTCACCTCGACCAGCTACCCGGCGGACTACGGCTTCGTCGAGAACACCCTCGGTGAGGACGGCGACCCGCTGGACGCCCTGGTGCTGCTGGACGAGCCGACGTTCCCCGGCTGCCTGATCACCTGCCGGGCGATCGGCATGTTCCGGATGACGGACGAGGCCGGCGGCGACGACAAGGTGCTGTGCGTGCCGGCGTCGGACCCGCGCGTCGAGCACCTGCGGGACATCCACCACGTCAGCGAGTTCGACCGGCTGGAGATCCAGCACTTCTTCGAGGTCTACAAGGACCTGGAGCCCGGCAAGTCCGTCGAGGGCGCGAACTGGGTCGGCCGCGCCGAGGCCGAGGCGGAGATCGAGGAGTCCTTCCGCCGCCTCAAGGAGCACGGCGACGGGCACTGAGCCCCCGGGGCACGGCCCCGAGCATTCGGTGGGCGGTACGGGACCGGGTCCCGTACCGCCCACCGCCGTCTCCGGGGCGCGCCGCCTGCCTTGGACAGGTGCGGGCGGCGCGGGAATACTCGGCGGAGGAGAAGTTCCCATTCCAGGACAGATCCCCCCACCCCCTCCACCGGGAGGTACGCCATGCGTGCCGCGCTCGCCACAGCGGCCTCGGAGCCGCTCAGCCTGACCGACCGGGACGTCCCCGAGCCCGGACCGGGCGAGGTCCTCCTCAAGATGATCGCCTGCGGCGTCTGCTTCACCGATCTCGGCCTGCTGCAGGGCCACTATCCGTTCGCCCGCTTCCCCGTCGTGCCCGGCCACGAGGTGACCGGCACGGTCGTGGCGACCGGCACCGGCGTGACCTGGCCGCCCGAGGGCACCGTGGTCGGCGCCCAGTTCCTGAACGACTCGTGCGGCCACTGCGAGTACTGCCGGCGCGGCGACCAGATCCTGTGCCGGGAGAAGAAGATCACCGGGATCATGGTCGACGGCGGCTACGCGGAGTACGCGGTGTTCAAGGCGGGCTTCGTCACCGAGCTGCCGGCGGGCCTCGACCCGGTGGCCGCGGCCCCGCTGATGTGCGCGGGCATCACCGCGTTCAACGGCCTGCGGCAGGCCGGGGCGGTCCCGGGCTCGCGCGTCGCGGTGATCGGCACCGGCGGCGTCGGCGCGCTGGCGATCCGCTACGCCGCCGCCCTGGGCTGCCGGGTGGCCGCGATCGGCCGCTCTCGGCACGGCGAGGACCGGGCCAAGCGGCTCGGCGCCGAGGTCTTCGTGGCCACCGACGAGGGCGACCCTGGCGAGGCGCTGCAGCAGTGGGCCCAGGGCGCGAACGTCATCCTGAGCGCGGCCCCGTCCACCGCTGCCGCGCAGACCACGTTCGGCGGCCTGGCCCCGGACGGCACGCTGGTGCTCTGCGGCTACGGTCCCGAGCCGCTCACGCTGCCCACCTCGCCGATGGTGCTGAACCGGCTGCACGCCATGGCCAACCCGTCGGGTTCGCCGCACGACCTGCGCGACACGCTGGAGTTCTCGGCGGCACAGGGCATCCTGCCGGAGTTCCGGCCGATCACCCTCGACCAGGCGCCGGAGACGCTGGACGCGATGGCCGAGGGCCACGGCGGGATCCGCTCGGTGATCACCTTCGGCTGACCGGCTCGGGACACCCCCAAGGAGTGCGACATGTCCACCATCCTCGTCACCGGCGCCTCCAGCGGGTTCGGGGCGCTCGCCGCCCGTGCCCTGGCCCAGGCCGGCCACATCGTCTACGCGAGCATGCGCGACACCGGCGGCCACAACGCGCCCGCGGTGGCCGAGGCCGCCGCCTGGGCTGCGGACCACGGCCGCGACCTGCGCACCGTCGAACTCGACGTGCAGTCCGAGGAGTCCGCCGCCAAGGCCGTCACGGCGATCCTCGACGACCAGCCCGCCCTGGACGTCGTGGTCCACAACGCCGGGCACATGGTGACCGGCCCGGCCGAGGCGTTCACCCCGGAGCAGTACCTGCGGCTGTACGACATCAACGTGCTCGGCGCCCAGCGCGTCAACCAGGCGGTGCTGCCGCACATGCGGGAGCGCAGGGACGGGCTGCTGGTGTGGGTGGGCAGTTCCAGCACCCGCGGCGGCACCCCGCCCTACCTGGGGCCGTACTTCGCCGCGAAGGCCGCGATGGACGCGCTCGCCGCCAGCTACGCGCTGGAGGTCGCCCGCTTCGGGATCGAGACGACCATCGTCGTGCCCGGCTCCTTCACCAGCGGCACCAGCCACTACGCGCACGCCGGCCACCCCGCCGACGAGGAGGTCGTCGCGAGCTACGAGGAGCTGTACGGCGGCCTGATGGAGCAGATCGGGCAGCGGATGCAGCAGCTGGAGCCGCCGGACGCCGACGTCTCGGAGGTGGCCCGTGCGATCGTCGCCGTGGTGGACGCCGAGAAGGGCCACCGGCCGTTCCGGGTGCACGTCGATCCCACCGACGACGGCGCCGCCGTGGTGAACGCGGTCGCCGACCGGATGCGGCTGGAGTTCCTGCGCCGCCTCGGCCTGGAGGACCTGCTGCACCCGGCCATGGCCTGAACCGCCCGCCGCGGAACCAGGCCGGTGCGGGCCGGCCAGGGGCCGGTCCGCACCGGCCGCCCGGTCAGAAGCCGCGGGTGCGCTTGGCGGCGCGGCGCGGTCCGGGCGGGCCCGGGGTCTTGAGGGCGAGGCGGGCGATCTCGTTGCCGAGGTTGACGCCGATGGCGATGGCCATGGCCAGCGCCGCGGCCTTGGTGAGCTGGGCCAGGCCCTGGTTCAGGTGGTGCTGGGTGACGGCCAGCAGCCCGAAGTACGTCGCCGAGCCGGGCAGCAGCGGCCCGATCGCCGCGGTCACGTACGGCAGCACCGAGACGTACCGGTAACGGGCCATCAGCTGGCCGAACAGGCCGACGAGTCCGGCCGCGGCGGCGGTGGACGCGACCTGGTTGCCGCCGGCCTGCTGGTGCAGCACCCCGAAGACCGTCCAGGCGACACCGCCGTTGACGGTGGCGAGCAGCAGCACCCCGCGCTCGCACTGGAGCAGCACCGCGAACGCCAGCGTCAGCACCATCGCGGCGGCCAGCTGCACCCACGGGTGGTCGTAGGCGCGCAGCGCCTGGTCGGGGTTGAGGTCGGCGCCCAGGCCCACGCCCGCGTACAGGATCAGGGTGACGCCGATGACGATGCCGACCACCAGGTAGACCACTTCGAGCAGGCGGGCGGAAGCGGTGATGTAGAAGCCGGTGAGGCCGTCCTGGACGGCGGCGACCAGCGCGCGGCCGGGCAGCACCGCGAACAGCCCACCGGTGATCACCGCGGAGGACTGCACCCCGGTGGCGCCCGGGATCCAGTGCGCGTACCGGTCGACGAACACGCCCATCGCGGCCGCGGGCATCGCCGCCACCGCGAACTGGTAGAACTCCGGCAGCCCGCGCCCGGCCAGCAGCCAGGCCAGCCGGTCGCCGAGCATCGCGGCGATCGCGGCGGCCACGAAGATGATCAGGTTGCCGCCGACGAGGATGCTCGCCGCGCCGGCCAGCAGCCCGGCGGCGCCGGTGAGCACCCAGCTGCCGTACGGGTGCCGGTTGCGGCGGATGTCGGCGAGCCGCCGGTAGGCGTCCTCCAGGCTCACCTCGTGCGCGGTGATCCCGTCGACCAGGTGGAAGACCGCGGCGAGCCGGGTGTAGTCGGTGCCGCGCCGCCGCACGGTGCGGCTCATGGTGACCGGCAGCTCGGTGAGGGCCGGCTGGTACGAGATGCCCAGCAGCGTGAAGGTGACGGTGGGCTCGACCCGCGCGAGCCCGTACGCGAAGGCGACGCCGAACATGGCCGCCTCGACGTCCTCCGCGCCCTCGCCGCCGGCCAGCAGCAACTCGCCGATGCGCAGGGTCAGGTCGAGGACGCGCGGCACCGAGACGGACGCGCCCGGCTGCCGCTCGGCGGGCGCCGGGCGCTCGGTCGACGGCATCCGCAGCATGGCGCGCATCCGGTCCTGCCACAGCGCGCCCTCGGGCGGTATCGCCAGCACGGGGAAGCCCTCGGGCGGGGTGAACGCCGAGCCGACGCCCGAACCCGACCCGATGCCCGGGCCCGCGCCGGTGCCGGATCCCGCGCCGGATCCCATGCCCGCGCCGGCGCCGGCGCCGGGCTCGCCCGCGCCTGGCGGGGTGCCGCCGCCCGCGGGGGTGCCGCCGCCCGCGGGTCCGTTCTGGGGGCCGCGCCCGCGCTCCTGCCCGCCCTGATCGCCTGTCACACCGGTCCCAACGGGGTCAGCGCTTCTGCGCCCGGTGCCGCCCGCCGCGCGGCGCCGACAGCGACTCGTGCTCGGCCGGCGCCTGCCCGTCGGCCCGGACGCCGGCGGCGGACGCGCCCTGCTGTCCGGCCTCGGCGCCCTTGCCTGCCTTGCGGCGCGACCGCAGGTACTCGATGCCGATCGGCACCACGGAGATCAGCACGACGAGGACGAGCATCGCCTCGATGTTCTTGTGCACGAATTCGATCTGGCCGAGCCAGTAACCCAGAAGCGTGACGCCCGCGCCCCACAAGGTGCCACCGATGAGGTTGAAGGTGAGAAAGGTGCGGTAGTTCATTCGGCTGACGCCTGCGACGATCGGCGTGAACGTGCGCACGATCGGCACGAAGCACGCCATCACGATGGCTTTGGGCCCGTGGTGTTCGAAGAACGCGTGCGCCTTCTCGATGTTCTCCATCTTGAACAGCCGGGAATCCGGCCGGCGGAACAGCGACGGCCCGACCTTGCGGCCGAACAGGTAGCCGACCTGCTCGCCGGCCACCGCGGCCACCGCGATGGCCGCCGCGACCAGGGCCAGCGGCTGGTGCAGGGTGCCGGTGGCGACCAGCAGACCCGTGGTGAACAGCAGCGAGTCACCCGGCAGGAAGAAGCCGATCAGCAGCCCGGACTCGGCGAACACGATCAGCAGCACGCCCCACAGGCCGTAGGTGTTGATCAGGTGGTCGGGGTCGAGCCAGCTCGGGCCCAGCGCGAGGTTCGTCACGATCCAAAAGTATCAATGCAGTGTTGATACAAACGTTCCGCAACCGACCGGTAGTGGACTACCTTCTCCGCAGCGTCATCCGTGCGTTACGCAAGTCTTCCCCCCACGTGCCCACGTCACCTAGTCCGACCAACCGGGCGGCTCCCGCTATGACTCGCGCCATCACCCTGCACGAAGTTTCCAAGTACTACCCGAAGCAGCCCTCACCGGCGGTCGACAGGTTCTCCCTGGACATCGCCCCCGGTGAGTTCCTGGTCCTGCTCGGGCCCTCGGGCTGCGGCAAGTCCACCGTGCTCCGCATGATCGCCGGCCTGGAGGACATCACCACCGGCGAGCTGCTGCTGGACGGCGAATACTCCAACGACCTCGCCCCCGGGGACCGCAAGATGGCGATGGTCTTCCAGAACTTCGCCCTGTACCCCAGCATGACCAGCCGCGAGAACATCGGCTTCCCGCTGCGCTTCGAGATGCCGGGCGAGGAGCCCGGGCCCCGCGTCGACGAGACGGCCCGCATCCTCGGCATCGAGGAGATCCTGGACCGCTACCCCGGGCAGCTGTCCGGCGGCGAGCGGCAGCGCGTGGCGATGGGCCGCGCGATCTCCCGCCACCCCTCCGTCTTCCTGATGGACGAGCCGCTGTCCAACCTGGACGCCAAACTCCGCTCCCACCTGCGCGCGGAGATCGCTCGTCTCACCCATGGCATGGGCGTCACCACCGTGTACGTCACGCACGACCAGGCCGAGGCGATGTCCCTCGGCGACCGGGTCGCCATCATGCGCAGCGGCGTGCTGCAACAGCTCAGCACGCCCCGAGAGGCGTACCACCTGCCGGAGAACGTCTTCGTCGCCGCGTTCGTCGGCACCCCGCGCATCAACCTGCTGCAGGCCACGGTGCTCGCGCCGCTCGGCGGCGGCATGTGGATCGACTTCGGCCGGCAGCGCCTCGGGCTGCCGGAACCGCTCAGCCTGGACCACCAGATGCTCCGCATCCAGCAGGGCCGCCCGATCATCGTCGGGCTCCGCTCGGAGGCGGTGCGGATCGCCCAGCCCAGCCAGGCGCACTCCGGCGAGGTCGTGATCAGCGGCATCGTCGAGCACGTGGAGTACCAGGGCCACGAGTCGCTGGTGCACCTGAACACCGGCTCGCGCCCCGCGGTCGTGCCCGAGTTGGAGGCGCCGCGGCCGGTGGCCGCGGACGCCCGCGGCGGTTCGCGGCGCTCCAGCGGCTCCGGCGGGTTCGGCCGGCTCGCCCAGAAGGCGGCCCGGCGGATCCAGGCGTCCGTCATGGAGCGCGAGGCGCCGGTGCCCGGCGGTGTGCCGCCGCGGCCCGACCACGCACCGGGCCGCGGCCCGGTCTCCGTGATGGACCGCCCGGCCGCGCCGCCCGAGACGCAGACCGGCGACCTGGTGGTGCGCACCGGACCCGACATCCGGGTCCGCCGCGGCGACCGGGTGCCGCTGCTGGTGGACCTGGCGCATCTGTACGTCTTCGACCACGAGGGCCGCCGGATCTGCCCGGCGCCCGCCGAGCAGCCGCGCCTGGAGTAGCTGCGGGTGCGGGACGTCCGGGCCCCGGGCAGGCTGCCGCCATGAGCATCGACGAGTACGGCGGCGGCCAGACCCAGGACTCGGACGTCCTCGTGGTGACCACGAACGAGGCCCCCGGCTTCCGGGTGGAGCGGGTGGTCGGCGAGGTGTTCGGCCTGACCGTGCGCTCCCGCCACCTGGGCAGCCAGATCGGCGCCGGACTGAAGTCGATGGTCGGCGGCGAGCTGAAGGGCCTGACCAAGACCCTGGTGCAGACCCGCAACCAGGCCATGGAGCGGCTGGTCGAACAGGCCAGGGCGCGCGGCGCCAACGCGGTGCTGATGATGCGGTTCGACGTCACCGAGGCGGCCGACGTCGGCACCGAGGTCTGCGCCTACGGCACCGCGGTGGTGCTGACCCCCGCGGACGCGGCCTAGGCCCGGGCACGGCCCGGGTAACGGGTCGTCCGGATCAGGTGCGGCGTGCCGCGTTCGCCAGGATCGCGTCGTGCAGGTACCGGGCCAGGCCCGGCGCGATCCCCTCGTAGTAGGCGGTGAACCGCGGGTCGGCGAGGTACATGCCGGCCAGCCCGGTGTGGATGTCGTACCCGCAGTCGTAGTAGTGGCGCGTGATGGACTGCCGGTGCTCCTCGGCGAGGTCCATCGCGGCCCCGCCGCCGGCCGGTTCGCCGGCGTCCATCGCCGCGGTGATCCGCCCGAACCACGCGTCCTGCTCGGCCTTGATCCGCAGCCAGTCCTCCTTGGTGTACGAGGAGACGCGGGCCTGCGACTGGGCGTACGCCTCGGTGTTCCCCCAGCGTTCCCTGACCTCCTCGGCGTGCTCGTCGGGGTCGTAGTCCCCGAAGACCTCGAACTTGTCCTCGGGTGTGAGGTTGATGCCCATCGTGCGTGCCTCCATGGCGCGTCGGACGGCCTCCGCCATCTGCCGGAGCCGGTCGATGCGGCCGGTGAGCAGCGCGTGCTGCCGGCGCAGGTGCGCCACCGGGTCCGCGTCGGGGTCGTCCAGCAGGACGGCGACCTCGTCGAGGGGGAAGCCGAGCTCCCGGTAGAACAGGATCTGCTGCAGCCGGTCCAGGTCGGCGTCGTCGTACCGCCGGTGGCCCGCGGCGCTGCGCAACCGCGGGCGCAGCAGCCCGATCTCGTCGTAGTGGTGCAGCGTGCGCACCGTGACCCGGGCGAACCGGGCCACCTGCCCGATCGTGTAGCTCATCGTCCCGCCTCCTTTCCTGTCACCGGCCACCCTGCGTCCTCACGTCGCGTCAGGTGCAAGGAGTTTCCCGCGGGCTCCGCCGGGGCCCGGGCTGCCGTCGCCCCGCCTTCGCGTGCCGCCGGCTGACGGGCACTGCTCTGCGCGATGACCGAAATGCCCTTATCGTCGCGATTGGTGCACCTGTTCCGGGGCACGGATCCGCGTTCGGCCGGGAGGCCCGTCATGTCGCTGCACAAAGGCTCCAGCGCACCGCACGACGTCTCCGTCAACCCCTTCGTCGGGGTGGCCGATCCGGTCGGCGGCATGGAGACCGCGCCGCCCAAGCACCGGCTGGCGGAAGGGCCGATGGCCCCCTCGGCGGCGTACCAGCTGGTGCACGACGAGCTGATGCTCGACGGCAACTCCCGGCTGAACCTGGCCACCTTCGTCACCACCTGGATGGAACCGCAGGCCACGCTGCTGATGACCGAGTGCGTCGACAAGAACATGATCGACAAGGACGAGTACCCGCGCACCGCCGAGCTGGAGCGGCGCTGCGTGGCGATCCTCTCCGACCTGTGGAACGCGCCGGACCCGGCGAAGACCGTCGGCTGCTCGACCACCGGCTCCTCCGAGGCGTGCATGCTCGCCGGCATGGCGCTCAAGCGCCGCTGGTCCAAGCGCACCCCCGGCTATCCCGCGACCGCCCGCCCCAACCTGGTGATGGGCGCCAACGTGCAGGTGTGCTGGGAGAAGTTCTGCACGTTCTGGGAGGTCGAGGCGCGGCTGGCGCCGATGCGCGGCGACCGGCTGCACCTGGACGCCGAGGGCGCCATGGAGCTGGTGGACGAGAACACCATCGGCGTGGTGGCCGTGCTCGGCTCCACCTTCGACGGCTCCTACGAGCCGGTCGCCGAGATCTGCGCGGCGCTGGACGACTACGAGCAGCGCACCGGCGTCCACGTCCCGGTGCACGTCGACGGGGCCTCCGGCGCGATGATCGCGCCCTTCCTCGACCAGGACCTGGTCTGGGACTTCCGGCTGCCGCGGGTCGCCTCGATCAACACCTCCGGGCACAAGTACGGCCTGGTGTACCCGGGCGTCGGGTGGGCGCTGTGGCGCGACGCGGACGAGCTGCCCGACGAGCTGGTGTTCCGGGTGAACTACCTCGGCGGCGACATGCCGACGTTCGCCCTGAACTTCTCCCGGCCCGGCGCCCAGGTCGTCGCGCAGTACTACAGCTTCCTGCGGCTGGGCTTCGGCGGCTACCGCGCGGTGCAGCAGGCCAGCCGCGACGTGGCCCGCTCGGTGGCCGGCGAGTTCGCCGCCCACGAGCAGTTCCGGCTGATCACCCACGGGGACCAGCTGCCGGTGTTCGCCGTCACCACCGCGCCCGACGTGAAGAACTTCGACGTCTTCGACGTCTCGCGGCGGCTGCGCGAGCGCGGCTGGCTGGTGCCCGCCTACACCTACCCCGCCGACCGCGAGGACCTGGCCGTGCTGCGGGTGGTCTGCCGCAACGGCTTCTCCGAGGACCTGTCGAGCCTGCTGATGGCCGACATCGAGCGGCTGCTGCCGGAGCTGTGCGCCCAGTCCCACCCGCTGGACCGCCCCAGGAACGTCGCGACCGCCTTCCACCACTGACCCGACAGCCCCGAAAGGACCCGCCATGGCCGATCACACCTACCGCGTCACCGAGATCGTCGGCACCTCGCACGAAGGCGTGGACGCCGCCGTGCGCAACGGCGTCCGGCGGGCCGCGCAGACCCTGCGCGGACTGGACTGGTTCGAGATCACACAGGTCCGCGGGCACATCGTGGACGGCGAGGTCGAGCACTACCAGGTCGGGCTGAAGGTCGGCTTCCGGCTCGAAGAGGCGTAGCGGCGGGGCGCGGGGCGCGGACCCGCCGCGCGCGGGCCGCCCCGGGCCGTGCGGGTCCCCGTTGCGCCGTACGGGGGCGTTTCCCCGGACGGCCGCTCCCGAACGGCGCAACAAAGGTCGCAAAATCCGACCATCCGTCAAAGCCTTTGACGTCGCCCCCCGACGTCCGACCGACGCACACCGGACCACGAAGTCTCCGGAGACCGCATGAGCCACCAGGACCCTCCTCCCCAGCCTCCCCCGCCCGGGTCCAAACCCCCGGGTTCGACCGGTCCCACCCCGTCGGGACCCACCACCGGGCCCGCCCCGCACGGCGGCCGCCACCCGCGGCAGGAGTCCGACACGCGTGACGCGTGGGCGGCCGGCGGCACGGTCTTCGCCGGCCTGATGCTGCTGATCGCGGGCGTGATGGCGATCCTCGAGGGCATCGTCGGCATCCACAAGGACGCGGTCTACGTGGTGACCCGCGGCTCCTACGCGTACAAGTTCAACGTCACGTCCTGGGGCTGGATCCACCTGGTGCTCGGCGTCCTCGCCGTGGTCGTCGGCTACGGCGTGCTGCGCGGCATGGAGTGGGCCCGCTGGGCGGGCATCTTCATCGCCGGTCTCAACATGATCGCCAACTTCTTGTTCCTGCCCTACCAGCCGGTGTGGGCGATCGTCATGGTGGCCATCGACGTCTTCATCATCTGGGCGCTCGCCACCTACCACCCGGCCGAGAGCCGCAACGGAGGTGTCCTACTGTGAACCCGCACCTGGCGACAGGACCGCTCACTCCCACCCTGGAGCACCTCAGGCGCTGCCAGATCGCGGTGGACATCGGCGCCGCCCGCACCCGCGTGTACCTGCGCAACGAGGGGATCGTGGTGGACGAGCCGAGCGTGGCCGCGGTCGACGTGCGCACCGGCGCGCTGATCGCGGTGGGCGCCCGGGCCGAGACGATGGCCGGCCGCACCCCGCAGCACATCCGGGTCGTCCGGCCGGTGTCCAGCGGCGCGGTCGTCGACATCGCCATGGCCCAGCGCATGCTGCGGCACGTCCTCGGCGACAAGCTGGGGCGCCGCTGGAGCCGGATGTCCTCGACGCGGGGCATGCCGGTGCCGGTGCTGCGGGCCGCGGTGTGCATGCCGCACGGCAGCGAACCGATCGCCCTGCGGGCCGCGATGGAGACGATGTACGGGCTCGGCGCGCGCAAGGTGGAGCTGGTCGACACGCTCATCGCGGCGGCGGTGGGCTGCGGGCTGCCCGTCGAGCAGCCCGAGGCCACCATGATCGTGGTGTGCGGCGCGGGCACCACGCACGTCGCGGTGCTCTCGCTCGGCGCGATCGTGTCCGCGGAGACGGTGCCGGTGGGCGGCGACGCGATCGACCGCGCGGTGGTGGAACACCTGCGCAGCCAGCACGAGTTGATGCTGCCGAGCCAGTCGGTGCGGCCGCTGCACCAGCTGCTGGGCGGCACCACGACCACCGAGGTGCACGGGCGGGACGTCGTCTCCGGGCTGGCCAGGACCGTCACGGTGGAGACCGAGACGGTCCGGCACGCGATGCGCCCGCCGCTGACCGCGGTACTGGACGCGATCACCTCCGTGCTGCGGCAGAGCCCGCCCGACCTGGTGGCCGACCTCGCCGACCGGGGCATCATGCTGGCCGGGGGCAGCGCCCACATGCCCGGCCTGGACCTGATGCTCCGCCAGGCCACCAACGTGCCGGTGCACATCGCGCCGCACCCCGACACGGTCGCCGTCCGCGGCCTGGGCGCCATGATCGAGGCCCGCTTCCGCCCCACCCCCAGGGACCCGCTGGCCCCCTGACGCCCACGACTCCGCCGCCGCGCCGCTCCTCCGCGGCGCGGCGGCCGAACCCGGGGCGTGCGGCCCGTTAGGCGGGCCGGGGCAGCGGGCAGGACCGTCGGGTGACGAGGACTCAGGAATTCGATCCGGCCGCGGTCCTGGAACGGCTGAGCACCGCGACCGCGGCGCTGCTGCACACCGCCGCGTCCCTCGACGACGCCGACGTCCGCGCCCCCTCCCTGCTGCCCGGCTGGACCCGCGCGCACGTGCTGACCCACCTCGCCCGCAACGCCGACGGCGGCACCAACCTGCTGGTGTGGGCGAGGACGGGGGTCGAGACCCCGGAGTACCCGAGCATGGAGGCCCGCGCCCGCGCGATCGAGGACGGCGCGGGCCGCCCGGCGCGCGCGCTGCTCGCCGACGTGCGCGACAGCGCCGACCGGTTCG
This sequence comes from Streptomyces sp. NPDC020917, assembly GCF_044333795.1. NCBI lineage: Bacteria > Bacillati > Actinomycetota > Actinomycetes > Kitasatosporales > Streptomycetaceae > Streptomyces > Streptomyces sp. NPDC020917. Next base: position 143,490 of record NZ_JBIRRR010000022.1, on the reverse strand, counting down.
CCGCGGAGTACGCGCGCATGCCGGATCCCGCGTGGGAGACCGTCGTCCGCTGGACCGGCGGGCAGCAGCGCCCGGCCGCCCGGGCCGCGGACTCCCGGCTGACCGAGGTACTGGTGCACCACGCCGACCTGGACACCGCCTACACCTGCGCGCAATGGCCCGCCGACTTCGTCGCGGAGATGCTCGGCCGGGTCACCGCCTCCTTCAGCGGTCGCGCGGACGCCCCCGCGATGCGGCTCCACGCCACGGACACCGGCACCCACCACTCCGTCCCCCACCCGCCCCCGGACGGCTCCCCCCTCATCCGCGCCCCCCAGGCGGACCTCCTCTCCTGGCTCATGGGCCGCCCCCCGACCCCCCACCTCACCACCCACAACCCCACCCCCCTCCCCCACGTCCCCTTCCTCTACTAGCCCCCACCCCCACCACACGACGGAAGCCCCGGGGCGCGGGGAACCGCGCGCCCAACCCACGACAAACCGTCAGCCGGCACCCCACCCCCGGGGCCACCCCGGACACCGAAGGGGCGCGGGGAACTGCGCGCCCAGCCAGAACGCACCGTCCGACGGCAGACAACCCCCGGGGCCACCCCCGAACCCGAGGGGCGCGGGGAACTGCGCGACCAGCCAGAACGGACCCGCGCCAGGCAGCGCGCAGCACCAGGCACTCCGGACACCGAGGGAAACGCACAGAATCCGCACCGGGGGACGGGAAAGCCCGGCGGGACGGAGTCCGGAAGGCGGGCCCCCGAGAGGGGGACTCAGAGGCGGACCGAGCGGGCCGTGCTGCGCCCGGCCTCCCATCCGTCGACGTCGCGGCCCTTGAGCCGCGCCGTGGAGGTGGACGGGAAGAGCCGCTCCCGGGTCTCGCGAACGGCCAGGTCCCGGGCGGCCAGCACGGGCAGCAGGTCCGCGGCGGGACGGGCCGCGACCTCGGTGGCGGCCGCGTCCGCGAGCCGCTCGCGGATCCCGGCGGCGTACGCGATGAGGAAGCTCTCGCGGTAGTCCCGCGACCGGGACCGCCCCCGGTGCAGCGCCCGGTCCGCCTGGACCAGCAGCGAGGTGTACAGCAGCTCGACCGCGTCGAGGTCCCCGGCGTGCCCCACGACAGTGGAGAAGCCGAACTCCTGCGCCCACACCGCCTCGCACCGGTTCGCCGACGCCACCGCGTCCAGCAGCAGCGCCTTCGCGCCCTCGTAGGGCCGCTCGACGCCGATCCGGCGCGCCGCGGGGCCCGCCGCCCCGCCGTGGGCGTCGAGCAGCGCCTCGTCGATGCTGTGCGCGGCCATCAGCTGCTGGGCCTTGGCCGAGAGCGCCTCCGCCTCCTCGGGGAAGCCGGTGGACTCCGCCTTGGCCAGCAGCGCCCTGATCCGCCCGAGCACCTTGGAAGCGGGCCCGCCGCCCGCCCCGGCACCCGCGCGCGCCCCGGCAGCCCGCCCCGGCCCGCCGGACGGCAGCACCGGGATCCGCGGCAGCCGCGCGACAAGGCACAGCACCTCCACGAGCACCGCGGCAGCGGAGAAGCGGTCGAGGCGCTCGGCGGCGGCGAAGTCGGCGAGCGCGCCGGCCGGCCCGGGCAGCACCGACTCGGCGAGTCGCTGGTGGCGCGGGGTCAGCTCGCGCCCGGCCATCCGTACCAGGTCGGGGACGGTCCAGCCGCGGGCCGCGCTCTCCCGCACCAGGCGCGCCGCGGCGCCGGCGGCCAGCGCGGACACCTCGCCCCAGCCCTCGCCGGAGGCGGCGAGCACCGACGCGGCGGCGTCGACGTCGCGGTCGCGTCCACCGCCGCCCACCGCCGCGGCGAGGGCGGCGTCGAACGCCGTACCGGGTGCGGTCACGGCTCGCCCTGGGCGACCTCGATCGAGCCGTGCAGGTCGTGCGCGGCCTCCAGGGCGCAGGCCGCGGACAGCGCCAGGCACGCGGCCAGCACGGCGGCGATCATGCGGGGCGTGCGGGCCCGCAGCTGCGGCGCGGGCGCCGCGGCCAGCAGCGCGGCCACCCGGCGCGGTACCGGCCCCGCGGTCGCCGACAGCGCGACGCCCGCCCGGGCCGAGGGCCTGGCCGCCAGGGCGGCGCGGCCGATCGCGCGGGCAGCGAGCCGGCGGTCGCCGACCGCGGCCGCCGCGGACTCGTCGGCCCAGCGTTCGAGGGCGTAGGACAGCGGGGCGCTGAGCATCCGCAGCACCGGGTGGCAGGCGGCGGAGAGCGCGAGGGCGCTCAGGAACAGGTGGTGGCGCCCGGCCAGGTGGGCGCGCTCGTGGGCGAGCAGCGCCTCCCGCTCTTCCGGGTCGAGCGCGCGCAGCATGCCGGTGGTGACGACGATCCGCCCGGGCCGGCCGGGCAGCGCGTAGGCGTCGGGCCCGGGGTCCTGGAGCACGGTGAGGTCGCCCGCGGCGCTGCCGTCGCGGGCGGCGGCCCGCCGGGCCCGCGCGGTGAGCACGGTGTGCCGCCGGGCGGTCCGCACGAAGGCGACGGCGACGTAGGTGAGGAGGGCGGTGGCCAGGCAGGCGGCGGGCACGGTCACCTCGTCGCCGACGACCGGCAGCCGCAGGTGGCCCAGTGCGGCGATCGGCGGCATCTGCAGCGCCCCCGCGCCGGCGAGCAGCGCGAGTGCGGCGGTGCTGCACCCGGCCAGCACCACGGCGGAGCCGGCGAGCAGCCAGGCCGCGGCCCTGGGGGGAAGCGCCTCGGCCAGCCGGCGTGCGGCCGGTCCGGCGACGAGCGGCAGCAGCAGGGGGATCCACACGGCGACGTTCATCCGCGGGCACCTCCGCCCGGCAGCGTCCGCTCCTGGCGGCCGTCCTGGTCGTCGTGCCCGCCGCGCCCGTGCTGCCCGAGGTGCGCCTCGCGCCCGTCGAACGCGTCGCGCCCGTGGTGCGTCTCGCGGACGTCCTGGGGATCGGGCCGGCCGGGCCCGCCGGTCGGGTTCTGCCGGTCCGCGGGGTCCGGCAGGACCGCCGGGACCGGCCCGTCTATCCGGTCCGCGGGGAGCTCCGGGGCCGCCTGCGCGAGGAGGGCGCGCAGCAGCGCCTCGTCGTCGGGGGCCAGTTCGGAGACGAACCGGGCGAGCACGGTGGGCCGGTCGTCCTGCGCGGACTTGTCGAGCTCGGTGCGCATCCGGCGGGCGGCCAGGCCCGGGGAGTCCTGGACGGGCAGGTAGGCGTAGCCGCGTCCGGAGCGGGTGCGGCTGACCGTGCCCTTCTCGTGCAGGCGGGCCAGGATCGTGGTCACCGTGGTGCGGGCCAGCGACGAGCCCAGTTCCCGCTGGACGTCGGACGGCGTCAGCGCGCGCCCGTCCGCCGCCCACAGGGCCGCGAGCACGCTCGCCTCCAACTCGCCCGAAGGGCGGCGTCCCGCGCTGGGGTCCGGCATCGCTCGATCGCCCCTTCCCGCTCGTTCGTCTACAGTGCAGTAGACCGACTACACGACTGTAGACGGTAGGGGTGCCTCGTCGCGCCCCCGGACCCATTATGGGAGGGCCCCACCACCATGCCCCTGCCCGCGCTGAACCAGGCCGTGAACGTCCTGGACGCGACCTCGTTGCTCTCGTCCTTCGGGGCCCTCGGCATCGCGGTCGTGATGTTCGCCGAGACCGGCCTGCTCATCGGCTTCTTCCTGCCCGGCGACTCGCTGCTGTTCACCGCGGGACTCCTGAGCGTATCCGGCGCGTCCAAGGTCGTGCACCTCTCGCTGTGGCAGGTGCTGATCGCATCGGTGGCCGGGGCGCTGCTGGGCGCGCAGACCGGGTACGTGATCGGCCGGCGCGGCGGCCCCGCCCTGCTCGCCAGGTCCAGGAACAGCAAGCTGCACGAGGGCGCGGCCCGGGCCGGCGAACTGCTGGAGCGGTACGGGCACGCCAAGGCCGTGGTGCTGGCCCGGTTCATCCCGGTGGTGCGGACCGTGCTCAACCCGCTGGCCGGGGCGCTGGGCGTGCCGGCCCGCACCTTCACGATCTGGCAGGTCGCCGGCGGCGTGGTGTGGTCGGTGGGCCTGGTGCTCGGCGGCTACGCGCTCGGCTCGTCGATCCCGCACGTGGACACCTACCTGCTGCCCATCGTCGCGCTGATCGTGATCGTCTCGCTGGCGCCGCTCGCCCTGGAGTTCTGGCGCGGGCGCAGGAACCGCGCCGCGGGCACCGGCACGGCCTCTGAGACCACCGCCGCCCACGGGTCCGGCGCCCACAGGTCCGGCGCGCACAGGTCCGGCGCGCACGCCGTCTCGCACCAGCCCCCGAACCACGACACCACCCCCACCTCCGCCTCCCACCGTCGCCCGACGGACCCGGAGGGTCTGTGACATCCCGCTTCGACGCGGCCCTGTACCGCTGGGTCACCGACCTCGCGCAGCACACGCCGGAACCGGTCAACGAGACCATCCGCTTCTTCAGCGACTACGGCCTCGGCATCTTCGCCGCACTGATGCTGCTGGCCTGGTGGCGGGCACGGCCCGCGGACGCCGCGCGGATGGCGGCGGCGCTGGCCGTGCCGCTCGTCGTGGTGACCGCCTTCCTGGTGAACGACGTGATCAAGTCGCTGTTCGACGAGCAGCGGCCCTGCCGGACCCTGCACACCGTCACCGTCGAGACCTGCCCCGGCCTCGGGGACTGGTCCTTCCCCAGCAACCACACCGCCATCGCGTTCGCGTGCGCGGCCGCGCTGCTGGTCGCCAACCGCCGGCTGGGCTGGGTGGCGCTGCCGATCGCGGCGCTCATGGGCTTGTCGCGGGTGTGGATCGGGGTGCACTACCCGCACGACGTGCTGGCCGCGGTGGTGGTCGGCACGGCCGTGGCCTGGCCGCTGACGGTGGCCGCCCGGCGGGCCGCTCCCGCGGTGGAGCGGATGCGCGGCACCCGGCTGCTCGGACCCGCCCTCACGCGGACGTCGCACGGGCCGCTCGGCGCGTCCGGCTGAGCCCGCCGGCGGGCGGCGCGCCACCACTCAGGTGAATTCGGGAGCGCCCGGCGCGACGAGGGGAACTGTCAGGTTGTCGCTTTTCCGATCTTCGGACTTCCGATGATCGACAGTCCCCCCGTCCTTCCCGAGAGGAACCTAGGAGCGTCATGCGCATCCGTACCGCCCTGGCCGCCTGCGGACTCGCCGCCGCGGTGATCGCCGGCACCGCCGGAACCGCCGTCGCCGCACCCTTCGACAGCCACGACACCACCACCGTCAACGGCAACGGCTCCACCGAGTCGCTGGGCAACACCACCACCGGCGGCACCGAGAGCCCGCAGATCGGCCTCGTCCAGGGCTCCCTCAACAAGCCCTGCCTGGCGCTCGCCGGCCACGCCGACGTCGGCTCCCTGATCGGCATCATCCCGGTGACGGTCCAGGACGCCCACGTGCTGGACTCCCCGCAGAACCAGCAGTGCGACGAGAACTCCAGCCAGATCCAGGGCGACGCCCCCCTCTCCCACATCCTCAGCGACGACGCCCTGCTGTCGGGAAACGGCAACGGCAACGGCTGAGGGGTGCGGCTGGCGGGGGTGAGGCTGGAGGGGGCTGAGGCTGGCGAGGGGGTTGAGGCTGGAGGGGGGCTGACGGCTTGAGATGCGAGGGCGGCGCGCTGAAAGGTGCGCCGCTTTCGCGTGGGGGGAGTGGGGGGTGGGGGTGGGGGTGGGGGTGGGGTGAGCGGGAGGTGGACGTGAGGGGTGGAGGTAGCTCGCAGGGTGGACGGATCGGCTGAAGGTGATCGGTGCGGGTAGCTCGCAGGGTGGACGGATCGGGTGAAGGTGATCGGTGCGGGCAGCTCGCAGGGTGAACGGATCGGCTGAACGTGATCGGTTGCCCTAGCTCGAAAAGTGGACGTCCTGGCCCCTTATTGCCGCGCCCTCGCCTCCGGGCCCTTAGATCCGGTGTCTGCCGGTCGATCGTGCTCGGCCCCTCGTACCTCGGGGCCTGCGCGCGTTCTCCCTCTAGACACCGGCGGGCCCTTCGGCTCGGGCGCTACAAAAACGAGTGAGGCCGCACATGCAGAACGTCCCCGGGTTCGCTTTCAGGGTGACCCTGGACCAGCTGTCTGGGGTGCCCCATAGGCCCGCACCAATTCTCCCGGTTACTCCGTGTAGGCATCGAGCCAAAGGGCCCGCCGGTGTCTAGAGAGAGAACGCGCGCAGTGAGCGACGAAGGAGCGAGCGAGCACGATCGACCGGCAGACACCGGATCTAAGGGCCCGGCGGCGAGAGGCCGGCAAAAAAGGGCCAGGACGTTCACTCTGCGGACTCGGGTAACCGATCACGTTCAGCCGATCCGTTCACCTTACGAGCTACCCGCACCGATCACCTTCACCCGATCCGTCCACCCTGCGAGCCACCCGCACCGATCACCTTCACCCGATCCGTTCACCCTGCAAGCCACCCGCACCGATCACCTTCACCCGATCCGTCCACCCTGCGAGCTACCTCCCCCTCACGCGCCCCTTCCTACCTCCGCCTTCACCTGTTCCCAGCGGGTGGCGTCGTCCGGGGTCAGGGTGCCGCGGAGGGCGGCGAGTTTGAGGAGGGAGGCTTCGGCGCCGGCGGCGAGGGTCTGGGCCTCGGCGCGGTAGTGGTCGTCGACGAGGGCGTCGAGGTCGGCGTCGTCCATGGCGGGCAGGATCCGCGCGGCGATGGCCGCCATCGTGCGGTAGGAGCCCTGGAGCAGGAACGGCGGTTCGGTGCGGGTGTGCGCGGACTGGGCCGCGGAGGCGATGTAGGCGGCGTTGACGGCGAGCAGGGTGGTCCGGGCCCGCAGCAGGTGGCGCAGCACCGCGGTGATCTCGTCGCGGTCGGCGGCCTGGTAGGGGTGGCGCAGGTCCGCCGCGCGGGCCGAGGGGTCGCCTTCGGCGAGCCGCAGCAGGAGTTCGAGGTCGGCGCGGTCGCGGCCGGCGAGCGGGGCGAGGACGGGGTTGGCGGTGAGGGCGTTCTCGACGTAGCTGAGCGCGAAGAGTTCCTCGCGGCCGGACAGGACGTCGCCGAGGTTCCACACGTCGGCCCGGTTGGCGAGCATGTCGGGCACCCGGAACACCGTGCCGGACTGGGTGTAGGGGTTGCCGGCCATGCACACCGCGAACCGCCGGCCGCGCAGGTCGTACGTCCGGTCCGGGCCCTCGATGCGGCGTTGCGCGTCGCACAGCGGGATGAACTTCTGGAGCAGTTCGGGCGAGGTGTGCTGGATGTCGTCGAGGTAGAGCAGGACGTTGGAGCCGAGCCGCAGCGCCAGGTCGATCTTCTCCACCTCGCGGCGGGCCGCCGCGTCGGGGGCGGCCGCCGGGTCGAGGGAGGTGGTGCCGCTGCCGAGCGCCGGTCCTGACACCTGGACCAGCGCGAGGCCGAGCCGGGCAGCCACGTACTCCACCAGCGAGGTCTTGCCGTAGCCGGGCGGGGACATGAGCATCAGCAGGCCGCCGGAGGGGCCGAACTGCTTGGCCAGGCTGTCGCCGACCAGCGGCAGGTACACCTCGTCGAGCAGCCGGTTGCGGACGAACCCGGTGAGCGGGCGCGGCCGGTACGTGTCGAGGTCGAGGCGGCGGCGCTCGGCGTCCAGCACGGCGGTCCTGTGCCGCTGGTACGCCGCGTACGCGGGCATCTCCTCGTCGGTGAACCGCCGTACCCGGGCGAGGAGTTCGTCCAGGCGCAGCTCCAGCCTGCGGCCCGCGGTGCGCGGGTGCGCCCCGAGCAGGCCGTCGACGTGCGCGGTCACGGGGGCGTCCACCGGGTAGCGGCCGGTGGCCGGACCGCACACCAGCGCGGCCGCCGCTTCGGCCAGCTCGCCGGGGCCGGAGGCGCCGCCGAGTCCGGCGAGCCAGGCGTGGGCCAGTTGCCGGCGGGCGGCGGGGTCGCCGGAGAGGGCGTCCAGGTCGGCGGTGAACTCCTTGCAGGGCAGGGCGTCCTGGCCGCCGAGTGCGGCCACCAGCCGTTCGCGCAGCGCCCGTGCGCCGGCGGACTCGGCGAACCCTGGTTGCTCGTCAGCGAGTTCGGCCACCAGGTACTCGCCGACCAGGGTGCCGCCGTGCGGCGGCTCCAGGCCGAGCGGCTCAAGGAACTCCCGTGCCGCGGTGTCGAGTTCCCGGCCGAGGTCGGCCAGGGCAGGGGCGCCGCCGAAGGCCGCGGCGGCGCGGCTCAGCGAGCGGGCACGGGTGGTCCAGGTCGCGCGGGCGGGTTCGGGGACGCCGTACGCCCAGAACACCTGGGCCGCGGCCCGGACCTCGGCCGGGTACCGCAGCAGCCCGGCGCCCGCGGCCAGCCGGGACAGCTCCGCCAGCAGGAGCGCGGCGTCGCGGTCGTGCACGCCGCGCTCGTAGCCCTCGGCGGGGCGGGCGGCGACCGCCTCCCGCACCAGGTGCTCGGCCTCCTCCTGGTCCAGCGGCAGCGGGCGGGACGCGGTGAGGGCGTCCCGCAGGAGGCAGCCGGCCAGGTACTCGGCCCGGTACAGGTCGGGGGTCTCGGAGGGCAGCGGGCGGTCCCAGAAGCGCCGGGTGGCCGCGAACCGCGGGTCGGTGGCCGGCGCCAGGTAGTCGGTGGCGCTGATCGTGAAGGCCAGCCCGTCGCCGTGCGGGACGAGCGCGAGGGCGAAGGGGTGCGGGTTCACCGGGAAGCGGTGGCGGCCCAGGCGCAGCGTCGAACCGCCGTCCTCGTACAGGTCGAGGCGGTCGCGCAGCGCGCGGCCGGTGTCCTGGCGTGCGGCGGCGAGCGCGGACTCGACCTCCGCGGCCCGGGACGGCTCGCCCATGGTGCGCAACTCGGCGGCGATACGGCGGTGTTCGGCGGCCATCGGGTCCGCGGCGAAGCAGGTGTTGACCTCGTCGAGGGAGTCCAGGGCGGCCGCCCGGCGCCGCACCCCGTCCAGGACGCGGGCCGCGGAGGCGGTCAACCGGCGCACATGCAGGGCGCGTTCGTCGGCGAGCGTCTGGCGGCGGGTGGAGAACGCCTGCTGGATCTCCTCGCGCCGCTCGTCGAGGGCGGTCAGCCGGGCGGGGTCGGCGGTGAACCGCGTGGTGAGGTTCTCCACCCGCACCAGGAGCCGCGCGAGGTGCTCGTCGCACGCCTCGGGGGTGGCCGCGGCGGCCAGGGCCCCGCTCACCTCCTGGGCCAGCAGCGCGCTCTGCGCGGCGAACTCGGCGTCGGATTCGGCCGAGGTCAGCTCGCGGCGGCGGGCGTCCAGCAGGGCGCGGGCCTGGTTGACCTCGGCGAGGACCGCGGAGGCCAGGTCGAGGATGCGGGTGCGCACGGTCGCGTCGGCCAGGCCGAGGCCGGCGACGGTCTGGGTGACGGTGGCGAGACCGGCGGCCTGCTCGTCGAGCGCGGCGGCCAGCGGGTCGGCGTCGGAGGCGGTGGCGAGCGCCCCGGCCGCGGCGGCGGTCCCGGCGACCCGCTCCCGGTAGCCGTCGAAGGCGTGCTCCTCGGCGAGGGCGGCGGCGGCCCGCTCGGCGGCCTGCGCCAGGTGCCCGGTCAGCGCGGCGTCCAGCGCGTCCAGCCGGCCGGCGTCGACGTACCGCATCTCCCGCAGCGAGGCCGACCGGCCCTGGGCGCGGCGCAGTTCGGTGAGCCGCTCGACCCATGCCTCGGCGCTCTCGGCGGCCTCGCCGCGGACCCGGCGGCCGAGTCCGGCGATCCGGGCCTCCGTCTCGTCCACGGCCTGCGCCGCCTGCGCGGTCAGCTCGGCGACGCGGGCGTGGGCGTCGACCATCTGCCGCGCGGTGTCCCGCAGCCGCAGCAGGGGTCCGGCCAGCGCCGTCGCGTCGGCGCCCTGGCCGGCGTCCGGCGTGGAGCCGGTACCGGCGTCCGCGGTGAGCCAGTGGTGGCGGTCCAGGACGCGGTCGGCCGCCGCCGCGAGCGCCGCGTAGACGGCGGCGGTCGGCGCGGGCTCGCGGGCGCTGCGAGCGAGCGCGAGGGCGTCGGAGACGGCGCGCACCAGGTCGGGGTTGCCGATCCGCTGGAGCGGGCCGTCGCCGGCCGGCGCGGCGAAGGTGTCGGCGAGGAAGGGCGTGCGCCAGCGCTGCACGGTGTGCACGCGCGCGGGCTCGCCGCCGTCGGCGGGCCGCAGGGTGAGCAGGGTGCCGTCCTCGAACAGCGCGCAGCCCTGGACGTGCAGGGGGGCCGCGGCCTGCTGGCGGATGGTGCGGTACGGCAGCAGCAGGCGGCGGCCGTCGGCCGCGGCGTGGAAGACGTACAGCACGTCCTCGCCGCCGGGCGAGCGCACCAGCCGTTCGAACTCCAGCTGTTCCGCACGGACTTCGTCCCCCAGGTCGAAGGTGCGCAGGCCCCCGGAGGCCAGCGCGTAGCCGCCGGGGAACACCACGCCCTGCCCGTCGGGCAGCAGCAGCGGGCTGCACGCCAGCGCGTCGGCCCGGTCGACCTGCGCGGTGCGGGTGTTGACCGCGAAGTACCGGTCGGCGTCCTCCCGGTACGGCCGCACCCGCAGCAGCACCAGCGGGCCCGCGGTGGCGTATCCCGCGTCGGCGTCGGCGAGCGACTGCAGCGCGTCCTCGACGGGCTCCTCGTACACGGTCTCGCGGCCGGCCTCGCCGGTGGTGATGCGCAGCCGGCCGCCGGTGGTGTCCAGGGTGACGCGGCCGCCGCCGTCGCCGGTCAGGGCGATGTGCGGGTGCCGGCCGGCCACGTGGTGGGTGCGGTCGACGGGCGTCCAGGCGATGCCGTGCGCGCCACCGGACGGCGGTGCCTCCCGGGCGGCGCCCTGGTACCGGTACGAGCCGTCGCGGGCGGCCTTCCAGGACAGCACCCGCACGTCCGAGGGCTCGGCGCCGGTGCGGAACACCGCGAGCAGCCGGTCCTCCTCGACGCGCAGCCGCAGCAGCCGGGTGTCGCGGTAGTACCGGTACAGCTCGCGGAAGTCCCGCAGGAACTCCGGGTCGTCCAGCAGCCCGGGCACCTGCGGCGCCGGGACGGCACCCTCCCCGTCCGATGCCGCGCCCGCCACCCCGTCCGATGCCGCGCCCGCCGCCGTGGGGTCCGCGCCGCCGCCCGTGGCCGCCAGCACCTGGAAGACGTCGCCGGGCTCGGTGACCTCCGCCGGGTTGGCGGCGAACAGCACGTGGTTCCCGACCGGCGCGAGGTCGGCCGGCACGGCCGGCCGGGCGGTCGGCACCGCCGCGGCGCCGGCCAGCCGCAGCTCGCCGCCGCCGAACACCTCCTGCCGCCGGTCCTCCAACGCCTCGGCCCGTGCGGCGAGTTCACGACCCGATGCGGCGAGTCGCGCCTTGAGCAGTTCCGCGCCGTCCCCGGCACCGGTCTCGGCACCGGCCTCCTCGCCGGCCGGCGCCGCGTCCTGCGTGCCGCCCGCCGGGACGTGTTCCCCGGCGGGCCCCCCTTCGCCCTGCACCGCGCTCACTTCTTCACGAGCCCGTTCGCCGTGCCGTTCTCGCTGCTGCCGCTGCCGCCGTTGCCGGTGCCCGGCTCGGGCTGCCCGCCGGCGACACCGGCCGCCATCCGCGACAGCAGCGTGGTCAGGTTGCCGTTGTTCGCTCCGAGTTGGGCGAGCACCCGGGTGGCGTCCTCGGTGAAGCGGCCGGAGCCGTCCAGCCAGGGCGCGGCCGCGGTCTGCACGGTCTCGGAGGTCGTGACGAACGAGTCGACCGAGCGGGCCGCGCTGACCGCACCGAGCAGCCGGTCGACGAACACGTCCTCGCCGCCGATGATGCTGATGTCGGCCTTCTCCAGCCCGCCGGCCAGCACGGTGGCCTGCGCTTCGGCGATCTGCCGCTGCGTGTCCAGGCCGGCCAGCCGGATCTCCTTCTCCGCGGCCAGCCGCAGCCGGTACTCCTCGTGGCCGCGCGACGCGTCGTCCAGCGCGGCCATCGCCGCCGCCTTCTCGGTCAGGCCCGCGGCCTCGGCCCGCAGCTTCTCGCCGATCATCGCGGCCTCCGCGGCGGCCTGCGCCGTGGTGCCCTCGGCGGTGGCCAGCGCCAGCAGCCGGGCGCCCTCGGCCTCCGCGGTCAGCCGGGCGGCCGTCGCGGACGCCTCCGCGGCGCCCACCTTGCCGATGGCCTCGGCGCTGCGCTCCTGCACCTCGACGTCGGCCAGGCCGGCGGCCGCCGCCTCGGCCCGCAGGCCCTCGGCGAGCCGGATCTTCGCGTCGGCGTCCAGGTCCGCGGCCTGCTTGCGGGCCTCGGCCATGGTCAGCGCCTCGCGGGCCCGGTGCACGGCGGCCTGCTCGGCGGCCTCGGCGGCCTTGATGTCCTTGACCAGCCGCTCCTGGGCCTGCGCCTCGGCAGTGATGACGAGCGCCTGCCGCTCCCGCTCGGCCTCCTGCACCAGCCGCAACTGCTTGATGGACTCCTCCTGTTCGGCGACCGTGCGGTCCACCGCGATCCGCTCGCGGACCACGTCGGCGACCTCCCGGCGCTCGCCCTCGACCTCCTTGTCCTTGGAGATGCGGGCGAGTTCGGTCTCCCGCTCGCGGGTGATGACCTCCAGGACGCGGTCCTTCTCGATCCGCTCGTTCTCCACGGCGATGACCCGCTCGCGGTTCTTCTGGGCGACCGCGACCTCGCGCGCCTGGTTCTCCCGCTGCACGCCGAGCGCCTCCTCGGTGCGGATGAACGCGCCCTGGGAGCCCAGGCGTTCCTCCTCCTGCACCTTCGCGGTGGCCGCCTCCTCGCGGGCCCGCAGCGTCTCGACCTCACGCCGCTGCCGGATCTCCGCCTCGGCCTGCCGGCGCTCCAGCTCCAGGATGGTCTCGCGCGCCTCGACGTCCTGCCGGGTGATCTCCTTCTGCTCGGTGCGCTGCGACTCGTTGGTCCGCACGTGCTCGATCACCGTCAGCTCGGTGATCTTCCGGATGCCCTGCGCGTCGAGGATGTTGCCCGGGTCGAGCTGGCTGACCGGCGTCTGCTCCAGGAAGTCGATCGCGCAGTCCTCGAGGTGGTAGCCGTTGAGGTCGGTGCCGATCACCTGGATGATCTGGTCGCGGAACTGCTCGCGGTGCGTGTAGAGGTCGACGAAGTCCAGCTGCTTGCCGACGGTCTTGAGCGCCTCGGAGAACTTCGCGCTGAACAGCGCCTGCAGGGTGGCCTGGTGGCTGGCCCGCTGGGTGCCGATGGCCTGCGCGACCTTCACCACGTCCTCGGCGGTCTTGTTGACCCGCACGAAGAAGGTGAGATGGATGTCGGCGCGGATGTTGTCGCGGCAGATCAGGCCCTCGCGGCCGGTGCGCTGGATCTCGATGGTCTTCACCGAGATGTCCATCAACTCGGCGTTGTGCAGCACCGGCAGGACGACTGACCCGGTGAAGGTGACGTCCACCTGGCGGGTCTTGGAGATGATCAGCGCCTGGCCCTGCTCGACCTTGCGGAAGAGCCGGCCGACGGTGAAGAGGACTCCGAGGGCGATGAGCGCGAGGACGGCGAGTGTCACGCCGATCCCTATGGCGGTGGCATCCATGACGGATCAACCTCGATGCAAAAGGGTGGAGTTGCGGGTCAGGTGACGGCTGGGCCGTCGAGCGGCCCGGTCGGTGGGGTGCCCAGCGGGTCGTCGAACGGCGCGACCCAGAAGAACTCCCCTTGCGGTTCGTAGGCGTAGAGCAGGGCCGTGCTGCCGGCCGCGAAGGCGTCGCCGCCGTCCTGGCGCACCTGGACGACGGCGGTGGAGCCGTCGGGCGAGGTGACCTCGGCCTGGCCGAAGCGGCGGGTGACGCTGCCGGTGCGGACCGTGCACAGCTGCCCGACGAAGTCCTCGCGGGACGGCGGGCGTTGCTCGGGGAACAGGTGCCGCAGCGGCCGGACGGCCAGCCAGGTCAGCGACCAGGAGCCGGCGAGGGCGGCGGCCAGCAGGGCGACGTCCGCGGCGAGGCGCGGCGCGCCGTGCACGCCGGCGCCGTTCAGCGCGGTGGAGCCGACCAGGCTCAGGCACCAGGCGAAGGTGACCAGCAGCGACGCCACGACCGTGACGGGTACACCGTCCAGGCCGGCGGCCGCGATCAGCGAGCCGCGCGAGCCGCCGCCGTGCGCGTCCTGCCCGGATTCCGTAGCGGAGCCCGGGTGCGCGGCGGCGTCGTGCGCGGGCACGTCGTGGGAAGGGGCGTGGAGGGCGGCGGCGTGGGGCGCGTGCGCGTCGTGCGCAGGCGCGTGGTGCACGGCCGCGTGGTGCACGCCGGAGCCGTCGTGGGACGCGACGTGGCCATGGTGGCCCGGGCCGTGCGCGTCGGCACCGCCGACGAGCACCAGACCCCAGTAGGCCACCACGACCAGCAGCGCCCCTCCGAACAGCACGGTCGGAAAGCCGAGGACGACACCGGTGAACTCCCCCATTCCCGCTGCGCCTCCCCCGTACGGCTTTTCGATCGCCGGAGTGATCATCCCAGTTCGGGGCGGTGCGCGGCATTTCCGGTTCCCGGCAGTCTTGGTCGCCCGCTGACGTCCTGGACCTGCCGCAACCGAAAGGCCGCCGGCTGTCGTCCGCGTGACGGACGGCGGCCGGCGGCCTCGGGTGACGTGCGGGGAGGAGGTCAGTCCTTCTTCTGCGTGGCCTCGATCTCCAGGGCGATCCGGATCTTCTCGCCGACCGCGGCACCGGCCGCGCCGCCGGTGACGCCGAACTCGCTGCGGCTGATCTCGGTGGCGGCGGAGAAGCCGGCGACCGCGTGGCCCTCGTAGTGGGTGCCGAAGCCGTTCAGCTCCAGCTGGAGGGTGACGGGCTTGGTGACGCCCTTGAGGGACAGCTCGCCGTCGACCTCGAACAGCTCGGCGGTCTTGGGACGGATCGCGGTCGAGGTGAAGGTCAGGTCGGGGAACTGCTCGGCGTCGAGGAAGTCGGCGCTGCGGACGTGGTTGTCGCGCATCTCGTTGTTGGTGTTCACCGAGGTGGTCCTGATGACCGCCTCGACCTTGGAGTCGAGCGGGTTCTCCCCGGTGACGATGGTGCCCTCGAACGCCTCGAAGCTGCCGCGGACCTTGGAGACGCCCAGGTGGCGGACGTAGAAGGACACGTCGGAGTGCACGGTGTCGATGGTCCAGGTGCCGGCGACGTAGCCGTCGATCACTTCGGTCTGCGAGGTCATGGTGGGGCTCCTAGGGAGGCCGGGATAACGGGCAGATGCTGCTCCTGTCGCATCCGAACATAACCGACTCAGGTTGAGAGTTCAACCACCGACTATGCTGGGGGTATGAGCGACGTGCGGTGGCTGACGGATGCCGAGCAGGAGACGTGGCGGGCCTACATGACCGCGAACGTCGAGTTCTCCGCCTACATCGACCGGCAGATGCGGCGTGACTCCGGCATGCCCATGGCCTACTACGAGATCCTGGTCCGGCTCAGCGAGGCGGAGGGACGGTGCCTGCGGATGAGCGAGCTGGCCAGGGCGTCGCTGTCCTCGCGCAGCCGGCTGTCCCACGCGGTGGCCGCGCTGGAGAAGAACGGCTGGGTCAGGCGCCGGCCCGCCGACGGGGACCGGCGCGGCTGGGTGTGCGACCTGACCGACGCGGGGTTCGCCGCGCTGGCCGAGGCCGCGCCCGGGCACGTCACGGCCGTGCGCGAGAAGCTCTTCGACCAGCTCACGCCCGAGCAGCTGGACACCCTGCGCGAGATCGGCCGGGCGATCAGCGCCGGTCTGCGCAAGGAGTGCGAGGCCGCCCAGGCGGAGGAGTGCGAGGCGGCCGAGGCGGAGGCCTGCTGACCCGCCGTCGGACACGGCCTAGAGCCGGCTCGCGGGCCAGTCGAGCAGCCGGGCGCCGAGCGCCGCGGTCTCCAGGGTGTAGCGCTGGAGCGAGTCGTCGGGATCGAAGCCGGTGAGCGCCGCGATCCGCTCCAGCCGGTAGGACAGCGCCCGCACGCTCAGGTCGAGCCGGCGGGCGGCCTCCGCGTTGACGTACCCGGCCTCCGCGTACACCGAGATGGTGGCGAGCAGCGGCTCGGCGCCGCCCCGCGCGTGCTCCAGCGGCCCCAGCACCGAGCGGATGAGGTCGGCCATCGCCGCCCGGTCGCGCAGCAGCACCGGGAAGACCAGCAGATCGGCCGAGTTGAGCACCTTCAGGTCCAGGCCCAGCCGTTCGGCCAGGTCCAGGGCGCTGATCGCCTCCTCGTAGCCGCGCACCACGCCGACCGCGCCGTTGTGCGGCCGGCTCACGGCCACCCGGTGGCCCGAGGCGAGCTTGACGAAGGCGTCCAGGGCCGGCTGCTGGGTGGTGGGCGCGATGCACACCAGGCGGCCGTCCTTGGGGGCGATGAGCACGTCGTGGTCGCCGAACCGCCCGGCGAGTTCCCGCTCGACGCGGCGCAGCAGCGGGTGCCCCTCGTCGTACGTCTCGTCCTGCGGTGCCGGCGCCACCGCCACGATGTGCCGGTCGGCGAGCCGCAGCCCGAAGCCCTCGGCCTGTTCGGCGATCCGGCCGGGGTCGCTGCGCCCGTACAGCAGGTCGTCGACGAACGCGCGGCGCGCCGCCGCGGCCCGCTGCACCGCGTGCCGCTGGGCCCGCTCGTGGCCCTCGCCGAGGGCGGCGATGCCCGCCTCCAGCGCGGCCAGCACCGCGGCGCCGGCCCTGCGCAGCTCTCCTGCGTCACGAGCGCCGGAGACACCGGGCAGCGTGGCCCAGGCCCGGCGGGCGACCGCCAGGTGCAGGGCGGTGAGGTCGCGCAGGCCGTAGCCGGCGTCCGCGGCCTGCTCGCCGAGCGCCCGCCGGCCCTCCCGCTCGCTGCGGCTGAGCGCCCGGCAGCTGACGGATATCTCGGCGAGGACCTCCGGGAACCCGGCGACGAACTCCGGAGGCACCACGGCGGCCGCACCGGCCGCCCCCACCACCGACGGCACCACAGAACCCCCGCTGTCTCTTCCGGCTTCAGGACGTCAAGAACGTATCAAGACTGCCGGAGGTAGGAAGCGGGGGCCGGGGCCGCCGGGGTCACTTGGCGGCAGTGGTCTCCTGCTTGGCGGAGGTGGCCTCGTTGGCCGTCACCACGTCGCTGGGGGTGATCGCCTCGGGCGACGGGGTCGGCGAGGACGTCGGCGCGCTGCTCGCCGCCGTCGTGTCGTCGCTCTTCATCGCCTTCGCCTCGGACTTCAGGATGCGCATCGACTTGCCGAGGCCGCGGGCGGCCTCCGGGAGCTTCTTGGACCCGAACAGCACGATGACGACGATCGCCACCACGATCAGGTGCCACGGCTCCAGCCCGTTTCGCAACATGGGATCCTCGCTTCGTTAAAGGGCCGACTCTTACAGCTTCGACTGTCGCATTGTCACCCGAAAGCCGCCCACGACGGCACCCGGGTACTCAAAGCATGCGCAAAAAGCTCGTGAACGGGAAGACCCTCCCCCCTTCCAGCACTTCCCGTGTGACGTGCGCCACTTACGCGGCGACGGTCACTTCGCCGCGCCGCAGACCCGGTCCCGCCGCTGTCACCTGGCCCGTGTCGGCCTTCCGGGCGAAGACCACGAGCCGCAGCACCAGGAACCTCCCGATGCCGGCCAGACCGGCCGCCGCGAGGTAGACGGCCTGCGCGAGCAGCGGCCGCGGGTGCGGGTGCACGGCGTCCAGGACCAGCACGGCGGCCGTCGTGACGAGGTAGGCGGCCGCCAGGGTCAGGGCGGACTTGGCGTGAATCCGCCAACCCGCCCAACCCGCCCGGCCGGCCCGTGCGGTACCGAAGGTGAAGCGGTGGTGCAGTTCGGTCGCCAGCAGGGTGCCGATGACGGTGATCACGGCGTTGGCCACCGCGAAGGGTATGCGGCTGCCGATGCCCAGCAGGGCGGCGCTGGACAGGAGGCTGACGCCGCCCCCGCACAGCACGAACCTCGCGAAGGCGCTGATCGCGCCGCGCCCCGCGCCGGCCGCCCCCGTCGTTGCCGTCGTCCCCGTCGTCAGCGGTGTCTTCGTCGTCGTGGTCGTCCCGGTTGCCCCGGTCGTCCTGGTCGTCCTGGTCGTCCTCGTCGTCCCCATGTGCAGCACTGTGCCGTCCGGCACTGACACGGCGCCCACACGGCGCTGACACGGCGCGCACCGCCCGTGTAGGCGCCTGCCGCGGGGACCCGCGCGGGCGCCGGACCCGCGCGGGCGCCGCCCGCCGGCCGCCAGGGGCGGCCGTGGGCGGGTCAGCCGAGCATCTCCTGCGGGACCGCGTCCAGCGCCCGCTGCACGGCCGCGACCAGCGCCCGAGCGGAGTCCGCGGTGAGTTCGAGCGCGATGCGCGCGCCCGGCCCGGCGGCCGGCGCGTTGAAGTCGATGTTGAGCGTGTGCTCGGCCATCGCGTGCACGGGGTGGTCGTAGTAGACCGTCACGTCGGTGACCTTGAACCAGGACCCGCCGGGCCCCTTCGCGCTGCCCTCGACGCCGTCCTTGACGGTGAGATAGGTGCACATGCCGGTCAGCTCCCGAGGTGGCGGCCGAAGAAGGACTCGATCCGCTCCCAGCCGTCGTTCACCGCGGCCACGTTGTAGCTGGGCCGGTTGACCGCGAAGAAGCCGTGCCCGGCGCCCTCGTAGGTGTGGAACTCGAAGTCCTTGCCGAGGTCGGTGAGGATCCGCTCCAGCTCGGCGGTCTGCTCGGGGCCGGGGTGGGTGTCCTCCGCGCCGAACAGGCCGAGCAGCGGCGCCCGCAGTTGCGGGAGCTGGTCGACCAGGGTGGTGACCTTCAGCGGCAGGCCGGGCGGGATCGTCCCGGTGACGAACGCGCCGTAGCAGTCGACAGCCGCGTCCACGTCGAGGTGGCACGCCGCCAGCACGGTCTGCCGGCCGCCGGAGCAGTAGCCGATGACGCCGGCCTTGCCGTTCGAGGTGGGCAGCGCCCGCAGGTACGCCGCGGCGCCGGCCACGTCGCCGACCAGCTGCTCGTCGGGGACGCCGCCGTTGGCGCGGGCCACCGCCGCCGCGTCGTCGGGCGAGGCGCCGGGCGCCTCGCGGGAGTACAGGTTGGGGCAGACCGCGTCGTAGCCGAGCTCGGCGAACCGCCGGACGATCTCCTTGCTGGGCCGGTCGTAGCCCGGCAGGTGGTGGATGACGACGACACCGCCGCGCCGGCGGTCGCCCTCCGGCCTGGCCACGTACGCCTCGATCTCGTCACCGCCGTGGCCGGGGAGCGTGACGGTCGTCGCGGTGAGGGAACCCGATGCCGAGGCACCGGTGGGGAGCTGAGTCATGAGGCCATCTCTACCATAAGGCTGAGCTGTTCAGTTTATACTGAAGAACTATGGACTCCACGCCGGCTGAACCGGCCAGGATCGCCGCCGACCTGCGGGCCGCGCTCGGGCCGCTGGTGCGCCGGCTGCGGCAGTTCCGGCCCGGCGACGAGCTCACGCTGTCGCAGACCTCGGCGCTGGTCCGGCTGGACCGCGAGGGCCCGGCCACCGCGTCCGAGCTGGCGGCCCGCGAGGGCATCAGGCCGCAGTCGATGTGCACGATCGTGAACCGGCTGGAGGAGCGCGGGCTGGTCGAGCGCGCGCAGGACCCCGACGACGGCCGCCGGATGGTGGTGTCGCTGACCGGGGCCGGCCGCGAGGGCCTGACCGGGGCGCGCGCCGAGCGGGCCCGCCGGCTGACCGCCGCGATCACCGAGGAGCTGAGCGAGGACGAGCAGCGGCAACTGGCCGCCGCCGTGCCCCTGCTGGAACGGATCACCCGCCGTGTCTGAGCGCTCGGAGCTGCGCGTCGTCCCGGAACCGGGCGGCGTCGCGGCCGAGCGCTCCGACCGCTACAAGTGGGTGGCGCTGTCCAACACCAGCCTCGGGATGTTCATGGCCACCGTGGACGCCTCGATCGTGATCATCTCGATGCCGGCGATCTTCCGCGGCATCCACCTGGACCCGTTCGCGCCGGGCAACATCACGTACCTGCTGTGGATGATCATGGGGTACCTGCTGGTCACCGCGGTCCTGGTGGTCACCCTGGGCCGGCTGGGCGACATCGTGGGCCGGGTCAGGATCTACAACCTGGGCTTCGTGGTCTTCACCCTGGCGTCGGTCGCGCTGTCCTTCGACCCGATGCGGGGCTCCTCCGGCGCGCTGTGGCTGATCGGCTGGCGGGTGGTGCAGGCGCTCGGCGGCTCGATGCTGATGGCCAACTCCGCGGCGATCCTCACCGACGCCTTCCCGGCCCGGCAGCGCGGCATGGCGCTGGGCATCAACCAGATCTCCGCGCTGTCCGGGCAGTTCATCGGCCTGGTGCTGGGCGGGCTGCTGTCCGCGTGGGACTGGCGCGCGGTGTTCTGGGTGAACGTGCCGGTCGGCGTGTTCGGCACGATCTGGGCGTACCGCTCACTGCGCGAGATCTCCGCCCGCCGGCCGGCCCGCATCGACTGGTGGGGCAACGTCACCTTCGCGCTGGGCTGCGGCATGATCCTGGTGGCGATCACCTACGGCATCCAGCCGTACGGCGGCCACACCATGGGCTGGAGCAGCCCGAAGGTGCTCACCGGGCTGATCGGCGGGGCGGCGCTGCTGATCGTCTTCGGCATCGTCGAGACGCGGGTGGCGCAGCCGATGTTCCAGCTCAGGCTCTTCCGCAACCGGCACTTCGCCGCGGGCAACGCCGCCTCGCTGCTGGCCTCGGTGGCGCGCGGCGGGCTGCAGTTCATGCTGATCATCTGGCTGCAGGGCATCTGGCTGCCGCTGCACGGCTACGACTTCGAGGACGCGCCGCTGTGGGCGGGCATCTTCCTGCTGCCGCTGACCGCCGGGTTCCTGATCGCCGGTCCGCTGTCGGGCGCGCTGTCCGACCGGTTCGGGGTGCGCTGGTTCACCACCGGCGGGCTGCTGGTGTTCGGCGCCAGCTTCGTCGGGCTGCTCCTGCTGCCGATCGACTTCCCGTACTGGGCGTTCGCGCTGCTGGTGATGTGCAACGGCATCGGCTCCGGCATGTTCTCCGCGCCCAACACCTCGGCGATCATGAGCAGCGTCCCCGCCGAGCACCGCGGGGCGGCGTCCGGGATGCGCTCGACGTTCCAGAACTCCGGGATGTCGCTGTCGATCGGGGTGTTCTTCTCGCTGCTGATCGTGGGGCTGGCGAACCGGCTGCCCGGCGCCCTTGAGGCGGGCCTGCGCGGCCAGGGCGTCCCGGCGGGGGCGGCGCACCACGCGGCCTCGCTGCCGCCGGTCTCCACGGTCTTCTCGGCGTTCCTGGGCATCAACCCGGTGCAGACCCTGCTCGGCCCGAGCGGCACGCTGGACCGGCTGCCCGCGCACAACCGGTCGGTCCTCACCGGCAAGGAGTTCTTCCCGCACCTGATCTCGGCGCCGTTCCACCACGGGCTGGTGATCGTGTTCGCCACGGCCGCGGTGATGGCGCTGCTGGCCGCGACGGCCTCGGCCCTGCGCGGCACGCCCAAGCCGACGGCGTCCGAGACCGCGCGCTGAGCCGCCGCGGCGGGCTGCCCAATGTGGGACGCGGCGGGCCATCCCGGGTGGGACGCGGCGCTGAGCCGCCGCGCTGCCGCCGAATCGCCGCCGCGTCACGCCTCGGGGAGGTCGAGCTCCGCGAGCCGGTGCGGGTCGGCGAGGATGTGGATCCGGACGATCCGGTCGCCGCGGACGGTGAAGGCCAGCAGCGAGATCGGCTTGCCTTCGAGCAGGTTGAGCCGGCCGACCCCGCCGTTGACCAGCACCGGACGGCTGAGCATGGCGCCCGCGCGGCTGCGGAACAGCAGCGCCTGTCCGGCGACGGTCGCCGCGCCGCGGATCTCCTGCGAGACGCCCAGCACACCGGCCCCGACATCGGCGCGCAGCACCACGTCCGGGTCCAGGACCGCGAGCAGCGCCTCGAAGTCGCCGCCCTGGGAGGCGGACAGGAACGCGTCCACGACTTCCCGCTGGCGGTGGAGGTCGGGGACGGGCTCGGTGTCGGCGCCCTGCACGCGGCGGCGGGCCCGGCTGGCGAGCTGCCGGGCCGCGGCCGGGCTGCGGTCCACGATCGGGGCGATGTCGTCGAAGGGCACGGCGAACATGTCGTGCAGCACGAACGCCAGCCGCTCGGCCGGCTCCAGGGTGTCGAGCACCACCAGCAGCGCGAGGCCGACCGAGTCGGCGAGCAGCGCCTGCTTCTCCGGGTCCGTGCCGTCCTCGCCGGTCACCACGGGGTCGGGCACGTGGGTGTCCAGCGATTCCTCGCGCCGGGACCGGCGCGAGCGCAGCATGTCCAGGCACACCCGCGCGGTGACCGTGGTCAGCCAGCCGCCGAGGTTGTCGATGGACGCCGCGTCCGTGCGGTTCAGCCGCAGCCACGCCTCCTGGACGGCGTCCTCCGCCTCGCTGATCGACCCGAGCATGCGGTAGCCGACCGCCCGCAGCTGCCCGCGGTGCCGTTCGAACTCCTCGGTGAGCTGGTCGGTCATGGCGTCCCCTCGGATGGTGCTGCTGCCGTCGCTGCTGCCGTCACTGCGATGACGTACCGGGCCGGGCGGATGTGACGGCCCGCGGGTGCGAGGCGGGTCACAGCGCCGCCCTCTCCGGCATTGTCGTCCGGCCGCCCGCCTCCGTCAGGCCGTCGCGGCCGGGCGGAGCGCCTTCGAGGCGCGGCCGGCGAGGGCCAGCGTGCGGGTCAGGGTCATGGCGAGGGCCATCACGATCAGCGCGTCGGTGAGCGCGTCCGCGGTGACGGAGTTCCGCATCATCCAGTGCCCGAGCTGCGGGCCGAACCAGTGAACGGAGCCGTAGGAGAAGGCCGCGCGGGCCCCGATGACGACGACCCACAGGGCCGCGTAGCCGGCGCCGGCCGCGGTCACCGGGCGGCCGGTGCGCGGGCTGCGGTAGACCCGCAGCAGGGCCGCCGCGCCCAGCCCGCACAGCACTCCGGCCAGGCAGGCGACCAGTTCCAGGCCCAGGCCCGTGCCGTGGGTGGCGACGTTCTTCAGGTACAGCGGCACGATCGCGCCGGCCAGCAGCACCGGCCGCAGCACCCGGAAGGCGCTGACCTTGCGGTGCGGGCCGAGGTCCGCCTCCAGGACGGCGAACAGCACGGCCGCGTTGATCAGCATGGCCTGGTCGAGGGACGACATGGCGGGTCCTTGTCTGTGTGCGGGGTGGTCGGGAGGTGTCGCGCGGCGTCGAGGAGCGGTTCCGTACGGCTCCGCGGGTGGTGCCGTGCCGCGGGCGAGGTGGTTCGCCGGTCGGGCCCGGACGGCTCGGCCCTGCCGGCTCCGATCCGGACGGCTCCGGCCCTGACCGCTCCACAGTGGGCCGGGACCCCCGTGCGGGGCGCCACACCAGGGGGCGAGAGCCGGGGTGATCCGACCCCGCCGCGTCTCCACCCCTGGGTCACCCCGCGCATCACCCCGGACCTCACCCCGCGGTGTGACGCCGGGTCTGCGCCCGCTCCGTAGCGTCACCGGGGAAGCCACACCCCTCCGGAGCGGAAGGAGCACCGCCGTGATCGACATCCTCGCCGTCATCGCCGTCGCCGCCCTCGTCATCGGCCGCCAGCTGATGGGCGAGCCGTTGCGCGGCCGCCGCGTGCTGGTGCTGCCGGCCGTCCTCGCCGTGGTGGGCGTGACCCGGCTTCGCGGCCACGGCGCCGTGACGACCGCCGACCTCGTGTTCCTGGTCGCCGGCGCGCTGCTCGCCGTCGCGATCGGCGCGGGGCAGGGCGCGGCGATGCGGCTGGAGTCCCGGAACGGCGGGCTGTGGGGCCGGATGCCGGTCCGCGGTCTGTGGTGGTGGGCGGCCCTCATCGGCACGCGCGTCGGCCTGACCGCGCTGGCCGGCGCGGGCGGTGCCCACCTCGCCGCGTCGTCCGCGCCGATCGTGCTCATGCTCGGCGCGAACCGCCTCGGACAGGCCGGCGTGATCACCCTGCGCGCCCTCTCCTCGGGCATCCCCTTCGCCCCGGAGAAGGACGGCCGCGTCTTCCTCGCCGACCGCCTCCAGACCGACGCCGAACGCCCCGCCTGGACCGGCCAGCGCCGCACCGGCCTCCGCCACCGCGACCTCCTCCGCCGCCGGTGACACCCGTGCCCACCCCCTGGACCCGCCCGACACCCGCACCCCGTGGCGCGCCCCCCGATCGGGACGACACGGCGACCGCGGCCCTGGACGACCGGAGCAGCGCGCCCGGCCCCACGGACGCGCACACAGCGGACAGCCCGGCGCACGACACCGCCGACCGCACGGGAACGACCACCCAGGACAGCGCAGTTGACGCGCCCGACGCCGCAGAAGCAGTCCCCAGCGGGGCGGATCCCGCCCCTCCCACAAGCCCGACACCAGCCCAGGCCACCGCAGTTGACGCCCCCGCCTCCGCGACCGCGGCCGACCTGGCCGCCACAGCGGGCGCACCCATCGCGGATCCCGCCCCGCACCCCACCCCGCACCCCACCTCGACACCAGCCCAGGACACGGCAGTTGGCGCCCCCGGCGCCGCAGGACCCGCTGCCGTCAGCCCGGGTGCCACCCCGCCTCCAACCCCGGCGGCAGCCCTGGACGCCACCGCCGCCGTGCCGCGTCCCGGGGACGGACCGAGCGCCGAATCCGGGGGTGCGGGCGGGGCGTTGGCCGCGGTCACGCGCCGGGGGTGGGCAGGGGTGCGGCGCTATGGTGACCCCGTGCTGCGGACCGCGATCTGGATGGTGCGGGTGGCCGCGGTGGTGCTCGTCGGGATCTCCGTGTTCGCCGCGCCGCCGCGCGGGCCGGTGGCGTTCCCGGTGGTGGTCGCGACGTTCGCGCTGAGCACCGCGGCCATCGGGGCCTGGGTCTTCCTGGACGTGTGCCGGGAGGTGGCGGCGCGGCATCCGCGGTGGCTGCCGGTGGCGGTCGGCACGGTCGCCGTCGCCTCGGGCGTGGGCTGCACGGTGCCGAACGCCGGGGAGATGGTGGCGCTCGCGACGATGGCGACCGTCGAGGCGGGTGCCTGGACCCGGCTGGCGGCCGGCTGGCGGGTGCTCGGCGCCGCCGAGCTGGTGTTCGGGACCGGTGCCGTGGTGGCGGGCCACCTCGACCGGGGCAGCGCCATCGGGTATCCGCTCCTGTTGCTGGTGGGCCTGCTGATGGGCCACAGCCGCCGGTCGCTGCACGTGCAGGCCGAGCAGGCGGCGGCGATGGTCGAGCAGGTCGAGCGGCTGCGGACCGAGCAGCGCCGGGTCGCGGTGCTGGACGAGCGGGCCAGGATCGCCCGGGAGATCCACGACGTCCTGGCGCACTCGCTGGGCGCCCTCGGCATCCAGGTCCAGGCCGCGCGGGCGCTGCTCGCGGACGGCGCCGACCCGTCGCGGGCCGCGCAGGCCGACGGTGTGCTCGCCGTGGCGCAGCGGATAGCCTCGGACGGACTGGCCGAGACGAGGCGGGCGGTGCACGCGCTGCGTGCCGACACCCCGCCGCTGGACGAGGAGTTGGCGCGGATGGCCGCGGTCCACGAGGAGCGGCACGGCGCCGCGGTGACGGCCGAGGTGACGGGCCCGCGCGGGGAGCTGCCGGCCGAGCCGGCCATGGCCCTGGTGCGCACCGCCCAGGAGTCCCTGGTCAACGCGGCCAAGCACGCGCCGCGCCAGCCGGTGCGCCTGCACCTCGTCTACGGGGACCGGGACGTGACGCTGAGCGTCAGCAATCCGCTGGGGCCCCCGGCGGCGGACGGCTTCGCCACGCTGGACAGCGGCTACGGGCTCACCGGCATGCGCGAGCGGCTGCTGCTGCTCGGCGGGACGCTCACCGCGGGCCCCGACACGCCCGGCGCGACGCCCGGGGACGGGACGGAACCCGGCTCCCGGGCCGCCGCCGGAGCCGGCGCGGCGCCGGACGCGGGGAGCCGCGGCCGCTGGACCGTGACCGCGCGGGTGCCCAGGTGACGGCGCCGGAACAGCCGCTGCGGGTCGTGGTCGCGGACGACCAGGCGACGGTGCGCGAGGGCCTGGTGCTGATGCTGGACCTGCTGCCGGACATCGACGTGGTGGCCTCGGCGGCCGACGGCCGCGAGGCGCTGGCCATGGTCGCCGAGCACCGCCCCGACGCGATCCTGCTCGACCTGCACATGCCGGTGATGGACGGCACCGAGGCCACCCGCCGGCTGACCGCCGAGCACCCGGAGGTGGCGATCGTCGTCCTCACCACGTACGCGGACGACCGGTCGGTGCTGGACACGCTGCGTGCGGGCGCCCGCAGCTATCTGACGAAGGACGCGGACCGGCTGCACATCGCGCGCACGCTGCACAGTGCCGCCGCCGGGCTGACCGTGCTGGACCCGCAGGTGCAGGCGACGCTGCTGGCGGCGGCCGGCGGCGCGGGCCAGCCGTCGTCCGAGGGGCGGCCGGCCGGCGACCTGCCGGACGGGCTGACGCGGCGGGAGGCGGAGATCCTCACGCTGATCGCCCGCGGCCGGAACAACGGCGAGATCGCCGCGGAGCTGTTCCTGAGCGCCAACACCGTCAAGACGCACATCAACCGGATCTTCGCCAAGACCGGTTCGCGGGACCGCTCGGCGGCCGCCCTCTACGCCCGGCAGCACGGCCTGGACTGACGCGCCCGCAGGTCCGGGGCGGATTCCGGGACCGGGCCCGTGCCCGCTCCCGCTCCCCAAGCCGCATCCCTGCCCCGGTCCGGACACGCCACGGGTGGCCCCGGAACTCCGGGGCCACCCGCATACGGTGAGGCGATGCCGGACCGTGTCAGGCGGGGGTGGCCGGCGTACGCCGTGACCTCCGCTTGGCCAGTGGTCCCATCCCCATCGTCGCGAGGCCGAGCAGGCACGCCACGCCTCCGACGATCGCGTTGCTGAGGATCACCTTCCAGACACTGGCGTGGCCTGCCACAGCCCACGGCGCGATGATCGTCCACACGCCGATGGCGCAGGCGACCCAACCGAGGTTGTGGGTCCTCTCGAACGCCGAACCGAAGCTCATGCCGAGCACGGCCAGCGCAATACCGGTGATCAGATTGCTCACCCTCAGGTTGGTGAAGCCGCTGAACCCCACCACCCACGGCGAGATCGCCAGGTAGAGGCCGGACAGCACGCACAGACCCTCGACGAGCCCGGACACCGGCGTGTCGGACATCGCCGCGTACCGGTTACGCAGCGAAACGATGTCCGGATGGCTCTCGATGTGGGAGTCCGACGCTGCCGCGGAAGCAGACCGCGAGCCCGTCGGGTGAGTCGAATCGGTGGCCATCTAAGCCACCTCCTTCGCATGTGCACTCTTCTTGCCACCGGATGTGCTCCGGGTTTGACTCCCGAAACTCCGCATCCTCACTCAGCGTAAAACTCCTGGCAGTGATGCGGCCACCCGGCAGGGGGGCGCCTGCGGATCGGCGACCGGTCAGGCGATCGCCGCCGCCGGCGCTGCGGGGCCCTGGGCGGGGCCGGGCAGCGCCGCGTCGAGCAGCGCCGCCGCGGCGGCCCGGGCCGTGCTGGAGGCGGTGGGGTCGCGGTCCATCCGGGCCGAGAGCATCGCGCCGTCGTACAGCAAGTGCAGTTGGCGGCCGAGCAGTTCCGGATCTGCTGCGCCCGCCTCGGCGGCGAGGTCGGTGAACAGGCCGCGCATCCAGCCGCGGTACTCGTCCGCCTCGCCGGTGATCGCACTGTCCGCCCCGGCCTCCGCGCTCGCCGAGACGAACGCGCAGCCGTTGTAGTCCGGGTCGGTGAACATCTCGCCCTGCGCCTCGAAGACGCCGAGCAGCCGTTCGCGCGGAGTCCTGAACCGGGTCAGGGCGCGGGCGATGCGATGACGGTTGCGGTCCCGCCGGGACGCCAGATACGCCCGGACGAGGCCTTCCTTGTTGCCGAAGGTGTTGTAGAGCGACGCCTTGGCGACGCCCGCGTGCTCGATGATCCGGTCGATGCCGACGCTCTGCACGCCCTCGCTGTAGAACAGCTCGTTCGCGGACGCCAGCAGGCGCTCGCGCGCGGACGGCCTGGCGGGCTGCTTGGCCTGCTGCCGCGCGGCGGAGCCGGCCGTGGTCCTGGCCGCGGTGCCCGCCGGAACCCTGGTCGCCATCCCGATCATCCTTTCAGACAGACCTGTCTATTCTACCGCCACCAGCGGTTTTCGGTCACCCCCCGCGCACGGGCGGATCACCGTCCACCGGCCGGCCGCGGCGCCGCGGCGGGTCAGCTCTCGCGGACCGCCTGCGGCACCTTGCGCCCGCTCAGCAGCAGTCCGGCCAGCGCGGCGGCGGCCAGCACGATCACCGCGGCACCGTACTCGCGGACGGTGTCCAGCAGCCCGCCGCCGTGCACCACGAGCACGCCGCCGATGACCGAGGGCACGCCCATGCCCAGATACGACACGACGTACAGCAGCGACAGCACGCCGGCCCGCTCGTGCGGCTCGACGAGCGGCACCACCAGCCGGATCCCGCCCTGGAAGCCGGAGCCGAAGCCGAAGCCGGCGATCGCGCTGCCGGCGAAGAAGCCGATGTCGGACAGGGCGCCGCCGCTGCCGGAGCCGATCGCCAGCAGGGTCAGCGCGACGCCGGCCACCAGGGTGGCGATGCCGGACGTCATCACGGTGCGGGTCGGCGCGTTGCGCAGCACCAGGGCGGACAGCGCGGCCGCGCCGGCCAGCACGAACAGGCTCAGGCCGCCGTAGACGACGGAGTTCGAGTGCACCAGGCTGCGGGTGATCGCCGGGCCCAGCGACCCGTAGAAGCCGGCCAGCGCCCACACCGCGAACAGCACCGGCGCCGCGATCGCGATCGGCCGGCGGGCGGCCCGCGGCAGCTTGAACTCGGGGGTCATGCTGGCCAGCGCGCCGGGCTTGCGGCTGACGGTCTCCGGCAGCAGCGCCACGCCGACCGCCTGCAGCACGAAGACGCCGAGCAGCAGCAGGTACACCAGGTGGGTGGGGGCGGGCAGGTACTGGACGACGACCCCGGAGGCCAGCGCGCCGGAGGCGGTGCCCAGCGGCGGGGCGAAGGAGTTGGCGACCGCGCCGCGGTTGCGGTCCACGTCCAGCAGTCCGGCGCCCATCGCGCCGAACGCCGCGCCGGTGGCGATGCCCTGCACGACGCGGGCGGCCATCAGCGCGGTCACGCTGCCCGCGGTGGTGAAGACCACCATCGCGGCGATCTGCCCGGCCAGTCCGACGAGCAGCACCGGGCGGCGCCCTATGTGGTCGGAGACCTTGCCGAAGAACAGCAGCGCGGCCAGCACGGCCAGCGCGTACACGCCGAAGACGACGGTCGTGGTGATCGGCGAGAAGCCCCATTCCTGCTGGTAGACCGCGTAGAGCGGGGTGGGGGCGCTGGAGGCGGCGAGGAAGGTGACGAGGAGCGAGGCGATGAGGACGAGGGACGCGGTGGGGCCGAGGGTTCGTCGGCGGCCGGGCTCGGCGCGGGTGCCGGACCTGGCGGTGCGCGGGGTGGCGGCCTGCTTCTGCTGCTGGACGGTGGCGGCGGTGGTCACGGCTGCTCCCTGATTGGACAGACCTGTCTAGTGCGAGCCCTAGATTAGACAGACCTGTCTGTTCGCGTCAAACGCGTGTGCCGAAGCGCAGGCCGGCAGGGGTACCTCGGGCAGATGGCGAGGGGCACCGCGCCTCTGGCACGCCTAGACCGCTCTGTCTTAGGCGCCGGGGCGACCGGCTCGGCGCGGCCGCGGCCCGCCGGCCTGGCGCGGGGGACGGCCGTGCGTCACCCGGAGGGCGCCGTTTGCCGGTGCCGCAGCCGGGGAGCCGGACAGTGTGGGAAACGCCGTGACCACGTCCCCTCTGGACCGGCTGCCGGCCGCCCAGCGGGCCCTGCTGCGCCCGGCCGACGGCCTGCCGCCGCGCGGCCCGATGCTGGCCACCCTGTCCGACCGCCGGTCCTTCGACGAGCGGTGGCTGTTCGAGCGCAAGCTCGACGGCGTCCGGGCGCTCGCGGTGTGCGACGCGGACGGGCCGCGGCTGCTGTCCCGCACCGGGCGGGTCGTCGACACCACCTACCCGGAGGTGGTCGCCGCCCTCGCCGCCCAGGACCGCGGGGGCCTCACGGTCGACGGCGAGATCGTCGCCCTGCGCGGCGGGCGCACCGACTTCTCGCTGCTGCAGCAGCGCATGGGCCTGACGGATCCGCGGGCGGTGCGGGCCAGCCCGGTCACCGTCACGTACTACCTCTTCGACCTGCTCGCGCTCGACGGCTGGGACACCAGCCGCCTGCCCCAGCGCACCCGCAAGTCGCTGCTGCGCACGGCCGTCGACTTCCGCGACCCGCTGCGGTTCACCGCCCACCGCAACACCGCCGACCTCGACGAGGCGTGCGCCAAGGACTGGGAGGGGCTGATCGCCAAGCGCGCCGACGCCCCCTACCAGCCGCGCCGCTCCCGCGACTGGCTGAAGCTCAAGTGCTCGCTCGGGCAGGAGTTCGTGATCGGCGGCTTCACGGAACCGGCGGGCTCCCGGGCCGAGTTCGGCGCACTGCTGCTCGGCTACTACGACACCGAGGGACGCCTGCGGTACGCCGGGAAGGCCGGCACCGGGTTCTCCGGGCGCACCCTGCGCAGCCTCGGCGCCCGCCTGGCCGGACTGCGCCGCCCGGCCTCCCCGTTCTCCCCCGCCCCGGCCGACCGCACGGCCACCTGGGTCGAGCCCGAACTCGTCGCCCAGATCGCGTTCACCGAGTGGACCCGCGACGGCCTGCTCCGCCACCCCCGCTACCTGGGTCTGCGCGACGACAAGTCCCCCCGCGAGGTCACCCGCGAACGCCCCGCCTGACAGCAGGCGCCGCATTGCACTAGTGCAGAATTATCTTGACGCTAGTTCAATCCTTCGATTAGCGTCCCCGGCATGGACACCCTGACCGTCACGCCCGCCCGCCCCGACGACTACCTGCGGTGGCGTGAACTGTTCGCCGGATACGCGGAGTTCTACGCCGTCAGCCTCACCGACGAGGAGTTCGACCGGGCCTGGCGGTGGATCCACGACCCCGCGCGGACCACGCGGTGCCTGCTGGCCCGCACCGCGGACGGACGGACCGTGGGGCTGGCCCACTTCCGCGTCGAGGAGTCGGCGCTCCACGGTGAACGCGGCTTCCTCGACGACATCTTCGTCGACCCCGCCCACCGCGGCGGCGGCGCCGTCGACGCCCTGCTGACCGAGCTGCGCCGGATCGCGGCCACCGAGGGCTGGCCGAACGTCCGCTGGCGGACCGCCGAGGACAACTACCGCGCCCGGTCCGCCTACGACCGCCACGCGACCCGCACCCCGTTCCTCACCTACGCGATGGACGCGGCGAGTTGACGATCACGCCGGGGCGCGCTCCCTACGCGCCGCCGGCCGCCGCCCCAGCACGGGGACGGCGGCCGGCGGCGGCACGGCGGGGGTCAGCCGCCGAAGACGTCCGCGAGGACGCGCTTCATCAGCTCGGCCGCCGGCACGGTGCCGTCGGGCGAGCGGCTGGAGTTGGCCAGCACCACGACCGTGGCCTGCTTGACCGGGTCGTAGGCGACGAAGCTGGAGTAGCCGGGGATCCTGCCCGCGTTGCCGACGAAGCCGGCGTAGTCGCCGACCGCCAGGCCGTACCCGGTGGCGCCGTACGCGGCGGTACCGGAGGCCGGGGACGACGACGAGGCCAGGGTGCCCGCCGCGCCCGCCTTACCTGACAGCTTCGCGAACAGCATCTGCTGCTTGCGCATCTGCGGGCTCAGCAGCTTGCCGGTGGCCAGCGCCGGCGCCCACCGGTTGAGGTCGGCGAGGGTGGAGCTGGCGGCACCCGCGGCCCACGCCCAGGACGCGTTCGCGGTCGTCACGTCGACCGGCTTGCCCGCCGACCAGTCCGCCCAGGCCGCGTCCTTCCCCGTGAGCACGGGAGCGGTCAGTCCGGCCGCGTTGGGCCCGTACTGGTAGCCGCGGGCGTGCGGGGCCGGGATCGCGACGCCGTTGTCGATCCTGGTGTCCTTCATGCCCAGCGGGCGGAAGATCCGCTGCTCCAGGAGCGTCTGCAGCGGCTGCCGGGTGACGCGCTCGGCGATCATGCCGAGCAGCACGCTGTCGGTGGCCGAGTCGTGGAACCCCGTGCCCGGCGCGAAGTACGGCTTGTGCCGGAACGCGACGGCCAGCAGCTGCCGCGGGGTGAACTGCGTGTCGGGGTGCTGGTCGAGGGTCTGGTTGAGCGCGGGGTCCTCGGCGTAGTCGTACAGCCCGCTGGTCATCTGCAGCAGCTGGCGGACGGTGATGCGCTTGCCGCCGGGCACGCCCGGGACGATTGCCGCGACCGGCTCGTCCAGGCCGAGCCGGTGCTGACCGGCCAGCTGCAGGACCAGGGTCCCGGTGAACGTCCGGGTGACGTCACCGATCCGCAGGTGCTCCGCGGCGTCCATCTGCTGGCCGCTGCCCAGGTAGTCGGTGCCGAGCGCGGCGGTCGTGGTGCCCCACTTCGGCATCGTCACCGAGACGATCGCGCCGGGGATGCGCAGCTTCTGCATCGTGCCGACCAGGTCCGGCACGAGCTTCTTCTCCATCAGCCCGGTCTTGGTCGGGTCCGGCGCGGGATTCGCGAGGGACGGGCTGCCGAACGCGGGCGCGGCGGCCGTCAGCGGCAGCAGCGAGGCGAGCAGCACGGCCTTCCAGCCGCGCCGGAGACCTGTCTTGGGGCGCCGCGCAAGGCGGGGAGCGGCGCCGGCCGGAAGGGAGTCGGGGACGGAGGTCGGAGGGGAGACCGGCCGAGCGGTGCGGGCGGTCCGTGAGATCTGCAGACGCGGTGTCATTCCTGTTTCCAGTTCGCCGCGGGGAAAGGTCGGGACGGTCATAACATCCGATATGCCTCGTTCCTCCGGCTTCCCCTGTCGGTGGGCGTGTCCACCCGCCCGACTCCCCCAAAGCCGCGCCCTCCGCCATGGCCCGCGGGGCCGACAGCACCCGCGAACGTCCGCGGGCCGCCCACCCCAGCGACCTCCATCAGCATGACCCCGCCGACCTGCGGATCGCCGAAGATCGCCGGGATGGCCGCGGCCGACCCGGCGGCGACCATCAGAGCGTCGCGGGCCCCCGGGGCGCTTCCCCGTCCCACGGTTCACCGTGGATGTTCCTCGCTGGGCACACCTCGCGCCCCCGGGTTCCGGGGTGCCTCTCGCTGCGCTTGGCCGTGTGCTGGTCTCGTCGTGGCTGGTGGCGCAGTTCCTCGCGCCCCTGGCGGTGCACCTTCGGTGGGTGGGGTCGGGGCCGCCACGGGAGTGTCTCCTCGGAACTGTGCGTGCGGCTCTCTCCATTGGGTTGCCCGGGTGTGTGCACAGTTCCTGCGGGGACACTCCCGCACCGTCCCCTCCCGGGCCCGCCCCCGTCTGCGGGAAGCAATATGGCGGCGGCCGCCCATGGGGACGCGGGGTCCCCCAGCGCTTCGCCTGGGAGGTGCCCCCAGCGCGCCCAGCCACCAACGATGTATGCGACGGCACCGATGCCGATCGGGCAGCCCGGGTGCCGCGGGGGGCGTAAGGAATGGGGGCGTCGCCGCTGGCGGCAACTGGGGTGCCCGTGCGGGTGTTTTGCCGGCTGCGGGTCTCGTCCCGCCTGAGCGCGCAGTTCCCCGCGCCCCTGGAGCATCGCCCCTCCGGGGCGGGGGTCCGGGGTGCCCCCGGGCCCACGTTGCCGGGTGCGCTGTGCATGGGTGGCTGGTCGCGCTGGGGGCACCTCCCAGGCGAAGCGCTGGGGGACCCCGCGCCCCTGGGGTGACCGCCGCCCCAATTCCTCCCGCAGACGGGCGACGGCCGGGAGGGGACGGTGCGGGAGTGTCCCCGCAGGAACTGTGCATCCCCCCGGCCCACCCAATGGAGAGAGCCGCACGCACAGTTCCGAGGAGACACTCCCGTGGCGGCCCCGACCCCACCCACCGAAGGTGCACCGCCAGGGGCGCGAGGAACTGCGCGCTCAAGCGGGACGAGACCCGCACGCGGCAAAGCCCCCCGGGGGCAGCCCGGTTGCCGAGGGGCACGAGGTCCCCCAGGGCTTCGCCGGGAGGCGCCCCCCGCGCGACCAGCCGAGACGAGACCGCACGACGGCAAAGCACCCTGCGGGGCACCCCAGTTGCCGAGGAGCGCCAGCAAGCAGAGTTACCCAGATCCCGTGATCGATTCAGAGCCGAGCCCTCGCTCAAAGGAATGAGGTAACCGCAGAATGCGCAAGGTATGGACGCGGCCAAGCGTCCCCTATAGTCTCTCCCCGCAGCGCGGACTTGAATCGTTTCACGGCGCAGCGCCACCCCAAGCGCCACCAGGAACACCACCGGCACCACAACCCAAAGCCCGCACGGCCAGTGCCACCTCACCCTCAGGGAGCCGCAGATGCCGCACACCCCGAACCCCAAGCCGCCGCACGGCATCGAGCGCCGCACGGTCCTGTTCGCCGGACTCGGCAGCGCCGCCCTGGCCGCGACCGGTCTGACCCTGGGCTCCGCGGCCTCCGCCGCCGCCAGCACCCCCGCGGGCACCCCCGGAGCCGCAGCCGGCCCCGCGGCGGCCGGCGGCTGGCAGGCTTACGTCCAGGGCCCGGCGACGCCCACCGTCCGCCCCACCGGGATCCAGAAGTCCATCGGCAAGGTCACCGCGCCGGACGCGCTGCTGAAGCCCGGCGGCGCGGTCACCACCCTCACCCGCCCGGAGCCGACGCCGCCGCCCCGGTGGCCCGACGGCACCACGGCGACCGCGTCCTCCGCCCACGCCCCCAACAACGGCAACGACGGCAAGCCCCGGACGTACGACGCCTCGAACGCCATCGACGGCAACACCGACACGTTCTGGAACGACGACACGATCAACGCGTACCCGGACGTCCTCACCATCACCACGCCCTCCGCGGTGACGCTGCCCGGCATCACGCTGCTGTCCAACGCCGACGGCGTCCCCACCGACTTCACCGTCGAGACCTGGGACGGCTCCGCGTGGCACACCGCCGCCACGGTGACGGGCAACACCGCCGTCCAGCGGGCCGTGCCGTTCGACAACGATGTCAACACCTCGCAGGTCCGCATCACCGTCACCGCCGACCAGAACACGTCCAAGGGCAACTTCACCCGCGTCAACGAGGTGTACCCCGCGGTCCTGCCGGACGACGAGATCCCGCGCGTGGTCATCGACTTCGGCAAGGTCGTCGTCGGCTACCCGCACGTCCACTTCGCGTCCGCCTCCGCCAACAACCCCGGTGTGCGGCTGGCGTTCTCCGAGACACTCGAATTCCTCACCGACCGCAGCGACTTCACCCGCTCCGACCAGTCCGGCGCACCCGGCCACGGCACCGACCAGTTCGCCGTGCCGGCGGGCGGCGCCGACTGGAAGGACACCCAGGGCTACCAGAGCGGCACCAAGGTCTACGCCGACGGCCTGCACGGCTTCCGCTACCTGCAGATCAGCCTCGACGCACTGCCCGCCGACGCGCCCGCCGCCCTGCCGTACGGCGAAGTCGCCATCGACGCCGTGTGGTTGGAGTTCACCGCGTACGTCGGCACGCCCGACACGTACCGCGGCTGGTTCCTGTGCTCCGACGACGACCTCAACCGCTACTGGTACGGGTCGGCGTACACCAACGAGCTGGTCACCGACACCTTCCGCGCCACCGACATCGACCCGCGCGGCGCCGCGACCGCGGGCCTGGAGGGCAAGTTGGTGCTGCACGACGGCGCCAAGCGGGACCGCGACCCGTACGTCGGCGACCTCGCCGTGTCCGGCCGCACCCTGTACCTGACGCACGACGACGCGGCCGCGGCCGCCCGCAACGTCCTCGCCGACCTCGCGGACCACCAGCGCGGCGACGGCTGGATCCCGCCGGCCTCCATCAACGGGTACACGCTGCCGCTCTTCGACTACCCGCTCTGGTGGGTGACCTGCAGCTGGGACTACGTCCTCTACACCGGCGACCTGGCCTACGCCGCCCGCTACTACCCGCAGTTGCTGAAGGTCCTCGACACCTGGTACCCGTCGGTGACGGACTCCGACGGCCTGCTCAGCAAGGGCCTCAACGGCACGTCCGGGTACGGCGACTACGCGTTCCTCGGCCGCACCGGCCGCATCACGTACTACAACGCCAACTACGTCCAGGCCCTCAACGATGCTGCGTCGATGGCCCGTTCACTCGGCAAGAGCGCCGACGCCGACCGCTGGACGGCCCGCGCGAAGACGGTCGCCGCCGCGGTCAACGCCCACCTGTGGGACGCGGCCGCCGGCGCCTACCTGGACTCCGGCAGCGGGCCCGCCCGCCACGCCCAGGACGGCAACGCGATCGCCATCACCGCGGGTGTCGCCGACGCCTCCCGCGCCGCCTCCGCCCTGTCCCACCTGGACGCCACCACCGTGCGCCCGTACGGCAACGCCTTCATGGACAACGACACGATCTTCGACGGCGCGTCGCAGCGGGTGTACGCCTTCACGTCCTACCCCGAGCTGGTCGCGCGCTTCCAGACCGGCCGCGCCGACTCCGCCTTGGACCAGATCCGCCGCACCTACGGCTGGATGGACGCCCACGACCCCGGCATCACCGCGTGGGAGGGCATCGGCCCGGACGGGTCCCTCTACGAGGGCTCGTACACGAGCATGGCGCACGGCTGGTCGACGGGCGTGCTGCCCGCGCTGACCAACGAACTCCTCGGTATCCGGCCGACGTCCCCGGGTTACGCCACCTGGTCGGTCCGCCCGCATCCGGGCTCGGTCGCCTGGGCCCGCGGTCAGGCCCCCAGCCCGCACGGCCCGGTCCAGGCGGACTGGCAGCAGGGGTCGGCCGGCACCTTCACCCTCACCGTCACCTCGCCCAAGGGCACGTCGGGAACGGTGGCCGTGCCCACCGGCGGCCAGGCCGTCACCGTCCACGTCGACCGGCGCATCGCCTGGAACGGGGTCAAGTCCAAGGCGTACCAGGCCCGTCTGGAGGACGGCTACGTGGTGATGGACGGCTTCGCGCCCGGCACCCACCTCATCGAGGTGCGCCCGGCCGAGTAGACCGCAGGCCCGCATCATGGGGGTGCGGGCCTGCCGGGGCGCGGCCGGCCGGTCATCCGGCCGCGCCCCCACCAAGGAGGTCGTCTCCTTCGGCTCCCTCGTCGTCCCCGGCGCCCCCGCCGTCCTCGTCGTCCTCGTCGTCCTCCGCGGGCAGGGGAAGCCGCGCCCCCCGGCTCTCGGCGATCCGGTGCACCTCGCGCAGCGACTCCGCCAGCCGCTCGGACAGGAACCGCATCTGCGGCGGCGTCGCCGCGTCGTCCGCGAGCAGATCGGCCGCGTGGTCCAACAGGTCTGTTGCCATGCCGAGTTGGACGCTCTCGACGTTGTCCGCGACCCGGGACACGTACCCCCGGTCGCCGCCCATCAGATAGCACGGCTTGCCCTCGGCCGTCGTCCACGGCAGCAGCCGCCCGACCGTCACACCCACCACGTTCCCAACTCCCTGTAGTCAAAGGGCGATGCCCGTCGTATCGCTCTGTAGCGATCACCTCACACAGTGAGAGGTTTGGGGCTAGGCTCGCCAGAGAGATGCAGGTGACGCCCCTTTCGTCACAGAGGAGTTGACCGTGAGCAACCGATACGGGGAGTGGCTCCGGGCCCAGCGGGAGGCCCGCAGCCTCACCCAGCAGGAGCTGGCCGACCGCGCGTTCATGACCCGCTCCCACATCGCCCACATCGAGGCCGGCCGCCGCATCCCCTCACGCGACGACGCGCGGCGCCTGGACAAGGCCCTGGGTACGGGGGATGTGCTCAGCAGTTTTCTGCCGCAGGAAGACGCGACTGTGGCGGACTACTTCGAGCCTGCCCGCCAACTCGAACAACAGGCGGTGGAGATCCACGAGTTCGGCATCTCGTACGTGCCTGGGATCCTCCAGACCGAGGCGTATGCACGCGCCGTTCTGAGCACCAGGTACCCGCCCGTGAGCGAGGAGGAGCGTGACAGGAACGTCGTCACACGACTCGAGCGTTCCCGCATCCTCGCTGACCCCGTGACGCCGGTGGTGTGGGCGCTGCTGGACGAAGCTGTTCTGCGGCGCCCCGTGGGCGGCGGCGAGGTGATGGCCGAGCAGATCAGGCACATCGTTCATCTGGTGGAGTCGGGACGCACCCGGGCCCATGTCCTGCCGTTCACCGCCGGATCACACATCCTCATGTCCGGCATGCTGTCGCTGATGCGGTTCGAGGACCAGCCTCCTGCCGCGTACACGGAGGCGTTGAGCGTCGGGAAGTTGCACGACAGTCCGGTCACGGTGGAGCACATGCAGGGCATGTACGCTCTCGCGCTGAGCGACGCACTTCCACAGAAGGAGTCATTGGACCTCCTGCGGGCGGCAGCGAAGGAGTACGAGGAACGCCATGAATGAGCAGACCATCCCGCACGCGTCCGCCCTCACCGGGTGGCGCAAGTCGAGCCGCAGCGGCAACAACAACGACAGCTGCCTGGAAGTCGTGGACGACTACCCCGCCGGAGTCCCCGTTCGCGACTCCAAGGACCCCGAGGGACCTGCCCTGGTCTTCCCGCGGGCGGCGTGGGCGGCGTTCATATCGGCGGTGAAGAGGGGCGACCTGGGCGCGTGACGGGGGCCCGGTTCAGAGGGTGTTGAACAGGGCGTCGAGGGGGGCGGGGACGCGGTCGGGGGTGAGGGCCTCGACGAGGACGCGGCCGTAGTGGATCTTGCGGCCTTTCTTCGTGCCGAAGAAGCGGCGGAGTTGCTGCTGCGGGGTGCGGTCGCGCTGCGCCGGCTGCTGGAGGAACGTCTGCAGGGCGCGCAGGTCGCCTTCCGCGCGGACGAGTTGCTGGACGCGCGTCACGCCGAGAGCGCGGATGAGTTCGTCCTCCAGGTCGGCCGTGCAGACGAAGAAGTCCTGCTGGGTCGCGCCCGACCGCTCCCAGGCGCGGGCGTAGTAGCCGGCCTCCCGTTCGTCGCACAGGCCCGTGAGGCGCAGGTCGAGGCCGGGCGGGCCGAGGAGCCGGGTGAAGCGGGCGACGCTCATCGCCCCGCCGATCGGCAGCACGCACACCCCTTCGGCGGCGAGGTCACGGCCGCGGGCCGCGGCCAGGGCGTCGACCGCCGCGACGTCGCTCGGCCCTTCCAGCAGCACGGCCGCCCGTACCGGTACCCGGGCGACCAGCTCGCGCGCCTCGTCGCCGGTCGCCCCGGCCGCCCACGCGATCACCGCATCCCGGAAGGACCCCATGTCAGACATGCCCCGAGTCTCCGCCCTCGCCGGCCGCGGACGGTAGGCATTTTCCACCCGGCGCGTCGCCCGGACCCGTGTGTCCTCCTTCCTTGCGGCGGCCGCCGCAGGCGGGCCGGCCCCGCTGTTCAAGCTGGTGTTCGCAGACACGTTCGGACTGCAAGGATGTCCGGCGGCGAGCGCAGCTCGGGCGCAAACTGTCCTGATTGCCGGGCCGGTAGCCCACGGACGTCGAACCGGCCGCGGAGAAGTGGCCAGACCCGATCCATCGGCCCGGTGCGGGTGGCACCCCTTCGGCGGCCTGGGGGCTGCTCGTTGTCGCACCGCGTCCCCCGTGGTGGGTACCGTCGAGAGCGACGGCAAGGCGGCGACGCCGAGGACGAGGAGCGGTCGATGCGCGGCTCGCAGGGCAGGACCGACGAAGGGTTCTGGCAGTTGGTGCCGGGAGCGCCGAGCCGGCGCCTGGGGCCCGGCGTGCTGAGCTACCGCGGGTTCCGGCTGGACCTCAACCGGCCCGAGCGCAGGATCGAGTTCGCCAGCGGGATGATCACGATGGTCGTGAACATCGGCGGGCAGGTACGGATCGGTCCGGTGGACACCGGTGCGGCGAAGGGCAGTTCGGGGGCGGGGCCAGCCATGAGCGGGGCGACCGGCGCGGGGGCGACCGGCGCGGCACCTTCCGGCGCCGGGGCGTACGGTGCCAAGGCGGCGGCCAGGTCGTTCGCGTCGCTGGTCAACGGGCCGCGCTCCGAGGCGACGATGGGCGAGCACGGCGGGCGGGTGGAGGGCGTCGAGATCCATCTGGCGC
The DNA here is from genome assembly GCF_044333795.1 of Streptomyces sp. NPDC020917. Lineage (NCBI taxonomy): Bacteria > Bacillati > Actinomycetota > Actinomycetes > Kitasatosporales > Streptomycetaceae > Streptomyces > Streptomyces sp. NPDC020917. The sequence goes on along the minus strand of NZ_JBIRRR010000022.1, from coordinate 103,752 downwards.
CGTGGATGGCGTACACGCTGCTGGGCACCGACATGGCCGACGTGCGGGGCCTGATGCTGCCGCTGTCCGACGTCCTCGGGTCGCTGAGCGGGGAGTTGGAGGAGCGGCTGGCGGGGACACCGCAGTGGTCCGACCGTTTCGCCGTGCTGGACGCCCTGTTGGGGCAGCGGCAGTCCGAGGGCCGCACTCCAGCGCCCCAAGTGATCTGGGCGTGGTCGGAGTTGATCCGCTCGGACGGGCTGGTGCCGCTGAGCCGGCTGAGCGCGGTGACCGGCTGGAGCGCCCGCCACATCGAACTGCGGTTCCGGCAGCAGATCGGGCTGTCCCCGAAGACCGCCTCGCGGGTGCTGCGGATCCAGCGGGCCCTGCGGATGCTGACCGCCGGGGCCGCGCCGTCCGCCGCCGCGGCGGCCTGCGGTTTCTACGACCAGGCGCACCTGCACCGGGACTTCAAGACGATGACCGGCTGCACGCCCGGCGAGTTCCGCCTCCGGCGGGCGGCCGTGAAGCGCCCGGTGGACCGGATGCCGGGGCGGGTGACGAGCGCGCTGGTGCGGTGACCCAGCCCGGGGGGCGGGCCGGCCGGGGGGCGGGACCGCACGAACCGGAGCGCATTTCTCCAATACGCGGCGGGCGGACGGCTGTGACCATGGTCGTTCCTACGGAGGCAACCCGTAGCTGGCCACCTCCCTCGGAGGGCGGCTCGGCCCGGAGCAGGGGATCGGACCGGGCCGCCCCCATTTTTCTCCCGGCCGGACGCTCAGCCTCTCGTCGGGCATCCCATCCCTCAGGGCCGCGCGCTCACCAGCCGCCGTGCCCGTCCCCGCCTCCGCCTCCGTGGTGGCCGCCGCCGTCGTGGTGTCCGCCGTGGTGATGGCCCCCGCTCGGGTCCGCGGACGTCCAGGTCCCGGCGTTGAGGTCGTGCCCGAGGCCGTGGCCGCCGGTGCCGAAGTCGGCGTAGAGCGTGGTGAGTTCACCGAAGAGGCGGCGGGAGAAGGCGTCGATGCCCTTGGCCGCGATCGCGGCCTTCTCCATGTCCACGGCGCGGGCGGCGCCCCCGATGGCCGAGGAGAGGGTGCCGGCGGCCTCGGTACGGGCGGCGAGCCGGCGCCGGGCCGCACGTCCGCGCAGCCCCGGGTAGGCGATGTGGGCCAGCCCCACCGCCTGGACCAGCGCGGCGAGCAGCGGGTGTCCCTGACCGGTGTCACCCCCGCCGTCGTCCGGCCCGTCGAGGCGTTCCAGCACCTCGCGCCGGTGCGCCGCGTCCACGTACAGGATGTCGTGGTGGCTGCGGCCCCCGCGGTCCCGCCACCGCCGCACGCGCACCAGCTTGCGGTCCTCCAGCCGCGACAGGTACTCGTACGTCAACGCGCGCGGCGTGGCCCGCAGCCACTCCGCCAGGCTCGGCGCCGGATCCGCCGTCCCCAGGCTGTGGAGCACGTTGTTCAGCCGCCGGTCCTCCACCCGCTCCGGATCCACCACCTCGATCCGCCGCTCCCCCACAGCGATCCGCCCCTGGGCCAGCAGATCCCCCAACTCCGCGGCCCTCACGGCGAACCGCAGCCGTTCCCCGCCGCGCAGCCGCCGCTTCCCCGGCTCCACGGCCACCAGCGCCAAGTCATCCCCCGTGCCCATACGTCCGAGCCTAGGCGCGCCCCCCGCTCCCGGCCCCGCCCAGGTATGTCCCCGTTCCGCCACAATCCCGCCTCGGCCGCTCCCGGCACCTCCGGCCACGCACGCCGGCCCCCTCCGTGACCCCTGGCACAATGTGCCGGTTCCCGCGCGCCGCGCGGGATCAAGGGAGGGGAACCCATGCCAGCGCGTACCGCGCGGACCAGACGGATCGCACTCGCCATCACTGTGCTCAGCGCCGTCATCGGACTCGCGCCCATCCAGTCCGCCACAGCGGACACCACCCCCGCGCCCACGGTCACGGTGACCGCCCCGCACGCCATTGACATGTACGGGCCCGCGCAGGAGTTGGACGTCACCATCGCGTCGCCGCCCACAGCGGACGCGTACGTGCGGCTGGAGTTCGCCGGTACGCCTGCCGGTCTGCATGTCACCGATGACTCGGGTACGGAGTTGCCGCTGGGCCCGGCCACGGGAAACTGGGGCATCCAGCACTACACCGAAGTCACCGTCGGTGCGCAGGACTCGGACGGCAACGGCGTGCCCGGAACGCCCCTGCCTGCGGACACGATCCGGCTGCACGTCCGCGCGGAGTACCCCCTCTTCCAGATGGTGTGGGTCACCGGGGTCCTGGTGGACGGTGCTACAGGCACCGAGCTGACCGTGTCACGCCCGAGCACCATCCTGTACATCAAGGGACCCCGCGTCGAAGTTGTGCCGCACACAACGGTGACCACCGGACAGTCCCGCCCGGCCCTGGCGGACTTCCACACCGAGATGTGGTCCGCGGGGACGACTCCCGTCCCGGTCACGCACACCCGGGTCACCTTCGCTCCCGAACAGATCGCAGCGGCCGGATACACCGCGGACCAGGTCGTCTCGAACGTGAGCATGTCGACGGCCATCGGCCTCGACGCGACCACGCTCACGCCGCTGGCCTGGAGCCGCGATCCCGACGGGTCGCTCAGCGTCGACATGCCCGCCATCGACTGGACCACCCTGAAGAACAACGCCAACCAACTCGACCAGATGCTGGGCGCCAAGGCGCCGTGGGGCTTCCCCGCCGGCAAGCTCATCGGATCGCTCCAGGTCCTCGACACCCAGGGCCGCCCGTACGACAGCGGCTCCGTCGAGCTGGACTTCGACGCCGACTACCGGCCCCCGGCCCGCCTGGCCGCGTTCTACGCCCGCGACGCCTCCGGCGAGCTGTACCAGTACCGCGGCGCCCAGTACGTCTCCGGACCCACCTGGTACGACCGGCGCCGGAACGTCGGACCCGGCTGGAACACCTACACCGCGCTCACCGCGCTCTCGGACTTCCGCAACAACGGCGCAGGCGACATGATCGGCCGCGACCACGACGGCGTGCTCTGGTACTACGCCGGCACCGTCAACATCACCCGCCCCTTCGGCGCCCGCACCCGCGTCGGCGGCGGCTGGAACACCTACACCCTGATCACCGGCGCCAACGACGTCACCGGCGACGGCCACCCCGACCTCATCGCCCGCGACAGCGCAGGCGTCCTCTGGCTCTACAAGGGCACCGGCAAGGCCACCGCCCCCTTCGCCGCCCGCACCCGCATCGGCGCCGGATGGAACACCTACAACCTGCTCACCCAGGCCGGCGACATGACCGGCGACGGCCACAACGACCTCCTCGCCCGCGACACCGCCGGCCGCCTCTGGCTCTACCGCGGCACGGGCAACGCCGCCGCCCCCTACGCCGCCCGCATCCAGGTCGGCAGCGGCTGGCAGGGCTACACCCACATCCTCGGCGTCGGCGACATGACCGTCGACGGCCACCCCGACGTCATCGCCACCGACAAGGCCGGCCAGCTCTGGTACTACGCCGGCACCGGCAACACCACCACCCCGTACAAGCCGCGCGTCGCCACCGGGCCCGGCTGGAACATCTACAACGCCCTGCTGTAGGCGCCGGCCGGCCGGGTGACCGCGGGTCCGTCCTCGGGGCCTGGGGCGGGGGCCTGGGGCGGGGAAGGCCCGCCTTTCGGTCGTTCTCGGCTCGTGGGGCAACGCGCGGGGCCCGACGATGCTCTAGGAGGACGTGGAAGGCGGGAGCGTGATGGGCGAGGGCGCGGACGGCGAGAAGGACCGGCAGGTCAGCGGCGAGGCGCCCGGCGGCGCGGAGCCGGCGGACGGCCGCGACGGGCAGGGGCTGGACCGGCGGCACTTCCTGGGCGCGGCCGCAGCCGCCACGGCCCTCGCCGCCACCGCCCTCGCCGGCTGCGACTCGGGGTCGGGCTCCGGCTCGGGGTCCAGCTCCACCACAAAGCCCGGGACCGGCCCCAGCCCCACCACCTCCGCGCCCGCCGACGCCGCCGCACACGACTGGCGGATCCACTCGGCCGGCCCGCCGGACGCGGTGGAGGGGTACGCCGACAAGGTCAGCGTCCTGCCCGGTGAGGAGTTCGGCCTGTACGTGTCGACGACGGCACCCGGCTTCCGGGTCTCGGCGTTCCGCGTCGGCTGGTACGGCGGCACGCAGGGGCAGCTGGTGTGGCGCTCGGCCCGGGTGGCCGGCCACCGCCAGGGCCGGGCGCAGCTGGTGGTGGCCACCCGCACGGTGGATGCGTCCGGCTGGCAGCGCAGCCTGCAGGTGCCCACGCACGGCTGGCCCGAAGGCGCGTACCTGCTGCGGCTGGACGCGGAGAACGGGCACCAGCGGTACGTCCCGCTCGTCGTCCGCTCGACCAGTGCGGCCGGCCGCACCCTGCTGATGCACGCTCCCGCGACCTGGCAGGCGTACAACCAGTGGGGCGGCTACAGCCTCTACCAGGGCCGGGACGGCTCGTACGCGCACCGCTCCCTCGCGGTCAGCTTCGACCGGCCGTACGACGGCAGCGGTGCGGAGAAGTTCCTGGTCTACGAGCGCGCGCTGGTCGTCCTCGCCGAGCGCCTCGGCATCCCCCTGGCCTACACGACGGGCCTCGACGTCCACCTCGACCCGTCCGTGCTGCACGGGGCGCACGCGGCCGTCGCGCTCGGGCACGACGAGTACTGGACGCCCGAGCAGCGGCAGCACGTCACCGCGGCGCGCGACGCGGGCACCAACCTCGCGTTCCTCGGCGCCAACACCTGCTTCCGCCGGGTCCGGCTGGAGCCCGGCACCGGCGCCGGCCGCCGCGACGGGCGGCCCCGCACCGTGGTCTGCTACAAGACCGACTACAACGCCGACCCGTACCTCGCGAAGCACCCGACGATGGCGACCACGGACTTCCGGGCGGGGCCGGGCGCGGACCCGGAGTCCTCGATGACCGGCGTCATCTACGAGGGGTTCCCGACGGACGCGCCGTTCGTCGTCGAGCAGCCCGACCACTGGGTGTTCGCCGGTACCGGCGTGCACAAGGGCGACTCCTTCCCGCATCTGGTGGGCGTCGAGTACGACCGGGTGAACCCGGGGTTCCATCCGCCGTCGCCGATCGAGGTCATCGCCCACTCGCCGCTGGTCTGCAACGGGAAGAGCAGCTATTCCGACGCGGCGTACTACACGGTTCCGAGCGGAGCGGGGGTGTTCGCCTCCGGCACGATGAGGTGGGTCGAGGGGTTGATGGCCGGTGGCCACGACGACGGGCGCGACCACGGGATGACGGCGCCGGCCGCGGCTTTTGTGGCTCGTGCCACGGAGAACGTGTTGCGGGCCTTTGCCGTGGGGCCGGCGGGGCGCTCTCGGCCTGTGCCGCGGGACAATGTGCGTTCGCTGTATCCGTCGTGAGGTGTCGGCTCCGCCTGAGGTGGCCCGGGGTGCGGCTTCCGGGCTGCCCGGCCGTGCTCTCCCGTCGAACGGTTCGCCGCCCCTTCGGCATCCGGGCTGCCCCGCGGGGTGCTTTGCCGTCGAGCGGCATCGTTGTGGCTTGTGGCGCAGTTCCTCGCGCCCCTTTCGGTGCACGTTCGGTGGGTGGGGTCGGGGCCGCCACGGGAGTGTCTCCTCGGAACTGTGCGTGCGGCTTTGTCCGTGAAGTGGGCCGGGGGGATGCACAGTTCCTGCGGGGACACTCCCGCACCGTCCCCTCCCAGCCCGTCCCCCGTCTGCGGGAGGAATGGGACTTGGGGTCACCCATGGGGGCGCGGGGAACTGCGCGCCCAGCCACCCACGCACCGCGCACCCGGCAACGCAGGCCCAGGGGGCACCCCGGATGCCCGCCCCGGAGGGGCGATGCTCCAGGAGCGCGGGGAACTCCGCGCCCAGCCACAACGCACACCGCAGACGGCAATTCACCCGGCGGGGCAGCCCAGTTGCCGCAGGGGCGCGGGGTCCCCCAGCGCTTCGCCTGGGAGGTACCCCCAGCGCGACAAGCCACAGCGGACCGTTCGACGGGGACGCAACTCCGGGGCACCCCCGGACGCCGCAGGGGCGCGGGGAACGGCGCGAGCAACCACGGCGGACCGTCGGACGGTGGAAGGTGCGGGCCGGAGGGCGGTCAGTAGCCGCGCCGGACGTTGTCCGCGGCCGCGTCCTCGAGGCGGCGAGCCCTCCGCTGCCGCTCCGCGGACAGCTCGGCGACGGCGTCGGCGACGGCGCCCAGAACCGAGGCCGTCGCCTCGTCAGAGGCGGGAGCCGCGTCCCCGCCGACGACACCGATCGCCGCGGCAAGAGTGGCGAGAACCGGCTCGTCCGCCCGCCTGCGGTGATGGGCCCGGCGGCGCGCCGCGGAGTCGACAAGGACCAGGCGGCTGTTCCTGACGACGAGCCAGCGGCGCCGGTTCTCGCGGACGAGGAGCCCGTTCTCCTGCATGGCGTCCAGGTAGGTGCGGGCCAGCCCGCGCCCGCGCCGCCACAGCCAGTCGCCGAGCGGCTCGTACGGCGGCTCCTGGACGAGCGCCGCGGCGGCCGCGGCGAGCAGCGGGTCCGCGGGCTGCTCCCCGGCGGGCGGCCCCGCCGGACGCGGAACGGGGACGAGCCGGCCGTCGGCCACCCGTATCGCGCCCGCGCCCAGCAGGTCGACGGCCTCGGCGCCGGCCAGGGCCAGCGACAGGTCACCGTGCTCGACCGGCCCGCTCGACGGCATGTCCATCGCGACGATCACCAGATCCCGCGGAGTGGTCATGTCACCTCACCCGATCATGTGACGAGTTGGTAGATGCTCCGGCCCATCAGCCACAGGCCGAGCGCCAGTGCCAGTGTCACAAGAGCCTGCTCCTGGTGCCGGTCGATCCACATACGCACCCCCGTCAGGCGCGCTTTGGCCTCGGCCGGGCGCCACGTCGCGTACATCTCCATGACCAGCAGGCTGGACGTGGCGAGCAGGCAGTAGCCCACCAGGGCCGCGTACGAGGCGGCCGACGACACGTGCGCCTGCACCACGGTGGCGACGCCCGCCGCGACCGCGCCCCAGGGCTGCAGCAGCACGCCGAGCGCGGCCGACGTCGCCGGGGTGACGCGGTCCAGCCGCGTCTGCCACTTCGGGGTCTTGCGCTTGCGGGCGTCCGCCGTCCCGGACCTGCGTCGTCGCCGCCGGTGCTCGGCGAACAGCACCATGCCGGTGCCGAGGGCCAGTTTGAAGGCCAGCGCGGCGGTGGACGACGCGCTCTGGTGCTTGGGCGGGTGGCCGCCGGTCAGCAGGACCACGGCCGCGATCAGCAGCACCAGCATCGCCAGCCAGGCCAGGATGAACGCCAGGCCGTTGCGGACGCCCCGCTGCGAGGACAGCAGCAGGATGAACGCCGTGTTGTGCACCGGCCCCAGGGTGATGGCCAGTCCGATGAGGAGCAGGTCGGCGACCATGGCCGGCGCTCACGCCGCGGCGGCGCGGGGACGGCGCGCGGCGCGGCGGGGGTGCGGGGCCCGGTGACGGTGCGGGGCCCGGTGACGGTGCATGGTGCCACGATCCGCCCCCGGCGCGGGCCGCGCATCCGGGCGGCAGCCGGGCGGACTCCGGACCGGTCCCGGGCCTGTCCGCCGTCCTGCCGCCGCGCCTCGCCGCGCACGGACAGCAGGGCCGCCGGCTCGGGAACGCCCGGTCCGGACCGCCGGCTCCGGACCGCCGGCTCGGTACTGCTGGCCCAGGACCGTCAGCTCGGGGTGAGGGCCCGCGTGCCTTCCCGGTACGTCGGGTAGGCCGGCTCCCAGTCGAGCGCCGCCTTCGCCTTGGCGTTGGACACCCGCATGGCGGTGTCGAGGACCATCACCGCGGCGTAGGGCGCGGCCAGCCTCAGCACCCAGCCGGGCACCGCACGCGGCGCCGGGGTGCCGAACGCCTCGGCCGTCGCCGCGATCATCTGCGTCCACGAGCACGGCTCGTCGTCGACGACGTTGTACGCCGTCCCCGCCTCGCCCCGGGTCAGCGCCGCGGCGGTCGCGGCGGCCGCGTCGTCCAGGTGGATCCACGGCAGCGGGTGGTCGACCCCGGACGGCACCGGCAGCCGCCGCTTGCGGAGCATCCCGACGAGCAGCGACATGTCCCCGCCGTAGAAGAGGCCGTAGCGCAGGGACACGCCCTCGATGCCGCCGGCGGTGAACGCCAGCCGCTCGTTCTCGGCCATCGCCGCGACGTGCGGCGCGCAGGGGCCCTGCGGCACACCGCCGAACGGGTCGTCCTCGGTGAGCGTCCGCGACCCGTGGTCGGTGTAGCCGTAGCCCAACGCGATGGACTGGGTGAGGAAGCGGCGCGCGCCGACCAGCCGGGCCGCCTCCAGCAGGTTCCGGGTGCCCTCGGTGCGCAGGCGGTTGGTCTGCGCCATGTCGCGGTGCCGGGTCGGGGGCTTGGCGAGCGCGGTCAGTTCGTGGACGACGGCGTCGGCGGCCCGCCCGTCGAGCGCGTGCAGCAGCGCGGACCGGTCCATGGCGTCGGCGACGACGGGTTCCACGCCCGCGTCGCTGAGCCGCTTCGCGCCGCTCTCGGTACGGGTCAGACCGGTGACCTCGTGGCCCGCGGCGATGAGGCGGGCGGCGAGCGGGGTGCCGATGGCGCCGGTGGCGCCGGCGAGGAGGACCTTCATGGCAACTGTCCCTGTCGTGGTGGGTTTTGGAGGTCGGAGCTGCCGGGCCCCTGCGCGGGGGCGGCTTGTGCGGGAGTGCCTTGTGCGGGGGCGGCCTGCCCGGGGGCGCCGGGGCCTTCGCCGGCCGGGGCCGGGTCGAGCGGGGCGACGAGCGTCGCGACCAGGTCCGCGAGGGCACGGACGTACCGCTCCTCCGAGACGCCGGTGGGGTGCTCGCCGCCGAAGACGTCCCGCAGCAGCCAGTAGTGCGCGGTGGCGTTCATGGTCACGGCGGCCAGCGCCTCCCAGTCCAGGTCGAGGTCACCGCCGGCGGCCTCCGCCTGGGTGGCCAGCCAGCGGGTGAGGCCGCGGTGGTTGTCGCGGATCTCGTCGTTGCCGGCCCGGTCGAGCAGCTCGGGGAAGTCCTTGAGGTCGCGCAGCAGGATGCGGTTGAAGTCGCGTTCCTGCTCCAGGCGGCGCAGGCCGGCGACGGCGACGAACGCGAGGCGGTCGGTGAGCGGCAGCCGGTCGAGTGCGGCCGCCTCCGGGGTCTCGGCCGTCCCGCCGAGCAGCGCGCGCAGCGGGGCGCCTTCACCGATCAGCTCGGTGATGCCTTCGGCGAGGATGTCGGCTTTCGAGCGGAAGTGCTTGTAGAGGGCGCCGGAGCCTGGGGAGAGGCCGGCCGCCTCCTCGATGGCGGCGATCGTGGTCGCCGCGTAGCCGCGTTCGCCGAAGAGGCGCAGGGCTTCTGTGAGCACGCGGGTCCGCGTCGGGACGGGGTCCCGCGCGGGGGTTGTCGGCATGGTGGGCGTCCTCCCTCGAGCGACCGTCGCTCAGCCTGGCCCGACTGGGGCAAGCAAGTACTTACTTTCTTCTCTCGACGGTAGCCCTCCCCGCTTCCCGGGGCAACTCCCCGGGCGGCCCGGGTGCGGCTTCCGGGGTGCCCCCGGCCGTGCTCTGCCTCGCCCTGCCCGGGTCGCGGGATCCGGGGTGCCCCCGAGGGTGCTCTGCCTCGCCCTGCCCGGGTCGCGGGATCCGGGGTGCCCCCGAGGGTGCTCTGCCCGTCTGCCCCGCCGTCGTGGCTGGTCGCGCAGTTCCCCGCGCCCCTGGCGGTGCACCTTCGGTGGGTGGGGTCGGGGCCGCCACGGGAGTATCTCCTCGGAACTGTGCGTGCGGCTCTCTCCGTTGGGTGGGCCGGGTGGATGCACAGTTCCTGCGGGGACACTCCCGCACCGTCCCCTCCCGGGCCGGCCCCCGTCTGCGGGAGGAAATGGGGCGGGGCCGCCCAAGGGAGCCCAGCCACAACGGGTCCGCACCCGGCAACGCAGAGCCCGGGGGCACCCCGGATTCCCGCCCCGGAGGGGCGATGCTCCAGGAGCGCGGGGAACTCCGCGCCCAGGCGGGACGAGACCCGCAGACGGCAGAACACCCGCGCGGGCACCCCCAGTTGCCGCCAGCGGCGACGCCCCAATTCCTTACGTCCCCGCGGCACCCGGGCTGCCCCATCGGCATCGTTGCCGTCGCATGCTTCGTTGCTGGCTGGGCGCGGAGTTCCCCGCGCTCCTGGAGCATCGCCCCTCCGGGGCGGGCAGCCGGGGTGCCCCGGAGGTGCATTGCCGGGTGCGCGGTGCGTGGGTGGCTGGTCGCGCTGGGGGTACCTCCCAGGCGAAGCGCTGGGGGACCCCGCGCCCCCATGGGTGACCCCCGGTCCAAATGCTTCCCGCAGACGGGGGCCGGCCCGGGAGGGGACGGTGCGGGAGTGTCCCCGCAGGAACTGTGCACACACCCGGCCCACCCCACGAAAGAACCCGCACGCACAGTTCCGAGGAGACACTCCCGTGGCGGCCCCGACCCCACCCACCGAAGGTGCACCGCCAGGGGCGCGGGGAACTGCGCGACCAGCCACGACGAACCGCACGACGGCAACGGCGCCCAGGGGGCAGCCCCGACCCCGCGAGGGGCGCGGGCGGACCGTGGACGGGAGAGCACGGCCCCGGGCAGACCGGAAGCCGCACCCGGGAACACCTCAGGCGGAGCCGAGGAGGCGGAAGGCGCGGGCAGAAGGGGAGCCGGGGTCGGCGGTGACGAAGACGACCTGCTGATCGTCCTCGGGGACGACCAGGACGTCGCAGGTGACCCGGAGAGGGCCCAGCTCGGGATGGGTGACGGTCTTCGCCCGGTGCCCGGGCTGATGCACCGGATCCGCGTCCCAGATGGCGCGGAACTCCTCACTGCCCGCGCGCAGTTCGGCGAGCAGCCGACCCAGCTCCGGGTCGTGCGGATACCGCGCGGCCGAACGCCGCAGGCGGGACACGACGACGTGGCCGAACTCCTCCGCGCCGGAGGACGCATAGGGGCGGCCCGCATCCAGGAACCGCCGCCGCGCGAGGTTCGGCTCGTCGCGCAGGCCGGCGCCGAACAGGGCCCGCGCGAGCGGATTCGCGGCGATGACGTCGTAACCCGCGTCGGTGACGATCGCCCCGGTGCCGGGGAGGCGTTCCAGGAGGGCGGCCACGTGCGGGCGGACCCGGCGCGCGGGGCCGGACGGGGGCGTCGCGCCGGTACCGGCCAGCCGGAAGAGATGGGCCCGCTCGGCCGGGGTGAGCCGCATCGCCTCGGTGAGGGCGTCCAGGATCCGCGGGGACGGCCGCGGCGCGCGTGCCTGCTCGAGGCGCGCGTAGTAGTCGACGGACATGTGCGCCAGCTCCGCGATCTCCTCGCGGCGCAGCCCGGGGGTACGACGTGCGATTCCCTCGGGCAGGCCCACGTCCTCGGGCCGCAGCTGCTCGCGCCGGCCCCGCAGGAACCGCGCCAGGTCCGCCCGTACCGTCCGCGCCACCGCCGTACTCCCTTCCGCCACGCCGGACCCCCGTCCGGGCCCCGCCGTCCGGTGCACGGCAGCAGGCCCGCACCGAGAACCCCTGCCGGGAACAACGATCGGCGGCCCACGCCCCATACCCGCCCTGCGAAAGGCCCGGGTACCCCCGGCCGGGCCGGCCCGCCAGGGATCGGCTGTCCCTGGCAGCACCCTCCGCACCGCGGCATCGTCGATGCCATGAACGACGATTCCACGGCTTTGGTGACCGGTGCCAACAAGGGCATCGGCAAGGAGATCGCCCGGCAGCTGGCGGGCGCGGGGATGACGGTGCTGGTCGGCTCGCGGGACGAGGAGCGCGGGCGGCGGACCGTCGAGGAGATCGGCGGCGGCGCGCGCCTGCTGGTGCTGGACGTCACGGACGCGGAGAGCGTCGCGGCGGCCGCGCGGCAGGTCGAGCGGCTGGACGTGCTGGTGAACAACGCGGGGATCATGCTGGACAGCTGGGCGCCGCCGGAGGGCGACGTCGAGGCGTTCCGGCGGACGTACGAGACGAACCTGTTCGGCGTCCTGCGGGTCACCAACGCGTTCCTGCCGGCGCTGCGCCGCTCGCCGGCGCCGCGCGTCGTCAACGTCTCCAGCGGCACGGGCTCGCTGGCCTGGAGCGCGGACCCGGAGCAGGCGTTCGCCGTGTCGAAGGGCGGCGGCGCGGCGTACCGCTCGTCGAAGACGGCGCTCAACGCGCTGACGCTGTTCTACGCGCAGAGCCTGGCCGACGCCGGGTTCAAGGTGAACGCGCTGGCCCCGGGCCTGCGCCGCACCGGGCTGAACGCGCGGGCCGCCGCCAGCGAAGGCGACCCGGCCGAGGCGGCGGCCGGCGCGGTCCGGCTGGCCCTGCTGCCGGACGACGGCCCCACCGGCGGGTTCTTCTCGTGGGACGGCACCCCCGTGCCCTGGTAGCCGGCGCGCGCCGTCCGGGCCGCCTGCCCTTCTGTCGCGCGGCCGTGGCCGCGCCGGCCCCGTGTCCACCCCCTGGCACCGCCTCCACATGCGGCGACGCCGCACTCGTCGGAGCATGGGTACGGAGACGGCTGGGACGACACGCGGGGCGAGAGGGCGCCGGATGGGCAACGGAGCGCAGGGAGGGGCGCGGGGCGAGCCGTCCGAGACCGCTGAGCTGCGGCAGATCGAGGCACTGAACCGGATCGAGCCCGACGCGCGCCGCCACGCGAACGGACGCGACGCCGGGAAGGCGCCGGACGGCGGAGCCAGCCGGAGCAACGGGAACGGCCCCGGCGGCCACGGCGCGCCCGCGGGCATGGCGGGCACGGCCCCGTGGGACGAGGCGAACGGCGCGGGGACGTCCCGGTGGCGCGACGCGCTGCTGCTGGAGACCGGCCACGCGCTGGCCGAGGCCGACTCGCTCGCCGACGCGCTCAAGGAGGTCACCCGCCTGTACACGCCCGGTCTGGCGCTGGACGGCGTGGTGGTGTTCGGGGTGACCGACAAGTTCCTCAACATCCTGGGCCAGGTCGGCTACCGCCGGGTCGCGGGCGAGGAGGAGTTCCGGATGCCGGTGGCGAACCCGTTCCCGGCCACCGAGGTGATCAGGAGCGGGCGGCCGGTGTACCTGCCGTCGCCGGAGGAGTACGCGGAGCGTTTCCCGGAGTCCTGGCCGCTGGCGGCCCGGCACGGGCGCAGCTCGTGGGCGTTCCTGCCGCTGGTGGTGTCGGGGCGGATCACCGGCGTGTGCATGCTGGCGTTCAGCGCGCCGACCGCGTTCACGCCGGACGAGCGGGGCCTGCTGGTGCTGGTGGCCCGGCTGATCGCGCAGGCGCTGGAGCGGACCAGGACCAGCACGGCGGAACTGGCGCTGTCGCGCGGGCTGCGGCGCAGCATGGGCTCCTCGGAGCCGGCGGTGCCCGGGATCAGCGTCGCCACCCGGTACGTGCCGACCGGCGGCGGGCTGGTGGTGGGCGGCGACTGGTACGACATCATCAACCTGCCCGACGGCCGGCTGGCCCTGGTCATCGGCGACGTCGAGGGCCACGACGTGCACGCCGCGGGCCTGATGGCGCAGCTGCGGACGGCGGTGCACGCGTACGCGGCGGAGGGCCACGGGCCGGACGCGGTGCTGGCCCGCACGTCGCGGTTCCTCAGCGCTCTGGACGAGGACCGGTACGCCACCTGCCTGTACATCGAGGCGGAGCCGGATACCGGCATGCTGCACATCGCGCGGGCCGGGCACCCGCATCCGGTGCTGCGCCTGCCCGACGGCACCTGCATGATCAAGCACGTCCGCGGCGGGCTGCCGCTGGGGCTGATGCCGGACGACCACGACTACCCGGTGACCGATCTGGAGCTGCAGCCGGGCGAGGTCATGATGCTGTGCACGGACGGGCTGATCGAGACCGGCGGGCACGACATGTTCACCGGCTGGGTGCGGGTCAGGGACGCGATGGAGCCGGGTTCCGGCGACGACCTGGAGGGCATGGCGGAGCGGCTGATCAACGCCGTGCAGCACCCGATGGCGCAGTACGAGGAGGACGTCGACGCCGAGGACCGGGTGCAGGCGGAGGCGGCGGGGGCCGCGGAGTCCGGCCTGAACGACGGGATCGGCGGGCGGCGGGTGCATCTGGCGCCGCGCAACGAGGACGACATCGCGCTGCTGCTGCTGCGCCGGGACACCGATGTGCGCCGGATGCTGGTGCCGGAGCGCCGCCTGGTGCTCACCATCGGCCAGGACCAGGGCGAGGGGCTGGCGGAGGCGCGGGCCGAGGTCGTCGCGCTGCTGCACGACTGGGCGCAGCCCGACCAGGTGGACACCGCGGTGCTGCTCGCGTCCGAGCTGGTCGGCAACGTGCTGGTGCACACCGACCAGACGGCGATGCTGGCCGCCACGGTCACCGGCGAGGTGGGCCACCGCGAGCTGAAGGTGGAGGTCTCCGACCGCGGCGACGAGCTGCCGCACCAGCGGGCGCCGGGTGAACTGGCGTCGTCCGGGCGCGGGTTGATGATGCTGGACATCCTGTCGGAGCAGTGGAGCGTGCGGCCGGAGTCGGAGGGCAAGACGGTGTGGTTCTCGCTGGCCGAGGACGCGGAGCCGGCGGAGCCGGCCGAACCGCCGTTGCTGTAGCGGGCGGTTCGCCGAGGGGATCGCGTCGCGTCAGGGGGCCAGCGGGCGTTCGAAGAACGTCTCCAGGACGACGGTGGCCTGCGTGCCGCTGACGCCGTCGATGGCGTACAACCGCCGCAGCACGTCCTGGAGTTGCCCGGTGGTGGCGGTGCGCACCTTGACCAGGACAGAGGCGCTGCCGGCGATGACGTGCGCCTCCTGGATCTCGGGGATCACGGCGAAGCGGTCGCCGGACTCCCCCATCCACGTGGTGGACTCGACCATGACGAACGCCAGGACGCCGCGGCCGACCGCGTCCGGGTCGACGTCGATGCCGGTGCGGCGGATGACGCCGCGCTCGCGCAGCTTGCGCACCCGCTCGTGGGCCGCGGGGGCGGACAGCCCCACCGCCTCGCCCAGCGCGGCGTACGGCCGGGTGGCGTCCTCCTGGAGCAGCGCCAGCAGACGGCGGTCGATGTCGTCCAAGACGAGATCTCCTCTTCCCCTTGATCGGACGACTGTCATTCTGCACGATGAAGGTCAAGCCGAACAGCATTCGGGTTCGGGAGCGGCGTGGAGGGTCACGTCGCGCAGGGCAGTTGAGCGACCGAGCGTCAGCGGCGAGCGAAGGAGCGGCACGATGACCGGCGGGACGACCACCGAACGCCCCCAGTTGTACGAGATCCTCGACGAGCGGTTCCGCACGGGCAAGTGCCACGTCGGCGACTCCACCCTGGAGACGCTGCACGCGGACTGCCGCTGGGCCGAGGGCCCGCTGTACGTGCCCGCGGGGCGCTACGTGGTGTGGAGCGACATCCCCAACGACCGCATGCTGCGCTGGGACGAGGCCACCGGCACGATCGGCGTGTTCCGCTCGCCGGCCGGCCACCCCAACGGCAACACCCTCGACTGCCAGGGCCGGTTGGTCACCTGCGAGCAGGGCAACCGCCGCGTGACGCGGACCGAGCACGACGGTTCGGTCACGGTGCTCGCCGACCGCTTCGAGGGCCGGCGGCTGAACAGCCCCAACGACGCGGCCGTCCGCTCGGACGGCACGATCTACTTCTCCGACCCGGACTTCGGGATCACCACGGACTACGAGGGGCACGCGGCGCAGAGCGAGATCGGCGCGTGCAACGTCTACCGGCTGGACCCGGACGGCGGTGGGATCCACCTCGCCGCCGACGGCTTCCGCGGGCCCAACGGCCTGGTCCTGTCGCCCGACGAGTCCCGGCTGTACGTCTCGGACAGCCGCGCCAACCACGTCCGGGTCTTCGACGTGCACGAGGACGGGTCGCTCGCGGACGCGGGCGTCTTCGTCGCCTGCGCGCCGGGCCTGGGCAACTTCGACAACATCCGGTTCGACACGGCCGGGCGGCTGTGGGCGGCCGCCATGGACGGCGGCGTCCACTGCTACGACCCCGACGGGACGCTCCTCGGCCGGCTGCTGGTGCCGACGCCCGTCGCCAACATCCGCTTCGGCGGCCCGAAACGCAACCGCCTGTTCCTCGCGGCCGACACCACCCTCTACTCCCTGGTGATGGGGGTCACCGGCCTCCCGCCGCTGCCAGGGCGCCACCAGCTCCGCCCGGCCGGCGGCGTCCGCTGAGCCACCGCACCGCCCGCTGAGCCCTCCCGGGATCCGCCCGTCCTCCTCGCGCCCGGGAGGGCTCAACAGGCTTGGCCGGATGCGGTGTTGACGGCACTCATAGGTCCAGACCATTCTGCTGGACGGAGGTGCGGTGTCCTCCCGTGTCCTGCCCGCGCGCGACGAGGAGGAGCACATGAACCGCAGGTCCTGGACGGCGGCGGCCGTGGCCGTCGTCATGCTGCTCGGCTGGCTGCACCTGGCGGGCGCCGCGCAGGCCGACAGCCCCAACCTGGCGGTCAACGCCGGTTTCGAGACCGGCGACCTGTCCGGCTGGTCGTGCGGCTCGACCGGGAGCGTGGTGAACTCCCCGGTGCACAGCGGGAGTCACGCGCTGGCCGGCGCGGTGGGCAGCGCGGACACCGCGCAGTGCACGCAGACCGTCGCGGTGCAGCCGGGCGCGGCGTACACGCTCTCCGCCTACGTGCAGGGCGCGTACGTGTATCTCGGCGCCGACGGCTACGCGTCCACCTGGACGCCGTCCGCGACGAGTTGGCAGCAGCTGTCGACCAGCTTCACCACCGGCGCCACCACCACCTCCGTCACGCTCTACCTGCACGGCTGGTACGGCCAGGGCACCTACCACGCCGACGACGTGTCGCTGACCGGCCCCGGCGGCACCACCCCCACCGCGCCGCCCGCCCCGTCCGGCCTGACCGTGACGGGGACGACCGCCTCCTCGGTGTCGCTGTCCTGGAACGCCTCGACGGGGGCCACCGGCTACACCGTCTACCAGGGTTCGGCGGCCGTGGCGTCGGGCGCGGCAACCACCGCCACCGTCAACGGACTTGCCGCCGGGACCGCGTACACCTTCGCGGTCAGCGCCTCCAACAGTGCCGGGGAGTCGGCCCGTTCGGCCTCGGTGAGTGCCACCACGCAGACCGGTGGCGGAGGAGGGCCGGCGCCGGCCTGGCACCCGTCGTACCTGTCGATCGGCACGGTCTACACGCCCGGCAGCACCGTCGACGCCTTCTTCGGCACGCTCGCCTCGCACGGCGCGGTGCCGGACTACGGCTACGAGTACCTGATCGGCGGCGACTTCGGGAACTGGGCGGCCACGACCACCACGATGGTCGGCCACGCCCGGCAGTTCGGCATGACCCCGGTCCTCGTCGACTACGGCATGAACGGCAACGTCGACGGCTCCTCCGTCGACTTCACCAACATGCAGAACGCCGGCTGGCTCACCACGTACTTCACCGCGCTCAAGGCCGCCGCCCAGGCCGCGAACGCCGCCGCTCCCGGCCTGCCCGTCGGCTGGGTGGTCGAGCCCGACATGCTCGGCTACCTCCAGCAGAACTACGCGGCCGGCTACGGCGGCAACGCGGCCGCGATGCCCGCCGCGACCAGCGCCGCCTACTCCTCCGGCGTGCTGACCGCCGGCACCGACCCGGCCTTCGGCAACAACCTGCGCGGGCTCGTCGAGGCCATCGACCACACCATCAAGAAGTACGACCCGTCGGCGTTCGTCGGCTGGCAGGTCAACACCTGGCCCGTGCGGGACGCGTTGAAGGACACCGACACCATGGGCTGGACCGCCGGACGGCAGTCGGTCACCCAGGTCGCCACCCAGGTCGCCGACTTCGTGAAGAGCGCCGACATCGGCTACGAGGCCGACTTCGTGGCCTTCGACCAGTGGGGGCAGGACTTCGGCATCCTGCGCGACCCCGACCCGGCCGGCGACATCCGCTATCTCAACGCCGCGCACTGGAGCAACTACCTGCTCTACGTCCAGACCGTCCGGCAGTCCCTCGCGCTGCCCGCGGTGCTGTGGCAGATCCCGGCCGGCCACCTCAACTCCACGCACACGCCCAGCCCCACGTACTGGAACGCCTCCGGGACCTTCCCCGACCTGGACGACGTGACGACCGAGCAGGACGAGGACTCCGCCTCGACGTACTTCTACGGCGACGCGTTCACCTCCAGCGGCAGCAACCTCGCCTTCTACGGCAGCAACCCGGGCGCCGACCCCAAGGTGTCGGTGAGCGGCGGAACGGTCACCTGGGGCGCGCACATCCCCGAGGCGGCGGCGGCCGGCGTGGTGGCGATCCTGTTCGGCGCGGGCACCGGCACCGGTACGTACGGCGTGCCGGAGATGGTCGGCACCAACCAGACCGGGCCGGGCGACTTCGGTTACTGGGTCACCCGCACCCAGAGCTACCTGGCCCACCCCACGCCGCTGCCCTGACGGGCGCGGCCACCGACCCGGGGCCGGGATGGACCCGGGGGCCGGGACCGGGCCCGGGTCTGGGCCCGGGTCTGGGCCGGCCGCCGTCACACCGCGCGGCGGTAGAGCCACACGCCGAGCGGCGCGAACACGGCGACGATCCCGGCGTCCCAGGCCAGCGCCTCCCACACCGCCTGCGTCGCCGGGCCGCCGAGCACCAGCACCCGGACCGCCTCGGCGGTCTTGGACACCGGCTGGTGCTGGGCGAACGCCTGCAGCCAGCCCGGCATGGTGTTCACCGGGATGAACGCCGCCGAGGCGAACACCAGCGGCGCCAGCACCGGGAACGCGGCGGCCTGCGCGGTCTCCGGGTCGCCGACGGCCATGCCCACCACGGCGAAGATCCACGACATGGCGAACCCGAAGGCCAGCACCAGCAGGAACCCGCCGAGGAAGGCCGGCACCCCGGCGTGGATGCGGAACCCGATGGCGAACCCGACCGCGGTCATCAGCGCGACCACGAACACGTTGCGCGCCAGGTCGGCCGTGGTCCGGCCGACCAGCACCGCGGATCTGGCCATCGGCAGCGAACGGAACCGCTCCATCAGCCCGGTCTGCATGTCGGTGGCCAGCCCGATCGCGGTGTTCATCGACCCGAACACGGCGGTCTGCACGAAGATCCCCGGGATCAGGAAGTCGACGTAGGAGACGCCGTGCAGCGCGGGCGCCACGACCCCGCCGAACACGTACCGGAACATCAGCACGAACACGAGGGGCTGCACGGTGGAGAACACCAGCAGCCGCGGCACGCGCCGCAGCCCGATCAGGTTCCGCCAGGCCACGGCCAGGCCGTCCTGCGCGGCCCACATCAGCCGCCGTCCGGCCCCGCCGGCAGCGGGCGCGGCCGGTTCCAGGGCGATCGTCGCGGTCATGGGCCGCCTCCGTCCGGGTGGCCGTCGGGGTGGCCGTCCGGACCGCCGTCCGGGTGGCCGTCGGGTGCTCCGACGTCGCCCGTGCGGTGGCCGGTCAGCGCCAGGAACACGTCGTCGAGGCTGGACTCGCGCACCGACACGGTGCGCGGCACCAGGTCGCGGCCCTCCAGCAGGTGCAGGACGTCCAGCAGCGGCCGGGACCCGTCGCGGGAGGCCAGGCTCACCGTCGAGCCCTCGACCTCCGCCCGGTCCGCGAACCCGTCACCGATGACCGCGGCGGCCCGCGCGGCCCGCGCCGCCTCGGCCATGTCCAGCTCGATGACGGTGTTGCCCAGCCGGGCCTTGAGCAGCGCGGGAGTGTCGTCGACGACCACCCGGCCGTGATCGATCACCACGATCCGCTCGGCCAGCCGGTCGGCCTCCTCCAGGTACTGCGTGGTCAGCAGCACCGTCGTCCCGTCGTCCACCAGCTCGCGGATCATCGCCCACAGCGCGGTGCGGCTCTGCGGGTCCAGGCCGGTGGTCGGCTCGTCCAGGAACAGCACGGGCGGCTCCGGCACCAGCGCCGCCGCGACGTCCAGGCGGCGCCGCATGCCGCCGGAGTACGTGCGCGCCGGCCGGTCGGCGGCGTCCGCCAGGTCGAAAGCGGTCCAGCAGGTGCAGGGCGCGGGGCCGCACCCGGGAGCGCGGCAGATGGTTCAGGCGGCCGATCAGCCGCAGGTTCTCGCTGCCGGTGAGGTTGGGGTCCACCGCGGCGAACTGCCCGGCGAGACCGATCACGCCCCGGACGGTCGCCGCCTGCCGCACCACGTCGTACCCGAGGACCTCGGCGTGCCCGGCGGTCGGCCGCAGGATCGTCGTCAGCACGCGGATCGCCGTCGACTTCCCGGCTCCGTTCGGCCCGAGCAGCCCCACGATGGTGCGCGGCGCGACCTCGAAGCTCACGCTGTCCAGCGCGGTGACCTCGCCGAACGTCTTGCTCAGTTCGGCCACTCGGATCGCGGCGCCCTCACCCACTCTTCCATCCTGCCTCCGTTCCAGCGGGCCCGCGCAGCATGGCCGCGGGCCCCCATGACAACGGGCCCCCGGCCCGCCCCCCTCCTGGCCGCGCCCAGGGCCGCCCCCGGAAGCAGCCGCCAACCCAGCCCCGGAATTCCCCCCCACCCCTCCCGCGTCTCCCGGGGTGCCCCCGGGTGTGCTTCCCCGTCCAACGGTCCGCCGTGGCTTGTCGCGCAGTTCCCCGCGCCCCTGCGGCAACTGGGGTGCCCCCTTGGGCGTCGTTGCCGTCGAGCGGTCGACTATGGCTGGGCGCGGAGTTCCCCGCGCTCCTGGAGCATCGCCCCTCCGGGGCGGGAATCCGGGCTGTCCCCGGAGGTGCGTTGCCGGGCACGGACCCGTTGGGGCTGGGCGCGGAGTTCCCCGCGCTCTTGGGTGCGCCCGGTGGGCAGGGGAGCCCAGGCCCATTCCTCCCGCAGACGGGGGCCGGGCTGGGAGGGGACGGTGCGGGAGTGTCCCCGCAGGAACTGTGCATCCGCCCGGGCACCCATTCGGGAAGAGCCGCACGCACAGTTCCGAGGAGACACTCCCGTGGCGGCCCCGACCCCACCCACCGAAGGTGCACCGAAAGGGGCGCGAGGAACTGCGCGCTCAAGCGGGACGAAGCCTGCACACGGCATGGCGGCCCGGGGGCACCCCGGAAGCCGCAGGGGGCGCCGGGAACGGCGCGACCAGCCGAGACGAGACCAGCAGACGGCCACGCGCAGCGCGAGGCACCCCCGAGGCCGGGGGCGGGCCGCACACCTCGGGCCGGGTTCCACGACGGCGGCACCCCCGTTATGATCGGGCTGATGCGTACTCATACTCCCGTGAGATTGGGGGACCCGTCCGCGCAAGGTGAGTGCTGATGCACGATCACCCCACGCACGGGAACCCCCGACTTTCCTCCTGGCTGCGCGTGCGACGCTTCGCCGTGCCGCCTTCCATGATCGAGACCGCGACCGCGCGCCGCGCCGCGGGCGACTGGGCGGGGGCGTGCGCCGCCGCAGCCGTCGACGTCGACCTCGATCTGCGGTCCACGGCCCGCACGTACGGCCGCGACCTCGCCACCCGGCTACGGGCCGACCTCCGCCACCTCACACCTGACCTGCTGCGCTGGCACCTGCCACGCATCGCACCCGACGGCCTGCTCCGTCCGGGGCTGACCGTGTCCCTGGCCCGGTACGGGCCGGACCCGCTGCACCTGGTGGTGCGGACGCCGCCCGCGTGGGCGGACGCCGGCCAGCGGGTCAGCCTCGCGCTCTGGGATCCGTCCCGCCCCGAGGCCGGCACCGGCCTGCACCCGCACCCCCACCCCAGCCGCCGCTTCCGCCTCGACCTGCACCGGCACCTCTGGGACGCCCGAAGGTCCGCGGACCTGGCCGTCCGCTCGGGCACCGCGGTTCCGCCGGATCGAAGCGTCCATGACGCGACCGGCGGCGATCCGGCCGTCGCGGACGCGCTCGCCCGGCTCGTGGGCGGCCGCCCCTGCGCCGTCGGGCGGTGGGCGGCCGAGGCCGCGCTCGTGCTGGCGGCCGCCGACCGTACGTCCGGACGCGTCGGCGTGCGGTACGGCACCCGGCACCGGCTGGTCCTGGACGTGGCCGGCGGCCCCACTCCGCGGATCACGGCGGCGTTCCCGGTCGGCAAGCATGGCGCGCTGCCGCTGCTGCCGGACGCGGCGACCTGGGTGCTGCCCGACGTGGAACTGCTGCGCGCGGGCCTGCTCGAACCCGGCGACCTGCACCCACTGGTCGCGGACGCGCTCGCGCCCGGCCGCGGTGCGGCGGCCGCTCCGGCAACGGCGGCCCGGGAGCGGCCGCCCGGACCGCACGTCGTGCGGTGCCGCGGCGCCCGGCACCGTATCGGCCTGGTCGACGGGGTCCTCGCCCCGCTGGACCACGGCCCGGACGAGGTCCGCCGCGAGGAGCTGCTGGCCGCGCTGACCGGCACCCCGCTCCCCTGCCTTCAGGCGATCGACGCGGCGCACCGCCGCCCCGAGTGCCTGGAGGACGTCCGCGCGCGGCTGGACCACGGCGACACCGCGGGCGCGCTCTCCGTCGTCGAGTCCCTGCTCGGCCCCAACGCCCTGATGCGGCACGGCGCGTTGCGGGACGAGCTGGAGACGGCCGCGCTGCGCCGGATCGACTACGGCGTCTACCGCGCGGGCCTGTCCCACCCGGCCCACCACCGCTCCCCGCGCCCAGTCGCGGCGCACTCCCACACCCACTGACCCAGCCCGTCACACCGCCGGACCGCGCCACCACCGCGCCCCGGCGGCGTGTCCTCGCGGGCACCCGCCCCTGCCACGGGCCGCACCCGGTCCGTCCAACTCCCGCTGCTCGAGCGGCTGTCCGGCCGCGCAACCCCCGGCTTCCGTTCGTCCCGACCCCAAAGGTGATCACTGATGCCCCTTGCTCCTTCCCCTGTCACTCCTGTCACCCCTCTCACCGATTCCCCCGTCACCGAGTCCCCCCGTTCCGGCTCCGCCTCACAACTCGACGTGGCCGGGGCCCTGCTGGGGCTGCTGCGTGCGAGCGACACCGAAGTCCGGCCCGACGAGCAGTTGGAGGCGCTGACGCTGGCCGTCGCCGCGGACCTGCCCGTGGTGTTGTGGGGCGAGCCCGGGATCGGGAAGACGGCGGCGCTCACGCAGCTGGCCTCGGCGCTGGACCTGCCGCTGACCACCGTGATCGCCAGCGTGCACGAGCCGGCGGACTTCTCCGGGCTGCCGGTGGTCGGGGACGACCCGGCCCGTCAGGGCGTGCCGATGGCCCCGCCGGACTGGGCGGTGCGGCTGGTGCGGGCCGGGCGCGGGCTGCTGTTCCTCGACGAGCTGTCCACCGCGCCGCCGGCCGTGCAGGCCGCCCTGCTGCGGCTGGTGCTGGAGCGCCGGATCGGCGCGCTCCAACTGCCGCCCGGAGTCAGGATCGTGGCGGCCGCCAACCCGCGTGCGTCGGCGGCCGACGCCTGGGAGCTGAGCCCGCCGCTGGCCAACCGGTTCGTCCACCTGCAGTGGACGCACGACCACGACGTCGTCGTCCGCGGCCTGGGCGGGACCTGGCCGCGCACCGTGCTGCCCGCGCTCGACCCGGCGCGACTGCCGGAGTCCGTGGCGTTCGCCCGCCGCGCGGTGTGCACGCTGCTCGCCGCCCGGCCGGGGCTGGTGCACCAGATGCCCCGCAGCGAGGCCCGCCGCGGCGGCCCGTGGCCGTCTCCCAGGAGCTGGGAGATGACGGTGTTCCTGATCGCGTTCGCGACCGCCGCCGGCTCGTCGCGGGAGGTGCTGTCCCTGCTGGTCAGGGGCGCGGTCGGCGACGGTCCCGGGCTGGAACTGCTGGCCGGCCTGGACCGGATGGACCTGCCGGACCCGGAGACGCTGCTGGCCGATCCGGACGCCGCCGAGCTGCCCGAGCGCGGCGACCTGCGGCAGGCGGTGCTGGACGGCGTGGTGGACGCGGTGCGCCGGCACCCGGAGCGGGCCCGCTGGGACGCGGCGTGGACGCTGCTGGTGCGGGCGGCGCGGACCGGCGCCCCGGACCTCGTCGTCGTCCCCGCGACGACGCTCGCCACGCTGCGGCGCGAGGACTGGGAGGTGCCGGCGTCGATCGAGCACCTGGCCGGCGTGGTGTCGCTTTCCGCGCGCGCCGACCGTGCGGCGGCGCGTGTCACGGCCGGCCGCAAGGCCACGACTTCCGTCACCGGGACGGGCGGGCCGGCCACAACAGGCGGACCCGGAACGTCCGGTGCGACCGCCGCCACCACCACCGCCACCACGACGACGAACGGCACGTCCCGGCCCACCGCAACTCCCCGCCCGGGCACCGCTCCTCGCCCGGCGGCGCCTACCAGGTCCGCCGCGCCCGCCGCAGCATCCCAGCCCGCCGGGCACTCCGATTCCGCCCCGACTCCCCGGCCCAAGGCGCCCGCCGCGCCTGCCGCGACCCCCGTGACCGGCCGATGAACGCGGCCACCGGCACCACGCCCCGCGTCCTGGACGAGGACAAGCTGTTCGCGGCCCGGCTGCACGCCGCCCGCGCCCGCCCCTACCTGGCGTCCGCCCTGTTCGCGCTGCACGTCGTCGAGTCGCGGCAGGTGCCGACGATGGCCGTCGACCGGCACTGGCGGTGCTACGTGTCGCCGCTGTTCGTCGACCGCACCCCTGTCGAGGAGTTGGCCTCGGTGTGGGTGCACGAGGTGGCGCACCTGCTGCGCGACCATCCCGGCCGCGGCGAGCGGATCGCGCGGGAGCAGGGGCTGACCGGGCCGGCCGAGCGGCTGCGGAGGAACATCGCCGCGGACTGCGAGATCAACGACGACGTGTTCGGCGACGGCCTGCCCTGGCCCGAAGACGCCATCCAGCCGAGCGACTTGGGGCTCTCCCCGGGCGAGCTGATGGAGGACTACCTGCGGCAGTTCCGGCTCGGGCCGCTCACCCTGCGCATGGCCTGGCTGGACTGCGGCAGCGGGGTCGACGGCCACGCGCGGGGCTGGGACCTGGGCCCGGACGGCGCGCGCGGCCTGAGCGATCAGGAGCGGGACGCGGTCAGGTTCCGGGTGGCGCAGGGCATCAGCGCCCGGCCGGGCAGCGCGCCGCGCGGCTGGCGGCGATGGGCCGAGGAGGTGTTCCATCCGCCGCAGCCGTGGCGGCAGTTGCTGGGTGCGGCGGTCCGCGCGGCGGCCGCCGGCTCGGGTGCGGGAGACGACTACGACTACGGGCGGCCGGCACGGCGTTCGGCGTCGCTGCCCGGCGTGGTCCTGCCGGGACTGCGGCGCCGGCCGCCGCGGGTGTGCGTGGTCGTCGACACGTCGGGCTCGGTCAGCGACGCCGAGTTGGGCAGCGCGCTGCTGGAGGTCGCGGCGATCTCCCGTGCGCTCGGCGGGCGCCGCGACCTGGTCGGGGTGCTGCCGTGCGACGCGGCGGCCCCGGTGGTGCACACGCTGTGCCGCGCCGAGGGCATCCCGCTGACCGGCGGCGGCGGTACGGACCTGCGGGCCGGCTTCGAGGCGGCGCTGCGCTCGCACCCCCGGCCGGACGTGATCGTGGCCCTGACGGACGGCCAGACGCCGTGGCCGTCGAGCCGCCCGCCGTGCCGCACGGTGGTGGGCCTCTTCCCACGCGCCCCGCGCTCGTCCGCCAGGGCCGAGCAGGACCCCGACTACGCGTACGTGCCCGACACCCCGCCGGACTGGGCCCGCGTCGTCACCATCGGCGCTCCGTCACCAACTTGACAGGTGACGGAGCGCTCGGCCAGGGTAGTCACCAGTTGAACCGGTGACGGCCACATGGCGGGTCGCCGGGACGGCACCCCACCCGCGCGACGGCGCGCACCGGACCGCTCCGGTGCGCGGCGCGCGAACCGGCCGGCTGCGCATACCGAAGCGCACCGCACACAAGGAGGAACACCATGGCCGTCAGCTACACCGGCGTCGTCACCGTGACCGGGGAAGGCCGCAACGGAGGGCACGCCACCGCGTCCGACGGGCTGCTGCAGACGGGCCTGGCCATCCCGAAGGAGCTGGGCGGGGCAGGGGACGCCACCAACCCCGAGCAACTGTTCGCCGCCGGCTGGGGCGCCTGCTTCCTGGGCGCGGTCCGCCGGGCGGCGGGCCAGCGCGGCGTCCGCCTCACCAGCACGGCCATCACCGTCGAGGCGACCCTGACCCACGGCGACGACGGCGAGTTCGGCCTCAGCGCCGTCCTCCACCTCGCCCTGGGCGGCGTCGACCAGCCCACCGCCGACGAACTGGCCGAAGCCGCCCACCAGTTGTGCCCGTACTCCAAGGCCACCCGCGGCAACATCCCGGTGACCGTGCGGGCCACCGCCGTGGCGTGACGCCGCCGCCCGCCCGCCGACCGGCACGCTCGTACCCGGCCCTACCGCACACATCGCTCAAACCACGTATTTCTGGAGGATTCCCGTGATCGACAGGCGCTCGTTCGGCAAGGCCCTGGGTGTGGGCACGGGGGTGGCCGCGGCGTCCCTGGCCGGGGTGGGGGCCGCGCACCCGGCCGCTGCCGCCCCCGGCGCCGCAGCGGGGCGACCCGGCCCGGGCACGCCGCCCACCGTGCCCGCGACCGCCCCGGGCGCGCACACCACCTTCCCCCCGCTGAAGCGCGTCACCGCCGGCGTCCTGGACGTCGGCTACGCCGAACTGGGGCCGCGCCACGGGCCGGTGGTGATCTGCCTGCACGGCTGGCCGTACGACATCCACAGCTACGTCGACGTCGCACCGCTGCTCGCGGCCGAGGGCTACCGGGTGCTCGTGCCGTACCTGCGCGGGCACGGCACGACGCGGTTCCTGTCCCCGCGCACCGTCCGCAACGCCCAGCAGTCGGCGATCGCCCTGGACGTCATCGCGTTCATGGACGCGCTCAGGATCGATCAGGCGGTGCTTGCCGGGTTCGACTGGGGCTCGCGGACCGCCGACATCATCGCGGCCCTGTGGCCCGAGCGGGTCAAGGCGCTGGTCTCGGTGAGCGGCTACCTGATCACCAGCCTGGAGGCGAACCTGTCGCCGCTGCCGGCGAAGGCCGAGTACGCCTGGTGGTACCAGTACTACTTCGCCACCGAGCGCGGCCGGAAGGCCATGGACGACCCGGACGAGCGGCGCGACCTGTGCCGGCTGGTCTGGGACGTCGTCTCCCCCACCTGGGACTTCGACGACGCCACCTTCGCGCGCACCGCGACCGCCTTCGACAACCCCGACTACGCCGCGATCGTGGTCCACAACTACCGCTGGCGGCTGGGCCTGGCGGACGGCGAGCGCCGCTACGACCGCTTCGAGCGGCTTCTCGCCGCCCGGCCGGCGATCGGCGTGCCCACCATCACCCTGGACGCCGAGCGGGACCCGTTCACCGGTTCCCTCGACGGCTCGTCGTACCGGCAGATGTTCACCGGGCCCTACGACCACCGCACGCTGCTCGGCATCGGGCACGACGTGCCGCAGGAGGCACCGACCGCGTTCGCCCAGGCCGTGATCGACGCGGACCGGCTGTGACGGCCCCGCGGCCGGGCCCGCCACCCGCAGCGCCCGTGCGGCTTTGCACCCGACCCCATCACCTGTCAGACTGGTGACGTGACCCTCGACCATGTCTTCGTGTGCGACCACCCGGCGCTCGACTTCGCCGCGACGCTGCGCGCCCGCCGGTCCAGGCGGTTCGAGATGTTCGCCGCCCCGGACCGGCTGGACGCCTGGTTCCTGGAGTCCGGCCTGGTGGACGCGGTGGCACCGCGCAGCACGCAGGCCGACGTCGAGCGGGCCATGGTCGTGCGAGAGGCCGTCTACGTCCTGGTGCAGGCGCGGCGCCGGGGCGAGGAGTACCCGGAAGCCGAGCTGGCCACGGTGAACGCGGCCGCCCGGCACCCCGCGGCGGCGCCCCAGCTCACCGCGGGCGGCCGCCGCACCGAGGCCACTCCTGAGGGCGCCCTCTCCCTCGTCGCCCGCCAGGCCGTCGAACTCCTCGCGGGCCCCGACGTCCCCCTCCTCAAGGAGTGCGCCAACCCCGAGTGCACCCGCATCTTCGTCGACCGCTCCCGCGGGATGCGGCGCCAGTGGTGCGGCATGGAGGCCTGCGGCAACAAGATCAAGGCCGCCGCCTACCGGGCCCGCAGGAAGTCCCCCGCGGCGTCGGCGCGGGCATCCGCGTCAGCCCAGGCCGCGCCGTCGGCCTGACGGTCCAGGCGCGGGGCGCGGCACGGGCGCGGAATCATCGGCCGGTGAGGGAGCCCGCGGCGCCGCGGTGGTTCACAGGGTGTGGATGGTCATGTGCTGGCGGATCTGGTCGAAGATGCGCTGGCCCTCCGCGGACTGCGCGGCCGCCGCGGGCATCACCACGTCCAGGGTGTACAGGTCGCCGCCACCGCTGACGACACAGAGTTCCAGCTCCCGCATCGCCGGGTGCGCGTCGTCCTCCACGTCGGTGTAGTGGACGTCGAGTTGGGCACCGGCCTGGCTCTGCTGCTGCGCCTCCGTGACCCGGCCGTTTGCGTCCTCGACGGTGTGGGAGTAGTTGATCGTGCCGCCGTCCTTGTACCACTGCAGGTCGTCGTTCGCGACGCCCGCGGCGCTCTGCTTCTCGCCCTGCGTCTTGTGCAGCGTCACCGTGAAGACCTCGTGCGGCGACGTGTACGTGACCTTCTTGTCGGCGATGCTGCGCACGTAGTCGCCGGGCACCGACACCGTCGCGTCGACGCCGCGCTCCTGGTAGGTCTTCCAGCCCTTGGGCAGGCCGTCGCCGGCGAAGGGGTTGACGATCGCGAGCACGACCGCGGCCACCGCGGCGACCGCGACCACGCCGGTGAGCACCTTCGCGCGGCGGCTGCCGCGCAGCGCCCGAACCGCCCGGCCGGCGGCCGAGTCGGCGCCGGGGGCGTCGTGCGGACCGGCGCCGGCGCCGGCGAGCAGCGTGGCCGCCGCGGCGTCGACCTTCGGCGCGGCACGGGGCGGATCGAGGACGGCCCGCAGTTCGTCGGCCAGCCGCGCCGCGGTCGTCCGCGCGGCCGGCTCCTTGCGCAGCACGCCCAGGATGGGACCGGCGAGCGGCCCCGCCTGGCGCGGCGCGGGAAGGTCCGCGAGCAGGACGGCCTGGAACGTCGACGGCGTGGCCTGCCGGCGGAACGGCGAGACCCCTTCCACCGCCTGGTACAGGACGACACCGAGCGACCACAGGTCGGACTCCGGCCCCGGCCGGTGGCCGAGCACCCGCTCCGGGGCGATGTACTCCGGCGACCCGATGAACGCACCGGTCTCCGTCAGCGGCTCCTCGCCCTCCACCTGCGCGATGCCGAAGTCGGTGAGGACCACCCGGTCGTGGCGGCCGAGCAGGATGTTGGCGGGCTTCACGTCGCGGTGCAGCACGCCCGCCTCGTGCGCGGCGGAGAGCGCACCGAGCACGGCGAGCCCGATCCTGGCCGCCTCCCGGGGCGGCAGCGTGCCCTCGGCCAGCATCTCGGCGAGCGACCGTCCGCGCACCAACTCCATGACGATCCACGGCCGTTCGTCCTCGATGACGACGTCGTGCACGGTGACCACGGAGGGGTGGTCGATCCGGGCGGCGGCCCTGGCCTCGCGCTGCATCCGCAGGTACGCGGTCTGCCGCTGGGCGCCCGTCATGTGCTCGGGGACGCGCGGCTCCTTGACCGCCACGTCGCGGTCGACGGTCTCGTCGTGCGCCCGCCAGACGGTGCCCATGCCGCCGAACCCCAGCCGTTCGAGGAGGCGGTAGCGCCCACCGACGAGGCGCCCGCCGCCGCCAGTTGCACCAGGGGTGACGGAGGCCGAGGCGGACGCGGAAGCCGGCGCCGAGGCAGGCGCGGCCGGCCGGTCGGCGGCCTCAGGATCCCCGTGTTGCGCCGGGACGGCGGCGGTTGCGGACGGCGCGGGCGAACCGGGCTGCTCAGGCGTGGAGTTGGACTGGGCAGGGACCACTGCGGGCGCGGCCTCGACGTCGGCCTCGGCTCGGGCGGCCGGCGGAACCGCCGCGGCCTCCCCGTCCCCCGCTGCCGGCGGCTTGAGCACGTAACTCGTCGCCGTCCGCGTGACCTCGTCCTCGGGCTGCCCGCCCGTCCCCCCGTTGTTCGCCATGCGCGGCATGATTCCAGCTCGGCCACGACGGGGCGAAGCCGCGCCCCCGACTGTGGCAAAGGTGTGACCGGCCCGGCGATGCCGAGTCCGCGACGGCGCACGTGGCACGTGGTACGTGGCACGTGGCACGAGCGTGCACCGGGGCCGACTTCCCCTGTGCGCGGTGCCGTTCAGTCCTCCGAGAAGGCGTGGGTGGCGCGGCGAAAGGGCGCGGGCACTTCGCCCAGCCGCCGCGGGGACCACAGGTCGTCCCGTTCGTCCAGGCTGAGGTCGTCACCGCGGCGCAGCAGCCAGACGGTCTCGACGTGGTACTGGAGCACGGCGTCTCCAGGGATCCGCCGCAGCAGCCCGCACGCCAGCCGGACGACGTCGTCCTCCTGCCGGGCCAGGTCCATGTGCTTGGCGAGCCGGAACGCCACGCCCACGCTCGGCGTGATCCCGAGGTCGGTGACCAGCGGACTCCACGGCTGCGGCCGCTTCTCCACGACGCGGAGGTACGTGCCGCCGACCGTCACGGCCCCCTCGCCGAGCAGCGACTCGGGCGTCACCGCCGCGTCGAGGAGCCCGGCGGCGGCGCCGATGTCCTTGAGCTCATGGGCAATCCGTTCCGGCGGCAGCGGTGTCGCGATGCTGAAGCTGTGCGCAAGGGCCATGCCGCGATCATCCGCGGGGTTCCCCGGGGGTGCACGGGCGCGGTCCCGGACAGCCGGGGCGGCCCCGGGCACAGCGGGCTTCGCCACCGCGGCGGGACGCGGCCATGATGCTCCTGCCGTGGACGACGCCGCACGCACCGGCCCGAGCCGGACGGCCACGGCAGGCAGCGGGTCGCCGTGCCCGCACCGCCGGTGCCTGTCGCCGGCCGCCGCCGTCACCGTCACCGACCCGGAGAGCCCATGCTGCACCTGCTGTCACTGCGCTACACGGTCTCGGAGCAGGCTGCCGAGCCGTTCGTCGCCGCACATGTCGCGTATCTGGAACGTCACCACGGGGACGGCACGTTCCTGGTGTCGGGGCAGACCGTGCCCACCGGCGCCGGCGGGGCGATCCTCGCGCACGGCGTGGACCGCGCCGCCGTGAGACGGATCGCCGCCGAGGACCCCTTCGTTCGTCAACGAGGTCGCCGCGTACACCATCACCACGATCACCCCGGGGCGCGTCCACCCCGCCCTGGACGCCGTGCTGAACGCGGTGAGCTGACAGGGGAGTTCGGGCGCGGGCCGCACCCCGATGGTCAGCGGTCGCCGGGGCCGTGCGGCAGCGACAACCGCTCGTACACGGCGTCGAACCGCCCTACCACGGCGCGGAGTTCGCGCGCGCTCTGCCGGGGCAGGCCCTGCATCACGCGGTCGAGGAGCGCGCGGCCCTCCCGGGGATCGCCGCAGCAGTAGTCGTGCGGGCTGCCCCACTCGTCTTCCCGCCGCAACTGGCGTGCGGGCCGGTGGACGTACTCGCGCCACAGGCGCAGGGCGGCGCCGACGTCCCCGGGCTGCAGGTGGTTCCGCGTGTGTTCGAGGTGCTCGATGTCGGACCGCGCCCGCGAGGACAACCCGTCGATGTGCGGCCGCGGCTGCCAGGACGGGCGGCAGGCCGCCCCGGTCCGCACCCGGCCGGGCCGGCTACGCGGCATGGGCCTTTCGGTTCGTCGTCATGCCCGCCATCGTGCCACGACCGCCGAGCGCGCCCCCACGTGATTTCCGGCCCGCCGCCCCGGCCGCCCGAAGGGGCGGTAACTCCGCCGGTCCGGGCGGCCGGCGCGCGGCGGCGGATAGCCTGGGCATAGGGGGACCCTCTGGAGACCGGAGCGTCCGGGGCCCCGCGGACCGCGGCCACGGCCGCGGTGACAGGCACGGATTCCAGGAGTGGGTGCGGTTGGCAAGGCGCTACGGGGTCGCGGCGGACGCCCCCGCGGGTTCCGCCGCACCCGAGGGTTCCGCCGGGTACGGCGACGCGCCCGCGGTCGAGGCACCCGAGCTGGACCGGGGCCGGCTGCTCGCCGCACTGCCCGAGCTGGCCTCGGGCGAGGCGGTGTTCCTTCCCGCGGATCCGCCGCGTCTGGCGCGCGTCGCGTTCTGGGCGCCGCACGCGTCGGGGCGGGACCTGCCGGACCTCGGCGTCGAGCTGCGGGACCTGACGGTGGCCCGCCCGGAGGACGGCGGGGTGTCCGCGCGCGAGGTGCGGGTGCCGGCCGTCGGCGTCCCCGTGGGGCAGGCCGTTCCGCTGCTCACCCGGTGCCGTGCCCTGGCCGCGGGCGGGCGGGCGTCCGCGAGCACGGAGTTCTGGGGGACGGCAGCCGTCCTGGGCCTGAATCTGCTCGCCCGGGGACGGGTGCTGCCGGGCGTCTCACCGGACGGCTTCGACGCGTGGCGGGTCGGGCCGCTGGACACCGGGGACCGCGAGAAGCTGGCCGCGCTGGCGGCCGCCATGCCGCCCGAGGCCCGCGCCGTGCCCGTTCCCGGCCTGTCCCCGCTCGCCCTTCCGGCGGCCGAGCCGCTGCTGCGGGCGTTCCTGGACGCCGTCGCGGACTCCCTGACCCGTACGCCCGCCGCCCGGCACCTGGCCGGCGGGCCGGCCTTCGCGGCGAGCACGCCGCAGCCCGTTCCCGAGCAGCGCGCCTGGGCCGCCGAGGTCGCCGCCGGCCGCGACGCCGGCCTGCAGGTCTCCCTGCGGCTGGAGCTGGCGGACGCGGCCTGGCCCGGCGCCGTCACCTGGGACGACGAGGACCCGGGCCAGCTGCGGGACGCGGCAACAGGCGGGGCGACGGGGCCGACGCCCGGGTCGGCGGACACGGCACCGGGCGGGGAGGCCGGTGCGGACACCGCCCGGGAGAACGACGGGGGCGCGCCCCTGGAGGAAGCCGATGAAGCCGAGGAGGCAGAGGGGGCCGGCGGTCAG
Organism: Streptomyces sp. NPDC020917; assembly: GCF_044333795.1. NCBI lineage: Bacteria > Bacillati > Actinomycetota > Actinomycetes > Kitasatosporales > Streptomycetaceae > Streptomyces > Streptomyces sp. NPDC020917. The sequence goes on along the minus strand of NZ_JBIRRR010000022.1, from coordinate 70,992 downwards.
ACCGGCGTCCGCTCCGGCACAGCACCCTCCTTCCGCGCCGTCGTCCAGCTCCGCAGCCTCGCCGATCCGACCGTGGTGGCCGACGCCGCCGAGCTGTGGGCCGGAACCGCCGCGGCGCCCGAGCTGTTCGGGCCGCGGGCCCGGGTGGACACCCTGCTGACGTTGCGCCGCGCCGCCCGCGCCTGGCAGCCGGTCGCACGGCTGCTGGACGCCGCCGCGCCCACCGGGCTGCTGCTCTCCGACGCGGAGGCCGTGGAACTGCTGGGCGACGCGGCCGAGCGCCTCGCGTCCGCGGGCGTGGCCGTGCACTGGCCCAAGGGTCTCGTGCGCGAGCTGTCCGCGGCCGGCGTCCTGGAACCCGCGCGCAGGACGACGACGTCGTCCGCCGCGTCGCTGCTCTCCTCCGACGGCCTGCTGGAGTTCCGCTGGCGGGTCGCGCTCGGCGACGGCGAGGAGCTGTCGGCGGAGGAGCTGGAGCGGCTGGTCCAGGCGCATCAGCCGATCGTGCGGCTGCGCGACCAGTGGGTGATCGTGGACCAGGAGCTGGTCCGCCGGCTGCGGCGGGCACGCGCCTCCCGGCCGTCGCTGACCGCGATCGACGCCCTGGGCGCGGCCCTGACCGGCAGCGTCGAGGTGGACGGCGAGCAGGTGGCGGTGCGCGCGAGTGGCGCCCTGGAGGAGCTGCGTGCCCGCATCGCCGATCCCGAGGCCCGCGCCGCCCGCGAACCCACCGGACCGCCGGCGGCTCTGGCCGCGACGCTGCGCGCGTACCAGCAGCGCGGCCTGGACTGGCTGCACCGGATGACGTCGCTCGGCCTCGGCGCCTGCCTCGCCGACGACATGGGCCTGGGCAAGACCGTCACGCTGATCGCGCTGCATCTGCGCCGCCAGGAGCGCGCGGCCACCGCCGGGCCGACGCTGGTGGTCTGCCCCGCCTCGATGCTGGGCAACTGGGAGCGGGAGATCCGGCGCTTCGCCCCGTCGGCCCCCGTCCGCCGCTTCCACGGTCCCGGCCGCGACCTGAGCGGGCTGGCCGGCCCGCCCGACGTGGAAGAGCCGGGCGGGCACGTCGACGGCCCGGCCGCCACCGCCCTGATCGCGGAGACGGACGCGGCTACGGGCACGCCCGCACCCACCGGCCAGGCCCCGCCCACGGACCCCGGCTTCGTCCTGACCACCTACGGGACGATGCGCCGCGACGCCGAGCGCCTGGCCGCGCAGCCCTGGGGCCTGCTCGTCGCCGACGAGGCCCAGCACGTGAAGAACCCCTTCGCGCACACCGCCCGGGCCCTGCGCACGATCCCCTCCCGCGGCCGCGTCGCGCTGACCGGCACTCCCGTCGAGAACAACCTGTCCGAGCTGTGGTCCCTCCTGGACTGGACGACGCCGGGGCTGCTGGGCACCCTCCCGGCGTTCCGCGAGCGCTACGCCAAGGCCGTCGAGGGCGAGCGCGACGAGGACGCGGCCCGCCGGCTGGCCGCCCTCGTCCGCCCGTTCCTGCTGCGCCGCCGCAAGTCCGACCCCGGCATCGCGCCGGAGCTGCCGGCCAAGACCGAGACCGAGCAGCCGGTGACGCTGACGAAGGAGCAGGTGTCCCTGTACGAGGCGCTGGTCCGCGAGGTGATGGCGGAGATCGAGGGGACGCAGGGCATGGCCCGGCGCGGGCTGGTGATGAAGCTGCTGACCGGGCTGAAGCAGGTGTGCAACCACCCCGCGCAGTTCCTCAAGGAGCCGCGGGACGCGCGGCTGCCGGGCCGCTCGGGCAAGCTCGAACTGCTCGACGAACTCCTCGACACCGTCCTGGCCGAGGACGGATCGGCCCTGGTGTTCACCCAGTACGTGGCCATGGGCAGGCTGATCGAACGCCACCTCGCGGCACGTGGCGTGGAGACGCTGTTCCTGCACGGCGGCACGCCGGTCGCGCGGCGCGAGGAGATGGTCGACACGTTCCAGTCCGGCGGGAGGCGGGTCTTCCTTCTGTCCCTGAAGGCCGCCGGGACGGGGCTGAACCTCACCCGGGCCGGCCACGTCGTCCACTACGACCGCTGGTGGAACCCGGCCGTGGAGGACCAGGCGACGGACCGCGCCTACCGGATCGGCCAGACCCAGGCCGTCCAGGTCCACAAGCTGGTCGCCGAGGGGACGGTGGAGGAGCGCGTCGCCAAAATGCTGCGGCAGAAGCGGGAGTTGGCGGACGCGGTCCTCGGGTCGGGCGAGGCGGCGTTCAGCGAGTTGACCGATGACGAGCTGGCCGAACTCGTCGCGTTGCGCGGGAGGCGGCCATGAGCGTCGCGCTGCCCGGGAGGCGGCCATGAGCCCCGCCGAGCCGCGCTCGCCGGGTCCCCCGCACCGCGTCCACCGCAGCACCGGTCGGCACCCGAGGGGCGGCGGGCCCGCCGCCGCCCGGACGTTCGAGCCGCTGCCTCCCGCCAAGGGCAGCCGGGCGCCGTTCGCCGAGTCCTGGTGGGGCCGGGCCTGGATCGCGGCGCTGGAGGAGTCCTCCCTGGACACCGGCCGCCTGCAACGCGGCAGGACCTACGCGCGCGGCGGTGCGGTCGGCCGGGTCACGGTGGCTCCCGGATCGGCCACGGCCGCGGTCCAGGGCAGCCGGCCGGATCCCTACCGCTCCACGATGCGGGTGCGGCAGCTCACCGGCGAGGAGTGGGACCGGCTCCTGGACGTGATCGCCGAACGCGCCGCGAACATCGCCGCGTTGCTGGACGGCGAGATGCCGCCCGGGCTCGCCGACGACGCGCGGGCCGCCGAGGTCCCGCTGCTGCCCGGCCCCCAGGACCTCCAGCCGCGCTGCAACTGCCCGGACTGGGGCTTCCCTTGCAAACACGCCGCCGCCCTGTGCTACCAGGTCGGGCGGCTCCTGGACCGCGACCCCTTCGTCCTGCTGCTCCTCCGGGGGCGCGGCGAGGAGGAGTTGACCGACGAGCTCGGGCGCCGCAACCTCGCTCGGGCGGCGGCCGAAGCCGTGGCTCCCGGAGGTGGGGGCGACGGAGGCGGGGACGACGGGGGTGCGGCCGTGCCGCGGCCTCCTGACGCCGACCCGGCAGGGGCGGTCTTCTCCTCCCGCTCCGAACTCCCGCCGCTGCCACCGGTCCCGCCGCTGCCCGACCGTATCGGCCCGGGACCTCGCCTCACGGAGACCTCGCCTCCCGCGCCCGGCGTGGACCCGGTCGGCCTGGAACTCCTCGTCGCCGACGGCGCGATACGTGCCCACCGCCTTCTCGCGTCGGCCCTGGACTCCCCCGGCCATGCCGGATCCCCGCTCCCCGCGCTGCTCACCGAGTGGCAGGACACCGCCCGGCTCGCCGCCACGCACCCGGACGGCCCGCAGGCGTCGGCCCGACTGTCGGCGAACGGCGGCCACGACCCGGCCCGGCTCGCCGCCGCGGCAAGCGCCTGGCGCCACGGAGGTGCCGCGGGCCTGGACGTGCTCGACGGCTCCTGGAACCCGCCGCCGGGGCTCCTGGCCCGAGCTCGCGACGCCCTGCTCGCCGGCTGGTCCGACGGGCCGCCGCCGCGCCTGCGCACCTGGCGCAACCGCTGGACGGTCGTGGACGGCGACGTCCAGCTCCGCCTGGGCACGGACGGGTTGTGGTACCCGTACCGCAAGGACCGCGGCGCCTGGCAGCCCGCCGGGCGGGGCGACACCGATCCGTCCCTGGTCCTGGCCGCCCTGCTCGGGCGGTAACTGCCTTCCCCGGCCGACGGTTCGCCCCTCCTCGACCGGCAACTCCCCTGCGGGCGCCGTCGCTTACGCCCAGCGGCCCGCGGACGCGCCGGCGGGCGCGGCGAAGTAGTCGCCTTCGTCCAGGTCCTGGAGCAGTCCCGGGTGGGTCGGCGTCCAGCCGAGCAGCTCGCGGGTGCGGGCGCTGGAGGCGGGCGCGTCGGCGGCGTACGCGACGGCGGCGTACGCGACGGCGAAGAACGTGCTGCCGAAGTGCTCGACGGCCTCGTCGTGGCTCAGCGACCGTACGGGAAGGCCGAGTCGGGCGCCGATCGTCTCGGCGACGGACTTCAGGGTGACGTTCTCGGCGGCGCCGTGCAGGGCGCTGCCCGCTGGAGCCTCCTCCAGGGCGAGGCGGAAGAGCGAGGCGGCGTCGTCACGGTGCACGGCGGGCCAGCGGTTGGCGCCGTCCCCGACGTGGCCGGAGAACCCGGCGTGGGCGGAGAACCCGGCATGGGCGGAGAACCCGGCCTCAGGCCGACCGGGTCACCGCGAGCAGTCTCAGGGCCGCCTCGGGCAGTTCGCGGCCTTTGAGCCACACCGCGTGCAGCAGCCTGCGCAACGGGACCGCCGGGTCGACCTCGACCTCGACCAGGCGGCCCTGGTCGACGTCCTCGTGGACGGCGAGTGCGGAGAGCACCGCGGGGGCCAGGCCCCGGGCGGCCGCGCTGCGCAAGGGCGCGGTGGAGCCCATTTCGAGGACCGGCACGGCCACACCGTCGTAGGGGCGCAGCGCCTTCTCCAGGGTTTCGCGGGTGCCGGAGCCGGGCTCGCGCAGCAGCAGCGGGGTGTCGGCGAGTTCGCGGCCGCCCAGCGGGCGGTTGCGCCGGGCCCAGGGGTGGCCGGGGGCCACGACCACGGCGAGGCGGTCCCGGCCGACCACGGTGCGATGCAGGTCGTCCGGCACCCAGGGGCCCTCGACGAAGCCCAGGTCGCAACTCCCGCGGCGCAGCGCCTCGATCACCCCGGAGCTGTTGGTGACGGTGAGCCCGACGTGCGTGTCGGCGTCCCCCTCGCGCAGTGCGATCAGCCAGCCCGGCATCAGCTCCTCGGCGATGGTCAGGCTCGCGGTCACCAGGAGCCGGTGGTCCTGCCGGGAGCGCAGCGCGGCGGCTCCCGCGACCAGCGCCTCGGCCTGTTCGAGCAGGGAGCGCGCCCAGTCGCCGACGACGGCCCCGGCCGGGGTGAGCCGGGAGCCCGAGGGAGAGCGGTCGAGCAGCCGCAGCCCCAGACGCCGCTCCAGCGTGCGCATCCGGGCGCTCGCGGAGGGCTGGCTGATGCGCAGCCGCGCGGCGGCCTGCCCCAGGCTCCCGGTCTCGGCGACGCAGACCAGCAGATGCAGGGCGTGCAGGTCGGGAAGCGGTCGCGGATGCCCGCCGGCGGACTCAGGGGTCATAGAAGAACTCTATGAGCTGCCCACAAGATCACGTCTACTGGGCACCGCCCGCCCGGCGCACGCTGAGAACCGTGGCTCTCTCCCGTCCCGAACACCGCACGTCCCCGCGTCGCGCCCTGCCGTCAGCTGCCTCCCGCGAGGAACGCCAGGGGCGCCAGGAAGGCCAGCCCCGGCGGGATCGCCGGGATCGCCGGGATCGCCGGGGCAGCGTCGTGCCGGGTCTCGCGCTCGCCGCCGTCGGCGTGGCCGCGGCCTTCGGGGTGCACGCGCTGGTACCCGCCGTGCCGATGCTCACCGCGGCCGTCGTGCTCGGCGTCGTCGCGGCGCATCTGCCGGGGGCCGCGGGGGGCGCTGCTCTCGTACGCGGTGCCGCGCGGCCGGGCCTGTCGATGGCGGGCAAGCGACTGATGCGGCTCGGCATCGTGCTGCTCGGCCTGAAGCTGAGCCTCGGCGACGTCGTCGGGCTCGGCTGGCAGGCCCTGGTCATGGTGGTCGGGGTCGTCCTCGTCACGTTCTTCGGGACGCGGTGGCTGGGCCGCAGGATCGGCCTCTCCGACGACCAGGCGCTGCTCGTCGCCACCGGCTACTCGATCTGCGGCGCCTCCGCGATCGGCGCGGTCAGCGGGGTGCTCGGCAAGGACGACGGCGACGAGCGGCACGAGGCGGAGGTCGCCTCGTCGGTCGCCCTGGTGACGCTCTGCGGCACGCTCGCGATCGCCGTGCTGCCGCTGCTCAGGACCCCGCTCGGCCTGGACGCGACGGAGTTCGGGCGCTGGGTCGGCGCCGGCGTGCACGACGTCGGGCAGGTCGTCGCCACCGCCCAGACCGCGGGCCCGCAGGCGCTGACCGAGGCGGTCCTGGTGAAGCTGATCCGCGTCGCGATGCTGGCGCCGCTGGTCGCGGGAGTGGCGCTGAGCCGCCGCCGCACCCCCGGGCACCCCGTCGACGGCTCCGGCCACCGCCCCGCCCTGCTGCCCCTGTTCGTCGTGGGCTTCCTGGCGACGGTCGCCCTGCGCAGCACGGGAATCCTCGGCACCGCGGTACTCGACGCCGCCGACACCACCCAGCAACTCCTGCTCGCCGCCGCCCTGTTCGGCCTCGGCAGCGCCGTCCACCTCCCGACCCTCGCCCGCTCCGGCGGCCCCCGCATGGCCCTCCTCGGCCTCGGCTCATGGCTCCTCATCGCAGCCGCCGCCTACGCCGGCGTCACCCTCACCACCTGACCCCCGCCCACCACAAAACCCCAGGCCACATACTCCGTGACCTGGGGTTTTTCGGTGGAGCCGCCTTCGGGATTCGAACCCGAGACCTACGCATTACGAGGCCTGCTTGGGGCGTGCTGGCGGGTGGTGGCGGGTGCCGGTATTTCCGAAACCCGCAGGTCAGCGAGTTTCCCGTTGCCACGGCGTCCGGCGGTTAATGCCGAATGCCAGCACGTCCGCTCACGCATCGCTCACGCATTTGGGAGGCGCTGTCCCTGCGTTCACCTGCACACCCAGGCATCTGCCGGACGCGCAGCAGCCGTGGGAAGCTGATCGCCATGAACGGATCCGCAGACGATGAGGCGGCGGCAAGGGAGTTCCTCTCGACGCTCGGCGTCGGGGACATCTGCGGTGGGACGGTGAGCGACTTCACGCCACGGCACGAGGTGTCCGTGATCCTCGATGGATTCCCTGCTCGCGCGCTCGGCAGGGTCTTCTCTTCCGACCGGTCGTGGGGACGGTCGTCGGCAGTCGCACCCCCGGAGGCCGGGCAGCGTATCACCGCCGAAGTGATCGGCATCGACCTGGAGGCGTGCTGCGCGCGACTGGCGATGACGGCTACCGAGAACCCCGACCTCTGGGCCTTCTTGAAGGGACGGCGGCGGGGTGAGACCTTGACGGGAACCATCGCGTCGATCGAGCGGTTCGGCGTGTTCGTGGCGCTCGACGAGGGCCCCGATCACCCGGTCTTCCCCGGCGTCGGCTTCATCTCATACGCGGAGTTATCCTGGGCGCACTTCGACACGGCGACGGACGTCGTCCAAGTCGGCCAGCATGTCGCATGCGAATTCCTCCAGTTCGACACGTGGAACGGCGAGGCCCGTCTCTCCCTGAAAGCCATGCAGCCCGACCCCCTCATGGCGTTCGCCGAGGCCACCTCCGTAGGCCAAGGACTCCGGGGAAGGGTCACCATGCTCGTCCCGTTCGGCATCTTCGTGGAGGTGGCCCACGGGATCGAGGGACTGGTCCACCAGCGCGAGGACCCGGACGGCGCGCCACCGCACTCACCAGACGGCCCGGTCCAGGTCGGCGATGAGGTCGAGGTCGTCGTCAGTGACATCGATCAGCCGCGGCGGAGAGTCGCACTGTCCTGGCCACACGGCGCCTCCGGTCAACCGTGACCCACGTGCCTCGCCATCACGACGGAGTTCCGCCCTGGTGATGCCCGGACCAAGCGTACGAAGTAAATAGACGCTCGCAGGGAATGCATCAGGACCAGCCGACTGGGTGAGACTTTGAACCCACACCCTCTTCGTGCCGAATGCCGTCGAACCCGGGCCGCTGCCTGGGCATTTGGCGTTGCCGCAGGTCAGAGGGTTGGGCTGAGTGAGGCTGGGGCGGTCTCGCGAGGTCTCGGGGAGCGGTTCGGCTCCCATATGGCTCCCAAGGAATCAGGCGCCTGACGTGCTCAATCCTGCTCACCGCTAACGCGCACCCTGAGGGCTCGCGACATGCCGAAGCGCATCGCATCAGGTACGCGATCGATGTTCGCGTCGTCTCAGTAGGCGCGAGACGGTCAACTCTGGCCTCGATCTACACCTCAAAGTGCATCTGTGGGTCTCTAATGGCCTGAAAGGCCCTCTATCAACCGCCGCAGACCTGGCTCACCCTTCTACCGAGAGTGGTTCGTCCATAAGGCGTCGTGGCGAGAGACGACGGGGGAACTGCGTTGGTGGATCCGGTCTATGTACCTCTCCTACCCATGAGACGCGCCGCTTGGCAGGCGTACGAACGCCTCGACGCTCGCCTCCGCGGGCGCGTTGCTCCGCTCTGGAGCGTTGTGCCGCGCACCGGCCCCGAACGGGTACGTGGGGACCGACCTGCAGCCGATCCCGACGAGGATCCCGCAGCTCTCGCCCCCTGGTTTATCGGTCGCGTCGACGCTTTTCTCGAAGCGTCTTCCGGTGCCACTGGCTGGGTCGACACCGCGCATGTCGAACGACTCGTAGACGCCTCTGCGATCGGCCTGTGGCACCTGGCGACCAGAAGCCGTCTGCGTTTGGTCACTGGCCCTGAACGAGACCATAATCTTCAGCGGTATGCGGCAGACCTTTCATTTCTCACTGGGAGAGGCTTGGGTATCCGCATTCTGCTGGACGAACCACCTGAGGAACCCCGCTCGGCTGAGCTCCTCGACCTTGTCGACAGGGTCTGCCTCCCCCCTTCGCAGCTCGATCTCCTGCTTGACCTCGGTCCGGTGGCGGATACAGCCGACGCGAGTAAGACGGCACTGGCGGCCGTTGACCTACTCGGCGGGCTTCTCCCCTGGCGTACGGTCGTCCTAGCCGCAGGCGCCTTTCCGCGCGCTGTCGAGCACCGCGAAAGCCCCTTGCCGCTTGTCGTTCCCCGCCACGACTGGCATATGCATCGACTGGTCCGCGCCTCGCGCCCAGGGTTCCCGAGACCGCTCCTCTACGGCGACTACTCTGCCGAGCATGCTCTGCGCGCCAACATCCCGTCTATACAGCGACCCGGACCACCATGGGCTCTGATGCGCTACAGCGCTCCTGACGCCTTTCTGGTGGCTCCGGCCCCCACACGAGGTGCACACCGTGCAGACCGAGTCCGGGCCACTGCGCGGAAGATCACCGAGGCGGAGGCATTCCGCCCAGGCGCGAGCCAGGGCGAACGCTGGCTGGTCGATTGCGCGACTGGCGATGGCTCGGCCGGAACGGGCAATGCGGAGACATGGATCCGGGTAGGTCACATCCAACACATGAGCTTCGTCATTGAGCAGTTGACCAGCGCCAAGGGCTGACGCGGACGGCGTGCGTGACCCGGCGAGACGGCCAGTCGAACCTAATTTTCGAGCGACCGTTTCGAGCACCGCTAGGACCGAAGCTCGCGGTGGGGTACGGTATTTGGGCTGCGCACCTCCCCGGAGGGTACGAGCGCGGAGTTCACGGCCCGGTTCCGCCGGCCGCGGGCGACGAACGGCGATCCACCTCGTGGACCTCACTCGCGTGAGGGCGGATGCCCGGTAGGGCAATCCCTGCCATTCCGAGCTCACGCCCGAGGAGTGGTCCCTGTATGAACCCTGTCGAGTACAAGCCTGCGCGCCGTACCTGGTTCCGTGAGGTCCTGGTCGGTGCCGCCGGCGGAGTCATGTCCAGCCTCGTGCTGGAGTTGCTGACGGCGGCAGCGCGTCTGCTTGGCTGAGCCGAGCAGAGTGGCGGGTCCGGGGAGCCCGCCACATCACACGCCATTCACCAAGGGCTGACGTCATTGACGTCGTGCGGGCGTCGCCCTTCCCTGGCCGACCAAGTGTGCTGCCTTCGTCAGAACAGCGGCTGTTGATCATTCTGCGCCGCGCGGGCCCGCTTGCGCCGACGGTTACTGCCCCTTCGGGGCCGACCCTGGCGGTGCACACGTGCCGACGGCGGGAGGTTTTCCCATGTGGGGCGCAGACCGTGTATGTGAACGTCCCCCACGAGCTCTTTGAGATGCGCCCGGGTCTCCTCGTCCGTGGAGTAGAGCACCGTGGCGCGGCTCGCGCGGGTCATCAGCACGTGATAGGCGTTCCGGACGCAGCGGGCGAAGTCGTCATCGCTGAGACTGCTTGTTCGCACCTTGGGATCGAACGATCCCGGGACGCGTACGCGATAAACTCCCGCTTCTGCGTCCCTTCTCTTCTTGCCACGCTGGAACACCCAGCCTCCGTTGCGCCAGACCATGTCTTCCCCCATGATCACGCCACACCAGTCCCATTCGAGGCCCTGTGCTGTGTACACGCAGCCGATCTGATCCAGACCGGCAGGATGCACGGACCAGATTTTCGACGGGGGCACCGTCTTGTTCTCGCAGAAGCTCTCACTCAGAGCGTTCCAGGGGCGGTGCCAGTCGCCGATGCGAACATCGGCCTCGAGTCGGCGCTCCTTCCCCTGCGGTTCGGTCCAGGGCCAGCAATAGCCGGCGACCATGCGGGCCGAGGCACCTGCGAGGGCCTCCGCGCGAATGATCCGCTCCATCTCCTCCGGGCTGTCGACGACCTCGACGTGCATCAGTCCGTCGGGAGTCCACTCCTCCGCGTCGTTTTCGGCCAGCCCGAGGGCATTCCGCACCCAGCGCACGTAGGCGTCGCTGCCTCCGCACCTGAACTGCTCCTGGAGCCGATAGCGGGTCACCGGGACACCACGACGTTCGGCAGCGTCCTCGATCAGCTGTACCGTGCCCACCTCGTTGGGTCGCACCGACTGGCTCTCGTCCAGGAAGAAGAGGGTGAGGCGAGACGCGTCCAGCAGTTCGTCAACCTGGGGCTGCGTGCCCTGCTTCTCCGGCGGGAGTCGGTAGTTGCTGGAGCGGTCGCGCAACCGATGTGCCTCGTCGCAGATGAGCATGTCCAGCGGGAGTTCGGGCGGAGCGACGAAGCTGCTGAAATAGACGAAGCTCTCCTTGAACTCTGTGTCTCCGTACCCCACGTGCTCCTGGATCGCCGCGTTGAAGGCCCGGGATCCACTGGCGTACTTGACTGATCGTCCTGCAGCCTCGAACTCTGCCTTGAGCTGCAGGCCGATTGCGCTCTTCCCGGTACCGGCACCACCGGTGACCAGGAAGACAGCCCGTTTCGGGTCGGGAAGGATTTCTCCCTGCGTCGGATCGCCGAGAAAGTGTGCTGCGGTATCGAGCACATCGTCCGCGACTTGCTTCTGGCGGCCTCGTAAAGTGAAGACGGTGTCTTCTCCGTGCGACTTGATCATGGCGTCGAGCAGCGGAGTGTTCCGGAGGTTCATTCGACGCAGCAGTGTCTCGGCTGCGGAGTCGCTGCCGTCCTGTGCGAAGTGTTCTCGGAGGTCGCGGAGGAGCCTTCCACGGCTGTCCTTGGTGTACGTGCGCGCGTAGGGGCCGGTGGGCGCGCCGACGTCGAGCAGGGGCTGAACGGATTCGTCGGTCGCGTTGTGCAGGTAAGCGAAGCCGCCGCACTCGTAGGTCACATCGTTCAGCCACCCCGATGCTCCGGTGAAGAGCTCGTAGTTCGCACGCAGTTGCACTGCAGGGTGCTTCTTCGGCCCCATGCCCGGCACATGGACTTGCTCTGCTGTGGCGGCATCCAGGCTGGTCACGGTCGACCACTGCTTCAGCTCGACCAGTTGGACCGACAGGCACCTGCTGGCCGGGTGTTGGCCGATCAGGACGACATCGATCAGTCGGGGCTGACCGCCGGTCTCCGGAGTATCGCTTGTCGCGGCGCACTCGACGATCATCTCGATGTCACCGCGGTCTGCGGCCACCAGATCTTTCGCGAGCTCTATGAGACTGACTGCCCACGCGGACCGTTCCGGCAGAGATGCCTGCGTTCGGAGAAAATGCTGCCACCGGGCAGCCAGGTGCGGCACCATCCGACGCCGCGAGTTCAGAGTGAGCAGGTCCTTTGCCGACAGCTTCAGCAGGAGCATTGACACGTGGGGATCCCCCAGGCACGAGTGACTCGTGCGGGTGGGGGCATGTCCACGTGGGGAAGCCCGTCGGGCCGCGACCGGTAGGCAAGATCCTAAGGAATCGCGCTTGCGTCTGACGGGTAGTTGTCGGAGGGCGCGACATTCCAGGGCGTGATCAGCTCGGGACGGTGATCCGCTCTCCCTCGACCAGTTCGCGCAGCTTCTCCTGGCTCTCCGGGTCTGTCGAGTACAGCACCGTGCCGACCATGCCGCGCGTCAGCAGGACCTTGTAGGTGTTGCGGATCAGGCGGTCCACGTCGGCGTCGGATGTGGCCTTCTTGAAGACGGGGTCCTTGGACTTCGTACGGTCGGTGACCCAGCGGTCGCCGCGCCAGACGAGGTCAGGGCCGATGATGACGCCGGACCAGTCGTACTCGAATCCCTGGGCGGTGTAGACGCAGCCGATCTGCCCGAAGCCGGCTGGGTCCGTCGCCCAGAGGGCAGATGGCGGCGCCCCGGAGACGGCCCGCTCGCCGCGCAGGTTCCAGGGGCGTGCCCAGTCGCCGATGACGACGTCCGCCGGGAGCGGGTCGCCGGGCTTGGGCTCCGGTGACCAGGGCCAGCAGTAGCCCGCGGACATGCGCGCGCTGAACTGGCCATTGACGCGGCACCCTTCGAGAAATGCCTCCATCTCCTGCGGGTTTCGCGCGACGTGCAGGTGCATGCGGTCGTCTGGCTCCCAGAGGACCGGTCCCCCCGGCTCCAGGCCGAGCAGCCGTACCACCCAGCGCAGATATGCGTCGCTGCCGCCACAGCGGAACTGCTCTTCGAGTCGTACCACTTGGCAGGTGATTCCCTTTCGGGTCGCGGCCGCTTCGATCTCGTCCACCGTGCCCATCTCACCAGGACGCACCACCTGGTGCTCGTCCAGGAGGAAGACGGGAACGCGGGCGACGTCGATGAGTTCGTCGATCTGCGGCTTGCCCGTGCGGTGGGCGGCAGTGGTGTAACGGTTCGCCGAGGTCTCACGGATACGGTGGGCCTCGTCGCATATGAGCACGTCGAGGGTGTTCTTCTCGGCGGTCATGAAGCTGTTGAAGTACTTGAAGAGGTCCTGTACCTCGCGCTTGCGCGCGCCGGCGACCTTCCTCATAGTCTTCGTGAACGACTGGGACCCGGTGGCGTGCAGGGCCGGAACACCCTGCCGGTACAGCTCTCCGAGCACGGACAGCGCGATGACGCTCTTGCCGGTTCCCGGTCCGCCGGTGACGACCACGACCTCCTTGTGGTCGGACCGCTTCGCCTTGCGGACGGCGTTGAGCACGGTCCGGTAGGCGACCTGCTGCGCGTCCAGGAGGACGAACTGCTCGCGCTCGCGGACCTCCTGTGCCGCCAGAGCCATCAACTGCTTGGACGGGACTGTCTTGCCGGCCTGCAACTCATCGGCCGCACGAGCTCCGGGATGCTTGTCGCTCAGCTTGGTACGGAGATGGTCGAGGAACGCTCCCCGGTCCTGAGCGGTGAACAACCGCCCTCGATCGTCGAGTTCCCTCTCCCGCAGCCCGCTCACGCCGAACTCCGTCGCGTTGTGGAGGTATGCCACTCCGCTGACGCGCGTGGGATGCGCGGCCAGGGCGCCGTTGAAGTTGACCAGGTACTCGCAGTAGCGCCGAACCTGCTCGGCGGGGTTGAGCACTGGCTGCGCGTAGGCGTCGATATGGCAGAGTTCCGGATCGTCGTCGTGCGGGTCGGCCTGGCTCCACTGCTTCAGCTCGACCACGACGTAGGACGGCTCTCCCGTGACCGGATGCACCCCGGCGAGTATGGCGTCGGCCCGCTTGCTGTTCAGGGGCAGCGCATACTCCAGCATCACCTCGACGTCGCTGAGCCCGGCGTCGTTGAGTGCCGCGGCCAGCATCGGAATGCTGCGCTCCCAGGAACGGGCCTCGGACGCTCCGGGACGGTAACCGTGCATGTGGAGGAACTGCTCGGTGAGACGTTCGAGGAGCGAACCGTCACGGGCCATGTCGGCAACAGTCCTGGCGGACATGCGGAGCAGCAAGGATTTCCCCCAGGCAGCACGAAGAGACTCGTGCGGGTGGGGGCGTGTCCTTCGAGACTCCACCGAGGTGGAGCGGAAGCCCGTCGGGCCGCGATGACGATGGAGCCAGATTACTCGGAGGTGAGGCGGGTCAAGGAGTGCTCCGGGTACAGGAAGGGGAAGTCCGTCCAGGCATGTCCCAATGTTGTTCCGGGACGTGGGCAACTGCCGAATCGAGCCATCGGCACAACCCCTGAGCGGTTGGCCGCGCCGCGCCGCACAATTGGTCAGTGACAGACGCGGGAACCGTCCTCAGCACCCTCGTGCTACCGTCCGCGGCTCGTACAGCCCTGTTCCGACCCCGATCCGAGAGCATCGATTATCACGAGGTCGCGGTCCCCGCGGGCTGGTGGAATGCTGCGCTCGCCCAGCACAAACTGCCCGGCGGGCCGGTTGTGGGACGTACCGATCATCATGGCGCGACCATGATCAGCCGAGGGCAGTTGTTCGGGCTCGCTTCCGACGTCGATCTCGCGAGCGAGCACGAAGTTTTGTGCCTGCTGTGGCACGTCCTCGCATGGGGCAGCGGCTTCAAGCTCCGTAACAACCACAAGCGACTCACGGGCATCGCCAAGGATTTCACCGCGGCAGTCGCCACGCTTCGCGAGGCCGCCCGCCTCGCCCGCATCGATCCCGAGGCCTCCTACGCACAGTTCCACCGCGCCACCGGCACCCCCATCCCCCACCTAGGGCCGGCCTTCTTCACCAAGTACCTCTACTTCGCGGGCGCCGGCCTCCTCGCTCACCCCTGCGCCATCCTCGACAGCCGAGTCGCCCACACCCTCCACACCCGATGCGGCTGGAGCTCGCTGCGCAGCGGGGGCAACTGGCCAGCACACACATACCAGCGCTACTGCGCACTCCTGGCTCGCTGGGCCGCCGAGGAGAGGGCGCGGGCCGGGCGGGAGGTCGGGCTGGACGAGATCGAGCGCTGGCTCTTCAGCGCTTGACGGCCCTCCCAGACCGTGACGCCCGTCATCAGGCCGCTGCCGAGCGGCAGGGCAGGCAACAGCGGCATCCAGTTATGCCGCATTCTTCACAACCTCCCCCCAAGTCATACCGAGCCGATAGGATCCAGTCGGTTTCTCCCCTCCGGCCGGTCAGCCCTGGGGTGGAAACGCCGGGGACCAGGCCGAAGAGCGGGGACAGTGGGCATGCGGGAAGGCCGGTGGGCCACGGTCACCGAGTCCGAGTTCGATCACGAGCGCCGAGGGCTCGATGCCATCCGCTCACTGCTGCCCGATGCCGATCCCTGGCGTGCATGGTCGAACTTCACGTTCACGGCGAACACCGGGCACGTCCGCGAGGTCGATCTGCTCATCGTCGCTCCCGGCGGCGTGTACATGATCGAGTTGAAGGACTGGCACGGATCGGTCACCTCCGAGAACGGCACCTGGGTGCAGACCACCCCCAGCGGCCGGCGCCGTACCCATGGCAATCCGCTGCACCTGGTCAACAAGAAGGCCAAGGAACTGTCCGGGTTGATCGCTCACGGGCACGGTTCAAGGCACGTCTGGGTCGGCGAGGCTGTCTGCTTCACTGACGACTCGCTGCGCCTACGCCTGCCCGCACACGACCAGAACGGCGTCTACACCGTCGAAAAGCTGGTCGACATGCTGAAGCAGCCACCGCGTGACGAGCGTCGCCGCATCACCCCGACCGACTCCCGGGCGATCAAGAACGCACTGGACCGCATCGGCATCCGCCGCAGCGACGCGCAGTACAGGGTCGGCCCGTACGAGCTGGAGCGGACCCCCTTCGACTCCGGTGAGACCTGGGCCGACTACAAGGCCAACCACACCGAATTGCCGGAGCGCGCCCGCGTCCGCGTCTACCTCAGCGAGCGCGGCTCCGACGCTTCCCTGCGCCAGTCCGTGGAGAACGCTGCCCGCCGTGAAGCGGCCGTCCTGCAGCGCTTCCGGCACCCGGGCGCCGTCCCCTACCGGCAGTACTTTCCGACCGGACACCCCTCCGGGCCGGCGCTCGTCTTCGGCTACGACGACCGAACGATGAAACTGGACGAATACCTGGTCCAGTACGGGGAGAGGCTGGACATCCTCGGACGGATGGCACTCGTCCGCCAGCTCGCCGAGACCATGCGGTCCGCGCACGCCCGCCGTATCCACCACCGAGCCCTGGCCGCACGCTCCATCCACGTACTGCCGGGCTCGAGTGGAAGCAGGGGCAAGGCGCTCGGCGACGAGGCGGCCTGGCTCAGCCCGCAACTGCAGATCTCCGACTGGCAGATCGCGACCCAGCGCAGCGCCGAGTCTTCCCAGGGCCAGGGCGCCGCTCGTCTTGCGCCCACCACGTTCTCCGCGATGCACCTGGCCGACGGCGAGGACCCCTACCTCGCTCCCGAACTGACCGCGCTCCGCCCCGACCCGGTCTCTCTCGACGTCTACGGACTCGGCGTCCTCACCTACCTGCTCGTCACCGGCAAGGCCCCGGCCGCCAGCCAGGCCGAGCTGCGCGCCCGCCTGGAGGCCGGGGAGGGACTGCGCCCCAGCTCGCTTGTGGACGGCCTGTCGGAGGACATCGACGAGCTGGTGCAGGCGGCTACGGCGTACAACCCCGACCGCCGCCTGCACAGCGTGCAGGACTTCCTGGAGATGCTGGAGGTCGTCGAGGACTACCTGACGGTCCCGTCCACCGACGCGACCGCTGCGGACACGGCCGACGTCCCGGAGAAGGACCCGTTGGAGGCCGTCCCCGGCGATGTGCTCGCTGGCCGCTGGGAGATCCGCCGCCGTCTGGGTACTGGCTCCACCAGCCGAGCATTCCTGGTCCGCGACCTGGAGGCGGAAACGCGCAGGACCCGTCCGCTGGCCGTGCTCAAGGTCGCCTTGTCTGACAACCGAGGCGACATTCTGATCCGCGAGGCGGAGGTGATGGGCCGCCTGCGTCCGCATTCCGGCATCATCCGCCTCATCGAACCGGGGCCGCTGAGCATCGCGGGTCGTACCGTCCTCGCCCTGGAGTACGTGGGCGACGAGCGTGACGACAGCGTGAGCGGAGCAGGCGACCGGAAGGCTCCGCGCCGCCGCGAGGAGACGGTGGCCCGCCAGATCCGCGACGACGGCCGGCTCCCGGTCGATCAACTGGAGGCCTACGGCGACTATCTCTTCGGCGCCGTCGACTTCCTGGAAGGCGAGGGCGTCTGGCACCGCGACATCAAGCCGGACAACATCGCCATCCGCATCCGCCCCAACCGCACCCGCGAGCTCGTCCTGATCGACTTCTCGCTCGCCGGCTACCCCGCCAGGAACACCGACGCGGGCACGGAGGGCTACCTCGACCCGTTCGTCGACATCATCACGCGAGGTACGTACGACTCCCACGCCGAGCGGTACGCGGTCGCCGTAACCCTGCACCAGATGGCGTCGCGCGAGCTGCCCAAATGGGGCGACGGCAGCGTCCCGCCCCGGATGACGGACCCGAAGGAATGGCCGTACCCGACGATCGCCGCCGAGGCGTTCGACCCGGCCGTGCGGGACGGGCTCGTCGCCTTCTTCCAGAAGGCCCTGCACCGCGACGCGGGGAAGCGATTCCCCGAACTCAAGCCCATGCGCGACGCCTGGCGCAAGATCTTCCTCGACGCCTCGCAGACCGTCCCCTCCAGCCACCGCACCCGTCACTCGACGACGTCCGCGGCGGGAACCGACAGCGAAGCCGTGCAGCTCGGCGCCATCGCGGACGCCGAGCCGGAGACCGCCGAGCAGCAGCGCGACCGCCTGGCCGCCGAGGTTGGTCTCGACACCCCGCTGACCGTCTCCGGCCTCACGGGCGCCGCCCAGTCCTTCCTCTACGGCCTCGGGATCACCACGGTCGGCGGGCTGCTGGACTACAGCCGCCGCAAGCTCGTCAACGCCCCCGGCCTGGGCGCCAAGACCCGCAACGAGGTGCAGAAGCGCCAGCGCGAGTGGGGCGAGAAGCTGCGTGAGCGACCCGCCTCGCCGCTCACACCGGAAGGCCGGGCTGAGGCCAAGGAGGAACTGGACCAGCTCAGCGCTGTCGAGTCGGCTCTCGCGGACACCCTGGCTGCCGGCGACGCGGCCGGTGGGCTGTCCGAGCGTGCCCTGCGCTCCATCAGCCTTGACGCCCTCGCGACGATCTTCGTCCCGGTCGTCAACAACAACGGCTCGAACCGCAACAAGGCGGAGATGGTCAGGTTGTTGTTGCGCCTGCCCGACGAGCACGGCCTGCTGCCGAGCATCGGCGTCTGGCCCATGCAGAAGGACGTCGCCGCGGCACTCGGCCTCAGCGCCGGTCGTATCCCGCAGATGCTGAAAGAAGAGCGCAAGCGCTGGAAAGCAGATCGGGCGGTGCAGGCGCTACGCGCCGAGATCCTCGAACTGCTGGCGGGCATGGGCCGAGTCGCCTCGGCGGTGGAGATCGCGGACGCGCTCGCCGTCCGGCGCGGCAGCCAACTCGCGGGGCGCGAGCAGCGGCGGGCGCTGGCGCTGGCAGCCGTACGGGCGGTTGTCGAGGTGGAGCAACTTGTTCCCGACGAGGCGGAGTTCCAGCATCAGCCGAACCGCAAGGCGACGGAGGAAGCACTCGGGGCGGGGCTGCTGGCCCTGGACGTGCGAGCGGACGACGCCCCGGACACGCCGACCGCGCCGGGACTATTGGACTACGCGAGCCGGCTCGGCCGGACGGCGGACCGCCTGGCCCGGCTGGATACCCTTCCGACCGCTGCCGCGGTACTGGCCGAGTTGGGCGCGCTGGACATCCCTCCGGGGACCCTTGACTGGGACGACCGCCGCATGGTCGAGCTGGCCGCCGCAGCGTCCGTGAACGCCGCGGCGACCCCGCGGTTGGAGATCTACCCGCGGGACCTTTCGTTGGTGCGAGCACTACGGCTGACCCAGGCCGGTCTGGTGCGCTGGATCCCGGGCAAGCAGGAGGCGACTCAGCCGGGGCTGACCGGCGAGGAGGTCCACGAGCGGCTGCGTGCCCGCTTCCCCGAGCTGGGCGTACCGGACGGCCGCGGTGGTCTCACCCACGACCTGCCGACCGGCGGCCCGCTGACCAAGGCCCTGCGCGACGCCGGATTCGAGCTGACGCTGAGCACGCGGGAGGACACGAAGACGCTCCGCTACCTGCCGACGCGGGTGGAGGACGTGTCCAGCTACCTCACGACCGGGGCGTGGCGGCAGTCCACCCGTACGGGCGCGGTGACGCGGTACGCGGACGACCCGCTGCTCGCTGGCGCGGTGCACGCGGAGGAGCGCCTGATCGCGTCCGCGCGTCGGGACGGCTACCGGGTGCTCACGGTGAGCCAGCGGCTCGTGCGGGAGGCGATGCGGGAGCTTGCTTCCGAGCGGCTGGGTGCCGAGGCAGTGTCGGTGACCGAGCTGTTCATCGAGGCCCTCCATGAGCAGGTCGCGCCGGGCACTAAGCCCACATGGGAGACGCTCCTCAAGGCAGACATCGCCAAGCCCGGATCCACGGGAGCGCTGCGGTTCGCGGACTACGCGCAGACGGCGTGGGGGGTGGTTGCCCCTCGGATAGAGGAGCTGCTCCGTACAGGGAGCGGTCCCGTGCTGCTGACGGAGGCTGGGGCTTTCGCGCGGTACGACGCCTTGGGCGTCCTGGACCGGCTCGCCTCGGCGGCCCGGCGGGGCCGCCGAGGCCTGTGGTTGCTCGTCCCCCAGAGCGACCCGACGCGCGAGCCCCGTCTCGGGCATCTGGCCGTGCCATATCAGGCTGGCCTGGGGGAATGGATTCCGCTTCCGGACACGTGGGTGGACAACGTCCACCGTGGGTCCGGCAAGGTAGTTGCGCGCGGTGTCGAGGGAGACGCAAAGTGATCGACCGCAAGGCATTGTTGAACGACCTGAAGCAGCAGGTCAAAGCGGTCGAGACCGACCTCGGCAAGCAGGTGAAGGCGCTGACCGACGTCGGATCGCGGCTGCGCGCGGAGTACGACCGCGCGCGCAAGCTGGGGCGTACGGCGGCGACGTGGAACTCGTGGCTCGACGAGCGGGTGACGCAGGTCGCGGTGGCGTGGGTGCTCGGCACGGTGTTCGTCCGCTTCTGCGAGGACAACTGCCTGATCCCCGAGCCTTACCTGACGGGCACGGAGGACGACCGACGAGAGCTAGCGGAGGCGCGGTACGAGGCGTACGTGGAGGCCGAGGACGACCCGACTTACCGGGGCTGGCTGCGTCGGGCGTTCGCGGAGCTTGGCGAGGGCCAAGCCGGCCGTCTGCTCTTTGATAGCAACCACAATCCGCTCTACCAGATCCCGCCGTCACACGACGGTGCACGAGAACTGGTCGAGTTCTGGCGGCAGAGGGACGAGGCGGGCGTTCTCGTCCACGACTTCACGGACCCGCTGAACGAGGACGGTACGGAGGGGTGGGACACGCGGTTCCTTGGTGACCTGTACCAGGACCTGAGTGAGAACGCTCGCAAGACGTATGCGCTGCTTCAGACCCCCGAGTTCGTGGAGGAGTTCATCCTCGACCGCACGATGAACCCGGCGGTGCGGGAGTTCGGTTACGGGGGCCTGAAGATGATCGACCCCACGTGCGGGTCGGGGCACTTCGTCCTGGGGGCCTTCCGGCGGCTCGTGCGGCTGTGGGGGGAGCGCCAGCCAGGGCGTGACGTGCACGAGCGCGTGCGGGAGGCGCTGGACTCGGTGCACGGCGTGGACGTGAACCCGTTTGCGGTGGCTATTGCGCGGTTCCGGCTGCTCGTTGCGGCGATGGCGGCGAGCGGGGTGCGGACGCTGGGGGAGGCGGCCAAGTACGAGTGGCCGGTGCACCTGGCGGTGGGGGACTCACTGATCAAGCACCGATTCAAGCAGGGCAGCTTCTTCGAAGGAGAGGGCGAGGGTGCCGTCGACGAGCTGGCCGAGTTCAAGTACGCGACGGAGGATGTGCACGAGTACCCGGACATCCTGCGGCCAGGGCGGTATCACGTGGTGGTAGGGAACCCGCCATACATCACGGTGAAGGACAAGAAACTCAACGAGCTGTACCGGGAGTTGTATCCGGCGTGCGCGGGCAAGTACGCGTTGTCGGTGCCGTTCGCACAGAGGTTCTTCGAGCTGGCCATCCGCGGCGACGCCGAGGGACGCGGCTACGGCATGGTCGGCCAGATCACCGCAAACTCGTTCATGAAGCGTGAGTTTGGGGCGAAGCTCATCGAAGGGTACTTCGGGCACGCGGTGGAGTTGACCGAGGTCATTGACACCTCGGGCGCGTACATTCCGGGGCACGGAACGCCGACGGTCATCCTCGTGGGCAAGTGCCGAGGGGGGAATAGACGCTCGTCAGTCATCCGGACCGTCCGAAGCGTGCAGGGCGAGCCGTCCGCGCCGAAGAATGCCGAATATGGTCTGGTCTGGCGGGCGATCGTCGATCAGATCGACAAACCGGGTTCGGTGAGTCGATGGGTGTCCGTGGAGGATCTGGCGCGGGAGAAGTATTTCGGTAGGCAGCCTTGGATTCTGGTCGATGGCGGTTTGGAAATTACCGAGCAACTCGCACTCGGAGCTACTGGGAAAATCGGCGGAAGCGCGGAATCCATCGGGATTATAGGGTTCACGCTATGCGATGATCTTTATTTTCTCCCCATTGAGAGTGCCCGGCGACAGAGGGTACCAGGGAAGTATCTGCGTGACCTCATCACGGGTGATTCGCTGCGCGACTGGACTGAAGAAGCATCAACCGCGGTCATCTTTCCATATGAGACGGACCTCCGGCCTGCTGATGCGGGAGCCGCGCCGAACCTTCTCCGTTACCTGTGGCCAGGGCGAACAGATGCGTCCCGCGGGGTCCTCTTTGGCGGGAAGACTAAGATTTCCGCCGGTCTTAATTGGTTCGAATACGGACGGTTGACCACCGACAAGCTGCGGCAGCCGTTTTCGATTGGCTTTTCTTTCGTGGCAACCCATAATCATTTTGTACTGGATCGCGGTGGGAAATTCTTCAACCGCCATGCGCCGGTGATCAAGCTCAAGGATGGGGCGAGCGAGGAGCAACACCTACAGTTGCTGGGGCTGCTCAACAGTTCGACAGCTGGGCTTTGGTTGAAGATGGTGAGCCATAGCAAGGGGACCGAGGGGCATCAGTCCGGTATCAAGACTGAGGCCTGGGAACAGTTCTACGAGTTTACTGCCACTAAACTCCACGATTTCCCTCTCCCCATCACTTACCCCACCGCGCTGGCCACGGCCCTCGACGCTCTGGTCCAGCGGTTCACGGCCAGCAGCCCCGCAACCGTGGCCGCCGAGGCCACTCCCACAGCCGCACCTCTGCGTGAGGCCCAAGCCTGTTGGCAATCAACTCGCGCTCGCATGATCGCCCTTCAAGAGGAGTTGGACTGGCAGGTCTACGCCCTCTACAACCTCCATTCCGAAGACCTTCGCGTCTCGGAGGACCCCTACGACCCCGTCATCCCTGAACTCGCCATTGGTGAGCGTGCCTTCGAGATTGTCCTCGCCCGTCGCGTGGCCGCAGGCGAGGCCAGCGGAGAGTGGTTCAAGCGGCACGGCTCCACGCCCATCACGGAGATCCCCGCGCACTGGCCCGCCGCCTATCGGGAGGTCGTCCAGAAGCGGATCGACGCCATCGAGTCGAATCGGGCGATCGGCATGGTCGAGCGCCCCGAGTACAAGCGGCGCTGGGCCACCGAGGGGTGGGACACCCTCCAGGACAAGGCGCTCTGCTCCTGGCTGCTCGACCGGATGGAGAACCGGGACCTGTGGTTTGACGGGAACGGCCAGCCCGCCATCCTCACCCTCGGCCGCCTCACCGACGCGCTCTCCCGTGACGAGGACTTCGTCTCCGTCGCCAAGCTCTACGCGCCTCGCAAAGATCTCCCCACCGTCGTCGCCGAGTTGATCACCGGCGAGCACGTGCCGTTCCTCGCAGCCCTGCGCTACAAGCCTTCCGGGCTCAAGAAGCGCGCAGACTGGGAAGAGGTGTGGGACCTCCAGCGGAAGGAGGACGGCGCTCCCGACGAGGCGGCCAAGCGGAAGATCCGCGACTCCATCCCCGTACCGCCCAAGTACACCTCCGCCGACTTCCTGCGGCCCTCCTTCTGGAAGGCGCGCGGCAAGCTGGACGTGCCCAAGGAGCGGTTCATCTCGTACGGGCAGACGAACGCCGCCACCCCCGAGCTGTACGGGTGGGCCGGCTGGGATCACCGTGAGCAGGCGCAGGCGCTGGCGACGTACTTCACCAACTCCGCGCTGACCTCCTATGAGATCACACCGTTCCTCGCCGGCCTGCTGGAACTGCAACCCTGGCTCTCTCAGTGGCACGACGAGTTCGACATGGGTTACAGCGGTTCCCCTGCCGCCTTCTTCGCTGCTTATCGACAGACCCAGCAGGGCGAGCACGGCCTCACCGACGACGACCTGCGCGCATGGCGTCCTCCGGCCGTCACCAAGGGCCGTCGCGCGACGGCTAAAAAGTAGCCCGAACCGCCACCGACCCACTGCCCAGACGCACCCGCTCCACATCGCACCCGCCAAGGAGAGCGAGACACACCATGGCCCAGCAGCCGCTCCTCCGCGATGTCATCGACATCAAGGAGTCCATCTCCACCTCGGACTTCGTGCTGTCCCTCGCTGAGGCGACGACCCCCGAAGGCGCCGGCCACGCGCTCAAGGACTACGTCGTCACGGAACGGTTGCTGGAGAACTTCGACGAGGCGCTGGACCTGATCAAGGCGTCCCTTGACGGCCGCCGCTCCAAGGCGGCCTACCTCCACGGCTCGTTCGGTTCCGGTAAGTCGCACTTCATGGCCGTGCTGTACGCCTTGCTCAGCGGCAACCCCGCTGCCCGCGCTCGTACCGAGTTCGACCCGGTGCTGACCCGGCACGAGTGGCTCAACACGGACGGCAAGAAGTTCCTGCTCGTGCCCTACCACATGCTCGGCGCGAAGGCCCTAGAGCAGCGCGTCCTCGGCGGATACGTGCGCCATGTCAAGCGGCTCCATCCTGATGCGCCGACGCCCCAGGTGTATCGGACTGACGGACTCTTCGACGACATTCGGGCCGATCGCGCCAGCTACAGCGATGAGGCCGTCATCCGACGTCTCGGTTCGGGGGGATCTGACGAGGGCGACGAGGATGAGTGGGGCGAGAGCTTCGTGTGGACGCCCGAACTCCTCGACACGGCGCTAGCAGCTGAGGAAGTACACGAGGCCGGAGAAGCGCTGAACCTGGTCAATCCGTCGACCCCGCCGGAGCTGCGAGCCCGGCTCGTCCAGGATGCGATGACGCACCTTTCTCCGAGCTTCGCCAAGAACGCCGCTGAGGACGAACACGGGTTCATCTCCCTCGACGCGGGCCTCTCGGTCATCGCCGAGCACGCCAAGTCGCTCGGCTACGACGGACTCATCCTCTTCATGGACGAGCTGATCCTCTGGCTCGCCACCCTCATCCATGACCAGAAGTTCGTCGCCCGCGAAGCTAGCAAGATCACCAACTTCGTGGAGGGGGGCGACGCCCGCCGGGCCATCCCGGTCGTGTCGTTCATCGCCCGCCAGCGTGACCTGCGCGAGCTAGTCGGCGAGGAGGTATCTGGCGCAGCGGAGTCGTCCATCCAGGACACCCTCAACCTGGCGTCCGGCCGCTTCGACAAGATCACTCTGGAGGACCGCAACCTCCCGCAGATCGCCCACGCCCGTCTCCTGAAGCCGAAGAGCGCCGACGCGGAGCGACTCGTCGACGCGGCCTTCGAGCAGACCAAGCGGGTCGGCACCCAGGTGTGGGACACGCTGCTCGGCTCCGACAAAGGCACGACCGGCGCGGACGCGGAGTCGTTCCGGCTGACGTACCCCTTCTCACCCGCCTTCATGGACACCCTCGTCCACATCTCCTCGGCGCTGCAGCGCTCCCGTACCGGTCTGAAGCTGATGGGCCAGCTTCTCGCTGACCACCGCGACGAGATCCGGCTCGGCCAGCTCATCCCGGTAGGCGACCTGTACCCGGTGATCGCGGAGGGCGGTGATAAGCCGTTCACCGACAGCCTGAAGGTCGTCTTTGAGGCCGCCGACAAGCTGTACAAGACGAAGCTGCGGCCGTACCTGCTCAGCTCCTACACGATCACCGAGGACGATGTCGAGCAGTTCCTGCACCGTCCCGACACCCTGAGCGACCAGCAACTGGCCAACCGCTGCCGCCTCTTCGTCGGGGACAACCGGCTTGTCTGTACCCTCCTCCTCTCCGCGCTCGCACCCAGCGTGCCAGCCCTGTCCGAGCTGACGATCCGCCGACTCGGCGCGTTGAACCACGGGTCGGTCATGGCGCCGATTCCTGGCAGCGAGGTCGGGATCATCAAGAACAAGGTCGCCGAGTGGGCGGCCAGGTTCCCCGAGATCAAGGAGACCGGCACCGACGCCAACCCCGGTGTCCGACTGGAGTTGTCCGGCGTCGACGTCGACTCCGTCATCGCCAACGCCCAAGTCAACGACAACCCAGGCAACCGGGGCGCCCTCGCCCGCCGCCTCCTCTCGGAGGAACTTGGCGTCGAGCATGGCCAGTTCACCGACGAGCTGAACTTCACCTGGCGCGGCACCGCACGGGCGGCCGAGGTCGTCTTTGGCAACGTCGCGGACGAGGACGAACTGCCGGACCACGACCTGATGCCGCAGCAGGACGGCCTGTGGCGGATCGCCATAGACCTCCCCTTCGACGAGGGCGAGTGGGGACCCGTCGAGGACGCCAACCGAGTGCAGCGGCTGCGCGAGCGGCAGCAGGGCGAGCGGTCCCGCACCGTGGCCTGGCTGCCCGCGCACCTGTCAGCGCAGCGCTTCGCCGACTTCCGCCGGCTCGTTGTCATCGACAAAGCCCTCGCCGACGAGCACCGCTTCGACACCCAGTACGCGGGTCACCTCAACGCCGACAACCGAAGCCGCGCCAAAGGCCTCCTGGAGACCCAGCGGGACGCGCTGCTGAAGCAGGTCAAGAGCGCGTTCAAGCAAGCGTACGGCCTTGCCCAGAAGCAGGCCGGCGACGTGGTGGTCGACTTCGACGACCACCTGGTCGCGCTTCCCGACGTCGACGACCTCACCCTGTCCTTCGGGCAGTCCCTGCACGACGGCGTCCGGCATGTCGCCGGCAAGCTACTCGCCCATCAGTACCCGGCACACCCCGACCTCGATCCCGAGGCGACCGGCAGCGCCGTCAAGCCCGTCGACGCGCGCAAGGTGTTCAGCCATGTACGCGCAGCCGCCGAGGCCCGCGACGGGCGCGTCGAGGTGCCGGCGAGCGACCGCAAGCTGATGCAGCGCGTCGCCGGGCCGCTGCGCCTGGGGCAGCAGAAGGAGGCGTATTTCGAGCTGTCCCGGTTCTGGGCCGACCACTTCCGGCAGCTTGCCAGCGCCCAGGGAGTGACCGGCGACCTCACCCTGATCACGCTTACCGACTGGACCGATCAGCCTGAGCCGCGCGGCCTGCCCGACTTCCTCGCTCGGCTTGTCGTCGCCTCCTTCGCCGAGATGGACGACCGGGTGTGGGTGCGCGGCGGCACCGTCCTCGATCCGGCTCCCGAACTCGCCGCGATCAAGGACCACGACGCGCTGCGCAGCCAGCCCCTACCTCGCGAGGACGACTGGACCACCGCACGCGAGCGGTACGAGACGATCTTCGGCCAGAAGGCACCCACGCTGCGCCGCGGCCGCATGGTCAACCAGTTCGCCCGCCAGATCACCGAGTCTGCCCGCGCCCTCAAAGAGGACGCCGCCGACCTCGTACGGCGGTTGGAGGAGCACGCGACCTTCCTCGGTCTGGATGAGACCGACGACTCCGGGCGCCTCGCCCTCGCCCGGCGCTCCCTCCAGCTTCTGGAGACGCTCACCAGCGGCGCGGCACAGGGCGGAGCCGGCGCGAAGAAGACCGTGGAAGCCTTGGCCGGTTTCGACCTGGGCGGTGTCAGTGCAGACCGGTACGGCACCTCCGTCAAGCAAGCTGGCAGCGTTGCACGGGTGATCGTCGAGACGTCCTGGCGCACGCTGGAGCTCGGTAGTGGGCTCGGCGCCGAAGGCACGGCTCTGCTTGACTCTCTGCGTAACGTGGCACGCGGCGATCAGCGCACTGCCGACCTGCGCGAGGCCCTCAAGCGCACCGAGCGGGACGTCATCGCGCTCGTCAAGCGCAACCAGGAGGCCGCAGCAACCCCACCGCCGGCGCCCCTCGCACCGGCGACGTCCACCGACCCGGAGACGGCCGACGATCTGTCCCTGAACACGCCGACGAGCGACCCGCGTATCCCCTTCACCCAGCAGCCCGGCGCCGCCGCGGACTCCGGCGCGGCAGGCCGGTCTGCGGGCCGCCGTACCACCACCGCCGGCCAAGCGGTCAAGGCGCTGGAGTCGGAGCTGGCGGAGATCGCGAAGAGCAACCCGGGAGCAACGATCGAGATCAGCTGGCGGGTCGTCGACTGATGAGCACCACCAGCCCAGCCACCGACTTTGCCGCCGTGCCCGGGGCGGTCCGGCTGAACACGGCGACCGTCACCCAGTACCTCTCCGCGCAGTCGCAACTGACCGCGTCCCTCACGCCCGGGGGCGAGGACCGACGCCGGGTCGTCCTGCTGCGCTCCGCGCCTGAGTGGGACGGGCCCGCCGAGCCCGTGTGGGCCGAGGGCAGCACCGCCCGGATCGCGGTGGCGCTCTCCCCGCTGGCCGTTCACGAGCTGGTCCTCGACCACCTGTCGGGCCGCGCCCCAGGCCCCGCGGTGCTGGCCGTCCTCACCGACCGGGAGCAGTACGAACTCGATCCAGCGATCCTTGCCCGCGTCCACAAGAAGGCGATCGACACCGTAGACGGCTGGGACGTGGTCCGCGAGGCCTTTGGCGCGCATCAAATCGACCCGCGCTTGAAGGATGCCAATTGGGCTGCCGAAGCGCTGCTCGACGCCACCCCTCCCGGCGGCTGGCCGCCGGTTTCCGGTGGCTGGCTGTCCCGGCAGTACGCGCTGACAGCCCTTGCCCAGCGCCGCCTGCGCCTCGGCGTCTACGACACGGAAGCCGCTGTCGGCGCCACTCAGCGGACCGGCGTCGAACGGCTCGACGCACAAGCCCTGCTGCAGTGGTCCGCGAGCGCCGGCGGTCCGGAGCGGTTCCTTGCACTGCGCGGCCCTGAACGTGCCGGCCTCACAGCCTTCCTCGGGGAGGACGACCAGGCCGGACTCGCGGGGCAGGCCCTGCTCGCCCTGGTCGACTCCGAACGCGGCGTCGACGCCGTCGCCTTCGGTGTGGTGTGCGCTGCCCTGTGGGAGCACGCCGAGCCGGCTCCGGAGACCTACCAGGCGCGCGGCCGGGCGGAACGCTACTTCGGCGATCGACCTCCGGCGACCGGCGACCAGCTCGACATCCTCGTGTCGGCTTTCGGCAGGGCCGCCGAGACGTATGTCACCGCCCTGCTCGTCGCCGGCCGCCGGAGCGGCGGCACCGACCAGGATCGGGCGCGGGAGGCCCGGCGGCTGGTCGGGACGGTCCTCGAACGGGCGGCTGCTCTGGCCCGGCAGTTCGGCGCGGACAAGGCAGTCGCTTGCAGCCCTGTCATGACCGGCGGCCTGCAGGCCCGGTTCACCGCTGTGGGGCACGCGCTCAGTGCCGGTGACGTGCGAGGTGTCGCCAAGGCCGTGCAGCACCTGGCATCCCACGGACTAGCCGGGGAGCCGCAGGAGTCGCCCCGCGTCGAACGGGCACGGATGGGGCAGCGGCTCGCCCACTGGCTGGCCGGCGATCCGACCACCGAGTCGCCCACGGTGGGCGACGCCATACAGCGCCACGTCGCCGAGACAGGGTGGGTCGACCTCGCTCTGGAGCACATCGAGGCCGGTGGCGATCCGGACCCGGCGTTGAAGGTTGCCTACGACACGCTCGGCGCGCGAGTCAGGGAACAGCGGCACGCTATCGACCGTGCCTTCGCTCACGCGCTTGCCGAGTGGACGGCGTCCAGGACCGGCCCGGGGGACATGCTGACCGTGGAGACGTTCCTCGATCGAGTCGTGGCCCCGGCCGTGCGGGATGGTGGAGGCAGGCGCGTCCTGCTCCTCGTGCTGGATGGCATGAGCGCGGCCATCGCCAACAAGCTGGGCGAGGAACTACGCGCTTCCTGGGCTGAGTTCGACCCGCTGACGGGCGGTACTCCGCGGCGCCGGGCCATGGCGGCGGCTCTGCCCACGGTGACCGCCGTGTCCCGGACCTCGCTATTCACGGGGGTTCTCACGAAGGGCACGCAGGCCGACGAGACTCGGGCGTTCCCCGGGCACAAACTGTGGGAGGGCGCCCCGGCAGCGGTGTTCCACAAGGACGATCTCCGTACTGAGACCGCCGGCGACACCTTCGGCGCCGAACTCGCCGCCGCTCTGGCCGACGGCAGGACGCACGTGGCCGTCGTCCTCAACACCGTGGACGACCGGCTGGCCAAGGAGCAGAAACTCGGCGACGGAGCCTGGCACGTCGAGGAGATCGGCAAGCTCCGCGACTTGCTGCGGGTCGCCGCCGCGCAGGGCATGCTCGTCCTGCTCACCAGCGACCACGGTCACGTGGTGGACCGCCGCGGCGTGCAGGTCGGTGCCGAGCAGCCAGGCTCCGCGCGCCACCGACTTCCCGGCGGTGCCCTGGACGACAGGGAGGTCGTGCTGTCCGGGCCGCGGGTCGTGTGGCCCGAGCCGGGAGCGTCGATCGTGGCCCTGTGGGACGCTGACTCCCGCTACACGGCCCGCAAGGCCGGATACCACGGCGGAGCGTCCCTCGCCGAGTTCACCATCCCCGTCCTGGCCTTCATGCCGTTCGGCGCGGAAGCCCCGCCGGGATGGCGGGAACTGGGGGACCAGCGACCGAGGTGGTGGTCTCCCGGAGACGACGACACTGCCGCGCCCGCAACGGGAGGGGCGGCGCCCATCGCGGTGCGCAAGGCCGCACCCAAGGCCAGGAAAGACCAGGCGACCATCGCCAAGACGCACGAAGCGCTCTTCGATGTCAGTCTGACGGCCGGAGCCGACGATGCGTTGCTCACCCCGACACTCGTGTCGGCGGATGAGGCGCTCGTCGCCGCGCTGCTCGACTCGGACGCCTACCAATCACAAGTCGGCCTGCTGGCACGTAAACCGAAGCGCGAGCAGGTGGAGAAGGCTCTGGTCGCTCTCCTCGACGCCGGCGGCACCCTGCCTGCCACCGCCCTCGCGCAACGAGCGGGTCTGCCGACCGCACGGGGCGACGGCTTCGCCGCCGTGCTCCGGCAACTGCTCAACTTCGACGGCGTACAGGTCCTGGAGATCCTTCCTGACGGACGGACCCTGCGACTGAGCAAGGGACTACTGCGTGACCAGTTCGAACTGCACTGAGGCCGTGCGCTCGGCCACAGCGACGGTGACGCAGATGGGAGACTGGCGAACGTGAGTGCCTCCGGTTCCAGCCGCCCTACTCAGGTCAGCGCCGCACGTCGCCGTACCGTCATCGACGCCCTGCGGCGCGGCGCCGTCCCTGAGAGCGGCCTCGACCTACTCGCTACCGGTCTCGACCGGTTCGAGTCCGCACTCGACGCCGAGCTGGACTCCGTGGCGTCCGGAGCGTCGGTATTCAAGGCTGTGCGGGGAGAGTACGGCTCCGGCAAGACCTTCTTCACCCGATGGCTGGGCGAGCGTGCCAAGCGCCGCAACTTCGCGGTAGCCGAGATTCAGATCTCGGAGACCGAGACGCCGCTGCACAAGGTCGAGACCGTCTACCGGCGCCTCACGGAGCGGCTCACCACGTCCAGCTTCCCGCCGAGCGCGCTGCGGCCGGTCGTGGATGCGTGGTTCTACGCGCTGGAGGAGGACGCCCTGGCGGCGGGCGCGACAGAGGACACCCTGCCGGCCGAGGTCGAAAAGCTCCTGCTGGCACGGCTCGCCGAAGTCTCCCGCCACGCGCCCTCCTTCGCCGCCGCGCTGCGCGGCTACCGGGCCGCACTAGCCGAAGGCGACGAAGCCACCGCGGCGGCGGTGCTGTCCTGGCTCGGCGGCCAGCCGCTCGTCGCTGCTGCCGCCCGCCGGGCAGCCGGAGTCCGCGGAGACCTGGACCACTTCGGGGCCCTCGGATTCCTCCAGGGACTGCTCACTGTCCTGCGCGACTCCGGGCACGCGGGCCTCTTCGTCGTGCTCGACGAGGTCGAGACTCTTCAGCGGGTGCGCTCCGACGCCCGCGACAAGGCGCTCAACGCGCTTCGACAGCTCATCGACGAGGTGCACTCCGGGCGCTTCCCCGGGCTCTACCTGGTGATCACCGGAACTCCGGCCTTCTACGACGGCCAGCAGGGCGTGCAGCGACTCGCACCTCTCGCGCAGCGCCTGGCCACTGACTTCACCACCGATCCGCGGTTCGACAATCCCCGCGCGGTGCAGGTCAGGCTCCCAGGTTTCACTCAGGAGTCGCTGGTCGGCCTCGGCGTCACCATCCGGGACCTGTTCGCGACGGGGGCACAATCACCGCAGCGCATCGGCGACGTCGTGGACGACTCCTATATCGCAGATCTGGCTCGGGCGGTCGGCGGGGCTCTCGGCGGGAAGGTCGGGGTGGCCCCCCGGCTGTTCCTGAAGAAACTCGTGGGGGATGTCCTCGACCGAGTTGACCAGTTCGACGACTTCGACCCTCGGCAGCATTACAAGCTGACGGTCGCCACGAATGAACTCACGGACGTCGAAAGGAACCTGGCGGCCTCGGTGGCTTCCGGAACGGCTTCGGCCGACGACGTCGAGCTGGAACTGTGAATCCGCCCGACGATGCAGGGCCCGAGGCCGTGGACCGCCTCGACCCGGTTGTGCTGCACCACATCGTCAACACACTCGGCTGGCCCGACCTGCGCCCGCTCCAACGTGCTGCGGTCGTACCGATCCTGGACGGCACGGACGCGGTGCTGCTGGCCCCGACTGCCGGAGGTAAGACGGAGGCCGCCGCGTTCCCGCTTCTGTCCGCGATGGCGGCCCAGGGGTGGTCCGGTACTTCGGTGCTTTACCTGTGCCCGCTCAAAGCGCTGCTCAACAACCTCGTTGCCCGCCTCGACTCCTACGCCCAGTGGCTGGGGCGCCGTGCGGCCCTGTGGCACGGCGACACCAAGGAGTCGCAGCGGCAGCGCATCCGCAGCGAGCCGCCGGATGTACTGCTCACCACGCCGGAGTCGCTCGAAGCGATGCTCATCGGGGTCAAGACCGATCATGCTCGCCTGCTGAGCGCCGTAAGGGCGGTTGTCGTCGACGAGGTACACGCTTTCGCCGGCGACGACCGCGGCTGGCACATGCTCGCGGTCCTGGAACGTCTGGAACGCGTGACGGGCCGACCTGTTCAGCGGATCGGACTGTCGGCGACGGTCGGCAACCCGGACCATCTACTGACGTGGTTGCAGGGCGCAGGCGCAGGCAAGCGCCCTGGCCTGGTCGTCGCTCCAGGTGTCGAGACCGGCCGTGTTCCCGCCGACCCCGCCGCGGCCGGCGCGCCGTACGACACTGCGGCGAAGCGGCCGCGACCGTCGGGCGACGTGGAACTCGACTATGTCGGGTCTCTGGACAACGCTGCAAAACTCATCTCAGCGCTGCACCCGGGCGAGAAGCGGCTGGTCTTCTGCGAGTCGCGCCGACAGGTCGAGGAGCTCGGAGCCTCCCTCAGAGCACGCGACGTGACGGTTTTCCTCTCCCACGCATCACTCTCGGTCGACGAACGAAAGCGATCCGAGCAGGCTTTCGCCGAAGCGCGCGACTGCGTCATCATCGCAACCTCAACGCTCGAACTGGGCATCGACGTCGGGGACCTGGACCGTGTCATCCAGATCGACTCGCCCGCCACCGTCGCGTCGTTTCTCCAGCGCATCGGACGCACAGGCCGACGAGCGGACACCGTCCGCAACTGCCTCTTCCTCACGACGCGCGAGGACAGCCTCCTGCAGGCCGCTGCGTTGCTCGTGCTCTGGGGACGCGGCTGGGTGGAGCCCGTGGTCCCGCCACCCGATCCAAGGCACCTGGTTGCGCAACAACTGCTCGCCGTCACCCTGCAAGAACACACGCTCGGCGACCACAGGTGGGACGTTCAGTGGAACGGCCTCGCGCCCTTCGACCGATCCGCTGCCCCGATTCTCCGGCACTTGGTCGATGAGGGCTTCCTCGACAATGACGGCGGGCTGCTGTTCGTCGGCCCCGAGGCCGAACGCCGCTTCGGCAAAAGACACTTCATCGAACTGACCGCGTCGTTCACCGCGCCACCGCAGTTCACCGTGCTCTCCGGACGCGCCGAGATCGGCCGCATGGACCCCAGCATCCTCACCGAGGAACGCCCAGGACCACGACGCCTCCTGCTGGGCGGACGCAGTTGGCAGGTCACCTTCATCGACTGGCTCCGCAAACGGGTCTTCGTCGAGCCAGCCGACAGCGGCGGCGTCGCCAAGTGGATGAACGGCGGCATCTCCGGGCTGTCGTACACGCTCACACGTGCCATGCGGGAGGTGCTGCTCGGCACGGATCCACCTGTTGCGCTGACCCGGCGCGCCGCGGCCAATCTGGCACAACAGCGTGAAATCGACGCACCTGGCACCGTCCACCCCGGCGGAACCCTGGTGACCCGGGTCGGCAACGACGTGCGCTGGTGGACGTGGGCCGGCTACCGGGCCAACGCCACCCTCGTCGCCAGCTTCGCCGCGGTCACCGACCCGGTCCAGCGGCCGACGGACGGCTGGGTACGCCTACGCGAAGACCTCACGCCGGCGATGTGGAGCGCCGCGCGCGACGGGACGTCAGCACGTCTGGTGCTTCCCGACGTGGACCACCGCGCCGTCCGCGGCCTCAAGTTCTCGGCCGCCTTGCCCGAACGTCTCGCAATCGCCACGGTCGCAGCGCGTCTCGCCGATTTCGAGGGCGCGCTTGCCACCCTGGCGGAGCCCGTGCGGCTTCAGCTCACGCAAACGACGTGATGGCGGGCCGCTGTCACCGGGTGAAGGCCGCGGGTGCAGGCTGGCTCCTGCCTGGCGGAGTTCTCTCCAAGGTCGATATGGCCTTCCGCTTCGTCGATATCAAATAATCCGCCCAGATTCGGCTCGCATCAGCCAGCGCAATAACCGGTAGTTGGTCTTCGATCGCTTTGCTCAAGCTGCAATGCTTAGAAGGCAACGACGCCACAAATCGATGCCGATTTGCGAGAGTCCTTCCGGCGGCTCCGGGAGCGTAGCGATCTCACGTTTGATCTCGCTGCTGCGTTTCCGACAGTACGGGCGCCACTCGCGGCGTACGTTAATCAGTATTCCGAGCGCCTGGTGGATGACAGCAAAGACGTAGAGGCCATGCAGGAGTCCGGTGACGGGCCGATCTTCATTCTTCCATGGAGAGTAGCCAGTTGAACGATCATCCATGGCCAGCGGCTCGATTGAGTCTACAAGAGTGAGTTGAAGGTGCATCGACTCATGGATGATAGACTCGGCTACCCTTAGCAAGGCATCCCGCTCGTCCTTTTCCGGAATCGAGACAAAGATCGAGAATGGCAGCCCGGGCGTGCTGTGGCTAACGTCATGATCCCGCATGGATCGAATCGGGTGAATCGCCTTCACGACTGAGCCGATACTCTCAGCCATGCTCGGGATACATGTAAGTACATCAGCCGCCGCTTGGATTCGCTCAGGGGTTTGCGGATCACGACTGGAAGGAAAGCGCAGACCCTCGAATTCCATCGCTGTCTCACTCGACAAATACTCAATCTTCGCAACGTGAGCCCCAAGCCGGATGTTACCGCCGTCGGGCGCGGGCGGCTTCGCGTTGCCAGCCAACCAACGTGACGTCCCATACGTTTCGACGAGACTTGGCTCGACTCGATTGCGTGATATGAACTCCGCTATTAGCTCGACCGTCAGGCCAGGCAACCAAAGCAGATTCTCCTCGCTCAAGCGCAGGCTGAGGGAGCTAGTCACGTCGAGCTCGGAGCGAGTAAATGACCGTGTATCGAGCTCCTCCATGCATTTCGGAAACCGCGTGAAATGAATCGGGCGAGATTTCAAACGCAAGTGCGCTCAGATGTTGAGGACGGAGCACACGGTGAACATCGGCGGGATCGCCAGAGCTGAAGAGCATCAGAAAGCCGCCATCGGTGTCAGCGAGGCCACGGTTCAGCTGGATGGTCAGTCGGTGCGTTTCTTCTCCGACGAGATAGTCATTGTGTATGGCGATCCGATGTCCACGTACGAGCTTGTGGCACACGACACTGACGTCCGGCTCGAATTCGCATCCGAACATACCTGTCATCGCGATGCCGACGGAATCGAGGACGTCGCGTCTGGTCAGGTAGGAAGCTGCCGGCGACGCACTATCCCAGCAACTGAACTCGTACTGCTCGTAGAAGTCGGTCCGCTTCGCGATCCACGGCGCGTCGCGCTCAAACCATTCGAGCAGGTGCTCGCCGATCCGCGGCGTGAGGCACTTAGTCAACGTCGCGTATCGAAACGGAGTTTCGGCCAGCTCGCGGCTACCCAAATCTGGCCGCGGCCAACCTGCGGTGCCGTTTGCCTGCAATGTGCCTTGTTCAGGCGGAGAGTTGGTTGTCACGGCGATCCCTCCTGGCGGTCATGTCCCTGGGCGGCGATGATGGCGAGACGGCCCCTGACAGCCGAGATCAGTCTAAGCTGGTCGCTGCAGAAGACGGTCGGGTTGGAGTAGCCGTTCTTGGTAGACCAACGATGCGCAGGCATTCCTCCGCCGCAGACCGTCAGCTCGGGACATGCTTCGCAGGTCGGAGACGTCGGATGCTGAAGGCTGAAGTAATCGTCGAATTCTGTGTCGGCGAGCTGGCCAAGGAGATCTCGGTTGACGATTGAGGGCTCAAACGAGAAGCGATCAGCGCCTGGGAAAGCCACTTTCAGCGTATCGTTGCGCGTGATACGTCCGTCGGTGTCGATGACAAGAATTCCGTACTCGTCTTGCCCGATACCTTCCTTGCGACCTTGGCCGCCAAGGATGAGACGGATGAGGTCATCGAGTACGCGTATTCGAGGCGGGGTCAAGTCGGCGAGATAGTGGTCGAGCAGGCGCACCATCCAGTCGCCGTATTCGGTCGAGTCCCTCTGGCTCTTCCCCGGAGGAAGGACGTCGTGATTTCCGTCCCGATAGAGGAAGTCAAATGACGGCGCCCCGGTGGCCTTCAGGAATTCATACACCTCAGCAGGCTCTGACGTTGGATCGACAACCGCGAGCAATCCGCTGAACAACCGATCGCGCGCCGAGTGTGCAACGAGTCGAGCAACGCCAGCCACCACGCGCTCGTGAGAACCGTCGCCGTGTCGATCCAGGCGATTTCGATCATGCAATTCAGCCGGACCATCAAGGCTGATCGAGATCCCCACGTCAAAGCGATCGAAAACGTCAATGAACTCGTTGGTTAACAGCACGCCGTTGGTCTGGACATGCAAACCCGCATCTGCGCGCAGGCTCGACTTGAGACCTCTGATGAAACGCTCTGTGGCACCGAGTCCAAGCAAGAGGGGCTCGCCCCCGTGCAGTACCACGCTCAGCGGATGCGACTGCGACTGACTGAGCGCGCCCAACTGATCAATGACAGCACCCATCACCGCATCTGTCATACGGCGAGGTTGACTCTTCCATCCCTCGTCACCGAGGTTGTAGACGTAGCAGTAGCTGCAGTCCAGGTTGCACCGACTAGCCGTCTTGACCAGTACGGTATCAATGTCCCGATTCAGGGCCAACCCCAACCTCTAGCGGTTGTGGCGGTTGTGGGTCCGGTTGTAATTACCGGACATTATCGGTTCACTCGTCCGGACCTCTTCAATCAGACGCCTCAGGGCGACACTTTCTATCTCCAGCGACGGGACTGAAGATGCTGCGAGGTCCAAAGCGTCGTCCGGCTCTACCCTTTCCATCAGGGATCCCCCTTCGAGTGACCAGCGTTTGATCTAGGTCCTTGCGACCCCCTCGACGGCGAGCGAGGCCGTGCAACCTACCGAGCTCTACGATCCGTATCTTCGATGATAGAGGCTAGGTCGCACTAGTCATGGGTGAACGACCAAGCTGCGTGCGGTGGGACGGATGTGACCCACCAGGCGCTGCCGGCGACCGCCGCGGGTGCTTCCCTGCTCCGGACATCTCCGCCGTTCAGGTGCGCCGGAGATGACGCAGCCCGGGACTTGCCTGGTCGCCCAGGCACGCTGTCATTTCGCCGCCACCACTTACACGCTCGGCCACTCCCGTTTCAGCCCGCGATCTCAGGCACAGGGCAGGGCTCCCCGTGCCACCATCGCGCACCCCGGAAGCCGTGGGGTGGTGGCGGCCTACAGCCTCCACCAGGGAGGATCGTCTCCATGAAGCTCCTGGTGCTGGGCGGCAGTTGGTTTCTCGGGCGGGAAGTCGTCGAGGAGGCGAAGCGGCGCGGATGGGACGTCACCACCTTCAACCGGGGCCGGTCTGCGCCGGATCCCGACGGTGTGACCGCCGTTCACGGAGACCGGTCCGATCCGGCGAGCCTGGCGTACCTGGCCGAGCTCGGCCCGTGGGACGCCGTCGTGGGCACCTCCGCCTCGGAGATGCCGCCGAAGGTGGTCCTGGAGGGCACGCAGGCGCTGGCAGGGGCCACCGGACGGTACGTGTACGTGTCGACGGTGTCGGTGTACCAGGGCTGGCAAGGCCTTGACCGAGTCGTCTCCGGTGCTGCCGTGCCCGGCCGACGCCGGCCCTGAGTACGGGGCGATGCCGCCCGGCGCCGACGGCCCGAACACGCACTACGGCACGCAGAAGGCCGGGGCGGAGAACCCCGTCCTGGAGGTGTTCAAGGATCGCTCGGTGGTGCTGCGGCCGGGCGTCATCCTCGGCCAGGGGAGTATGTGGGGCGGCTGCCGTGGTGGCTGCGGCGCGCGGAGGCCGGCGGCCGGATCCTGGTGCCGGGCGATCCTGCCCGCACCATCCAGCCCGTGGACGTCCGTGACGTCGCACGGTTCGCCGTCGACCAGGCCGAAGCGCCGACCGGCCGGACGTACAACGTGACTGCTCCCGTGGGCCGCGAGACGATGGGCGGTTTCCTCGGCGCGTGCCTGGAGGTCACCGGCAGTGGGGGCGAACTGGTGTGGGCGCCCGACGCGTTCCTCGTCGACCAGGGCGTGCGGCAGTGGACGGAGCTGCCGCTATGGCGCACTCACGCGGGCGTCTGGCGGATCGATGCCTCCGGCGCCTACGCGGCGGGGCTGACGTGCCGTCCGCTCGTGGAGACGGTGTCGGACACCTGGGCGTGGCTCCGGGCTGACGGGCGGCCGGTTGACCACCCGCGTTGGGCCGAGCACGGCATGGCTCCCGAGCGGGAGGCCCGCGTTTTGGCTGTGCTCGGTAACGGGCTCAGCAGAGGCCGCTCACCCTTCCAGGGCCGGCCGGTTGTCCGGGCCCAGTGCGCGCTGCGCCGAGGCCCGGTGGAAGTCCTCCAGGCGTTCGCCCAGCGCCGCTGCTCTGTCGCCGAGCCCTGGAACTGCCGGGCGGTCAAGGCGTGGCGGACACTGGCGGTGCGCTCCAGCAGCCCGTGGACGCGCTGTTGTGCGGGGA
Source organism: Streptomyces sp. NPDC020917 (assembly GCF_044333795.1). NCBI lineage: Bacteria > Bacillati > Actinomycetota > Actinomycetes > Kitasatosporales > Streptomycetaceae > Streptomyces > Streptomyces sp. NPDC020917. The sequence continues at coordinate 32,601 of NZ_JBIRRR010000022.1, read as the reverse complement.
TGGTCCACACCCGGTGCAGGGCATCTTCGGCCCCGTCGAGATCGCCGCTCAGCAGGCGGGCCGCGGCGTGGTTGGCTGCGGCACCGCCGAGCACGGGCGGGGACTGCTGGGCGGCGGGGCGGCGCTCGATGAGCTGCAGGGCCCGTTGTGCTGCGGCCTCGGCGTTGGGACCGTCGCCCAGGAGCAGGTACGTCGAGCCGTTGGACATCGCCAGCCGCTCGTCGGACGTGGAGCATGTGGTTCACCCCGCGTCCGAAGGCCGTGCGCATCGCACGCCACCAGGTGAGCCGGGCTCTGACCGGCTGGGGCGTACCCGAAGACGCGGTGGACACCGCGGTGTTGATCACCAGCGAGCTGCTGACGAACGCGATCCGGCACTGCCACTACGACGACCCCGCGCACATGGTGTTTGTGTGCATCACCGACGAGGGCCCCGAACTGCTGCTGGAGGTCTCCGACCCCAGCCGCGAGCGCCCCCGGGCCGGGACCGCGGCGAGCGACGCGGAGAGCGGGCGCGGCCTGATGCTGGTGCGGGCGGCAGCGGCCGACTTCGGCACCCGCGACCGTGAGCCGACCGGCAAGACCGTGTGGGCGACCGTCGGAAAGAGCCGCCCATGACGACAGGAACCGCTACCGCCTGGAGTGCACGCCACGCACCTCCACGCCTGGAGTACCGCGGCAACCACACCGCGTTCGAGCGCGACGGATACCGGCGCCGCTACTGGTTAGCCAGCTGCACAGCGCGCACGCCGGAGGCGGCACAGGAGTGGATCCGCCGACGTGTGTGGGAGACCGCTGTGCAGCTCGACGGCCCCGCGGAGAGGACAGCCAGGGCCTGGCTGGATGACCCTCCCGGGCGCAGCAGTCTGCGTACTACCGACTGCGAGACGGCCGGCCGGTGACCCTCCTCCTCAGTGACGACCAGGCCAGGTACGAGGTGTTCGTGCAGGGCCTGCCCGTTGCCGAGGGGGGATACCGCGCGCCAGCGCGGCCCATCCACCAAGTCCCGCACGGCAGGCACACCCACGGCCGCAAGAAGTCCGGCATCCGGCGTCGCTTGGCCAGCCGACTGGCCATCCCCACCCTCATCCTCGCTGGGGCGTTCGCGGTCCTGCTCACACCCCGCTGAGACCACAGACTGCCGCCCCGGCGCGCCGGATGCCGTGAGCCCGGCGCGTCAGGGCGGCGCAAGGCCCCGGCCCGAGACAAGCAGCCAGCACCTCCCCGTTGCGGGCATGGCACCTCGGGCCGGGCAGCACCATTCCCTTCCACACGAGTCCACACGAGGAGTTGGCATGAGCCCCAACATCACGCACATCACCAGTGCGGCCCCGACGGCCGCCCTGGCCGCGCCGGACACCTTCGACCTGGACGTGTCCCTGGTCGAGGTCGGCGACACCGCCGGGCTGGTCAACCTGACCGACGACGGCTGCGGCTCCAGCTGCGGGGCCTGCGTCACCAACGCGGCCTGACCCAAGGCGCGCACCCCAGGCCGGTGCCCTGCCCAAGGGCACCGGCCGCCGGCTGAAACAGGAGGATCGGATGGCTTCGAGCACCGCGTTCCGTGCCGGCCGCACCGCGCTCGTACGCGCGGTGGCGCGCCCGGACCTTGCCCTGCCCCCGTGCCCGGACCTCGATGACACTTCACCCCAGGGTGCGGAAGACCGCCTCGCGTGGCTGCGCGACACCTGGTCCCGGACGGACATCGCCGAGGCCCTGTCGCACGCCAGCCCTGCCCTGGCCTCCCAGGTGGAAGCCCTGTGCGCCGCCACCTCGCCGCCCGCTCGTGACGCGCGCCGCGCAGTCTCCTCCGTCGCCCGCTACGCGTTACGTGCCGAACAGCGGGCCACCCCGTTCGGCCTCTTCGCAGGCGTGACCACCGCAACTCTCGGGACCAAGGCAGCCGCCCGCTGGGGTACCGGCCACACCGCCATCGGCCGGGCCAGCGCGAAGTGGCTGGCGAGGGTGATCGAGCAGCTGGAGTCCGCGCCCGAGCTGGTCGACCGCCTGCAGGTGGTGCTCAACAACACAGCTGCCCGGCGCGGTGACCGCCTGGTGGTGCCCTACCGCTCGGACGTCGACGGCACGCGCCAGCGAGCAGTCGAGGCGTCCCTGGCTCTGACCGGGCCGGTGCAGTTGGTGGTGGAGGCGGCCAGGGAGCCGATCGGCGCCGGGCTGCTGGCCGAGAAGCTGGCCGCCGAGTTCCCGGCCGCCGACGTCGCGCGGGCCCAGCGCCTGGTGGGGGAGTTGATCCGCAACGAGGTACTGATCACGAACCTGCGCGCGCCGAGCACCGAGACGGACGCGCTGGCCTACCTGCTGGGGCAGTTGGAGGCGATCGGTGCCGCCCACGTCAGCAGTCACCTGCAGGCCGTGCACCGGGCCTTGGGCGACTGCGGCGCCGCGGACGGCCGGGAACGCGCTACGGCCCGGATGCGCGGCCTGGTGCCGAACCTGCGCCGCCACCCGCTGGCCCTGGACCTGCGCCTGGACGCCGACGTGGAGCTGCCCGAAGGCGTGGTTCGAGAGATCGAGCGTGCCGCCGGCGTCCTGGCCCGGGTCAGCGCCCTGCCGTACGGCACGGAGGCGTGGAAGGCGTACCAGCGCCGCTTCTACGAGCGGTACGGCATCGGCACGATGGTGCCGCTGGCCGAAGTCGTCGCCGACAGCGGCACCGGCTTACCCGACGGGTACCCGGGCGAGCCTGGCGTTCGCCGGTCCCGCCTGAACGAGCGGCACGACACGCTGCTGCGGCTGGCCCAGGCCGCCGTCCTCGATGGCCGCGACGAGATCGTGCTCACCGACGATGTGATCGCAGCCCTCGACCTGGGCCCGGACACGCCCCGCGTCCCGCCGCACATCGAGATCGGCCTCCGCGTACACGCGACCAGCACCGAGGAGTTGGCCCGGGGACGGTTCCGCCTGGAGGTGGCCAGCGTCTCCCGTGGTGTGGGCGTCACCACCGGCCGGTTCCTGCCCGTCCTCGCACCAGACGACCGCGAGCGACTGACGGCAGAGCTGGCAGACCTGCCGACCGCCGACCCACGCACCGTGGCAGCCCAGCTCTCGTTCCCGCCGCTGCTGGCCTCCAGCGCCCACGTCACCCGTACCCCGCGGGTCCTGCCCATCCTGATCAGCGTCGGGGAGCACCGCCCCACCACCGCCGGCGTGCTCGGCCCCGACGACCTGGCCGTTGCCTGCGACGGCCGCCGCATGTATCTGGCCGCGCCCCGGCACGGACTGCGCATCGAGCCGGCCGGGATGCACGCACTGAACCTGCAGGAGCACACCCCGCCGCTGGTGCGGTTCCTGACCGAACTGTCCCGCGCGCAGTGCGCGCAGGTCATCGCCTTCGATTGGGGTGCCGCCAGCGCGCTGCCGTTCCTGCCGCGGGTCCGCTACGGGCGCACGATCCTCGCGCCAGCCCGGTGGCGGCTGGACGCTGCAGAACTGCCCGGCCACGACGACACCGACTGGACAGACACCCTGCAGCAGTGGCGGGACCGGCGCCGCATGCCGGCCCGCGTCGAGCTCATCGAGGACGACCGCCGCCTGCTCCTCGACCTCGACCGCGGTGCGCACCGCCGTCTGCTGCGCTTGCACCTTGAGCACACCGGATCTCACGTGCTGGCCGAAGCACCGGCCGCCGACGCCTACGGGTGGTGCGGGGGCCGGGCACACGAGGTCGTCGTGCCGCTCAAAGCAACCCGCCCGCCGGCATGGCCGCTCCTGCCGACGCCGACGCCCGCCCGCGCCCTGTCCACCGAGCAGACCCAGACCCCGGGCGTCTCCACTCTGCTACTGGCCACCCTGTACGGCGACCGTCGCCGCCAGGACGAGCTGCTGGCCCGGCACATCCCGGACCTGCTGAAACGCCTCGACGGCCCGCCGTGGTGGTTCGTCCGCTTCCGCGACCCCGACCACCACCTGCGCCTGCGGATCGCCCTGCCCGACCCCGCAGCGTTCGCCGAGACCGCGCGGACCGTGGCGGCGTGGGCGGACGAGCTGCGCGCCGCGCGGCTGCTGTCCGACGTGCGGTTCCCCACCTCCTTCCGGGAGATGGGCCGCTGGGGCTCCGGGCCGGCGTCAACCAGCTCGCCAGCGAGGAGAACATCGCGGTGCGCATCAAGCTCGAACGGGACTCCCGCGGTTGGAGCACCAACGCCCTGTCTGACCGCCTCAACGCCGCCGGCTACGAGATGAACCCCTCCGCGGTCTGGCGGATCGAGAACGGCCAGCGCCGGGTCACTGTCGATGACGCCCTCGGCTTCGCCGAGGTCTTCGGCATCTCCCTGGCCAACCTCGTCGGCCCCCCGAGGCTCGCCGCCCATGCCCGCGCGATGGAGCTGGTCGAGGACATCAGACGCGCCTACCGCGCCTCCCACATGGCCAACCTTGCCGCCGCCCAGGCCCGCGACGCTCTCGACGCCTACCTCGACGAACACCCCGACGTCCGCGAAGAAGCCGAAGCCGCCGCGTCCGTCGCCGTCGCCGAAGAACTCACCGGCCTGCCCCAGCCCGACCAACTGCGCAACCGCCCCAGCCCCAACCAGAAGGACACCGAATAGCCCCGCCTCGAAGCCCCCGCACCGCACCGCCCATCCCTGAGCACCACACCGGCGAGCCCACGGAGTTGCCGCTCCCCACGCCGCCAGAAGTGGACACCCCGTGCGTCACCCCACCATGCCCGCGACCTCCCTGCCCGCGCCCGCGCGGAGGGAGCGACCGCCCATGCCTGAACGCCCCCACCGTGAGGCCACGGTGCCCCGGCTCTACCGACCCGAGGAGATAGCCGACGTCCTCGGCTGTTCCGCCTGGTGGGTCCAGGACCGCGCCCGCCGACGCCTCATCCCCTTCACACGGGTCGGCCGCGCGTACCGCTTCACCGCAGAGCACCTCGCCGAGATCATCCGCCTCAACGAGGAGCGCCCGACACCGATGCCGACGCCCGACGTGGCCGCTCAGAGGCCGGTTCCCCGGGCACCCGTGTCCAGGGCTGCCCATCCCGCCCAGGTAGAACGCCTTCGCGCGCGTCCTCCCCGTCGGCTACGCCGCGACCAGTTCGATACGGCCGCGTAGAGCGACACTGGAGAGGAGGAACCATGGGTTTCGCGGAGAAGCGGGGAAGCTACTGGCGCGGCCGGTTCAAGACCGCATCAGGCAAGCACGGCGCCGTCGTCGACGCGGCAGGTGCGGTGGTCAAGTTCCCGACCAAGCGGGAGGCGAAGCGTGCAGCGGACGAGGCCGAGTTCGCGTTTCGGCGCGGCAAGTGGCGAGATCCGGGACTCGGCCAGGAGACGTTCGGCGAGTATGCCAGCCGGTGGTACGCCGCCCAGGACCTTGCCGCATCGACCATGCAGAACTACCGGCGCCACATCGAGGAGCACCTGCTCCCCGACTTCGAGGACAAGGCACTCGGCGGCATCCTGCGGACCGACGTCGCGCTGTGGGAGAAGAAGGAGAAAGCGCAGTACGCCGCCACCAGCGTGAAGACTTGGCGGGCGGTGCTCCACCTCATCCTGGCCGACGCCGTCGACGAAGGCCTCATCGAGGCCAACCCGGCCACGACACGGCGCGGGCGGGGCAAGCGCGCCGGCCGCTCCCCTAACCGCGGACCGGAGAAGATCATCACCGATCCGCTCGGCGCCCTGCTCATCGCCGAGCGAGCCGCCCTCCTGTCCGGACGAGACGACGAGTTCGTCGCCGTGATCCTCATGGCCTTCACCGGCATGCGCTGGGGCGAAGTCGTCGGCTTGGAGACCGGCTTCGTACGCCCCGGCGCCATACGCGTCGAGTGGCAGCTGTACAGGCTCGACGACGGTGAAATGGTGCGCTGCCGGCCCAAGGACGACAGCTACCGCACCATCGACCTGCCGCCCTGGCTGACGGCCCTGCTGGCCGACCGCATCGCCCAGACCAAGCCGACCCCGTGCTCCTGCCACGGCAAGACGTACGTCTTCCGAGGCCAGCGGGCGGCAACGACCGGAGGCCACGATGGCGCGAAGCTCGTCGACGTCGCCCGGCGGGCCGGTACGTCCGCCGGCACTGTCTCCAACGTCCTCAACACCCCGACCGGGTCACCGAGGCCACCCGTACCCGCGTGGAGAAGGCCATCGCCGACCTTGGCTTCGTACGTGGCGGCACCATCGTCGGGCACACCCCGCACTGGCGCCGCAGCAGCTTCGCCACGTGGCTGTTCGCCCCGGCCGTCTCGGGACGGTATCCGGCGAGCGGCGGATCCCGACCTGTGCCGCTCGTCGGCGAGCCGTTGCCCGGCATCCCGGTGCGGGGACGCAACTCCCAGGGGCGCGCGCCGATGCTTGCTGGGCGCCGGTCGCCAAGGGGCTCACCCCGCACGGCCTGCGGCACACCCACCGGACGGTGATGGAGGACCTGGGCACGGAGAAGGTCCTCATGGACGACCGCATGGGCCAGTTCGACGGCTCGGTCTCGGCGCGGTACGCCCACGTCACGCCGGCCATGCGTCAGCGGCTGATGGCCGGCCTCACCGCGCAGTGGGAGGCCGCGCTCGACGCCCGGCTGAGCATGCATCCCACCTCACCGGTGGACACGCTCGATCGGTTGCTGCGTGCACGGGAGGGGAGCCGGTAGGAACAAGTCGCTGGGCACGGCCGGTGCCACCGAAGGACGTAGATTCGGTGGCACCCGGTCTGGTCGGGGTTCCGTGAAGCCGCCGTCGGCCGCCAAGCCGCCCTCGGGGTAGCGTACTTCAGTGATCGAGATGGATTTCGTGGGCCCGACCTTCGTGAACTTCCGGGACCATGTTGGCCCTGAGGGCAGCACCCACGGCTTTCGGTGGGTCGACCTGAAGTCCTTCCGCTTTCGGCAAGGCGGCAAAGACGGGGAACTGCTGGCAGTGGTCATCGCCCACGAACAGTTCCGCGATGACTACGCGGGCGGCGGCGTCGCCCCGGACGGCACCCGCCACGGCCCCTACTGGCTTCGCTTGGTCAGCCCGGACGGGTACCAGCCTCTCAGTTGCAACGTGCCACGCAGACGCTGCGGCGCTGGGCGTGCCAGCACGGCGACCTTCCGGACTCTCTGGGGGACGTAATCGATATGGCGCTGTTCACCGTGGTGAACTCGGCCAGCGGTCTCTACCGCCTCCGCGATCTCGGCCGCACGTGCTTCCATGACTGGGGCGGAGTGCACCTGGACTTCCACGAGATCGCCATCGACGAGGCGCGGCAGTTGCTGACTCTCCTCGTCGCGGCCGACGACTACAGCGGCGAATGGCCCTGCGGTAAGTCGGGTCTGGCAGGCAATCCACACTCGGCGAACAGAACAGAGAGAGGCCCCGCCCCGCAGTGGGGTCCACCACGGGCGTGGCGGACCCGCAGCCGAGCTGGCCGCCCAGGAGCAAGCAGTCGATGGTCCCCGCCGAACAGCTTTGCCCTTCGCCCATGTTGGGCGAAGGGTCGCTGAGTACTCGAATGCGCGGGGCCTACTGCTTACTGGCCTCCAAGTCATTGATGACGGCGAGGACCGGACCCCAGCAGAGCCCCACAGTGTCTCGGTCGGGATCCACGCCCCGCTTCTGCTGTGCGCGCAGGTGTACGAAGTTCCGGTATTCCCGCACGATGCTCATGAAGTCGTGAGCATCCATCTGTATCCACCCGCGGTTCCTGGCAGTGTCCAGTAGCAGCGAGAAGCTGGCACGCTCGGGGGGCGAGGTCTTTGTGGTGTTGGGCACGGGGATGCCTTGCAGGAGGCTCGGATCCCGATGTGTGAGAACGTCAAGCAGCATGGCCTCCGTGAAACTGCCAATACCGATCAGGGCCAGGCCGTAGGCGCCGTGCTCCTCGCAGATGCGCGCTTCCTTCACTCGAGTCATCAACTGGGCTAGGAAAGCCTCGCTGCTGACGAGCTGACGGATGCGTGATTCGAGGTCGTCGGGAACGTTGAAGACCGTCGAACTGCCGTCGGCCGTGACTTTGCTGAGGACCGGGCGGCCGGCAACGTAGATGACCGCCAGTTGTTCCGAGGCGAGCACAAGGTTTAGTTCTTTGCGCATGACGTCCGCCGAGGGCAGTCCGTCGTCGTATTCGAGCGGGTCGCAGACACGGCAGAGCAGCCTGCTTACAGCAGCGAAGTCGTCGGTACCTTCCCTGATCACGGTGGTCAGCCAGGCGACTCGAGGTGAGCCGTCGTACTCCTCCCTGCCCGGCCAATCGACTCGCTCCAAGAGCTGGGCAAGTTGGTAGCCACGACGCTCGAACGGACCATCAATGTCGACGATGAGGCGGGCGAGGCGTTCCACCGTCATCGGGTCGAGTGTCCGCGTCATCCCAGATTCTCCTTGTCAGAGATCTGCTGAGCACGATCAAAAGCTCGCTCCAGGCGATCGACGATGACCTTGCCGCGCTTCTTGAAGCCCAGCTCGGCCATGGCCTCCGCTACGCGCGCATCGCGGTCGAGTTGGAAGCCGTCGCTTAGAATCCAGGAAGCGACGGCGGTCAGGTCCCTGTCGGAGTACTCAATGATGCGCATGCCCGCCACGACCGCCGGGCGTGGCCTGCGCCGAGCCTCACTCTGGTCTTCGGAGGCAGGCGGTGACGGTGCTTGTGGTTCTGATAGGGCCGGGGTTCGCTGAACGTCCTGTACAGCGCTCTTCCACTCCTCTACCAGCCTTGCAGTTTCGTGGGCTGGGTTACGGAACCAGTCGGCGGCCCAAATGCGGTGGAAGCGCCACCCGAGGCGCTCGAGATGAGCTTGACGCAGCCGGTCCCGGTCACGGGCACTGGGTGCTCGATGGTAGCGGTCGCCGTCCGTCTCCACGGCAAGAAGCATCTGACTCGGACGTTCGGGATGCCCGAGAGCGAAGTCAATTCGATACTCACCCACGCCCAATTGGGGCGTCACCGGGATGCCTTGCGCTTCCAGTACGTCGAATACTTGCTGCTCAAACGGATTCAGCTTGTATTCCGCATGCAGTGTGCTCGTGCGCCCCAGGTCTCCGCGGTTGGCACAGTACTCGATGAAATCGCGCAGCAAACCCGGTCCCCGGTGCTTGGTTGCCCTGAGTCGCTCTGGATCGAAGTCCTGATGGGTGAATGAACTGACGAGGGTCATGGACTCTCTGGCTCGCGAGACGGCGACGTTCAGTCGCCGCTCACCGCCTTCATTGATCAGCGGCCCGAAGGACATGTTGAGCCGACCGCTGGCGGCCTTGGCGTACCCGATGCTCAGGATGATGGCGTCGCGTTCGTCACCCTGGACGCGCTCGAGATTCTTGACGAAGAATCGCTTCCCTGGACCTGCCTCCGGACTGAAAAATTCCGAGAGTTCCGGGCGGTCGCTCAGTGCGCTGCGCAGGGCGGCTTCAATGCGGTCGCCGTGGCGTTGGCCCATGGTGATCACGCCCAGGCTCTTGTTCGGACGGACGGTTGCATGTTCAAGAACCAGCTCTACGACACGCTGGACTTCCTCTGGGGCCGAACCTGCTTGACCGGGCTCCGCGTGACCGTTCACCGAGACAAGACGGACCGGACTCTCGACCGTCGTTCCTGGAAACGTGACCAGGTCGTCGTCGTAGATATGGTGATTCGAGAACGCGATCAAGCGCTCGTCGGTGCTCCGGTAGTGCCAGCGCAACCGATGAACTTGCGGGAGCTTGCTACTGAGCATGTCCAGCAGCGACTCGAAGGCGTCGGGTGGGACATCGACGAGTTCTTCCTCCTCACTCGCGTCGTTCTGGTCAACAGCACCGCTGTGCTGTCGAGTGAAGAAGAACGTGGGAGGCAGCTGATGAGGGTCGCCCGCAACGATGACCTGCTGCGCGCGCATGATCGACGCGATGGCGTCGTGCGGCAGGACCTGGCTCGCCTCGTCGAAGATCACCACGTCGAACAGCCGGCGAGCTGGTAGGACGCGGCTGACGACCAACGGCGACATCGCCCAGCAGGGCTTTGCCGCAAGCAGGACGTCCGGGGCGCTTTCGAGTAGTTTGCGCAGCGATAGGTGGCGTGTCTTGCGGTTTGCCTGGCTGCGTACGAGCGCGTTCTGGTCCTTCTTCACGTCACGGACCTGCCGTAGCCGGGTGGCCACCTGATAACGGACACGTTGAGCGTTAGCGGCCAGATGCTCGCTGTCACTCCGCCGAAATTCGGCGACATTGTGCTCGTGCTCACGTGCGTTGAACCCGCGGATGTAGGAGGACTTGAGTGTGATCTCGTCGAGAACCGACGCCCACCAGAGAAAGTGCAGCGTGCCCACGGCTGTGTCGGGATCAGCGTTCAGGCGCGCAAGGTCGTCGAGCAGTGGACCGAGGCCCGCGGCTTGCAGACGGTCGGTGAGCTGGTTGTGCTCGGGCATATGGAGCAGCGTCTGCCGGTCGTTGTCCAGGTTTTCGATCTCGTCGGCGACCTCTTGAGTCGGCTTGGTCTCCCAGCCCTCCAGCCGTGCACACATCGCCACCGCGAGGAGACGTTCGCGGACGAGGCTGAAATGCTGCATGGCATCTGCCAACCCCGGTACGGCCGCAGGTGTGGCGTCCGCCGTAGCTGCAAGGGCCTTCCAGTGTTGACTGTGTGCCCAGGCACCGGAGAGCGACTGATGAAGCGCCCGACGATCCCGTAATCCGTCGCGTCGGAGAGAGCGCGCCACCTTGAGCAGTGGGCGCCGACGGGTCCATCCCAGCTTCGCGTTGTTGCTGCGCCGCCACGCGCGATCGGCCGTCGCCGCGATGAGATCAGGCAAGAGCGGTCCGTATACACCCTCCTGAAACTGCTCGAGAGTCGCTGCGACTGCCTGCACAAGGCTCAGGACTTCCTGCCACCCGGCTATGCCTGCAGGAGGCCGTAGCCCTGCCGTGACTATGAGCTCGTCCATCTCGCGGCGGGTGTCATAGAACACCGCACCAGTCAGCACATCCAAGCCGTCCAGCGCCGGTCTCAGTTCGTCGATGTCCCGCGCTGCGGTGCGCGCCCATGGTGACTCGCCACGGCGGATTTGCAGCCCATCGGTGGAGACGAATCTCCGAAGGTCCCGCTCAGCGCGCTCCAAGGCGGTGCGATCCATACTCTGCAAGGCGTGGCCGCGTATCCGTCGACGGGTGTGGTGCGCCGGCGGACAGCCGGGCAAGGCAGTCAACGCGTCGTAGGCGCTCACCTGCCACGGGCTGTGGGGCTGGTGGTACTCCTGAATGTGGACTCCCGACCGTTGTCTGAAGTAATCGAGTCGATGATGCAGGTCCCCCAAGCGCGGTTTCTGTTCCTGGCCGGCACGCTCCAAGCTCTCCTGTAGCTGCTGCGCAATCTGGCGCCGGTTCAGCTTGCTCGCATGGAGGTCGAAAACAAGACCGCTCAGTTCCACTCGGGCCAGCCGGTCGGTCACCGCCTCGATGGCAGCGCGCTTCTCCGCGACGAACAGCACCTTGCGCCCCTGGGCAGAGAACGCCGCGATGAGGTTGGCGATGGTCTGGCTCTTGCCTGTTCCAGGAGGTCCTTCTACGACCAGGTGCTCTCCGGCCAGCGCAGCACTGATAGCCCGTTGCTGGGAGGAATCCGCGTCATGGACGAGGTACTCCGAGCGGGGGTGGATCTCATCCGCGCCGACAGGTTCACGACCGCCGCTGGGGGCCTCGAGAGACCGGGTTGCTTCCTCCTCACCGGCCAGTGCGGCGATGACCGGGTGCTCAGCGAGCAGTTCGGCTGAGTTGCGGAGGTCGTTGACCATGGGCAGCCGGTCGAAGTTGAAAACGCCTGCGACGAGTCGGTTCTCCAGCGTGACGGTCAGCCTGCTTCGGCGGAGTGCCTGCTCGAACAGCTCGTATACGGTTCCCAAGCGGTCGCCTGGAACAACGCATTCTTCCAACGCGTTGGCCGCCTTCGCGGCTAGATCTTCCGCGTTGCCGTCCATCCCGTACTGCCGGTCGAGAGCGTAGAGCAGGACGGGATTGATCTCGACCTCGCCACCTGTCTGCAGTACGAAGTCGTTCTCAGCCACGGTGCGCGGCAAGATCGTCAACGGCTGCAGGAGGAGCGGGGCGCGAAGCGGCGGCACGGGCACAACGCCCCTGGTCGTCGGAACAGCGATGTTGAGTAGGCCATGGGCCAGACGCCCCGCCTCCACGCCCTGCTCCTCGTCCAGTTCTACGACCTTCCGGCGCAACCCGCGTGCCCGAGCACACGCGGTGCTGTGGTCCACAGAGTCAGGAAAGAGGGATGCCAGGCGGACCTTGCCGCCGGCCACGACGCGGCCCAGGGCCTCCTGGGGGCAGTCAGTGATGTCGACGGTGGTGCTCTTGGTGTCCCTGAAATGCAACAGTGTGTTGTACGGGCCTAAGTCGATCAGTGCGTCAGCCCACTTCTGCGCCTCGGTATGCATCCTTTGCACCCGAGCACGCCGCGCGATGCCGTCCACCCCTTTACCCCTCTGGTTGGTTCCTCGTCTTGTGGCATGGGATCTTCCGGAGTCCGCTCCCCCAGCGGACGGCGAACAGAACAGCTTATGGGATGGGCAGGGACAAGGGGCTGAAACCGGCTACCTGCGAGGGAGCGAAAGAAGCTCAACGGGCGCAACCTCGCTGCGGTGTGCACCCTCCGGCAATCAGCGACGCGGCCAAGTTTGTCGCCGAGCAGTGGGATCCGAGCATCCTGCCGGAGTCCCTCGGCCCGGCCGGCCTCGCGGACAACTGCTGGGACCTCTACCTCAAGCGCGACAGGCTCGAAGCTTTCGTCGCCAGCACGAACGGGTGGCCGTCGCGATCCGCGGGGGCTGGCCAGCGGAGGGGGTGTCGGGCTTGCTGCGGCCTTGGCCTAATACGGCTGTAACGGGGGCGGTGGGTGCGGGAGGGGGTGGGCGCCCTCGGGGCGCAGGCCGTCGAAGACGACCATCAGGTAGCGGCGTCAGAGTTCCGGGTACGCCTGGCTGAGGGGCTCGGCCGGGTATGCGGAAGCTCGAAGTCCATACGGGCATGATGCCAAAGCGCACCGTCAGCTCTGGCTGGGCTGCGGATCGGTGAAGATGGCGAGGTAGCGGAACTCGCCCCAACGCCCGTCTTGCAGCGCGTACGGCTGCCAGGTGAGGGAGTACGAGCCGCACAGGGTTCGCGTGTTGTCTGGGTAGCCGCCGCCCCAGAGGAGTTGGCCTGTGAGGGTACGTCCCTCGTGGAGGCGGAAGTCGCGGTCTCGGGTGTCGTTCTGCTTCGGCGGGGTCCACAGGCCGACTCCGTTGGTGATGAGGAGGGCCAGGCCGTTCTGGTTGGGGTTGCCGAAGCGCTCCAGGCGGGCGATGTCGGAGACAAAGCCTAAGCGCGCCAGGTCGGTGGCGGCGTGGGACTTCAGCGCGTACTCCTCCGGGGGTTGGCCGGCGGTTCCGGTCCACTGCGTCGTGAAGTACTTGAACTCGATGGCCGTGCGGGCTGACGGTCCGATGCACAGCAGATCGAGGTACTCGGCGCCGGTGGCTTCCGGGGCGTTCTGGCGGACCTCCAGCCTGGACTGGATCTTGGGGGCCAGCTCCCACAGCACGCGCGCAAAGCTGTGCTGGAGGTCCGCTTCGGAGTGGAAGACCGGGCGGGCCTGCTGGAGTCGGGACATGACCTCGGGCAGTGAGACTTCGCCGGCGATGAGAGTTCCCGACGTCGTCACGGCCCCCAAGCCCTGTTCCGCTGATCTTTCCTGCATGTGGCGCCCCCCCCGGGTCGGCAGTCCGTGGAGGCGACCGTAGCGCCGTCGTGGGGGCCGTCTCAGGCGTTCCGCCGAGCCGGACCGCTCCCGCTGGGGAGCCGGATGTTGAGGTTGGCTCCCAAATGGCTCCCAAGACGCCCCCGGGAACGACTCAGGGCCCTGATCCTCGGAAGGATCAGGGCCCTGACCTGCTGCTATACCGTCGGGGTGGCGGGATTTGAACCCACGGCCTCTTCCTGCCGAATGAGGTTCGGCGAAGATCGCCACTTGCGGATCTTGTATGCGCAGGGTCAGGACGGAGAGGCGGTCCAGTACGGAGGCCAGGGTTTCGGTGTGCAGCGGTGCATCGGCGTGCGCGTTGCCGGCCAGCGGGCCGAGGACCTCGTCCGCCCGCTCGGCGAGAGCGTTGCGCTCGGCGTTGAGCTGGTCGATCTCGCGCTTGAAGTCCGCGACCCGCTCGGCCGGCAGGTTCGTGGCCCTTACCTGGTCCTCGGTTCTCCACAGGCGGGCGTTGACCGTGTGGAGGCGGGTGATCGCGTCGTCGAGACGGCGCAGGTCCTTCTCCGTCAACGTCGCGGCTGCCCGGGAGAAGCCCGGGGGGAGCAGCAGCGGCGGAGGGCTCGGGGCGATGGTCGTCATCGGTCATCCTCCATCCCGAGCGGCGGAGTCGGCAGAGGCAGCGCAATGCCGTCAACGATGCACCCGTGGACCTCATCCAGGCTGCGGTCTTCGCAGTCCACGACCAGGGCATACGTGCCCTCTTCGGCCTGGCGCAGCAGGATCTCGTGCAGCACTCGCTGGTACCTGGGGTAGATCCCGGTCCACGCACGGCCCTCGCGCACGCTGGTGATGGCGTAGCTGCGTTCAGGGTGCAGCGACGGGATGAGGAGCACCGAGGTCTCCTGCGGGGCCGGGACGGGCGCCGCGATCTCCCGGACGGTCCACAGGGCCTCGCGCGCGGACAGGCCCTCCTTGACGACACTGGTCGCAGCGGCCACCGCCATCAGCATGGGCAGGCCGCGGTCGAGGAGGCCCGTGCGGCCGGGTGTGCGGGCGGTTGCGCGTTTCGCGTGGCCGCTGATCAGCATGCTGGTCAGCTCTACGGTCGTGGACTTCTCGAACCACCAGGTCGCGTAGTCGCCGGCCTCCGACGCACGCTCCCATGGACCGGGGTCATGCTCGTGCACGGCGCCCAGCAGCTGGAATCCCGTCCAGCGCCCGGCCAACTGCCGTAACTGCGTGGTCTTCCCCACGTTGTCCGGCCCGTTGAGGCTGATGAACTCCGGCATCTTCCCCATCGCCGATCACGCCTTGCGGATCGGCGTGTTGAGGACGGAGCCGATCGCGTCGACGTTGGATGCCGCGAACTCGGCCAGCTCCGGCGGCATGAGGTTGAGTCCGTGGATGCTGTCGGCCGTGAACGGCATGCGGACGATCTCGTAGTCACCGCGCTCGGGCTTGGAGAACTCCGTACCCGTCCGCACCGACACGTCCATGCCGGCAAGGCGCGCGGCGAAGATGTGCTGGATCCCGATGCCGCCGTCCAGTTCGTCGGTGATCAGGTGGACCAGCTCGGCGCGCTCGAGCGTGCCGCCCAACTCCTCGAAGACCTCCCGGTGCAGGGCGGCTTCGATGCTGTCGTCCTCCTCCTCCACGCCGCCGCCGACGGTGACCCAGTACGGGTCCCGGCCGGCCTTGGTGCGCTTGATGAGGACCAGATCGTCGCCGTCGAGCAAGATGGCGCGGGCACTGCGCTTGACGATGTCGGGCATGCCGCAACTCCTTCGTGTCTGCCGTTTCACCCGGCCTGCGCTGGCCGGGTGAACAGCATGCTCCACACCGGTCACCGGAAGTGACGTACGGATGCCGCACAAACGCCGTACTGTCGCCGAACACGACTCGTTACGCTGGGTATTTCGCGGTGGACGAGGGGAGGGGCAGATCGTGGTCACGGTGCAGAGCTGGTCCGGACGAGAGGCCCGGCTGCTGCGTGCCGCGATGCGGATGAGCATTCGTGACTTCGCCGCTCACCTGGGCGTCAGCGACCGGGTGATCTCCAAGTGGGAGGCGGGCGGGGAGAACTACTGCCCTCGACCCGACTCCCAGGCGATGCTGGACACCGCGCTCGGTCGTGCGACCGACGAGATCCGCATCCGGTTCGCCGAGGCGCTGGGCGGGCAGCCGGAGACCACCGCACCCGGCGACGGACGCATCGGGGTCGACTCGCACAAGTTCTTGCCTGTCTTCATCGGTGCGACGCAGGCGCAACGCTTACAGGCCGAGATGGGCACGGGCTCTGGCCGTTGGCTGGCATCGTCCTCGGCGAAGGTGGACCACCCTGACGCAGACACGACCTGCACCTTGCACGTCTTCGGCTGCGGTGTCGCCGTCTTCCATCTCAGGCAGCCGAAGACTCCGGCCTCGCTCACCGAGCTTGCGGTGTGGCGCTACCGCTCCTACGCAACGGACCTGCCCTGGGCCGGCACCAAGACGCGGGAACTGCTGGGAGCCGCTCCGGGGCAGCAGATCGATCCGGAATACATCCTCTCCCTCTACTGGGTGACGTCCAGCCCGTGGGCAGCGGGCCGTGAGCTCGACACAGCGCTACGGCTGCTGTCCACCCCCTCCGTCCTCGTCGACCGCGGAGTCCCCAGCGGCGCCGACGCTCTCCACCCGTCGGTCGAGGAATCCTTGCTCGCCAACGGATTCGACCACCCCGACATCGTCTCGTTCGGTATTCGCGGCGTATCCACCGGCTACGCGGGCTGGTCCGGCGTCGCCTACAGAGCCCACTCCAGCGAGCGCAGCCTCACCGTCGACGAGCTCATCACCTGCGAACTCACCGTCCAAGCTCTCTGGTGCTTCTCCCGACAGATACAGAAACGCGTCGAGGACGGACAGGACCCCTCCACGTCCGAGGAGTTCGGCTGGCGCTTCCTCCGCGCGGCCCTCTCCCGCCTCACCACCGCCCGCGCCCAGGAGACCGCGCAGCACGTCCTCATGCGAGAGGCCATCATGAAGACAAGCGGACTCGCGGAACGACTCCGCGCCGCGCAGGAAGCGCTCCGGGACAGCATGACGTGAGGACGACGGGAGAACCGCAGCCATGGACATCGACCACGCGGCGCTGATCGTCATCGACATGCAGAACGGGTTCGTCAACCATCACAGCAAGCATGTCGTTCCCACGGTGGTCGCCCTGGTCGAGAGGTGGGCTGCCGCGGGGCGGCCGGTCGTCTTCACCCGCTATCTCAACTACGCCGACAGCCCCTTCGAGCGGTTCTTCGACTGGACGCGCCTCCGGCATGCCCCCGAGACCGACATCGTGCCCGAGCTGGTCGAACCCACAGCGGCCGCCCACGCGGTCATCGACAAGCCCGCCTACTCCCTCTACACCGAGCAGGGCGCGGCGATCATCGCCGAGGCCGGGTGGACGGATCTCGTCTTCTGCGGGATCGCCACCGAGAGCTGCGTCCTGAAGTCCGCGGCAGACGCCTTCGAGCGCGGGCACACGCCCTGGATCGTCACCGACGCCTCGGCCAGCGATGCGGGCCCCGCCGTCCACGACGCCGGTCTCCTCGTGGCCCGCCGCCTCATCGGACGCCGGCAACTCGTCACCACTGAGGAGGTGCTGCGGGAACTCGCCCCGCGGCTACGGGCCCCGGTGCTGGAATAGTTCACATGGCAGCGAGCGAAGCACGCGACGTCCCCACCGAACTGATCATCGTCGGCGGAGGGCCGGCCGGCTGCGCCGCCGCTCTGATGGCCGCGAGCGTCGGCATGCGCTCGGTTCTGGTCGAGGCCGACGCGCTGTGCGCGAAACTTCAGCACATCGGAGCGATCAACAACGTCGTCGGCGGCCACTCCAGCGGCCCGGAGCTGGCAGCGGCCATCGCCAAGGACTTGGCCCGGACCGAGCTGTGCGAGATCCAACTCGGCGTCCGGGCCGTCCAAGTGCAGGCGTACGACGACCACGTCGCCGTCCTCCTCGACGGCGGCAGCCGGCTCGTCGCGCCGTACGCAGTCGTGGCAACAGGAGTCGGCCCGCTGGGGTCGGGGGATGTCCCCTGGCTGACGGTCCCCGACGGCCTGTTGCTTCCCACGCTATGGGGAGCAAAGGTCCCCGACGACCACCACGGCCCACTGCTCGTCATCGGCGCCGACCGCCCGCTCGGCACCTTCCTCCGCGTCCACCCGGCACTCGACCTGCCAGTCCTGGTGGCCTACCCGCCCGAGGACGAGTACAAGGTCGACGAGGTCCGCCACGACCCGCGCGTCACCCTGAATCCCATCGCCAGCCTCTCCGTCCGCGCCGGGGCGAACGCCCAGATCTCCGCCGAATGGACCGACCGCGAAGGACGGCAGAGCACGCAGTCCCTCGCAGCCGCCTACCTCAACCTGGGCAGCGCCCCCGTCCCTCCTGCAGGCGCGATCGTCACCGACGCCACCGGCTACTGCCCACCCGACCACCAGCACCCCCGCATCATGACCGCCGGCGACCTCCGCTCCAGCCGCTTCCAGCGCATCATGACCGCCATCGGCTCCGGTACCGAGGCCGCGCTGCGGGCCTACTACGACCTGCGTGGTGTGCCGAGTCCTTGAGACCGGATTGCCCGTCGGCAGTATTGCGCCTCACGACTCTCGGTTTCGAGCCCCCATCTCGGGCGGTCGCACGTCTCCGAGTAGCCGTCACGCTGGTGGGCGCCGGGAAGGGGGCTCGCTGTCGGCGCTCCTGCCTCAGCGCAGCATGGCAGCGGAGTGCTGATCCCGCAGAGCCCCCCACGCAGCCTGTTGTTCAGGCGCGACGCAGGCGGGGACCGGGCGTCCGGCGCGGTCCAAGAGGACCAGGGCAGTGGCGATGAATCCCACCGTCAGAGTGCGCTGGATCCCCTGGTCCGTCGCTCCGTACTCGGCCAAGGCGACGGCACAGAACGTGTTGAGCACGGAAGTATCCACGCAGCACTCGCCGTTGACCACGTCGCCGATTCCCGAGGAAACTCCCAGGAGTTGGGCGAACAGTGCTGCGTGTCCGAGGAACAGGCCGGCGACTCGGTTGTCGGCTCGCCACAGTCCTGCTCCAGCCGTGGATTGTGACGAGTCTGTTCTGAACCAGACCTGAGATCTGGGCCCTTCAGGCATCGCGGCGGACCGAACATCCTCGGAGGCGTCGTCGGAACTCATCGTATCGATGACCCTTTCACGATCACTCCTCTGAAAAGGCGTACGTTGCGCGGCGGTACGGCTGACGCATCACAGCGAGGCGCCGAGGTGGCCACAGGTCGTCCCGCTCGTTCAGGCTCACGTCGCCACCGCGCCGGAGCAGCCAGATGATCTCGTCGTGGAACTCCAGTGCGGCATCGCCGGGAACCCGCTCCAGCAGAGCGGCCACCAGGTGGACGATGTCGTCCTCCTGGACAGCCAAGTCCGCTTCCTTGTCGAGCACGAACGCCACCCGCACGCTCGGCGTGATGCCGAAGTCGGTGACCAGCGGGCTCCACGGCTGAGGGCGGGTCACAACCACCCGGATCCAGGTGCCGTGCTCTGAGACCGCTCCCGGGTCGAGCAACAGCTCGGGCGTCACGGTTCCAGCCAAGATGCCGATATCGGCGCCGCGATCCTTCAGCGCCTCTGCGACCTCTGCCGCCGGCATGGTCGTAGCGATACTGAAGCTGTGGGAAATTGCCATGTCAGATGTGTCCGTCTCGATGTTCTACGGGTACAGGTGCAGGACGTTTCCCTGCTTGTCGATG
Organism: Streptomyces sp. NPDC020917; assembly: GCF_044333795.1. Lineage (NCBI taxonomy): Bacteria > Bacillati > Actinomycetota > Actinomycetes > Kitasatosporales > Streptomycetaceae > Streptomyces > Streptomyces sp. NPDC020917. The sequence goes on along the minus strand of NZ_JBIRRR010000022.1, from coordinate 13,199 downwards.
ACGATGACCTCTTTCAGTCCATCAATCGGCCAGTCGTGAAGCTGGGAACGCAGTTTACCGACGTCTGCTGAGCTGTCTGCGAGGTTCACCACAACGCGGTCGGTCTGGCCGTCTTCCACTTTCTGGGAGATCCTGCTGGCGATGTTGCGAGGATTTCCAGTCGAGGGAGCGACGTTGTCGAACACCTGGCCCTCCACTCGGTAGTCAGGGTTCTTGTCACCGGGAATATCGGGGTTCTGCTCCACGTCGTACCCGGATTTGGCCAGTGTATCGGCCGACTCGTTCTCACGCTGCAATGCCAGTTTGTTCTCCGGGGCATCGCTGTCGTTGATCGGAGTCCGGCGCCCGCGCGGTGAGGCATCGGGGTTGGGTTCGTTCGAAGGGCCGGTGCGCGACTCGGTCGCGGACGGGTCCCAGTCACCCCCGCCCCCGGAACCACCGTCGGAGGTCATGTTCACACGGTCCGGGCCTGCCGCGTCGTGGGCGATGGTGCTCGCGCCGAGGCCCGCCAGGCTCAACCCACCCGCGATGGCCGATGCCGACACGACGGCGGCCGGCACACCCAGGAGTGCGCCAATACCCGTGGCGTCGAGAACAACCCCACCGATTTCCCCGCCGGCCCCGAGCGTGGCCAGCCCGATGCCTCCTAGGACCTCCATCACGGCCCCCGCGTCGTGGGCCATCGCGTTGCCGATCGAGGCGAGGTCCGAGAGCGCGGTCTCGCCGACATCCTCCAGAGCATGACCGACATCGGACAGGGCATCACCCACGGAGTGGCGCATCTTGTCCCACCGGCTGTCGTGAAGCCCGTCGTGAGTGATGGCTCGGTGAATACGCTGTGCTGCGGCCTTGGCACCGTTGTCCCGAACGTCCTTAGCCGCCTGCAGGGCCGACTTCGCATCTCCCAAGGCTGACGCGGCTGACTGCTGCTTCTTCTTGAGACCGGTCAGCGTCGGATCAGAGGGATCGGTGCCCTGGGGCAATGCAGCAATCTTGGTGGCCGCTGCCTTGTGGTCGGAGTCGGCGGCCTGCGCGTCCTTGAGCGCCTTGTCCGCCATTTGCTGTGCTTGTTCAAGGGCGCTCGCCCAGTCCGCCTCACTACCCTCCCGGACCTGAGAACCCATGGCCTGCGCGGCAATGTGATAGCGGTGATAGGCCTTGCGCAGGGTTCCCTCAGCGGAACCCGCCGCGTCCCGGAAGCGGTCGGCCGCCTTGGACTTCCACGATTCCACCGAAGCGAGAGCGTTGATCTCACCAGCCTGACGCCAGATCCGCTCCGCGGTCTCGCCGAGCGCCGTACCGAGTAGGGCGACCGCATCCGGGTCTCCCGGTATCGGATCGGTGTCCTCGTCGAGGACGGCCCACTCGTGGACGGGCGGGCGCCTCACTCGGGAGGACCTTGCAGCTTCGCCGCGGCGTCCTCGCGGCGCAGCGCATCTGCCAGGGCCTTGTCCACCCCGTCGTAGGTGTCGGCCGCGTCCTCGGTGGCGACGCCGAGCGTCCGGATCTGATCGGCCAGGTGCTCCCGGTGAATCTTCCAGTTGCTGCCGAAGGAATGAAACGCGCCGGTGATCCGGGAATCTCCCAGCTCGGCCAGAGAGTAGCCGTCGGCAGGGTTGGCGTGGCCGGTGAACTCATCGTAGATCCGTTGCAGTTCGCGAGAGCAGTCGCGAATGCGCTTGGTGTCTGCTGTCAGATCACTCAAGATCCCCCCTGGGTCCAGTGAGCGCCCGGGCATCCAGAGTAACAACTGGTGCCTCGCCCATCTCTGATGGCCCTGTGCGCGGCCGCCCTCAGGACCGACCTCCTGTGCGCAGCGCGGCGGCCCTTCACGATGTCGGCTACGCACCCCGGTTGGCCGTCACGGGTTTCATCCGCTGGCCGGGGCCCGATTCGTCCCCGATCAGCACCGGTGGTCGGGCGGCTCATCCGGCGGGCGGAGCCGGAGATCTTCGCGGCCGTGGAGCGGGTACAAGCGGCTCTGGCAGCGGCTCAGCCGAGGTAGGGGTAGGTGCCGGCGAGGTAATCGCCGATCTACTGGCGCATGCTGGCGTGGATGTCGTAGGCGTCGAGGTCTGCCGGCTGGACGAAGCGGACGCCGTCGGCTTCGTCGTTGATGGTGGGTTCGCCGCCGACAGGGTGGCCGATGTAGGTGTTCTCGTACTGCTGTCGGATCTCACCGTCGGTGTAGGCGACGATGTGCTTGGGGTTGGTGTAGATGCCGAGGAAGCCGGTGATCTCCGCGATGATGCCGGTCTCTTCGAGGCACTCGCGGATCGCGCACTGGGCGGCTGTCTCGCCGATGCCCTGAGCTCCACCGGGCAGGGCCCACTCGCCGGTGTTCCGGCGCCGCTGAAGGAGGATGCCGCCGTCGTCATCGACGACCAGGAGGTTGCTGGCCGGGATGTTCGCCGCCAAGCGGATACGGAAGTCGGGCATCAGCCGGTACGAGACCGACATCCGCATCCACCTCAAGCCGCGTATCGGGCACCACCGTCTCGACCGGCTGCGGGTCAGCCACCTCAGCGACATGTTCACCGCCATCGCCGACGGCAACGCCGAGGTCCTGGAGCAGAACGCCCAGCGGAAAGCAGCGGTAGCCGAACTGGCCACCGTTCCATGGAAAGGAGCCGAGCATCGCGCACGCCGCAAAGCGATGAAGGAAGCGATCGACGCCATGCCGGCGATTCGGCGGGTGACTGGTCCGGCGACGCGGCTACATGTCAAGGCCACTCTGCGGGCGGCGCTCAACGACGCCATCAGCCAGCAGATCATCACCTTCAACCCGGCCGCCCACGTCGAGATCGACCCCGTACGCAAACCCAAGGCCCTTGTGTGGACAGACGAGCGGGTCGAGAAGTGGCGTAGGAGCGGCGAGAAGCCCTCCCCCGTCATGGTCTGGACGCCCCAGCAGACCGGCGCGTTCCTGGACTCCGTCGCCGAGGACCGGCTGTACGCGATGTGGCACTTGATCGCGTTCCGCGGGCTGCGGCGCGGTGAGGCGTGCGGTCAGCCCTGGTCGGAGACCAATCTCGACGCGCACTCCCTGACCGTCTCCGCCCAGCTCGTCCAGGACGGCTGGCAGGTCGAGACGTCCGAGCCAAAGACGGACAGCGGCTTGCGCGTGATCGCCCTGGACGACGACACCGTGGAGGTGTTGAAGCGGCACCGCGAGCGGCAGGACGCCGACCGGGAGGAGTGGGCATCGGCCTGGGTGGAGACCGGGCTCGTCTTCACACAGGAGGACGGATCCTGGCTGCACCCGGGCAAGGTGACCGACCTTTTCGAGCGGCTCGTCGCCGCGTCCGGCCTGCCGCCGATCCGGCTGCACGACCTCCGCCACGGCGCGGCCACCCTCATGCTCGCCGCCGGCGTCGACGTGAAGGTCGTCTCCGACACCCTCGGGCACAGCGACACCCGGATCACGCGGGACATCTACCAGAGCGTCCTGCCCGAGGTCGGCAAGCGCGCCGCGGAAGCCACCGCCAAGCTCATCCCGCTTCAACGGAAGGCGGAAGCCGATGAAGCCGCACGCAAGTCGAAGAAGGCCAAGAGGGAGGCCCAGCGGACCAAAAAGGCACAGCCCGAGAGCGGAAAGAAGGGCAAGCGGAAGAGGTCCAAGAAGTAGAGTCGCGGCCTTGGCCCACTTTGTCTGCTCCCGTCGGGGTTTCCCTCGGCACGGCGCACCGACATGATGAGCTGTCGTGAAGGACTACGTGGTTCCCCTCGTGATTGCAGTCATTGGACTGGCTGCCACTGCTGTGGGCGCTCTCATCGGAGCACGGTCAGCCAGGTTCGGCGCCGAACAGAACGCCGAAGCCGCTAGACAACAGGTACGTGATCAGGGTGCTGTAGAGCACGGCCACTGGCTAAGACAGCAGCGCTTCGACACCTACGAGAGCTTCCTCGCAGCATGGGACGAGTGCCTCAGGGTCACTCAGGAATCCGCCGAAAATCATGATCCAGATCCGACGGACCTTGTACCCCTCAGGAACGCCGCAGACCGCATGGCAGAACGCTCGCGACGCATCGCACTCCTCGGCCCCGCGGAAGTCACGCGTGAAGCACACAAACTGACCGAGACGATGCAGCGCGACGTCGAAATTACCACCAGATTTATTGAAATGACACAAGCCACGCTTACGGCAATCGACAGTTCGCCAACGCCAGATGGCACCTTCGAAGAGGCCACCAATGAGTTCGTGAGGCACAGGGAGCGACTTGCTGCGCTCATGCAAGCGAATTTCGATCAAGGGGGGAGCCTGCGAGATCTTGACGGTCACCCTTTGTTGGGAGAGGTGATGAGGAGCGGCCAGCAGTACCAGAGACTGTCCGAGGAAGCGCTGAGAGCGCTGAGAGCAGATGCGGCGCAGCTCGTAGGCGCGGTGGAAAATGCAGCCGAGTTGGTGAGCGCCCTCACCCAAAATAGGGAGGCCCGGGAGCTCAGTCGGGCACGCTTCACGGCTGCCGTACAGCAGGCGCTCGGCACGCCTCCTATGACCGAGGCGAACCCCAGGGGCCTGTAGGGGCACGTATACCAGGCAGCCAGAAGATCCCACGTTGCCACGTAGGAGCGTCGACGACAGTTGGGGGCGTTGGTCAGCGGTCCGCTCACGCATCGCTCACGCAAGCCGGTCACCACCGTCCGAGCGGCCGGATGCGGCGCATGCCGGAAAAGCCAAAAGGCCAGGTCACGGGCTATGTGACCTGGCCTTGGGTGGAGCCGCCTTCGGGATTCGAACCCGAGACCTACGCATTACGAGTGCGTTGCTCTGGCCAACTGAGCTAAGGCGGCTTGCTGGCAACTGCGAGCACCAAGGGTGGCAGCAGCAGCGGGGGAAAGTCTACAGGGTTCCGGGGGGTGGTCCGACCAGGGTGGGGATCATGAGGCGGGGCTGGTCAGACGGCACGCCCCGGCCGGCGCGAGGCGAGGCCCGGGACCAGGCCGCGCCCCGCCAGGAGGCCCGGGCACTCCGGAGTTCAGGGCGCCCCGGGGGCCCGGGCACCCCCGCCAGGGGTCAGGTGCAGGTCTTGCCCTTCGCCGGCACCTTCCCGTCCAGCAGGTACGCGTTCACCGACGTGTCGATGCAGTCGGAGCCGCGGGCGTAGGCCGTGTGGCCGTCGCCGTCGTAGGTGAGGAGGTGGCCCGACGAGAGCTGGTCGGCCAGCGAGACGGCCCAGGCGTAGGGGGTGGCCGGGTCCCGGATCGTGCCGACGACCAGGATCGGGGCCGCGCCGGGCGCGGTGATCTTGGCGGCGTGCCCGGTCGCCTTGACCGGCCAGTAGCCGCAGACGAGGGACGACCAGGCCAGCGTCGTGCCGAAGTGCGGGGACGCCTTGTCGAACGACGGCAGGGCGCGTTCCACGTCGGCCGGGGAGCGCAGGGCCGGCGGCAGGTCGAGGCAGTTCACGGCGGCGTTGGCGTACATCAGGTTGCTGTACTTGCCGCTGTCGTCGCGCTCGTAGTAGCTGTCGGAGAGCTTCAGCAGCGGGCCGCCGTCGCCCTTGAGGGCGCTGCTCAGCGCGTCGCGCAGGGTGGGCCAGGAGCTCTGGTCGTACATCGCGGCGATCACGCCGGTGGTGCCGAGGGCCTCGGTGAGCTTGCGGGGGGTGCCGGTGGGCAGCGGGTGCGCGTCCAGGTTCTTGAACAGCGCGTCCAGGTGCGTGCCGGCATCGGCGACCGTGGTGGTGCCCAGCGGGCAGCCGGCCTGCTTGACGCAGTAGCCCGCGAACGCCTTGAACGCCACCTCGAAGCCGCCCGCCTGCGCCCGGCTGCTCTCCAGGGCGTCGACCGACGGGTCCATCGCGCCGTCCAGCACCAGCCGCCCGACACGCTTGGGGAACAGCCCGGCGTACGTGGCGCCGAGGAACGTGCCGTACGACTTGCCGACGTAGTTCAGCCGCTGGTCGCCGAGCAGGGCCCGCAGGACGTCCATGTCCTTCGCGGAATCGACGGTCGAGACGTGGTCGAGCAGCTTGGCCGAGTGCTGCTCGCAGCCCTGCGCGAACGACTTGTCCGCGGACGCGAGCTTGTTGACCTCGGCGGAGTCGTCGGGGGTGGTGTCGACGGCGGTGTACGCGTCCATCTGCTTGTCGGTCAGGCACTCGACGGGGGCGCTGCGGGCGACGCCGCGCGGGTCGACGGCCACCATGTCGTAGCGCGAGGTGACCGGCGCGGGGTAGCCGAGGGCCGCGTACTGCAGGTAGTCGATGGCCGAGCCGCCGGGCCCGCCCGGGTTCACCAGCAGCGAGCCGAGGCGGCTGCCGGGGCCCGCGGCCTGCTTGCGGGCGACGGCCAGGCTCAGGTCGTCGTGCGCGTCGGGGTGCGCGTAGTCCAGCGGCACCTTCATCGTCGTGCAGTCGAAGCCGGTCGCGCCGCAGCTGTGCCACGTCAGCTTCTGGCCGTAGTACGGCGCGAGGTCGGCGGAGGGCGCCCCGGTCGCGGACGACGAGGCGGTGGACGAGCCCGCGCCGGACTGCGGGGACGACGCCGAGGCCGGGTGGCCGCCGCTGCCCGAGGTGCAGCCGGACAGCAGCAGGCCGGCCGCGGCGAGGACGGCGGCCGGGAACCTCAGCAGGGGCAGGCCGCGGCGGGCGCCGGACGCCGCCCGGGCCGGTCCCTGCCGGGACGGCTGCGGGGACGCCTGCGGGGTCGGTCGCTTGAACGTGCGTAGCGTGAGGTGCGGCATCGGCGGCTCGGGTCCTCCCGTCGGGGTGAAGTGCGAGCGTATCGGCCGGGCGGGGTCGATGATCGTCCATCCTGTCGCTTTTTGGGTGAATGCGAAAACCGGACGCTTCCCGGCCGGCCGTCGCCCGGGTCAGGTGTGCGGGTGGGTGATCCGCGACGGGCCGTCGAGCTTCTCGGTGAAGTACGCGGCGACCTCCGCGAACAGTTGCCTGCGCGGCGCAATGCCGTCCAGGACGCGGACGGCGTCGCCCTGCGGGTGCAGGGCGGTGCGGAACCGGCGGCCGGAGTCGCGCGCACCGTCCTCCCCCGCGCCGGTGGCCAGCAGCAGCGGCGGGTGGGCGGCCGCGCCGGTCCAGGCGGCGGTGGCCTTCCCGGTGGCGGGCGACGGCGCGGCGCCGTAGGTCCCGGAGACGCCGGCGGCGGCGCCGTAGCGGCCGGCCGAGGTCAGCGCCTCCTGGACCGCGCAGGACGCCTGCGTTCCGACGCCGAGGACGCCGCGGGCCTTGACCGAGGTCAGGGTGCGGTAGCGGGACGCGACCTCGGCGAGCACGGTGTCGGGCGAGGGGCCCTGGGAGCCGGGCGCGGGGGCGCAGGTGGGCGGCATCACCAGCACGAACAGGTCCGCCTCGTGCTGCTGCGCGCCGAGCGCGAACCCCTCGTACAGGTCCGGGTCGTCGCCGGTGTGCGCGACCACGACGGGATAGGCGATGGCCGCGGCGCGCGGCGAGTCGTAGTGCGGTGGCAGCCACACCCGGGTGCCGTCCCGCAGGACCTGGAGGGTGCCGCCCGCGGGGTGGCCTGCGGTGCGGACCTCCGGCGGGGGCGGCGCGGGTTCCGGCGTACGCGGCGGAGGCGGGGGCGGTTTCGGTGTCGGCGGGGGCTGGTGCGCGGCGGTGGCCGAGCTGGAGGCCGTGGCCGCGGCGGTGGTGTGCGGGGCGGGGCCGGCGTGCAGCACGGTGACGGTCAGGGTCGCGGCGAGGGCGGCGGTCGTGGTGGCCGCGGTCGCGCGCAGGGCCGCGCCGAGACGGTCGACGGGCAGCTCGTACGGGCGGCCGGCGAGCTGGTTGCGCCAGTAGCGGAGGGTGCGGTGGGCGAGGAGGACGGTTGCCGCGGCGGCCGCGGCGGCCGCCGCGAGGAGCGGGACGGTGAGGAGGGTGTCTGCCACGGCGGCACCTTCTTAGGACGGCTCGGGCGCCCATGTGGGCAGTGGGCGCACTGTCTTGCACCATCGCTTGCCGTGGGGCGGTGCGGCGGGAGACGCGGGGTGGGCGGGGCCGCTGTCACCCGAACGCACGACACTCCCCGGACTGCCCGCACCCTCCCCCTCCGGGCGTGGCCCCGCCTTCCGCCCCTGGGTTGCCCTGCCCCCTGCGGGGGTGGCTCCGCCTTCCGTCCCCGGGGTACGCCGCCTTCCCTTGTGCGGGGTGCGCCAGGGGTTGCCCCACCCGGCCGCGGACGACGCGCGGCTCCACTGTGCCCGGTCGCGCAGTTCCCCGCGCCCCTGACGGGGCACGACTGCCCGGCAAAGGAGCGTTGCCGTCGCACGGCCGGTTCATGGCTGGGCGCGCAGTTCCCCGCGCCCCTGTTGTGCCGCACCGCCGCGGGCACACCGACCCGCCACCGTGACCGGCTCTCGTCCGGCGAGGTGCGCCCCCGCAGGGGCGCGAGGAACTGCGCGAGCAACCCCCCACCGGCCGGTGGTCCGGCACGGACCGAACTGCCCCTCCGGCACGGTGACGACCCGCAGCCCGCGGTCGGGCTGGGCGCGAGGGGCGGACCGGGTGGCGGTCGGTGGGGGTCAGCCCGCGCGGAGGGCGAGGGTGAGGGCTTCCACGGCGAGGAGAGGGGCGACGTTGGCGGAGAGAGCCTCGCGGCAGGCGAGAACCGCTTCGATGCGGCGCAGGCTCTGCTCGGGACGGGAGGCGGTGGCGATCTGCTCGATGCCGTCGAGGGCCTCGGTGTTGGCGACGCGGTCGGGCGGACCGCCGAGCTGGAGGGTGAGCACGTCGCGGTAGAAGCCGGCGAGGTCGGTGAGCGCCAGGTCGAGGGTGTCGCGCTGGGTGCGGGTGGCACGCCGCTTCTGCCGGTCGGCCAGCTCCTTCATCACGCCGGCCGTACCCCGCGGCATCCGGCTGCCCGCGCCCGCGGCGGCGCCCAGCGCGGCCCGCAGCTCCTCCGTCTCCTTGGCGTCGACCTCCTCGGCGACGGCCTTGGCGTCGTCAGCGGCCGCGTCGACGAGTTCCTGGGCGGCCCGCAGGCAGCCCCCGACGTCCGCGACCCGCAGCGGCACCCGCAGCACCGACGCGCGCCGGGCCCGCGCCTGCTCGTCCGTGGCCAGCCGCTTGGCCCGGCCGATGTGGCCCTGGGTGGCCCGCGCGACCTGGGCGGCCAGCGCCGGGTCGATGCCGTCCCTGCGCATCAGCACGTCGGCGACGGCGTCCACGGACGGCGTGCGCAGCGTCAGCAGGCGGCAGCGGGACCGGATCGTCGGCAGGGCGTCCTCCACGGACGGCGCGCACAGCAGCCACACGGTGCGCGGTGCCGGCTCCTCGACCGCCTTGAGCAGGACGTTCGCGGCGCCTTCGGTCAGCCGGTCGGCGTCCTCCATGAGGATCACCTGCCAGCGGCCGCCGGCCGGCGAGAGGCTGGAGCGGCGCACCAGGTCCCGGGTCTCCTTCACGCCGATCGACAGCAGGTCCGTGCGGACCGTCTCCACGTCGGCGTGCGTGCCGATCAGCGCGGTGTGGCAGCCGTCGCAGAACCCGCAGCCGGGGGCCGCGCCCAGCTTCTTGTCGGGGCTGGTGCACTGCAGCGCCGCCGCGAAGGCCCGCGCCGCGGTCGAGCGTCCCGATCCGGGCGGCCCGGTGAACAGCCAGGCGTGCGTCATCCCGGAGACGTTCGGCCCCGTCCCCTCCGCGTCGAGGTGCTCCTCGACGATGCGGTCGGCGGCGGTGGCCGCGGCGGTGAGGTCGGCGACGATGCGGGGTTGGCCGATGACGTCGTCCCATACGGCCATGGTGTGCGGGTCCCTTCTCGGTGCGTGTCCTCCCATTCTGCGGTACCCCTCGGACAACCTGGGGCGGGTTGTCACGCCGTTGCCTTTTTTCTCCCACCCGCCCACCCGTTGAACCAGTCCGTCGAGTGGACGTCTCCCGTGGGTGGGTCGGGGCCGCCGGCCCGGTATCTCCTCGGAACTGTGCGTGCGGCTCCTTCCAGCACGGCACCCAGGGCACATGCACAGTTCCTGCGGGGACACCGCCCCACCGTCCCCTCCGCTCTCGTCGGCGGCTGACGGCCGGTGGGGGATGAGGGGCTCTTCCCGGGCAACCCGGGAGTACCTGTTCACCCCCTACCGGGCGGCAGCCGCCGACGAAGCGGGAGGGGACGGTCCGGGAGTGTCCCCGCAGGAACTGTGCACACTCCCGGCCCACCGAAAGGAAGAAGCCGCACGCACAGTTCCGAGGAGATACTCCCGGGGCGGCACCGACCCAACCACGAGAAACGTCCACTCGACGGACGAGTTCAACGGGTGGGCGGGTGGGACAAAAAGGCGAACCCGAGGGGACCGATTCAGGCTCGCGTCACAACGTGAGCCGCTGAACCCCCGACGCCACCGCCCGCTGCTCCGGCGCCCCCGCGCCGGTCCAGCACGACCCCCGCCGAGCAAGCAACCGCCGCAACCACAGCTCGGTGGAGACGAGTTCGGCGAGCCCGTCCAGCGGGACGGCCGCCCCGTCCGCCGCCGCGGACAGCGCGTCGCGCACCACGCGGGCCTCGACGAGCCCGGCGTCGGCCAGCAGTGGGGCCTCGAAGAGGTCGAGGAGCGGGTCGAGGGCGGAGCGCAGGCCGATGCGTGAGGGGCCCGCGCCGGACGGCGACGGGGCGCCCCAGCCGGTGGGCAGGTCGCGCACGCCGGCGCCGAGCAGGACCTCGCGCAGGACGTCCGCGCGGGCGCCGGGGCGGACGCGGAGCGCCCCGGGCAGCGCCTGGCAGGCGCGGACGACCTGGTTGTCGAGGAACGGCGCGTGCAGGCGCTGGGAGGGGACGGCCGCGGCCTGTTCCAGGACGCGGAAGTCCGCCGCGTGGCGGGCGAGCGCGGCGCGGGCCCGCCGTTCGCCGGGGCGTTCCAGCGGCCAGGGGCGCCGGGCCGCGTCCTGGAGGCGGGCCGAGACCTCGGCGAGGGCCTCGCCGGTGAGCCAGCGCGCGGCCGGTCCCGGCCGCACCCAGGTCATCGCGGCGAGCGAGGCGGCGAGCGGCCCGCCGGGCATGAGGGGGGCGGCGGCCTCGTGGCGCAGCAGCGCGGTCGCGGTGTCCTCGACGCCGCGCTGGTAGGGGGTGCGGGCCAGCCGCCGGGCGGCGCGGTAGACGGTGACGGGCACGGTGAAGGGGACCCGCAGCGGGTGGCCGGCCATGGCGACGTCGGCGCGGGTGAGGGCGGCGACGGGCCGTACGAGGTGGCGGCGGCGCCGGTCCATGAGCAGGTCGGCGAGGCGGGCGGGGTGCGCGTCGAGCACCTGGCGGGCGCCGTAGCCCATGAGGTGGTCGGCGCCGCCGGCGGACAGCCGCCGGCGGTGGCGTTCGGCGACGACGAGGGACGGGCCGGGTTCGTCGGTGAGGCGGCCGAGGCTGTCGCCGGTCAGGTCGGCGTAGGGCAGGGCCTCGTCGCCGCCGGCGACGACGACGTGCCGCAGCCGGGGGTCGGCGGCGAGTTCCCCGGCGCGGGCGAGTTCGGCCTCGCGGCCGGGCTGGCCGCCGGCGGCGAGGTCGTTGAAGGTGACGGCGAGCAGGCGTTCGCCGGCGAGGGAGCCGGGGGCGCCGGGCAGCATCCCGGGCATGCCGGGCAGTCCCGCGGCGAGCAGGGCCAGGGTGGCGGAGGCGCTGCCGCCGGAGAGGTCGGCGCCGATGCCGGGGGCGGGAGCCTCGCCGGGGTCGGGGACGAACCGGGGCTGGGCGAGCCGGGCCCGCACCGCTTCGACGAGGGCGTCGCGGACGCCTTCGACGGCGGCTTCCGCTTCGGCGGCGCTGGCGGGCTGGTGGCCGACGGCGAGCGAGGCGGTGGGTTCGTAGCCGGCGATCTCCGGGGAGCCGTCGCGCAGGATGAGGGCGTGCCCGGGCGGGACGCGGCGCACGCCGAGGTAGGGGGTGCCGTCGCCGAGCGCCTCGGGCGAGTCGGGGCAGGCCAGGGTGGCCGCGAGGTGGGTGACGTCGAGGCCGGCCTCGATGAGGTCGGCGAGCGGGAGGGCGGCGGTGGCGTAGGCGGTGCCGCCGGACCAGCGGGTGTGGAAGACCGGGCGGGCGCCGGCCAGGTCGCCCAGCACCGTGATGCGGCGGCCGAGTTGGAGGACGGCGGTGTAGCTGCCGGGCCAGGCGGTGACGTGCCGCAGCGCGCCGCCGCGGGCGGCGACCAGGCCGAGCCGCAACTGGGCGTCGGTGGCGCCGCAGCGGCCGAGGACGGCGAGGCGGGCGATGCCGTGCGGGGAGCCGTTCCGGCCGTAGGGGTCGCCGGCGGCGGACGGGCCGCCGTCAGCGCCGTAGCCGGGGCGGCCGTTGCGGGAGCCGGCGGCGGAGCCGTAGGAGCCGAACCCGTCGTGGCCGGGGTAAGTGCCGCCGTACGCACTGCCGTTGGCGCCGCCCTGCACGGGGTCGGCGTGGACCACGCGGATCTCGTCGGGCCGCCAGTCGCCGACGGCCCACAGCGGATCGGGTCCCGACCACAGAGGTTGGCCGGCAACGGGCAGCAGGGTGCGGGCGCGACCGCCGGAAAAAGCACCTGCGGTGGCACTGCTCCACCCCACCAACCACCGCATCGCCGCCTCCACAGGGTGTGGACAGCCGGCGCGGGCACCACCGCTCTTCTTCGCCCCGCCCGCCGCCACGTCCGACGTCCGAAAGACCATGCTGCCACGTGGAAGCGCGCAAAGAGGCGCATGGGTGCACCAAGGAGTGCCGCGTCGCGGACCGCAAGTGGGCGCAATGCGAAGGGAAAACGGCGGTCTGCGGTGGCTGCGGGTGCGGGCGGGCGGCCGTCCGGCAGCGCGGAGCGAAACATCTGGTTCGCGCCAAATTCCGCGGCACATACCGCAGTTGATATGCCACTGCGTCAACTGACGGGCATTGGCGTGCTGGTGGGCGTCGGAGGCGATCGGGCCGGCGGCGGAGGGGGTGCGGGGCGGCGGGTGGGTCCGGTGGCGGACCGGACGGGTGCCTGCGGGCAGCGGGAGTCGCGGGCCGCGCGGGGCGACGGCCCGGGAGGGGCGGACCACCTCCCGGGCCGGTCCGCCACCCGCGGGGATTGTGGCAGCGGAACTCCTGGACCCGTCACTTTCCCGTCATAGCCGCCTGCCGGGGCGTGGGCGGACCCACGGCCCCCATGCAAGCCCCGGGGCCAGGCCACGGCACAGGCGCACGGCCGGGCGCACGGCCACATATACCGGGAGCACACGCCGGATCACGCGCGCAAAGCTTCCACCGGGGGGCCGGATTCCGGCCATCCGGCACAAGGCTCTTAACG